>NZ_JBDGJQ010000004.1:0-303764 GCF_057656815.1 Variovorax sp. Soil_C_39
CGTCGAGCACGATGTGCGCGGTGAGCGGCTCGCCCACGAGCTGCTTGATGGCGACGTTGGCGGCCTGGCGCTCGTTGTAGCCGGGCTGCTCGGGGGTGGCCAGGGTGAGGGTGTAGCGAAACAGCGTGCTCAGCCCCTCGTCGCCCTCGATCGCGACGGGCTCGAGCGCCGGCTCGCCGCCCAGCATGGGCATGGCCGGCGAGGAGACGCTCAACACGCGCGCAAGCGCAGCGCCCGGAAGCATCGGGATCAGCCTTCCTTGTTCTCCTTGATGTTCCAGGCGAGCACGGTCTCGGCGCCCTTGCCGCCCTTGTCGGTCTGCTCCCAGTACTGCTGCTTGACCTTGGCGGCCTGGAAGGTGTACTGCACCAGCACGGCGTCGCTGTCCTGGTCGGCGGTGTACTGCACCGAGGTGACCAGCACTTCCTCGAGCGTGATGCGCGTGTACTCGACCTGCGCGCCGCCGGCCTTGCACACCGACACTTCGATCTTGCTCAGGTGCTTGCCGCTCGCGCAGTTCTTGAGCACGGGCGGAGCGGCCTTGTCGATGCGCGCGAGCACCTGAAGGTCGTTGAAGCTGGCCTTGCCCACCCCGCCGCCGCCGCCGCTGACCATGTTGCCGGGCTGCGTGGCGCCCCAGGCGAACGTCCTGATGTCCGTCCACTCCTTGTGGTTCGCGTCCTTCGATTCGCCGTTCGCGCCTTCGACGCGCATGAACATGTCTACTGCCATGATGGATCGTTCCTCAGTTGTTGCGGCCCGGCGGGCGGCTTGGAGAGGCGATGTTCAGATCCCACTGTGACAAGTCGATGGAATTCGGCGCAACGTCGCGCGATTTTCTTGTGCTTGTGCTCTTCGGGCTCTCAGGTGCAGCAAGAAGCAGTTCGTAAGTTCTATTTTTCGAGCCAAAGAATGCGCTGGTCACAATTCGTTGACAAAATTGCACCTTGCATCCTCGATGCAAGACCCCACGCGGCGACTGGCAGCGGGGCACGAACGACGCCTATCGAATCGGACGAACCCATGCCATCCCTTTTTTCCGCGTGTACCTGCGACGCTCATCACCTGGCGCGCGTGCGTCGCCGGCCCTGGATGCGCTTGCTGCCCTGGCTGCGCTTCTACCGCTGCGGCAAATGCGGCAAGCCGCAGCTCATTTCGCAGCATGCGGCCTCCGACGCCCGATTGCCGCGCGAGGACCGGGCCGATCCACGCTAGGCAGGCTGGTAGCCTTGCCGGGTTGTCGATGCGCGCCTCGGACTGCGAGGTGGCGCGATTCGGATGATTCAGGAAAGGACCAACGCGTGGTTTTGATCGGGAGAAGGAGGGGCGCATGCGCCGCGTTGATGGCGGCATTGCTGGTGGTCGGATGCTCCACCACACCCGGCACGCCAGTGGCGGGGCCCGGCGAGTACGTCGTGCAGCCGGGCGACACGCTCTACCGCATCGCACAGCGTGCCGGCCGGACCATTGCCGAGATCGCACGCTGGAACCAGATCAGCAACCCCGACCGACTCGAAACGGGCCAGGTGCTGCGCCTGGTGCCGCCGGGCGGTGCCGATTCGGCCGTGGCGGCGCCTCCGCCGCGCAGCGACAGCAGTGCCCAAAAGACCAGGCCTGCGCCCGCCCCCCGCGAGCGCGACCCCGTGGTGCCGCCTGCTTCGCGGCGCGGCGACTGGGGCTGGCCGTCGCAGGGCCCGGTCATCGCCGGTTTCAACGGCAACAGCAACAAGGGCGTGGACATCGGGGGCAGCCCCGGCGAGGCCGTGCACGCGATCGGTGCCGGCACGGTGGCCGCGGTCGAGAACATGCGCGGCTACGGCAGCGTCATCCTGGTCGACCACGGCGGCGCCTACATGTCGATCTACACCAATGTGGGCGCCGTGGGCGTGAAGCAGGCCCAGCGCGTGCGGCGCGGCCAGAAGATCGCGGAGATCGGGCCTGCACAGGGCGGCCGCGCCAAGCTGCACTTCGAGATCCGCTACCGCGGCAAGGCCGTCGATCCCAGGCTGTACCTGCCGGGGAGGTAGGCCGTCCGATCTCGACTCACGTCCGGGCTGAATCGGAACGGTCTTCCAACAGATCTTCCACGTACCACATGCGCGTCATCACAATGGCAGCTGCGGTGAGCGGCGTGGCAAGGATGACGCCCATGACCCCACCGAAAACCCCCAGCGAAACCTGCATGCTGATCGTGAGTGCCGGTGGCAGGTCGATCATGCGTTGTTGCAGCAGCGGCGTCAGCACATAGCTCTCGATGGTCTGAACCGCAAGGTATAGAGCGACGACGATAAGGACTTGGTTGAGATCGCCGACCAAGGCAATCAGGACAGCCGGTACGAGTGCGACCACGGGGCCGACATTCGGAATGAACGACAACACGGCGGCGATCAATGCCAGCAGCAGCGCGAGGTCGATCCCGATGGCCCAGAGGCCGAGCCATGTCAGCACGCCGATCACCATCATCGTGATCAGCTTGGTGATCAACCAGGATGCCAGTGCCGACTCCGTGGCGCCGAGAACCTCCCCGAACCGCGCCCTTCTGTGCATCGGAACAAGGCGCATCAAGCCGTTCACATAAATCTGCGGGCTCATCGCGATGAAGACGCCAAGCACGAACGCCAGAAGAATGTTTCCAAACGCGTCCAGCGTTGAAGACAATGCGCCAGCAAAGAAATCCAGCGCCCGTGAACCGTCCGGAAGCGCGTCCCGGTAGTTCTCGACCTGCTCGACCAGCCGCGCAATCCAGCTGTATTCCAGCAGATCATCGCGCAGTCGATCCACGGCCCGAGGCAGACGGTCTGCCAGTTCAGACGCCTGGTCGGCAACGTCTGGCGCCACGAACCAAGCGACGCCACCGAAGACCAGCAACGGCAGCAGGACGGAAAGTGCCACTGCCGACTTGTAGTTCATGCCCGGCCGGTCCGACAGCCACCTCGACATCCGGCCAAGCAGCACGGCATAAAGAATGCCGGCAAAGACGACGAACCATACCTGCGCACCGAACAAGAGGACAAGGCAGGCAGCCGCCACGAGCGCCACCACTGCCGATTGCACCAGTGTCCTCGCGGCCAATTCACGATTGTTCATGTTCTTCTGCGCCGGCCGGACCACACGCACAGCCGCTAAGCCGGTCCCCGGCCGTACGGGCCACAGCCGCCCGCCCGAAGCTCGCTGTGGCTAGAAAATCAGCTTTCCGAGGCCCAGCACCACCGCGAGACCGATGAGAAAAATGATGAGGACAATCCAAAGAACAATCTTCATTCGCCGCCCCTGTTCGTAGAGTGAAAGTGTGCAAGTAACAAGTCCTCCCATGCTGTCCGCCGTCGAAAAAATGCCGGTAGGATGACGAACCTCTGGCTTGTAGGCATGCGCTGATCTGCGCGTCCCATGCGGCACCGTCGCTGCCGGATGCCGTCGGTCAAGTACCACCAGAGACCAACGCCTGCGCGCAGCCTACCTGTGGTCGATCGACCGGCAACGACGGCATCAGCCAGGTGTGCATCACCGGCAGCGACGCGCGCTTGCGAAGGTGCCTGCGCGTACCGGCACCGAGCCGCTCCGCAGGGGCCGGACGCGTGATGTCGAGACGATGAACCCATACCCGCACCATGGCGAGCCATTCTCAGATGCATTTTTTTTCAAGGCCGCGCTTTGCCGCCGGGCGAGGCGCGAACGCCTGGCGCTGACGCATCGCGGGATCGAACCGCGATCGGCGACTCAAGGCTAGAAGCATGGGCGACCGCAGTCATCCTCCACGACATGTTGCCCGCGCATGCGCTGGCTTCCCGATGCCGCGACCCTCATGGTCGGACCGCTGTCCTCTCTGCGAAGGCGCCGCCGCAGGCGACTTCTGCTCGGTGCGTTTTGGCCTGTTGCGCTGCAAAGACCGGCTACATCGTGGAGGCGGGTCAATGTCTGGCGATGAGGATGCGAGCCGCAGGTCGTTCGGTCGTCGTCTTTCTGCTCGACGCCGGCAGCATTCAACACAGGAGCGAAGATGCACGCAGGCTGCGCCAGTGGCTCAGCGAACGAACAGCTCGTCGACAGCAGATGATCGAGAGTCAAAGCTAGCTGAAGGCGCTGCGCGAGCAGGGGACTCGTCCGCCGACACCTGTGCCTTTCCCCGCCCCTCGCCATCCCGCACTTGACATTCACCGATGTAAATACAAACAATTCTCATTACATCAACGATCAGGTGCTTATGACAGACCATCAGTGGAAGGCCCGGCGCGGGGCGAGGGAGAAGACCAGGCTGGCCGGCGCGGTGCAGGCGGCGCTTGCAGCCAGTGCGGTGTGGGGGGCAGGCGCTGCACTGGCGCAAACCGGGGGTTCGAATGCAGCGGCGAACGACCCTGCTCAGGCCGCCGAGACGCTGCCGCTCGTCACGGCCACCGAGCAGCGTGACGCGATCGACGCGCCGCCGCCCGCGATCCAGGGCGGACAGGTGGGCCGCGGCGCGCGCATTGGCATCCTGGGCAATGCCGCGGTCCTGGAAACGCCCTTCAGCGTCACCAGCTACACCGCGCAAACGATCGAGAACGACCAGGCACGTTCGGTCGCCGACGTTCTGGCGGCCGACCCATCGGTGCGCATGGGCAGTGCGCGATCGAACATCAACGAAGACATCACGATCCGCGGCTTCAGCGTGCCCAGCAGCGACTTCGCGCTGAACGGCGTGTTCGGCGTCACACCCTACTGGCGCGCCCCGCTGGAAGCGGTAGAGCGCGTCGAGGTGATCAAGGGGCCGTCGGCGTCGCTGTTCGGCATGACGCCCGGCGGCAGCGTGGGCGGCGTGGTCAACCTCGTGCCCAAGCGCGCGGAAAGCGAACCGATCACGCGCATCACCGGCAGCTTCTCGTCCGACGCGGTCTTCGGCGCGCATGTCGACATCGGCCGCCGCTTCGGGCCGGACGGCGCCTTCGGCGTGCGCGTCAATGCGGTGCAGCGCGAAGGCGACACGGCCATCAAGGGCCAGTCCACGCGCGAGAGCCTGGGCGCCGTCGCGCTCGACTACCGCGGCCGCGCGCTGCGCGCCTCGCTCGACCTGCTGGCGCAGAAGGAGCGCATCGACAACGTGGTGCGGCAGTTCCAGGCGAGTCCGGCGCTCACTGCCGTGCCGCGCGCGCCGGACAACACCTACCCGTACCCGGGCCTGGGCTGGACCAATGGGCGCAACGGCTCGGCAGTGTTCAAGGCCGAGTACGACTTCAGCGACAACCTCACCGCCTATGCAAGCTACGGCCAGCGCAAGCTGAACTGGGACGCGATCGCGTCGAACCCGGTGATCCTGAACACCGCGGGCGACTACGCCTTCTTCGGCGGCTGGCAGCGCATGTCGGTGGAAAGCAAGTCGCTCGACGCGGGCCTGAGAGGCAGGTTCTCGACCGGTCCCGTAAAGCATGAAGTGGCATTGAGCCTCTCGCGCCTCGAACAGGAACAGGGCCTGGGCTTCTACACGGGCTACCCGGGCGGCAGTTCGAACCTCTATGCCGGCCTGCTGTTCCCGACGCCATCCACCGCCGGCATCAGCAACCCGCTGCGCCCGTACCTCGACACCAAGCTCACGAGCGTAGCGCTCGCCGATACGCTGTCGTTCATGGACGACCGGCTGCGCGTGACGCTGGGCCTGCGCCGGCAGCAGGTGGCCGGCCAGGACTACGACTTCTCCACCGGCAGGCCGAGCGGCGACGCCTACGACGAGAGCGCGGTCACGCCCGTGGCCGGCGTGGTCTACAAACTGCGGCCCGACATCTCGCTCTATGCGAGCTACATCGAGGGCCTGTCGCGCGGCGACGTCGCGCCCGTCAGCGCGGCGATCAGCAACCCGGGCGCGGTCATGCCGCCCTACAAGTCGAAGCAGAAGGAAGTCGGCGTCAAGTTCGAACTCGACGGCGGCATGGTGGCGGCGGTCAGCCTCTTCGAGCTGACAAAGCCCAGCGCAGGCGTTTCGGGTTCGACCTTCGGTGTCTTCGGCGAGCAGCGCAACCGCGGCGTCGAAGCCACGCTGGCCGGCGAGGTAACGCGCGGCGTGCGCGTGCTGGGCGGCGTCACCTACCTCGACGGCGAGATCACCAAGGCGGCGACGGCTGCACTCGAAGGCAAGAAGGCGATCGGCGTGCCCGACTGGCAACTGAATCTCGGCGCCGAATGGGACCTGCCGTTCGCGCCCGGGCTGACGCTCACGGGCCGGATGATCCACACCGGCAGGAGTGCCGTCGATCCCGCCAACACGCTGCACATCCCCGGCTGGAACCGCTTCGACGCGGGTGCGCGCTACGCGACGCGTATCGGCGGAAAGCCCGTCACCTTTCGCATGAACGTGGAGAACCTGCTCGACAAGAACTACTGGGGCACGTCGACGGCGGGCTACCTGTTCGTCGGGTCGCCGCGCACGGTGAGCCTTTCGGCGAGCATCGACTTCTGAGGAGCGGTGCGAGGGCGTCCGTCGATCTGTCTATCAAACTAACCAAATAGCGACCTACAAGCTGGCTTTTTGGGTACCATGATGGTCAATTCATGACCACTTCGGCCGCCACCACCATCCAGATCCACCGCGATGGCGCGTGGCATCCCGCTGCGACCCTCCAGCCGCTCGGCGCCGACAAATGCCGCTTCGAGTACCTGCCCGAATATGTCTTCGGTGCGCCGGATCCCTGGCCGGTCGCGCTGGGCTTGCCCATCGGCATGGCGCCGGACCGGTTCATCGAAGGGCCTACCGGCCGCGAGGTGGATCGTCGCGCGCCGGCGTTTCTCTATGACCTCGTGCCGCAGGGCAAGGGCCGCAGGTACCTGCTCGAGGCGCTGAGCCTCGCGGACAGCGACAACCTGGTCGTGCCGCTGGTGATGGCCGGCGCATTCAACCCGATCGGCAGCCTGCGCTTCGAGAGCGCCCTCGCCTTCTTCGTGGACCAGGCCCGCAAGAATCCCGACCCCGCAACGGCTCGGGGTTTCGACATCGGCGACGTGCTCGAGCGCAGTCAGGACTTTCTCGACCACCTTTCACTGCACGCGATGCTCGCGTCGGGCACGACGGGTGTGCAGGGGGTCGCGCCGAAGTTCCTGCTGAGCGTCGACCATGATGAACGATGGTTTGCCGACATGGCGCTGGCCGACGACCGCGCCCAGGCCCACTGGCTCGTGAAGCTTCCCCGCGGCAGGAGCGAAGAAGACCGTGCCGTCCTCCGCAACGAGGCAGGCTACCTGCGGCTCGCCGCCGCCTGCGGCATGCGAACCTTCGCGGCACCCGACCTGCATGGCGAGCTCCTGTTCGTCCGGCGCTTCGATCGCCAGGTCATCGACGGTCATGTCCACAGGCTTCACCAGGAGAGCCTCGCGAGCCTCTGCGATCTGCGGGGATTCGGCATCCCCAGAAGCCAACAAGCGCTGCTGAAGGGGCTGCGCCGCGTCGTCTTCGATCCGCTCGGCGAGACCATCGAGTTCATCCGGCGCGACGTATTGAACCTGGCGATGCGCAACACCGACAACCACGCGCGCAACACGGCCGTGCAGCGGCTCGTCGACGGCACCGTGCAGCTCACGCCGGTGTTCGACTTTGCACCCATGTTCCTCGACAGCGAGGTCGTCGTCCGCGGCTGCCACTGGCGCGATGCCGTCGGAAAGACCCAGGACAACTGGACGGCCGTGCTGGAAAGCCTCGAGGTGGACGACCCCGAGCGCGGCGCCATTGCCACGGCCCTGCACGACTTTGCGCCGATCGTCGCCAACCTGCCCGAGTTCGCCCGGGACTGCGGGATCGAGTCCAACGTGATCGAGGCATGTCGCGCGACCATCGACAAACAGGCTGACCAGCTGCTGGCGCTTGCCGATCTCGTCCCCCGCAACCCAACGAGGGAGCGCGGTCGTGGATAAACGGCGCAGGCATACCGACCCCGAGCTCGAGCGCCGGCTCCGCGGCGAGTTCTACGCGGCCATCGCCTCGGGCAGCATGTCCGTGGGCCAGGCCGTCGCGGCGATGCGCCGCATCAGCAAGCTGACGCAACCGGAGTTCGCGAAGCATCGTGGCCTCAGCGTGCAGAGCCTGCGGCTGATCGAAGCGGACAAGGCCAACCCGACCGTCGACACACTGAACAAGATCGCGCACATCTTCGGGCTGCATGTCGGCTTCGTGCCCCACAGCGACGAGCAGGTGTCGTGGCGCGATCTCGCGCAGAAGACACAGGCTGCGGCCTCTTCCCAATCCGGATCGGGTGCAGAATAGTCCGCTCCCATGCCGATGGCGACATTGCACGGCGGCGCATCACCGCCAGGGCGTCATGCGCCGTGCCGTCGCGCTTTGAATGCCACGAAGGCCAGGACCGCCGCCACTGCAAGCAGCGTCAATTCGAAGCCCGCAAGACGATGCCCCGCCAGCATGTTCCACAGCGGCAGCGCCGCGCACAGCACAGCGGCGATCGAGAACTGCTCGCGCCACGCGCGATGGACGGGGCGCGCGATCGCATGCAGCACCATGAGCCCCCAGGCGATGAAGAACACGTGAACCTCCCACGCGCTGCGATCGGCCAACCCGACCGGCAGCAGCCGGTTGCCCCAGAGGAACGCGGCCATCGCCACGGGGAGCCCCGCCACGGCCGCGACGTTGAGTCGTGCAACCAGCAGCACGAACCATGAACGCCGCCCATCGCGGGCCTGCTTCTCGTGCCGCTTCGTCGTCCACAGCACGAGCCCCGTCGCGACCATCGCGGCACCCGCCAGGCTCGACAGAAAGAACAACCAGCGCGCCGCGGGACCGGCGAAGCGCGCCACGTGCAAGCCATAGAGCACGCCCCAAGTCTCGGCCACGGGCGGCGAACGATCCCTGGCCTCGCGCAAGGCGCCATTGTGCGCATCGAACACCAGGTAGCGCGGGCTGACGGAGACACGGCCCTCGTCGCCGCGCACCACGCGCACACGCGATGCGGCGTCGCCGGGGTTGTCGACGATCAGCCGCGCCACGCGCCCGGTGCCCCAGCGCCGCTCGGCCTCGTGCAGCATCGGCGCCACCTCGGGCAGCGGCGCCGCGATGCCGCTCGCCGGCGCGGGCGGCACCAGCGCCGTCATCTCCGCGCGCAGCAGCTGGCGCTGCATCGGCTGCGACGCCGAGGCGCTGTCGGCACCCCAAGGCATGTACAGCGTCATCAGCGTGACCAGGCCGGTGTAGGTGATCATCAAGTAGAACGGTAGCGCGGTCACCGACAGCAGGTTGTGCGCATCCAGCCATGAGCGCTGGCCCTTGCCGGGACGGAAGGTGAAGAAGCTGGCGAAGATCTTCTTGTGCGTGAGCACGCCGCTGACGATCGCGACCAGCATGAACATCGTTGCCAGCCCCACGAGCCAGCGCGCTGCCGTGCGCGGCAGGTAGTGCAGCGAGAAATGGAAGTAGTAGAAGAACTCGCCGCCGTGAGTTTCGCGCGCGCGCACTTGCTTGCCGGTGAGCGGGTCCAGCATCGCGCGACCCTGCGCGTCGCCCGCGCGCCATGACACGCCGACGGTGTTGTCGCGTTCGTCGACGAGGTCGATCACCCACTGCGACGCGCCGGGCGCGAGCTGCTGCAAGCCAGCGATGGCCAGCGCAGCGCTCGTGGCGCTGTCGGGCGGCTGCGCAAGCGTGAGGATCTCGGGCCGCATCCACTGCGAGATTTCTTCGCGGAAGTAACTCACGGCGCCGGTGAGGAACATCGCGTAGAGCACCCAGCCGAACAACAGCCCGGTCCAGGTGTGGAGCCGGGCCATGGCCGGCCGCAAGCGCCGGGGCGCTTCGCCGGTCACTGGCCGATGCCTGCGTGCATCAGAAGCGGTAGAGCGCGCTGACGTTGGCCGTGCGCTCGGCGCTGCGGTAGCAGAGGCCGCCGTTGCAATCCGTCAGCACCTGCCTGTCGAGCAGGTTGTTGATATTGAACGTGAAGCGCCACGGACCGCGGTCGAAGCCGAGCGCCAGGTCGACCATGGTGATGCCGGGGTTCATGAGGTTGGCATTGCCCGTGTCCCAGGCCGAGCGGGACTTGCCGAGGTGGCGCACGCCGAGCGCGGCAAAGCCGCGCGCCGACTCGCCGACCGGGAACGCGTAGCGCGCCCACACCGAGGCGCTGTGCCGCGGCGCGCTCATCTGCTGAAGGCCCAGGTCGCCGTCGTTGCTGCGCGTGATGCGGGTGTCGAGGTAGGTGTACTGGGCGACCATGCTGAGCCGGGTCGTCAGTTCGGCACGCGCCTCGAGCTCGAGCCCGCGCGCGCGGACCTCGCCGGTCTGGATCACCTCGCCGGGCGCATTCGGCGCGGCCGTGGTGACGTTGCTGCGCACGATGTCGAACACCGACGCGGTGTAGCTCGCGTCGCCCGCAGCCGGCTGGAAGCGCAGGCCCGCCTCGACCTGCCGGCCCTTGGAGGGCTTCAGCGGGTTGCCGTTCAGGTCGTTGCCGATCTCCGGCGAGAACGACGTCGCGTAGTTCGCATAGGGCGCCCATCCGCTGTCGAAGAGGTACACCACGCCGATGCGGCCCGTGGTGGCACTGGCCGAGGTGTCGTAGTCGGTGCTGCGCCTGCCCGTGAGGCCGAACGTGCTCGTGCCGGACGCATCAGCCTTGTCGTGGCGCACGCCAGCCGTGACGACCCAGCGGTTCCACTTGGCCTGGTCCTGCAGGTAGTGGCCGAGCTGCTTCGATGGCACCCGGTAGACATACGGATTGTTCGAGGGCGTGGGCCGCTCGTGCAGGTACGCGGGCGCCAGCAGGTTCAGCGGCGAGAGCGCGGGGCGGGCATAGGGAAATTCGTCGGTGGTGCGCGCCCTCGTGTAGTCGACGCCCGCGAGCAGCGTGTGCGCCAGCGCGCCGGTGTCGAAGCGCGCCTGCACGCGCGTGTCGAGCTGCAGGCCCTTCCAGTGGGTCTCGCGCGGCGAGAAGCTGCGCTCGAGGGTGTAGCCGTCGGCACGCAGCCCTCGCGGAAACACGTTGGTCTCGGCGCGTTCGAAGTCGCTGTAGCGCATGCTCTGCTGGACCGTCCAGGTGTCGTCGAAGCGGTGCTCGAACTCGTAGCCGAGCATCTTGTTGTCGCGACGCCAGCGGTTGTCGTGGCCGCCGACGTTCACGCGCGGGCTGGCTTGGCCGAAGACGCCGGGCTGTTCGAACTGGTTCTGCCAGGCATAGGCCTGGTTGTCCTTCTGGTAACGCCCGAGCAGCGTGAGGCGGGTGTCGGCACTGGGCCGCCAGGTGAGCGCCGGCGCGATGTAGAGCCGGTTGTCGCGGTCATCGTCAAGCCGGGTGCCCGCTTCGCGGCCCAGCATCGTGAGGCGGTAGGTCCATTCGCCCTCGGCATCGAACGCGCCCGCGAGGTCGGCCTTCAGCTGCTTGCGGTTGTACGAGCCGTACTCGACGCCGATCTCGCGCAGCGTCTCGGCCGTGGGCCGCTTGCTCACGGCGTTGACCATGCCGCCGGGCGGCATCTTGCCGTAGAGCACCGATGCGGGGCCGCGCAGCACTTCGAGGCGCTCGAGGCCGTAGGGCTCGATCGGCGCTGCATACGAGCGCCCGGAGGTCAGCAGCCCATCCAGGAAGACGCCGCCCGTTCCGAGCTCGAAGCCGCGCAGCAGCGAGAACTCGTCGACCGCCCACGGCTTCAGGTTCGGCGTGACGCCGGCGGTGTAGCGCAGCACTTCGTCGAGCGACTCCGCCTTGCGGTCGCCGATCTCGTCGGCGGTGATGACCGAGACCGATTGCGGGTTCTCGATCAGCGCGGTGTCGGTCTTGGTCGCGGTCGCGCTGCGCCTGGCCACGTAGCCGTCGACGCGGCCGGTGGGGGTCTCGCGCTCGACCGCGGCGGTCACCGTGACAGGTGCGAGCGTGGCCGCGCCGACAGCGGCGTCGCGCGCCACCGGTGCGGCCGATGGGCGCAGGGCGTAGGCGCCGCTGCCCTGCCCCACCGCTTCGTAGCCGCTGCCGCGCAGCACCTGCGCGAAGCCCTGCTGCACCGTGTAGCGCCCGCGCAGGCCATTGCTGCGCAACCCGGCGAGCATGCCGGGCTCGAAGACCAGCTGCACGCCGGTGTCGGCGGCGTACTGCGCCAGCACGTCGGCCAGCATGCCGCCTGCAATGGCATACGACCGCGCGGCAGCGCCCGCCGGCTCGGCGGCGAGCACGGCCGGTGCCACCGCCAGCGCGCCCGCACCGGCCGCGCCCAGCACCACCGCGCGCAAGGCCGTGCCCGCGATGGCGGCTGTGAATTTCTCGATGTGCCGCTTGCGGCCTGCGTGCTGCGCTCCCATGGCGTCTGACTCCTGTAACGATGTCTGCGGTGGTGGTGAGACGCATCGGCCTCGATGCGTCATTCCCTCACTCACCGGACGAGACAGGAAAAGTGATCACCCTCGCGGCATTTTTTTATCTGCCGCGCTTTCATTCATTCGAACGGCGCCGGGCGCGGCCCCACCGTGACCCAATAGCGCGTGGTCCGCTCGATGCGCAGCGGCAGCGAGCGCGCGAGCAGGTCCAGGCCGGCGTCGGTGTCGGCCAGCGACACGGCACCGGACACTCGCAGCTCGGCCACCGCCGGGTCGCAGCGCAGCACGCCGCTGCGGTGTCGGCTCATCTCGGCCAGCACATCGGCCAGCCGCATGTTCCTGGCGAGCAGCATGCCGCGCTCCCAGAGCGCGGCGTTGTCGTCGACGGGCGCTTCGGTACCGATGCGCCCGGCATCGAAGTCGGCCTGCCCGCCGGCACGCAGCACGCGCGTCGCGCCATCCGCGGCGCGGATCTCGACGGCCTTCTCGAACACCGCCACGCGTGTGGTGCTGTCGTCGAGCCGGCGCACGCTGAAGCGGGTGCCCATCGCGCGCACCGTGCCTTGCGGCGTCTGCACCAGGAACGGCCGCGTGACTGGCGACGGATCGGCATGCGTGCTGACCAGCACTTCGCCCGCATGCAGCCGGATGCGCCGTTCGGCAGCCGAGAAGACGATGTCCACCGCGCTCGCGGTGTTGAGCACCAGCCGCGAGCCATCCGCCAGCGTCATCGACCGGCGCTCGCCGCGGGCCGTGGCGACATCCGGCGCCCACTCCTGCCAGGGCATGCGCTGCCACGCGAGCCAGCCGGCCGGCACGGCGAGCAGCAGCAGCGGCCCCAGCACGCCGAGCGCACGGCGGCGTCCGGGCCGCTGCAATGCGCGAAACGCGTCCTTGCCGATGGCCGGCGGCACTTGCGCAAACACCCCGAGCGTCGCCTCGGCCCGCGACCAGGCCTCGGCGTGCGCGGGACTCTGCCGGCGCCAGCGTTCGAAGTCGCCGTTCACCTTCGCGGCATCGCCGCCATAGCGCAGCGTCATCACCCAGTCGGCGGCCTCGCCGATGAGCGCAGGGTCCGGCGCGTTCGACGGCTGCGGGTCCTTCATCGCGCAATGCGGCCGGCGCTCACGCGACCGACATGCAGGCGACGAGCGCCTTGTGGACATGGCGCCGCACCGTGATCACGGGCATGGCCATGCGCTCCGAGATCTGCTGCAGCGTGAGTCCGTCGAACTGCGCGAGCAGGAAGACCTGGCGCGTGCGCTCCGGCAGGCTCGCAAGCATCGCCTCGATGCGCAGCAGCGATTCAACGATCAGCAGCCGCGCCTCGGGCGACGGCGCCTCGGGCTCGGGCAGGTGTGCAATCGCTTCGAGATACGCCCGCTCCACCTCGCGGCGGCGCCAGTGGTCCGCCACCAGCCCCTTGGCGACATGGGTCAGGAAGGCGCGCGGTTCATCGCCGAGGCTCGCGCTGCTGCGCGAGGACGCCATCAGCCGCACGAAGGTGTCGTGCGCCAGGTCGGCCGCATCGCACGCATCGCCGAGCCGGCGGCGCAGCCACGCGAGCAGCCAGCCATGGTGGTCGCTGTAGAGAACTTCGATGGGCTCGAGGGGTGGGCGCGCCGCGGACATGGAGGGGTTCCGCGAGGCGGTCCCGTGAAAGTGGATGAGAATCGTTTGCAATTATATTGCGCGACTCGGGATTTCATCGGATCCGGCGATCAGGCGGCACTTCTCTGCCCGTGTTCCATCGGGCCGGGCCCTCGCTCCGGCCTCCCTCAGTGATAGTCGTCCTCTCGCTGATGCCGGATGGCCGACACCACGATCTCCCGCTCACTGACGATATGGAACAAGGCGACGTAGCCCGAGGCGCCGAATGGGATCACGAGTTCTCGCTCCAAGCGGTCGTCGAAGGCAATTCGACACGTGAAAGGGTTGGACTCCAAGATGCGGAACTCTCTTCGGATGGCCTGCAGTGCGCGGTCCGGCAGATCCCAGTCTGCGTGCTTGAGAGCAGCTTCCAGGAGAAAGGCTTCAAGACGCTGGAGGTCTTCCAACGCCTCGCGCGTCAAGCGCACGGCATAAGTCACGCGGCCCGTTTGGAGAGATCACTGCCGCTCTGCCCGGTCGCCTCGCGCGCGGTATCGAGCCGGGATTTCATCGCCTCGAGAACCTCGTCTGCCGCATAGAACTCGCCCGATTCGAGTGCGCGGGCGAGCGAGGCACGGCCACGCGCCACGAAATCTTGTTGTGCCTTGCGACGCCGAGCGGCATCCGTCGCGGCCTGCTCGACGAAATGCGACAGCGTTTCGCCTTCGAGCAGCACGCCCTCGATCTCTGCTCGAACCGCAGCCGTCACGCGAACCGGAGGAAGTTGAGCGGTCTTCATCGGCAGATTGTATAGCAATTGCTATGCTTCTCCGCCTGCCCGGCTCCGCGCGCGCTGGGCATTCGAGGATCCCGAAAGAGGTGATCCTCAGAAAGTGGCTGACGCGCCCGGCCGCATCACGCCGCCCAGCCCGCCTTCTGCACCGCACGCCTCGCCGCGGCCAGCCTCGCCTGCGTGGCGGGCCTCAGCTTCTCGCGGACGCCGGCAACCAGTTCGGGCGGCGCAAGCCTCGGCGAGCCGACGTTGTGGGGCGGATGCGGGTCATATTCCATCGCCAGCTGCATGGCCTTCGCAAGGCCGCTGCCATGCAGCTGCTCGGCTACCACAAGGCCGAAGTCCAGGCCCGCGGTCACGCCGCCGCCCGTGATGCGGTTGCGGTCGATCACGACGCGCTCGTCGACCGGCTCGGCGCCCAGCAGGGGCAGCACCTCCATCGCAGCCCAGTGGGTGGCGGCCTTGTAGCCGCGCAGGAGCCCGGCCGCCCCGAGCACCAGCGCGCCGGTGCACACCGAAGTGACCCATTGCGCCTCGGACGCCCGGCTGGCGAAGAATTGCAGCACCTCCTCGTCCTCCATCAGCGCAGTAACGCCCGGCCCGCCGCCGATGAACAGGAGATCGAGCTTCGGCGCGCCGGCCAGCGTGGTCGTGGGCGTTTCCTGAAAGCCGAGATCGGTCTTCACCGGTGCCAGCGTCTTGCCGATGACATGGACCTGTGCGCCCGGCATGCGGGCGAACACATCGAGCGGCGCCGCGAAGTCGAGCGCCGTCATGCCCTCGAAGATCACCATGCCGATCTGGAATGCCGCGGACCCGGCGCCCGGCTGGTGAGCCTCGCTGCTCACGCGCCCTCCGCCGCAGCCACGCATTCGATCTCGAGCAGCATCCTGGGATCGGGCAGCGCCGCCACCACGCAGGTGGTGCGCGCAGGGTACGGTGCAGGGCCGAACGCCTTCGCGTAGCGCTCGTTCATCTCCTGCACATCCTCCGCGCGCGTCAGGAGCATGTTGACCTTGACGATGGAGCGCATCGAGGCCCCGCCGCGCGCCAGGATCTGGTGCAGGTTCGCTACCGCCTGATCGAACTGCTTGCCGAAGTCGCCCGTGTCGATGCCGCCTCCCGGGTGGTATCCGGGCGTGCCGGAGACGAACAACAGGTCGCCCACCCGCGCGGCAGCGGACAGGGGCGGCGTGGGCATGTCGGCCGCAGCCGGGAAGTACTCGATGGTTGGCATGGTGAAGGTTTCTAGAGGGTGGAAAAAAACGATCGCAGCGTCTGCGCCGGCGTCTCGCCGTGCTGGCGCTGGTACTGCGCGGCGAAGTGCCCCGCATGGAGGAAGCCCCAGCGCCGTGCGACGTCGCCCACACTGTCGTGGCCCTTGCGGAGATCCTCCCGCGCGGCGGCAAGGCGCGCCTGCCGCACATAGGCGGCCGGCGTGGTCTGGCGATACTGCCGGAAGCCGTCGAACAGGGTGCGCACGCTCACCTGGGAATGGCGCGCCATTTCCTCGACGCTGACAGCGCGCGTGAGCGAGCGCTGGACAAGCTCTTCGGCCAGACGCACGTGCCGCGGCGCGCCAGGCGCAGCGGGCCGCCGGAGTTCGTCGCTGTAGCTGTTGGGCAGGGCCAGCAGCATGGTAGCCACCGCCATCTCCTCGAGCGCCTTCAGCGCGGGCGCGGGGACCTCGCCCTGCGGGTGGCGCTGCAGCGCCTCCAGCGCCCCGGCGACGGGCGCCCACGCAGCCCATGCCGGGGTTCCCTCGTCGATCGATGGCTGGAACACGAGTTCGCGCACCGGCTTGCGGCCCAGGGCTTGCTCCAGCCAGGAGAGCAGCCTGGAGATCCGCACGCGCAGCACCAGCGCGTCCAGGTGCGGACTGCATTGCAGCTGCCTCACCCGCCGCACGTCGACGAGGCCGAAGTGGCGCCCGTCGAGCGGGTTGTTGCCCCATGCATAGCTGGCGACACCGCTGCCGGCCTGCGGCATCTGCACCAGCAGCACCTCGGCCCGTTCCTCGGGACGCACGAGTGCCGACGCACCATAGGCCAGCTGGCTCACGGACACATCGTCCGTGAGGTTGCGGATGGAGAACCGCAGGCGCAGCGCCTCGCCACGCGCCAGCGTCACCGAGTGGGCGGACCACTCCCGGTTCAGGATGCCCGAACCTTCTTCGAGCGACGAACT
Organism: Variovorax sp. Soil_C_39; assembly: GCF_057656815.1. NCBI lineage: Bacteria > Pseudomonadati > Pseudomonadota > Betaproteobacteria > Burkholderiales > Comamonadaceae > Variovorax > Variovorax sp. Soil_C_39. The sequence continues at coordinate 16,836 of NZ_JBDGJQ010000004.1, forward strand.
GGTGTAAGTGCGGTAGTGCATTCGCGACTCCTTGTGCGGCTGGCGCAATTCTGCGCCGGCTGCCGCCGGGGCATGCCCGAATCGGCAGACAAGGCCGCCGATCGGCAGCCGCATGCTTCGAACGAGCGAAAGCGCTGCCGAAACCGGATCGGCTTCGCACGCATCAGGCAGCGCCCGCGCATGCGAAACCTAGAGTCCACCGCGAGTCGACACATCCCCAGCGCGACTCGTACGGAGGCTCCATGCACCACTTAAACGCCACTTCCATCCTTGCCCGCCTGCTGATCGCGACCGCGCTGCTGCTGATGCTGCTGCACAGTCCTGCGTCGGCGCAGGCGCACACCGGAGCGATCACCCTGGTGGTCGGCTTTCCCGCCGGCGGCACTGCCGATCTCGGCGCGCGCATCCTCGCGGAAAAGCTGTCACCCTTGCTGGGGCAGCCGGTCATCGTCGACAACCGTGCCGGGGCCGGCGGGCAGATCGCCGCGCGCCACGTCAAGGCTGCGAAGCCCGACGGATCGGTGCTCTTCCTCACCAACGGCCACACGGTCGTCACCGTGCCCCAGGTGCTGAAGTCGGCCGGATTCGACACCGCGGCCGATCTGCGCCCGGTGGCGCAGGTCGCCGACTTCGAGCTCGCGCTCGTGGCCCATCCAGCCTCCGGCGCGAAAAGCCTGCGCGACCTGATGGCGCATTTCGCCCGCACGCCCACCGCACGCCTCATCGCCGTGCCCGCACCGGGCAGCACACCGGAGTTCATCGTGGGGCGCATGGCCCAGCTGCTCGAGGCCGACGTGCAGCCGGTGCCCTACCGCGGCGCGGCGCCCGCGGTGCAGGACCTGCTGGGCGGCCAGGTGGTCGCGGCGGTGTTGCCGGTCGGCGATGTGCTGCCGTACCAGAAGGCCGGGCGCATCACGGCGCTGGCCGTCACCCGCCCGACGCCGTTGCTGCCGGGCGTGCCGGCGTTCGGCGACCTCGGGCTGCCGGAGCTCGCGGCCAGCGACTTTCTCGCGGTCTACGCGCCGGCCAGGATGAATGATGCCAACGTGCAACGCTACAACGATGCGATCCGGCAGGTGCTGGCGATGCCCGCCGTGATCGAGAAGATCCGCGCCCATGGCCTGCAGCCGCGCTCGGGCACGCCCGAGCAGATGGATGCGCGCTACCGCGAATCCGCCGCGCAGGTCCGGCAGTTGATCGCCGCAGTCGGGTACAAGCCCCAATGAGCGCGGCAGCGAACGGGCGCCCGGTTCTGTGGAGCGACCTGAAGACGCCGGACTTTCCTGCCGAAGCGCGTGAGCGCTGCGTGGTGATCTTGCCGATCGGCTCGACCGAGCAGCACGGGCCGCACCTGCCCGTGCAGGTCGATACGCTGCTCGCTTCGGAGGTTGCGCTGCGCACGGCGCGCCGTGTGCCTGCATCCACGCCAGTGCTGGTCCTTCCGCCCTTGTGGATCTCGCTCGCCGAGCACCACATGGGAATGGCCGGCAGCCTCACGCTCGACTTCGCCACGCTGCACGCCTTTGTGCGCTGTGTCGTGGTGTCGCTGCAGCGGCAAGGCTATCGGCGCGTGCTGCTGCTCAACGGGCATGGCGGCAACATCTCGGCACTGAACACCATCGTCGACTTGCTGGCCATCGAGACCTCGCTCCCCGTGGCGAGCGCAACCTACTGGATGGTGGCGGCAGCCGCGTTCGGCCGCATCCTCACCTCGCAGGACAACCTGCTGCATGCCTGCGAGGCAGAGACCTCGATGCTCATGCATCTGCGCCCCGATCTGGTCGATGCGTCCGCGGCGCAGGCGGTGCGTGCGCCCGCACGCGGTTTCCTGGAGCCGCTCGGGACACACCGCTGGCGGCCCATCGGGCACTGGTCCTGCAGCGGCGTGGTGGGCACACCGCGCTCGGCCTCGGCAGAAAAGGGCGAGCGCCTGCTCGATGCGGCCGGCGATGCGCTCGCGGCCGCCGTCAGCGACGGCTCGCTCTGGCCTGAAGGAAGCGCTGCATGAGCCCTGCCGACGAGACGGCCAAGCTCCACCTGGCGCTGCTGTCGCGATTGCGCTGGGCCGGCCTGTTCGAAGGCGCCACGCTCGTCGTGCTGGTGCTGCTGGCCGTGCCGTTGAAGCACTTGGCAGATGAGCCGCGACTCGTTTCCCTCGTCGGGCCGCTGCATGGGGTTGCCTTCCTCGTGTACGCCTGGACGCTGGTGCAGTCCATCGGGGCAGGCCTCTGGGCAAAGCGGCAAGCATGGCGCCTGGCCGCAGGGGCCTTGCTGCCGTTCGGCGCGTGGCTCAACGATGGCCTCATCCGAGCACGCCTGTGGGCGCTTTCGCCGGTGCAACGATGATCGCGGGTTCGTACTACATGGCGCTGAAGGCCGCGCATCTGGCGGCGGTGTTCACCTGGCTCAGCGGCACGCTGCTGGCCGCATGGGCGCTGCGGGTCGGACAGCCTGGGGCCACGCTCGATCCCGCGGCAAGGCGGTTCGTGCTGTCGGTTGTGCGCTGGAATCGCTTCGTGACAACGCCGGGGCTCGCGCTGGCATGGCTGCTGGGGCTGACACTGGCGCGGCTCGGCGAATGGCCGCCCGCGCCATGGCTGCTGGCCAAGGTCGTGCTGGCGCTCGCCCTGGCCGGCCTCTACGGCTATTTCACCGGGAAGCTCCGGAAAGCGGTTGCATCGGCGGCCGACGAGGGGTCGCCGCTGCTCTCCATTGCCGTTCTTGTGCTGGCTGCATGCGCCATCGGCCTGGCGGTCATCAAGCCGCGCTAGCAGTCTGCACATGCGAAGGTTGGAGCGATCAACCCACCTTCCGCACCGCCCGCGCAAACGCCTGCACCACCGCCGGCTGCGGGCCCGCACCGCGCCGCGTGAAGAGCCCCAGCGACGGCAGCGCCACGACCGGCCCCACGCGCAGGCGCCGCACGTCGCCGCGCGCGACCTCGTCGCGGGCATGGTCGAGGCGCACCGCGCAGAGCAGCGTCGCGTCAAGGCGCAGCAGCGCGCCGATGGTGACCGACGACATCGCCTCGACGGCCGCTTCGGGCGGATCGACGCCTTCGTTGAGGAACGCGGTCATGAAGGCCTGGCGCACCAGCGTCTCCTTCGGCGGTGCCACCCAGGCGGCGGCGCACAGCTCGGACCAGCGCAGGCCGCGCCGCCGCGCGAGCGGGTTGGACGCGGCCGCCAGCACGCAGAGCTGGTCTTCCACCAGCACCTCCGACTGCAGCAGCGGCAGCTGGTCGCCGGCCATGAGCTCGGGCGTGATGGCGCCGAAGACGCAGTCGAGCTCGCCGTCGAGCAGGCGCTGGATCAGCTCGCGCACGCGGCCCTCGGTGATGCGCACCGCGGTGCCGGGCATGCGCGCGCGCAGCTGCACGATGGCGGCGGGCACGGTCGCCGTGACCGACGGCGCGCCCAGGCGCAGCACCGCGGTGGCGCCGTCGCCAAGCGCCGCCAGGTCGTCGCCGATGCGGCCGAGTTCGTTCAGCACCACGCGCGCACGGTAGATCGCCGCCAGGCCGAGCGCATTGGCACGCACGCCCTGGTGGCTGCGCTCGAAGAGCCGCGCGCCGAGGGCGCCCTCGATCTCGCCGAGCATCTTGCTGATGGCGGGCTGGCTCAGGCTGAGGCGCGTCGCGGTGCCGCGCACGGTGCCGGCATCGCCGAGCGTGACCAGCAGTTCGAGGTGCCGCAACCGAAGGCGGCGCAGCAGATAGTCGGTGCCAGGGGCCATGTGTGTCTCCAGGGCGATCACGTTGAGTGATCGCCACCTCACGATTTTTGAATTTTCAGGAATACTGCCGGGCGCTATTGTCCGTCGCATGAACATGGCGCAAGACAAGGTTTCCGCAACGGCGCACGCGATACCGCCCCTGCAGGGCGTGCGCGTGCTCGACCTCGGGCAGTACATCGCCGGCCCCGGCGCGGCGATGGTGCTGCGCGAGCTCGGCGCCGCCGTCACCAAGGTCGAGCCGCTCGCGGGCGACCAGGCGCGGCACATCGGCCGCTACGGCGAATCGATGATCCGTGCCTACAACCGCGGCAAGCGGTCGATGGCGCTCGACCTGCGCAGCGACGCCGGCAAGGAAGCCGCCTGGCGCCTGGTCGCTGCCAGCGACGTGGTGATCCAGAACCTGCGCCCCGGCGTGGTCGACACGCTCGGGCTGGGCCCGCGCGCGGTGCGCGAGCGCTTTCCGCGCATCGTGTACCTCTCGATCTCGGGCTTTCCGGCGCGCAGCCCGTCGCGCGACCGACCGGGCTACGACATCGCGGCGCAGGCCGAAAGCGGCCTGATGTCGGTCACGGGCGAGCCCGACCGGCCGCCGCAGAAGGTCGGCGTGCCGATCGTCGACGCGGCCGCCGCGCACCTCGGCGCGCAGGCGGTGCTGGCCGCGCTGTACGGTCGCGAGCGCAGCGGCATCGGCGAGACCCTCGAGACCTCGCTGTTCGAGGTGGCGCTGCACCTGCAGGCGACCAGCTGGAGCGACTACCTCGGCGGCGCGCCCGAACCCGTGCGCCGGGGCGACGGGCAGCCGCACAACGCACCGGCGGCCGAGGTCGTGCCCACGCGCGACGGCCACATCGTGCTGTCGGCCTACGCCGAGGAACATTGGGCCCGCTTCTGCCGCGTGGTCGGCCGCGAGGCGCTGGTGGCCGACGCGCGCTTTGCCACCAATGCGCTGCGCGTCGCGAACCGGCCTGCGCTGCGTGCGGTGCTGCGCGAGTGCCTCTCGGGCCTGAGCAGCGAGCAGTGCGTGGCGCTGCTCGGGCGCGAGCAGATCGTCTCGGGCGCGGTGCGCAGCTACAGCCAGGTGCGCGCATCGCCCGACTTCAACGAATGCGGGCTGCTGGTCGACGCGGTGGGCGCCGACGGTGCGCGCTACCAGGCGCTCGGCCTGCCCTATCGGCTCGGCGACGCGCCCCCTGCAGCGCCACCGGCCGCACCGGCCTGCGGCGCCGACAGCGATGCGGTGCTGGCCGAACTCGGCTACAACGCGGCGCAGGTCGCAGCGATGCGCAGCGCCGGCGCCGTGGCCTGACGACCATCGAACCCGAAAAGAAGGAGACACCCCATGATTCCCCAAAGAAGGCGGATGCTCGGCGCCGCAGCCGCGGGCCTTGCGGCTTCCATCGCCGGCCTGCCGGCCTACGCCCAGGCCTGGCCCGCGCGGCCGGTGCGCCTGGTGTCTCCCTACGGCCCGGGCGGCTCCAACGACATCCTCACGCGGCTGCTCGGCGACCATCTGGCGCGCCGTCTCGGCCAGGGCGTGGTCATCGAGAACAAGGCCGGCGCGGGCACGCGCATCGCCAACGAGTACATCGCGCACGCACCGCCCGACGGCTACACGCTGCTGCATGCGGCCGCACCGATCGCGATCGGCGAGGCGCTGTACCCCAAGCTGCCCTATGACGTGAAGAAGAACTTCGCGCCGATCGTGAGCACCGCCATCGCGCCGCTGTTCCTCGTCACGAACACCGCGGCGCCGTACAAGACGCTGGCCGAGTTCATCCGCCACGGCAAGGCCTCGTCCAAGGGGCTGACCTTCGGCTCGCCGGGCGCCGGCTCAGCCCCTCACCTGACGGCCGAGATGCTGCTTCGGCAATCGGGCACGCCGGGCATCGTGGTGCAGTACCGCGGCGACGCGCCCGCCTATGCTGAACTGCTGGCCGGGCGCATCGACGCCACGCTCACCGCCGTGTCGACCGCGGTACCGCACATTCAGGCCGGCAAGCTGCGCGTGCTCGCGGTCAGCACCGAGGCACGCACGCCGGTCTACCCGAGCGCGCCGACGCTGCGCGAACTCGGGCTCGCCAACGTGGTCGGCTATGGCTGGTACGGGCTGATGGCGCCCGCGGGCACGCCGGCGGCCATCCTCGAGCGGCTCAATACCGAGATCAATGCCGCGCTCGCGGACCCCGAGATCCGCAAGAAGGCCGAGGCCGCGGGGCTGGAACTGCGCGGCGGCACGGCGCAGGCCTTCGCCGATTTCATCGCGGGCGAGACGCGCAAGTGGGCGCAGATCATCAAGGCCGCGAACATCACGGCCGAATGAACGCCAGCCGAACATGAACCGATTTCACTACGGCCTTGCCGCAGCCATCGCGCTCGTGCTGCTCCAGGGTTGCGTCGGCGTTGCGACAAAAGCGCCCGCAGGCGTGGTGCGCGAGACCGCGCTCGGCCCGGTCGTGGGCCGCGACGACGGCGCCGGCACGCTCAGCTGGAAGGGCATTCCGTTCGCGAAGCCGCCCGTGGGCGAACTGCGCTGGAAGGCGCCCGCGGACCCTGAACGCTGGACGGCGCCGCGGCAGGCGCTCGACTTCGCACCGGCCTGCGTCCAGACCGGCCGCCTCTACGGCCCCGGGCGCCACAACCGCTACGACGAGACCATCGGCGAGACGCTCGGGCAGACGCTCGGCGCCGAGGACTGCCTCTACCTGAACATCTGGGCGCCGGCCTCGCGCGCTGCTGCCGCAGCCGCACCGCGGCCGGTGATCGTCTGGGTGCATGGCGGCAGCAACATCACGGGCTACACCGCCGACCCGGTGTACGACGGCGCCGCGCTCGCGCGCGGCCAGGACGCGGTGGTGGTCTCGGTCAACTACCGCCTCGGCATCTTCGGCTTCCTCGACCTCGCCGCGCTCAAGACCGGCAACGCCGGGGAGGACGCCGGCAACTTCGCGCTGCTCGACATCGTGAAGGCGCTCGAGTTCGTCCAGCGTCACATCGCGGCCTTCGGCGGCGACCCGTCGCGCGTCACCCTGATGGGCCAGTCCGCCGGCGCGGTGAACGTGTATGCGCTCCTCACCTCGCCGATGCTCGTGGCGCGCCCCGCGCCGCCGCTGTTCCACCGGCTCGTCGCATTGAGCGGCGGCATCTCCACGCCCGCCACGCTGCCCGCGGGCGCCATCGCCGCGATCCAGCCCCGGGCCCTCTGGGCCGAGCGCGGTGAACAGCTGCTGCTGCAGTCGCTCATCGCCGATGGCGTGGCCGCCGATGAAGCGGCCGCCCGCGAGCGCGTGAGCGCCGCGCGCGGCACGCCCGCCATGGCCGCCCACCTGCGCGGCCGCCCGGCCGACGCACTGCTGTCGGTCGTGCGCACCCGCCTCGCGTCCAAGGGCATGGCCGCATCGAACCCCATTCCCGACGGCTGGGTCGTCGCGCAGGACCCGATCCACGCCATCCGCGACGGACGCTACCTCGCGGTGCCCGTGCTCGCGGGCAAGACGCGCGACGAGACCCGCCTGTTCCCGCAACTGCTCGCCATGCGCCCCGCGTTCGGCGGCGTGAGCGGGCGGCTGCTCGACGATGCGGCGGTGTTCGCGCTGGTGTCGCGCTACGCGCCCGACGCGCCACCCGCCACGTCGATTGGGCAGTGGATTCCGCAGGCCTACCTGCCGGTCGACCGGCCCGGCACCGGCTTCATCGCGCGCACCGCAGCGCTCGACCGCCTCTGGTTCGACGCGATGCGCAACGACGTGCTCGATGCGCTGCGTTCGCGCCAGCAGGCAGTCTGGGCCTACGACTTCGACTGGGACCGCCTGCCGCCGCCGTTCGACATGGTCTTCGGCGCTGCCCACACCTTCGACCTGCCGTTCGTGTTCGGCAACTTCGGGCCGTCGCTCTACGCGAACATCCTCTTCACGGCGCAGAACCGGCCCGGCCGGCTGGCGCTGTCTGCGCAGATGATGCGCAGCCTCGGCGCGTTCGCGCGCGACGGCAGCCCCGTGCACCCGGGGCTCGGCGCCACGTGGGCGCCTTGGCCGTCACGCATCGTGTTCGATGCGGACGACGCGAACGCGCGCGTATCGGCGAAGTAGCGCAGCCGCGCCTCGAAGTCGTCGCCAAGCTCCTCATCGCTGCGCATCGCCTGGATGGCGGGTGCGCCGCGGGCATACTGGCGCAATGACCGATGCACCGTCTTCTCTCCTGGTCCGCAAGCGCGTGCCTCGCTGGGCGCGTTGGCCACTGGGATTGTTGTGCCTGCTTGCGATGCTGATGCTCGGCCCGATCGGCGTGCTGGCCTCCGGTAGCTTGGATCTCGACACGCCATGGCACATGAGGAGTCGGGACAGCACCGGGCAAGCACCCGACCCTTCGGTCGAGCGCGGTGCGGTGGTGCAGGTCTACGGCGCCCGGATCGTTCGATGGCGCGGCGCCTTCGGCATCCATCCCTGGATCGCGGTGAAACGCGCTGGCTCGGAGCTTTACACCACCTATCACATCGTCGGCTGGCGGGCCCGCCGCGGCGGAGATGCCTTGGTCACCAGCGAAGTGCACGCGCCGGACATGCTTTGGTATGGCGCCTATCCGCAATTGCTTGCGGACCACCGGGGCATCCAGGCAGAAGCCATGATCGAGCAGATCGAATCGGCCGTGGCGGCCTACCCATGGCGCGAGTCTTACCGCCTTTGGCCCGGCCCCAACAGCAATACGTTCGTGGCCTGGGTGGCCCGGCAGGTGCCTGCGCTGCGATTGGACCTGCCACCCACCGCGATCGGCAAGGACTATCTGGGCGCGACCACGTTCATCGACCATGCGCCCAGCGGCACGGGCTGGCAGTTGTCGCTGGCGGGGCTGGTCGGTGTGACGGTGGCCCGCGATGAGGGCTTGGAATTGAACCTGCTGGGCCTTGGCTTCGGAATCGACGTCGACGATCAGGCCTTGCGGTTGCCAGGTTTTGGCCGGCTGCCGTGATGTCGTTCGCATTCAAAGTCGTTGGACGTGTTCTGGTGCTTGGATTGAATGCGACTCTGGGGCTGCGTCAACTCCTGCACATCCTCATTTATCCTTGAGGAAGCCACCCTGCGCCTGGCACCAACCCGAGGTTTCGCAATTGCGCCTCGAGCTCTGCCATGTTGGTCCAAGGCAAGATCTGAGATTTCTTGCGCTCGTCCGGCGGATTCGACGGCAGACCGTCAGACCATCCTCCGTGACCTACGAGGGGCAGCAGTGGACGGCCATGCAGCCACGCAAGGCAAACCTCCGAAATAGTGCCGGCTCTCCCGCCGATGACGATGCAGGCATCGCCGGACAAGGCCATCAGCAAGTTACGGGCATCACCCATGCCGCAAGGCACAACCACCGTTGCAGGCCAATCCGGGGGCGGCATGTGATCAGGCGGGACGATGCTCAATACCAGGCCGCCCGCCGCCATTGCACGCTCTGCAGCGACCCTCGTTGCGGGGCTGCCGCAACCGCTCACCAGGGTCATGCCAAGTGAAGCCAACAGCTCACCCGCCTCCGCGGCGCATTCGTACGCCGAAGAGCCCGATTCGGCGCTGCCAAGTACGCAGATTTGAGGGCGTCGAGATACTTGTGGTGTCATGGTCGAGCGTCAGGTCTCTTGAGGATGGGGGGCAAGTACGGAAACAAGGTGGTGCACCGAGAATTCTTTGACTTCGGAGTGCGTCGAAGGATGAAAGAAATATTAGCCAGTTCCAAGCGGTCAGTGCGCATACGCTGCCGATGATCAGGACCAGCCCTCGACGTGGCGCACGCGGTTGCGGCCGTCGCGCTTGGCGACGTACAGCGCGCGGCAGGGTCCGTACTCTGGTTCAACGTGGATTCCTTCTTGCTGGTGCCGCGCAGGAGCGTACGTCCCTGGGGTGACGCAAATCGTACAAGCTCGGCGGGCAGTGGCCTACGCCGGCGGATCAGCGCCGGCAATGACCTGCGAGGTAGTTGAGGCGGTCGGGCGGCGCCGCGATGATCCGGCCCAGCATGCGTATTCAGCGGACGACGCTCACGCGCTGCCGCTGCGCAGGTGGCCGGGCTTTCTGTAGGTTCGCGGCTACCCTTTCGGACGGCGCACGCGCACGACAGCGCGCCGCCAAGGTGCCAGAGTGGCGGTGCTCTGGAGCGATCTCTTGGACAAGACCACGTCGTCCTCTTCCTCTTCTTCTGCGCCGTCCAAGGCCGGGCAGCTCCTGCGCCTGTGCAAGGACGCGGTCATGGCGTGGATCGACGACCTCGCGCCGAGCATGGGCGCGGCGATCGCCTACTACACCACCTTCTCGCTCGCACCCTTGCTCGTGATCGTGATCGCAGTGGCGGGAACCATCTTCGGACCGGAAGCCGTGCAGGGACAGATCGCCGCGCAGCTCTCCGATCTCATCGGCCAGGAAGGCGCGGTCGCGGTACAGGGACTCATCCGCAGCGCCAGCGAGCCATCGCGCGGCCTCGTCGCGGGCGCGGTCAGCATCGTCGTGCTGCTCATCGGCGCGACCACGGTGTTCGCCGAGCTGCAGTCGGCGCTCGATCGCATCTGGCACGTGCCCGAACGCGCGAAGCCGCAGGGCGTCTGGGGCATCCTGCGCGCACGCGTGCTGTCGTTCGGGCTGATCCTCGGCCTGGCGTTCCTGCTGATGGTGTCGCTGATCGTGAGCACGGGGCTTGCGGCGCTGGGCAGCTGGAGCGAGGGCCTGTTCCCCGGATGGGAAGTGCTGCTGCAGGCGGTGAACATGCTGGTGTCGCTCGCGATCCTCACGCTGCTGTTCGCGATGATCTTCAAGCTGATGCCGAGCACCCGGATCGACTGGCGCGACGTCTGGGTCGGCGCGGCCGTCACCGCGGTGCTGTTCGAGGTCGGCAAGGTGCTGATCGGGCTGTACATCGGCAAGAGCGGCGTGCGCGAGTCGCTCGCGGCGGCCGGCTCGTTCGTGGTGCTGCTCGCGTGGGTCTACTACGCGGCCCAGATCTTCCTGCTCGGCGCGGAGTTCACCAAGGTCTATGCGAGCGCGCACGGATCGGTGGCCGCGACGAAGGCTCAGGAGGCCACGGAACATGCGGCGCGGCAGGTGGAGGCCGGCACGGATGCGGTGGCGCGTGGCGGCCCGGCGCAGTCGCCTCACACCTCGTAGAGATCCTCCAGCATCACCGGCAGCCTCCGCAGCCGCTTGCCAGTCGCATGGAACACCGCGTTCACGATGGCCGGGGCCACGCCCACCATCGCGACCTCGCCGAGCCCCTTGGCGCCCAGCGCGTTGAAGCGCAGGTCGGGCTGGCCCACGAAGTCGACCTGGATGCTGCCGATGTCGGCCGCCACCGGCAGCACGTATTCGGCGAGATCGGCATTCAGGAAGCCACCGTGGCGCGGATCGACCTCGCTCAGCTCGCGCAGCGCGGCGCCGATGCCCCAGACCACGCCGCCCTCGACCTGGCTGCGCGCGGTGCGCGGGCTCACGACCGTGCCGCAGTCGGCCACGCTGACGACGCGCGGCACGCGGATGCGCCGCGTGGTCGGCTCGATGCGCACCTCGACGAAGTGCGCGATGAAGCTGAAGGCGACGAAGTCGGGGTACACCGGGCCCGCCGCTGCCGGCAGCCCGCCCGTGAGCCGGCCATAGACCTGCTCGGGCTGACCCGGTGCGCGGCGCCGGCTCTGGGCTTCGGCAAAGGGCCGACCCGATGCGCGCAGCAGCGCCACGGCCGCGGCATTCGGCGCCTGCGCCGCCGCCCCCACCGCGCCCGCGTGCTGGCGCAGGTCGTCCATCAGGCGCTCGATGGCCTCCGCCACGGGCGGCAGCGCAGTCGCGGTGCCCCATGAGCCGGCCGTCAGATGCTGCGGCGCGGCGGCGGTGTCGCCGAGCGCGATCTCGACCGCCGCCATCGACGTGCCGAGCGCGCGCGCCACGGTGACGGCAATCGCGGTGCGCAAGCCCTGCCCCATCTCATGGCCGCCGACGGCCACGCGCACCGTGCCGTCGGCGCGCAGCCGCACGGTCGCGATCGCGGGCGCCATCGCGGCCTTGTAGATGCCGAGCGCCACGCCCCAGCCGATCTGGCTGCCATCGGCCGCGCGCATCGAACCGGGGGCCATCGTGCGGCGCTGCCAGCCGAACATCTCGCTGCCCCGCATGAGGCATTCGCGCACGTGGCGCGACGAGAACGGCTTGCCGGTCAGCGGATCGGCCACCGCATCGTTGGCGAGCCGGAAGGCCACCGGGTCGCGGTCGAGCGCATAGGCCAGTTCGTCGATCGCGCTCTCGAAGGCGAAGGCGGCGGGATGCTCGAATGGGGCGCGCATGTAGCCCGGCGTCTGCACGTCGGTGCGCACCAGCCGCTCGCGGCCCAGGAAGTGCTGCACGCCATAAAGGCGCGAGGTGATCTCGGTGCCGACCGAGGGGAACAGGTCGTGCCGCGAGGTCTGCTGGTCGATCTCGTGCACCGCCGCGAGCAGGCGCCCGCTGCGGTCCGCGCCCAGCCGCACGCGGTGGCGGCTCGCGGGGCGGAAGCTGGCGTTGTGGAACAGCTGCGCACGCGTCATCACGAGCTTGACCGGCCGGCCGAGCTGGCGCGCGGCCAGCGCCACCAGCGCGGTGTGCGACTGCAGCGAGTTCTTCTGGCCGAAGCCGCCGCCGAGCGTGGGCGAGAGAACGCGCACCCTCGCGGGCTCGATGCCGAGTTGCTTCGCCAAGCCATGGCGCACGCTCTCGGCGTTCTGCGTCGGCTCCTGGACCGTCAGCTGGCCCTCGTTCCATTCGGCCACGGTGGCGATGATCTCCATCGGATTCTGGTGCTGCGGCGGGAGTTCGTAGCGCAGGTCGACGCCGACCTCGGCACGCGCGAGCGCGGCCTCGGCGTCGCCCACGCGGCGGTCGGCGAACATCGGCTGCGGCAGCACGGCCGACTGCGCGAGCGGCTCGGCATCGGTCGTGGCGAGCGTCGCGGCGAACGGTGCGGCCTCGTAGGCCACCACCACCAGCGCCGCGGCTTCGCGTGCCGCCTCGAGCGTGTCGGCCACCACCATCGCCACGCTCTGGACGCGGTAGGCGATCTGGTCGGAACGCAGCGGATAGAAGCTCTGGAAGCCGAAGCCCCCCGCCATCAGGAAGCCGCCGGTGTCGAGCGCGCCGATGTTCTCGTGCGTCAGCACGCTGCGCACGCCCCGCACGCGCAGCGCGGCCGTGGTGTCGATGCGCACGATGCGCCCGCGCGCGATGCGCGACGACACCAGCGCCGCATGCAGCATGCCGGCGCGCACGTCGTCGGCGGCGTAGCGCGTGGCGCCGCGCACCTTGTCGCGTGCGTCGACGCGTTCGATGCCGGGGCGCGGCTTGCGCGCGGGTGCAATGAGGGTTGTTGCCATCGGTTCAGCTCCTGTCCTTGGCCAGCATGAGTGCGTCGGTCACGGTCTCGATGCCGAGCGCGACCTTGAAAGCGTTGTGCGACAACGGCTGCGCATGCGCGAACGCCAGCTTCGCCGCCTGCCGCGCCGCCGCGCGCGTGAGCGGCCGGCCTACCAGGCTGCGTTCGGCCTCGGTCGCGCGCCACGGCCGCGTGGCGACGCCGCCCAGCGCGATGCGCGCATCGGCCACGCGGTTCCCCTGCAGGTGCACCGCCACCGCAGCCGACGCGAGCGCGAAGGCATACGACTCGCGGTCGCGGATCTTGTGGTACGTCGATGCCCGGCCGACCGGCCCGCGCGGCACGCGGATGCGCACGATGAGCTCGTCGTCGGCCAGCACCGTTTCCAGGTGCGGCGTGCTGCCGGGCGCGCGGTGCAGTTCGCGCACCGGCACCGACCGCTCGCCGCGCGGGCTCAGCGTGTCGACCACCGCATCGAAGGCCGCGAGCGCAACCGCCATGTCGCCCGGGTAGACGGCCACACAGGCCTCGCTGCCGCCGAGCACCGCATGGCCCCGGTTCTGCCCGCCGAGTGCCGCGCAGCCGCTGCCCGGCACGCGCTTGTTGCATGCGAATTCGGGCCCGCCACGGAAGTACGCGCAGCGCGTGCGCTGCAGCAGGTTGCCGCCCACGGTCGCCATGTTGCGCAGCTGCTGCGAGGCGGCCTTCGACAGCGACTCCGACAGCGCAGGAAACTCGCGCCGCACCGTGTCGTGCGCCGCCACGTCGCTCATCAGCGCGAGCGCACCGATGTGCAGCGTGTCGCGGCGGCTGGTGTCGATGGTGCGCAGGCCTTCGATGCGCGTGATGTCGATGACCGTGGCGGGCGCCTCCACGCCGAGCTTCATCAGGTCGAACAGCGTGGTGCCGCCGGCAAAGTAGCGCGCGCCGGGCGCGTGGCGCGCATGCAGCGCGATGGCTTCGCCGGTGTCGCGCGGGCGAAGGTAGGCAAAGTCACGCATGGCGGCGACCCTCCAGGCGCTGCATCTGCGGCGCCGCGGCGCGGATCGCCTCGAGGATGGCCACGTAGGCGCCGCAGCGGCAGATGTTGCCGCTCATGGATTCGCGGATCTGCGCGTCGCTCGTTGTGTTGCCTTCGCGCACGCAGGCGATCGCTGCCATCACCTGGCCCGGCGTGCAGTAGCCGCACTGCAGCGCATCGTGGTCGATGAAGGCCTGCTGCATCGGGTGCAGCGTGCCGTCGGGCGATGCGATGCCTTCGATGGTGGTCACGGCGCAGCCGTCGGTCTTGACTGCGAGCGTCAGGCACGAGGCCACGCGGCGCCCATCGACATGCACCGTGCAGGCGCCGCACTGGCCATGGTCGCAGCCCTTCTTGGCCCCGGTCAGGCCCAACTGCTCGCGCAGCATGTCGAGCAGCGAGGTGCGCGGCTGCAGGTTCAACTGATGCGCCTGGCCGTTCACGGTGATGCGCGTGGGCTGCGTGCCTTCGTGCGGATCGGTCGCTGGGGTTGTAGCGTCGGCGGCGTTGGCCGCGCCCGTGGCGGCACCGCCCATGCCGGCAGCGGTGGCCATCATGAAGGTGCGCCGGCGCACCGGCGGCATGTGCAGGGGGTTCATCGTGGGCGTCCTTCTTGTTGCGGTTGGCGTTCAGGCGCGGCGCGCGAGCCAGCCGTCGAGCGAGGCGCGGCCGCCGCCGCGCATGGCGATGAGCAGCGCGGCGACCGCCAGCATCAGCGGGTACTCGAAGCCGCGGTCGATCCAGGGAAAGGTCGGCGCCAGCAGCCAGCAGATGACGAGCATCTGCACCACCACCATCGGCGCCACCCAGCGCGTGAGCAGGCCAAGCGCCAGCATCAGCCCGCCGACGCCTTCGAGCAGCGCGATGAACCAGCCGATCGCCAGCGGCGCGGGCAGGTGCAGCACATTGCCGATCAGATGCACCGAGCCCGCCATCGGGTCGGCCATGCTGCCGTGGCTGCGGCCCAGCAGCTTGGGAATGCCGTGGGTCATGAGCATCAGCCCGAAGGCTGCGCGCAGCAGCAGGTAACTCCACGGCTCGAGCCGTTCGCAAAGGCTGCGCAGTCGCGCCGAAATCGCTGCTTGCATCGGGTGCACTCCTCAAAGGGTTGGAACAAGCACGGAGTCTGGCTGTTCAATCGCTCTGAATAAATGCAGCAATGTTGTCAATACAATTCAACCAGCATCAACAATCAGGCCGATTCCAATGGACCGTTTCGACACCATGCAGCTGTTCACGCGCATCGTCGACTTGGGCAGCTTCACGCAGGCTGCCGCGGCGCTCGACATTCCGCGGGCCACGGCGACCCATGCGATCAAACAGCTCGAGGTGCGGCTGCAGGTCCGCCTGCTCGAGCGCACCACGCGCCAGGTGCGCACCACCGTCGACGGGCTGGCTTTCTACGAGCGCTGCCGCCATCTGCTGCACGAGCTGGAAGATGCCGAATCCTCGCTCGCGCAGCACGCCATCAACCCGCGCGGCCGGCTGCGCATCGACATCCATGGCGCACCCGCCAACGACATCGTGCTGCCGCGCATCGGCGAATTCCATGCGCGCTATCCGCACATCGAGCTCGCGATCGGCAGCGGCGACCGGCTCGTCGACCTGGTGCGCGAAGGGGTCGATTGCGTGGTGCGCGCGGGCGAGCCGAAGGACTCGTCGCTGGTCACGCGGCGCCTTGCGCTCATTCCGCAGGTCACCTGCGCGAGCCCCGGCTACCTTGCCGCGCACGGCACGCCGCTGCAGCCGGCGGACCTGGCGCAGCACTGGGGCGTCAACTTCTTCTCCTCGTCACGCGCCGGCGTCTTTCCTTATCTGTTCGAGGTCGACGGCCGCATCGAGCAACACCAGATGAAGGGCTGGATCAGCGTGAACAGCGCCGACAGCTACAAGACCTGCGCCGAACAGGGCTGCGGCATCATCCAGGTGCCGCGCTACGGCGTCGAGGCGCGGCTGCGGAAGGGCACGCTGGTCGAGATCCTCGCGCATGCGCCGTGCCCGCCGATGCTGTATTCGGTGCTGTATCCGCACCACCGGCTTCTGTCGCCGCGCGTGCGCGTGTTCATCGACTGGGTCACCCGCTGCTTCGATGAGCGCTTCGGCGGCGCGGCGATAGCATCGCCGCGATGAACGACACCATGCCCTCCGAGATCGGCCCGCAGCTCGCGGCCGCACGCAGGCTGATCGAACACCATCTCGGCGACACGCTGCGGGCCATCCACCTGTTCGGCTCCGCGCTCGACGGCGGCCTGATGCCGCGCAGCGACATCGACCTGCTGGTCACGGTGCGCGAGCCGCTCGCCGAGCCGGTGCGGCGCGCGCTGATGATGCAGCTGCTGCAAGTCTCGGCGCCGCCGGGCGTGCCCGGTGCGCTGCGTGCGCTCGAGGCGACCTTGCTCGTGCAGCGCGAGGTGGTGCCGTGGCGCTATCCGCCGCTGCGCGAGCTGCAGTTTGGCGAGTGGCTGCGCGACGAACTGCAGGCCGGCCACATCCCGCCGCCCGAAACGGACCCCGACATCGCCATCCTGCTGCGCAAGGTGTTGCAGCACAGCGTGGCGCTGGCCGGCCCGCCGGCCGCGCGCTGTTTCGATGCCGTGCCCGATTCCGATTTCAGGCAGGCGCTCGCGGACACCATCGCGCAATGGAACGGGCCCGACGACTGGCACGGCGACGAGTGCAACGTGGTGCTCGCGCTCGCGCGCATCTGGTTCAGCGCGGCCACCGGCGCCATAGCGCCGAAGCATGTGGCGGCCGCTTGGGCGCTCGAGCGCCTGCCCGAGGACGGACGGCAGGTGCTTGAGCGGGCGCAAGCCGCGTATCTCGGCGGCGGAAGCGACGACCTGGCGGATCTTCACGGCGAACCCGCTGCATTCGTGCGCCACGCCAAGGCCACGATCCAGGCCTGCCTGCGCGCCTGAACGAAGGCCGCGCACCCAAAAGGTGCTTCTCGTGCAGCCCATGCGGTCGCGATGCCGCGCCTTTCGGGAAGGCGCCCTCTCCTACATCGAAGGTGAACAAAGAACACTGCAATGATGGATTGTGCTTAAGCAATAACCCTTTAAGCGTTTCCCTCACGATTGCCTTTTGCAGGTCACCCTTTGGAATTCCTTTCCGCCGTTCCCAATCCGCGTCCGGTCTCGAGTGCCTTGGCACTGCTGGATTCCCGCCGAACCGAGCCACGCCAAGCGATGCAATCGGGGGGCGTCTGCCGGCCTGCAGAGCCCGATTGGCCGCCCCATCTGACGGGACAGGCACATGCCCCGGTGCGGGTGCTGCTGGTCGACGGCGACGAATTTGCGCGGCGTGTCATTGCCCAGGAGCTGCTGTCGGACATGCGCATCCGGCTCGAAGGCCAGGCCGCCAGCGCCGCCGTCGCGCGGCGGCTGATCGAGTCGCTCGACTTCGACGTGCTGATGATCGATCTGCATCTGCCGATCGGCGCCGGCCTCGGACTGATTCGCGATGCGCGCAGGCGGCACCGCCACTGCGAGATCATCGTGGTCTCGACGGTCGAGGACGATGCGCACGTGCTGCATGCGCTCAAGATCGGCGCCACCGGCTACCTTCTCAAGCGCGGAGGCATGCAGAGCTTTTCGCAGGCGGCGCTCCAGGTGGTCAACGGCGGGGCCGCGATCACGCCGAGCCTGACGCGGCGTCTGCTGCCACGCATGCTCCGGCCCGCGGACCACGCGGTATCGGCCGATCCGGTGCCCGACACCCTGCCCGGCGCGGTGTCCGGCAACGCGCTGCTCACTGCGCGCGAACGCGAGGTGCTTCGCTGCGTTTCGCGCGGTCACGTCTCCAGGGAGATCAGCGAGCAGCTCGGCATCACGCCGCAGACCGTCGATGCGCACGTCAAGAACATCTGCAAGAAGCTGCGCGTGCGCTCGCGCGCGCAAGCGGTGAGCAGCGCCACGCGCATGGGCCAGCTCTAGCCTGCGGCGTCCTGCGCAGCCAGCGCCGGCTTGGCCGGCTCGCGCTGCAGCCGCATCGGCATGGCCGGTGCCGAGCCGTCCTTGCCCACGCCGGCATAGACCGTGAGATGCGGGAACGGGATCTCGATGCCACGCTCGTCGAAGGCCGCCTTGAGGCGGCGCAGGAACTCGCGGCGCACCGTCCACTGCTGCGAAGGCGCCACCTTGAAGCGGCAGCGCAGCACCACGGCACTGTCGTCGAGGCGTTCGATGCCCGCGATCTCCAGGTCGTCGAGGATGCGCGCCGCATGCGCGGGGTCTTTCCGGAAGTCCGCGCCGACCTCGGCCATTACCGCCATCACTTCATCGACGTTCTCGCGGTACGACACGCCGACGTCGACCACGGACTGGGCGAACGAGCGGGACTTGTTGGTGACCGTGGTGATGAGCCCGTTAGGAATGAAGTGCACATTGCCGTCGTAGTCGCGCAGCCGCACATGGCGCAGCGTGACGTCCTCGACCGCGCCGCCGATGCCCGCGATCGTGACCACGTCGCCGGTGCGTATCTGGTCTTCGAACAGCAGGAAGAACCCCGTGAAGTAGTCTTTGACGAGGCTCTGCGCGCCGGAGCCGATCGCGAGGCCGACCACACCCGCCGCGCCGAGGATCGGCGCGATGGACACGCCCAATTCGCCCAGCACGAGCATCACCGCCACCGCGCTGACCACCAGCGCGATCAGGTAGCGCACCACGCGCCCAAGGGTTTCTGCACGGCTCACGCCGTCGGCACCGCCGAGGCGGCTCTGCACGCGAAGGCGCACGAGCCGCACGCCACGCTGCAGCACGACGATCGCGACCCATGCGAGCACGATGATCAGCACGATGCGTTAAGCGGAAAGGGCAGGCCCGCTCCAACGGGCCCAGTCGACGTTCTCGAGGTATGTCATGGCAACATTCATGGCCAATGCGACCGGCATGCCGGCGCGGAGTTCAATGCAAATACAGGGCGGTGCGTCGATCGGCGCTGTCGCCTGCTGCTCGATGGCCGGGGAACCCGGCCGGGATCGCGCACTCCATCAGACCATGCGATGCGAAGGAGGCTACCCCTGGAACGACACCCCACCATGAACGGCGGGCTTCCGCGCGCCGAACCGGCCGCGGGGCCAAAAGCCGACCATCTTACGCCCGCCGACAGGTACAAGGAGCTGTTCATCGCCGTGCAGAGCGGCGGCATCTTCGACGACAGCAAGACCTTCGTCGACTGCGCGCCGCGCCACGACCCCGAGCTGATCCTCGCGCGCTACCGCGCGGCCTGCAGGGACGACGGCTTCGACCTCGCGGGCTTCGTGCATGCGCACTTTCAGCTGCCCGCCGCGCACCGCGACGAATACGAGTCGGTGCCGGGGCAGGCGCTCGGCCGGCACATCGACGGGCTCTGGCCGGTGCTCACGCGGCGCCCGGTCGAGCATCCGAGCGGCGGCTCGGCGCTGCCGCTGCCGCACGACTACGTGGTGCCCGGCGGCCGCTTCCGCGAGCTCTATTACTGGGACTCGTACTTCCAGATGCTCGGCCTGGCCGAAGGCGGGCAGCCGCAGCTGCTGCGCAGCATGACCGACAACTTCGCGTACCTGATCGACACCTACGGCCATGTGCCGAACGGCACGCGCACCTACTACCTGAGCCGCTCGCAGCCCCCCGTCTTTGCATGGATGGCCGAGCTGTGCGAAGCGCACGGGGTGCAGGCGGCCGCCGCCTACCTGCCGCAGATGCTGCGCGAGCATGCGTACTGGATGGCCGGCGAATCGGGCATCGAGGCCGGCCAGGCGGTGCGGCGTCTCGTGCGGCTGCCCGATGGCAGCCTGCTCAACCGCTACTGGGACGACCGCGACACGCCGCGCGAGGAATCGTGGCTCGAGGACATGGGCACCGCCGACGGTGCCGACCGACCTGCCAGCGAGGTCTGGCGTGACCTGCGCGCCGCGGCCGAATCGGGCTGGGACTTCAGCACGCGCTGGCTGCGCGCGCCCGATGCGGCGGCGCCCGAGAGCCTGTTGCTGTCGCAGATCGACACTACCAGCATCCTGCCCGTCGACCTGAATGCCTTTCTCTTCAAGCTCGAACGCACGATCGCACGCCTGAGCCACGATGCCGACGACCCGCAGACGGCGAAGGCGTTCGAGCACCGCGCCGACGCCCGGCGCGACGCGATGGACCGCTTTCTGTGGAACGCGCGCGAAGGCGCCTACTTCGACCACGACTGGCGGCGCGGCCGGCAGCGCAGCTGCCTCACGGCCGCCACCGTGGCGCCGCTCTTCGCGCACGCCTGCAGTGCCCGCCAGGCCCATGCGGTGGCCTCGACCGTGCGCGAGCGCCTGCTGGCACCCGGCGGCCTCGCGACCACCGAGCTGCGCAGCGGCGAGCAGTGGGACCGGCCCAATGGCTGGGCGCCGCTGCAGTGGATGGCCGTGGTCGGGCTGGAGTCTTTCGCCGAGCACGCGCTAGCGCAGGAGATCCGCACGCGCTGGCTGCGCACCGTCTGCACGATCTACCGCCGCGAAGGCAAGCTGGTCGAGAAGTACCGGCTGCGCGAGATGCCTGCCGAGCACGTGGCCGGCGGCGGTGGCGGCGAATACCCGCTGCAGGACGGCTTCGGCTGGACCAACGGCGTGACGCGCATGTGGATCGGGCCCAGTGCCGGTGCGCGGTGGGGCAACGTCGAGCGCTGCGTCTCGCCCTCTGCCGTGGCGTCGCCTCAGGCGCCTGTGCTGCCGCCCGGCTGAAGGTCCAGCCGCAGCGCCGCGGCCTTGCCGTGCGCGAGATCGAGCGCGAAGCGCAGCCCCTCGGCGTCGGCAGTGAAGACGAGCTGCAGCTTTGCCGACATGCTTTCGACGGCCACTCGCGCGCCCTGCCAGGCCGCTGCCGCGTCGCGCGCCGAGACCGAGGCCATCTCGAGCGTCAGCCCCCGGCCGACCGAGGGCGAGCGCAGTCCGATGGCAGGCTGCCCCTCCAGATGCAACTGCACTCCCGGCACGGCAACCAGCCCTTCGCCGAGCCGCAGTTCGCCTGAAAGCGCGGTGCGGCCCAGCAGCAGCCGCGCCTGCTCGGTCAGCCCCTGCCCCGGCCCGACGCGGCCCTGGCGCAGCACCGACTCGGCGAACTCGCGCAGTTGCAGCTTGCCGCGCTCGGAGATCCAGGGCCCCAGCAACGCGCCGCGGTGCTCGAATTCCACGCCTGCCACCGGTGCCGCCGCGAACTGGTAGAGATAGCTGCGGCCGTTGGGCGCATCGACGTACACGCCCATCTTGCTCACGCCCATGCGCGAGTCGGGGCCCACGTGCTCGACCGTCGCATCGTTGAAGTCGATCCGGCCGCCGCGTATCGGCACCGTCACGTCGGCATCGAACAGCAGATGCGCATCGGTGATGCGGCTGCGCAGCGTGCCTTCGGCGTCCGACAACGGGCCGAGCTGCCATGCATCGGCGGCGGCCTGGCCCGCTGCGATGCCGGCTGCCGCCGCAGCAGCGCCGGCTGGCGGCGGCGAGGCTTCGCGCATCTTCTTCTGAAGCTGCGGGGGCATCGCCACCGGCCCCTGGAGCGCCAATCCGGAGAACGCGATGTCGGCCACCTCGACAGCGACCAGGCGTGGCATGCCGCTGTCGAGGCATACCCGGGCCGAGATTTCCTGCATGTCGATGCGATCGATTTCCAGCACGAATGGACCCGACACGAGCCGCAACGCCATCGCCTCGAGCCGCCGGATGCGAAGCTCGATCGTGCCGCCCTCGCCGGGCTGCCAGGTCATGCCCTCGAGCGTGCAGCGGTTGTGGCCGGCCGCACCGGGTTCGCTGCTAGTACCGCCGAATTCCGATTCGAGCAAGAGCCCGATGAGCGAAGCCGCGAGTGAGGAGGTCATGGGTACCTTCTACCAGGGCTTGCGGCGCTGCCAAGTCGGACGCTGTCCGACGAGGTTGCGCGCCGCGTCTTCATTCACGTTCCCCTGCGTCGGCGTTGCGAGCGATCCGCTGCGCCTCCAGGTCGCGCCGTGTCTTGTCCAACTCCTCGGCCAGCATTTTTTCGTCAGGCAGCACGGTCTGGTACTCGGCAGCCAGCACCTTGTTGGGCAAGCCTTCCAGTGCATAACGGGCTTCAGCCGCGCCCTTCTCCGCGCACAGGATCAGACCCACTGGCGGGTTTTCGCCGGGCTTCATCCAATGTTCGCGGGCGTAGTTCAGATACAGGTGCATCTGGCCTGCGTCGGCATAGCCGAACTTGCCGACCTTGAGGTCGATGACAAGCAGGCACTTGAGGCGCCGATGGAAGAACAGCAGATCGATACGGAACCAGCTGTCGTCGATACGCAGGCGTCGCTGGCGGCCGACGAACGCGAAGTCGTCGCCCAGTTCCAGCAGAAAGTCGGCCAGGTGCTGAATCAGCGCTTCTTCGAGATCGGATTCGGAATACTCGTCCTTGAGGTTGAGGAATTCCAGGACGAACGGGTCCTTGATGGCCCGCTCCGGGGTGATGTCGTCATCGGGTCCGGGCTGCTTTCCCTTTGCCAGCATGGCCGCCTTGTCGCTGGACAACGCGATGCGCTCGTAGAACTGGCTGCCGATCTGGCGATTCAACTGAGCGATGCTCCAGCCGCAGCGCAAGGCTTCGGTCTCATAGAACGCACGAGCTTGCACGTTCTTGACCGACAACAGGCGCACATAGGCCGACCAAGGCAGCGGAAAGGCCCGGATCAGCGTCACCAAGTCTGGCAATTGTCCAGAGGTCGTCTGGAGATTTCGATCTGCGCCGGATTCTCCAGACGGTATCTGGAGAATCTGGACCGACAAAGAATCGGCGGAACGCTTCTGCTGACCACGATCCGCGGACCATGCGAGATGAAAGGCCCGCATCTGCCACAGGTTCTGCTTGCTGAAGCCGCGGCCAAAGCGCGCCGAAAGATCCGTCGAGAGGCGTTCGATCAGGGCTTCGCCGTACGTCGCCCTCTCACGCCCACCCTGCTCGAACGCGACGATGCGCTGGCCGACGGCCCAGTAGGCCGCCGTCATCACGGCATTGACGCTGCGCGCAGCAGTGTGTCTGGCAGCCTCTACCACCGCGACGATGTCGGCGTGGGCCGCCGCGTAATCCGAGGACGCGAAGGAGGCTGGCGTTGCGAATCGCTCCCCCTTCACCGTCTCGCGCTTCGGTGGACCGTGGGCGTTTGAATTCGTCGATCGGCGCATGCCTGCGACTTTAGCAAGGCGTTGCAGGGCGCAGCCACCGACGGCTTCGCGGATCGCAGTCAGTCCCGCCGCTTGCCCGCCACCAGCCGCAGCCCCGGCATCAGCTCGGCCGCGAGTTCGGGCCGCTCGAGCGCGTAGTCGAGGTTCATGCGCGCGATCTCCACGTGCTCCTCGCCGAGCGCCTGCGCGCGCGAGCCCTGGCCGCGTTCGATCGCCTGCACCAGCGCATGGTGGGTGCGGTGCGCGATCTTCATCCACTGGTGGCCCTCTTCCATCGACGACTGCATCGGCAGCATCGCGCTCGGCGACGCGAACGGCTGGCGGTCGAGCATCTCCATCACGCGCTGCAGCGCGCTGTTGGCGCAGCCTTCCATGATCAGCGTGTGGAAGCGGTCGTTCATCTGGACGTAGCCGGCGTAGTCGTCCAGCGTCATCACCGGCTTGTTCACCACCCGGTCGCCCTCGGCCAGACATTCGTGCAGTTCACGCAGCAGCTGGCGCGGCGCACCGTCTTCGGCCAGCAGGCGCGCCGCAAAGCCCTCGATGACGCCGCGCACGCGGATCGCGTCGGCGACCTCCTGCGAGGTGAAGCGGCGCATCTGGTAGCCGCCGGTGGGCGACGGCTCGATCAGCCCCTCGTGCTCCAGGCTGGTGAGCGCCAGCCTCACGGGGGTGCGCGAGGCGCCGAGCTTCTCGGCCAGCGGGATCTCGGCCAGCCGTTCGCCGGGCCCGAATTCGCCCTTGAGGATCAGGTCTCGAAGCTGGACCAGTACGCGATTTTGTTGGGAGTCCATCGGTTTCGGCGAAGCGGAGGAGGAGGAGAATTGGTCGCTGTATGCAACATCGAGGCGTAGCTGGCAATGATATCGATCGCGCTTGCCGAATGTGCGCTTTTTCTAAGTACTTACCCTTGATATTTGCAGCCAAGTGCGCGTTAGTTAGGCATCTCAGTTGACTTTCGGCGATTGCCATTCAGACAATGCATTCCATTGCATGCAACACATGTTCCAACCCCGATGGAGCTTCCATGATCAGCGCCGAACAGAACGATTTCATCACCCGGGTCGGCCCCGGCACCCCCGCAGGCAGGCTGCTGCGCCGCTACTGGCAGCCGGTGGCACTGTCCGCGGACCTGGCGGGCCCGCGTCCGGTGCGGCCGGTCCAACTCATGGGCCAGCATTTCGTGCTGTTCCGTGACGAGAACGGCCAGCTCGGCATGCTCGACCGCGACTGCCCGCACCGCGGCGCCGACCTGGCATTCGGCCGGCTCGAGAACGGCGGCATCCGCTGCGCCTTCCACGGCTGGCTGTTCGACCGCCAGGGCCAGTGCCTGGAAACACCGGCCGAACCCGCGGGCAGCAAGCTGTGCAGCCGCATCAAACAGTCGGCCTATCCGGTGGTCGAGCGCGCCGGCACGGTGTTCGCTTACATCGGCGAAGGCGAGCCGCCGGCGTTTCCCGAATTCGACTGCTTCGTGGCACCCGACTCGCACACCTTCGCGTTCATGGGCCTGTTCGAATGCAACTGGCTGCAGGCGCTCGAGGTGGGCATCGACCCCGCGCATGCGTCGTACCTGCACCGCTTCTTCGAGGACGCCGACACTTCCGACAGCTACGGCAAGCAGTTTCGCGGCGCCTCGGCCGACTCCGACATGCCGATCACCAAGGTGCTGCGCGAGTTCGAACGCCCCGAGATCGGCGTCGAGCCGACCGACTACGGCCTGCGCCTCACCGCGCTGCGGCAGCTGTCGGAAGAGGACACGCACGTGCGCGTGACCAACGTCGTCTTCCCGCAGGCCTTCGTGATCCCGATGAGCGCGGAGATGACGATTTCGCAATGGCATGTGCCGGTGGACGACACGCACTGCTACTGGTTCGCGATCTTCACGAGCTTCACAGGCCCGGTCGACAAGGAACAGATGCGCGCGCAGCGGCTCGAGCTCTACGAGCTGCCCGGCTACACCTCGCGCAAGAACAAGCGCAACAACTACGGCTACAGCGTCGACGAGCAGCTGAGCCAGACCTACACCGGCATGGGCGACGACATCAATGTGCACGACCAGTGGGCCGTGGAGTCGCAAGGCCCCATTCAAGACCGCACGCGCGAGCACCTGGGCAGCACCGACAAGGGCATCATCGCGTACCGCCGCATGCTGGTGAAGGCCATCGAAAGCACGCTGGCCGGCGAAGGCGCACCGATGCTCATCGACGCGACGCAGGCTTCGGCTTTCGCGGGTCCGCCCTCGATCGACGGCATCGGCAAGACCGGCGACACCGAGGGCTACTGGCAGAGCGCCGACCGCGAACGGCGCCTCCAGTCGGACTGGGCCTCTGCCCGGCTCGCGCGCTGACCGGACACGGTGCCGCGATGACATCGTTCACCCAACGCCACGGTCTCTTGACCGACGACCAGCAGCGCCAGGCGCGCGAATTGATCGGGCGCATCGACGCCGGCGAGATCGACGTGCTGCGCTTCGCCTGGCCCGACCAGCACGGCCTGCTGCGCGGCAAGACGCTGGTGGCAAGCGAAGCCCGCGACGCACTGTACGAGGGCGTCAACCTCACCTCCACGCTGCTGGCCAAGGACACCTCGCACAAGACGGTGTTCCCGGTGTTCACTGCCGGCGGCGGCTTCGAGATCGAAGGCTTGCAGGGCGGCGCCGACTTCACCATCGTGGCCGACCCGTCGACCTTCAAGATCCTGCCGTGGGCGCCGCGCACCGGCTGGGTGCTCTGCGATGCCTACATGACCGACGGGCGCCCATGCCCCTATGCCACGCGCCAGATCCTGCAGCGCGCGGTGCGCGAGCTCGATGCGCTCGGGCTCGACTTCATCGCCGGGCTCGAGGTGGAGTTCCACGTCTTCAGGCTCGACGATGCGCGCATGGCGCTCGGCGACTCGGGCCAGCCCGGCGAGCCGCCGAAGGTGTCGCTGCTCACGCACGGCCACCAGTACCTGACCGAGCTGCGCTACGACCGCGTCGATGCGGTGATGGAGCTGCTGCGCTCGCAGCTCATGGCGCTCGGGCTGCCGCTGCGCTCGCTCGAGATCGAGTTCGGCCCGAGCCAGTTCGAGCTCACCTTCGGCCCCACCGCCGGTGTGCTGCCAGCCGACACCATGGTGCTGCTGCGCAGCGCGATCAAGCAGATCTGCCAGCGCGCGGGCTACCACGCCACCTTCATGTGCCGCCCGAAGATTCCCAACGTGATGTCGAGCGGCTGGCACCTGCACCAGTCGCTGCGGCGCCAGAGCGACGGCGTGAATGCGTTCATGCCCGAGGCCGAGGGCCAGGACTTGAGCGAGATCGGCCTGCACTACCTCGGCGGCCTGAAGGCGCATGCCTGCGGCGCGGCCGCGCTCGCGAGCCCGACCATCAACGGCTACCGCCGCTACCGCCCGTTCTCGCTCGCGCCCGACCGCGCGATCTGGGCCCGCGACAACCGCGGCGCGATGCTGCGCGTGCTCGGCGGCGTGGGCCAGAAGGCCACGCGCATCGAGAACCGCGTGGGCGAGCCGACCGCCAACCCGTACCTGTACCTCGCCTCGCAGCTGTTCGCGGGGCTGGACGGCATGCAGCGCAAGACCGACCCCGGCCCTTCGGCCGATGCGCCCTACGACACCCCGGCCGAGCCATTGCCGCGCTCGCTGACCGAAGCGCTCGCCTGCCTGCGCGCCGACGAGATGTTCGGCGAACGGATGGGCCGCGGCTTCGTCGACTACCTCTGCCGCATCAAGGAAGCCGAGATCGCGCGTTTCAACCTGGAAGTCAGCGAGTGGGAACACCGCGAGTACTTCGACATGTTCTGAGCAGCCACCCATGCCCACAATCCACTACATCCTCAAGGACGGCAGCACGCGCGAGGTCGACGCAAAGCCGGGCTCCAGCGTCATGGAGAACGCGATTCGCGGCAACGTGCGCGGCATCGATGCCGAGTGCGGCGGCTCGTGCGCCTGCGCGACCTGCCATGTCTATGTCGACGAGGCCTTCGCGGCGCGGCTGCCGCCGCCCGACGACATGGAAAGCGAAATGCTTGAGGTCGTGGCGGCCGAGCGGCGGGCGACGAGCCGTCTCAGCTGCCAGCTCACGGTGACGGCCGAACTCGACGGCCTGACCGTGCGCGTTCCGCAGACGCAAAGCTGAACCGGCGTCCGGCGCCCGGCGCCCGGCGCCGAACCCATGGAACACTCAGTCGACCATTCCCAGCATGCGCGGCAGCCCCGTCGCGATGACCGGAAAGTAGGTGATCAGCAGCAGCACCACCATGAGGGCGCCGAGGTAAGGCAGCACCGAGAGGCTCAGGCGCTCCACCGGCACGCCAGACAGGCGCGAAGACACGAAGAGGTTGACCCCGAGCGGCGGCGTGAGCAGCGCCATCTCGTTGGTGACGACCAGGATGATGCCGAAGTGGATCGGGTCGATGCCCACGAGCATGAGCATGGGCATCAGAACCGGCACCAGGATGATGATGGTCGACAGCGTCTCCATGAACATGCCCAGCAGGATCAACACGCCGATGATCATCAGGAGGATGTGCTGCGGATCGCGCGAAATCGCCATCACCGACTCGGCCAGGCGCTGCGGCACTTCCTCGTAGGTCATGATCTTGCCGAACAGCGTCGACGAGCCGACGATGATCAGCACCGCGCCGCAGAGCATGGTGCCTTCCAGCAGCGCCTTGTACACATGCGCCCAGCGCAGCGCGCGATTGATGACCACCGCCACGAAGAGCGCATAGGCGATCGCCAGCACCGAGGCCTCGACCGTGGTGCACAGGCCCGAATAGATCGAGCCCAGAATGATGAATGGCGTCATCAGCGAGAAAAAGCCCTTGCGGCAGGCGCCCAGAAAGCCGCTCCAGCTGAAGGGCGGCGTGTCGGGGTCGCCGCGGAAGCCATGGCGCCTGGCCAGCGTCCACGCGGTGAACGACATGGCAAAGGCCACCATGAAGCCGGGAATGAAGCCCGCGGCGAACATCGACGTGACCGACACGTTGGCCAGGATCGCGTAGATGATCATCGGATTGCTCGGCGGGATCAGGATGCCGATGGTGCCGCCCGAAGACGACACGGCACCCGCATATTCGCGGCTGTAGCCCTGCCGGATCATCGAAGGAATCAGCAAGGCGCCGACCGCCGCCACCGTGCCCGGCCCCGAGCCGGAGATGGCCGCGAAGAAGGTGCAGGCCAGGATCGTCGTGATGCCGAGCCCGCCGTACATGCGGCCCACGAGGCGCTGGGCCACGTTCACGATCTCGCGCGTGATGTTGCCGTGCTCCATGATGACGCCGGCGATGATGAAGCACGGAATCGCGAGCAGCGGAAAGATGTTGAGGCCGTCGAAGATCGAGTTGTGCAGGATCGACAGCGGCATGCCGCTGCCGAAGACCAGGCCCACCGCCGATGCGATCGTCAGGCTCATGAAGATCGGCATGCCGAGCAGGAACAGGATGCCCAGCGCCAGCAGCACCAACAGGGAAGTCGTCATGAATGGCTTTCTGCGGGAAAAAGGCTCACTCGGCCACTGGGGCGTGATCCGCACGCACCAGCGCGAGCAGGTCGCCACGGCGCCAGCGGCGCACGTAGTCTTCGACGATGCGCCAGCTCATGGCGACGAAGCTGAGCGGGATGATCAGTTCGACCCAGGCCCGTGCGAAGCCGAGCGTGGGCGAAATCTCTGGAAACTCGAGCGCGTCGCGCACCACCTGCCACGACCACCAGGCGAATGCGAGGTTGCACACGACCCAGATCGCATCGCACAGCATGCGAAAGCCCAGCCGCATGCGCGGCGGCATCAGCAGGAACTGCGCGGAGATGCGCACGTGCGCCGCCCGCTTGGCCAGCATGGGTGCCGCCGCGAAGGTCGCCCATACGAAGGTGTAGCGGCTCATCTCCTCGCTCCACGCCAGGCCGTCGCCCGTGATCCAGCGCGTGCCGACCTGCAGCATCAGGCACGCCACCATGGCCGCCAGGCAGGCCACGCTCACCAGTTCCTCGAAGTGCTCGTAGCACCAGCGCAGCGGTCCCGGCGTGGGCTCCGGGCCCCTGGCGAGGTCAGGTGTCGCGGGCGTCACGTTACTTCGAACCCATGATCGCGATGGCCTCGTCGAGCACCGCCTTGCCGCCGACCTTGTCGTGGAACTTCGGCCACACCGACCGTGCCTTCTCCTGCCAGACGCCGCCGTCGCTGAGCGTGTTGACGACCATGCCGCGCTCGATGCACTGCCTCTTGGCCTGCTCTTCCTGCTCCTGCGAATACTTCCAGGCGGCCTTGGCGGCGTCATGCGAGGCCTTGCGCACCAGCGCCTGCGTCGGCGCATCGAGCTTCTTGAACCAGGGCTCGCTGAACAGCATGGGTCCGACCCACAGCATGTAGGGCAGCTCGGTCACGTACTTCTGCACCTCCCAGAACTTGTTGTCGCGGTTGACCGTGTAGGGGTTCTCCTGGCCGTCGACCACGCCCTGCTGCAAGGCGTTGAAGGTTTCGGACCATGCAAGCGGATGCGGCTCCACGCCCCAGCTGCGGAACGCGGCCAATTGCACCTCCACCGGGGGCACGCGGATCTTCAAGCCCTGCAGGTCTTCCATCTTGGTGATCGGGCGCTTCGAGTTGGTGATGTGCCGATAGCCCCCCGCCAACCAGGCCAGCGGCCGCGTCCCGCTCTGCGTGGCGATGGTGTCGTTGATCTTGCTGTTGAAGGCTTCGTTGCCGAACAGCTTGTGCGCGGCATCGACGCTCGGGAACATGTACGGCAGGTAGTAGATGTTGGCCTGCGGCGCGAACGGCGTCAGGTTGCCAACCGCCAGCACGGCCAGCTGGATTTCCTGGCTGCGCAGCTGGCGCACGTTGGCCTGCTCGTCGCCCATGGCACCGCCGTAGAAGGTCTGCACCTTGACCTTGCCGCCCGACTCCTTCTCGACGATCTCCTTGAAACGGTCGATCGCGAAGGTGTGCACGCCGCCGGCGGGGCTGGACGTGGCGGCGCGGATCGTCATGCTCTTGTAGTCGGCGGCGAATGCGCTCGAGGCGAGCGTCGCGCCCGCCACCAGTGCGGCCATCGGCGCGCAGATCCAGTTCTTCTTCAAAGCTCTCATTCCTGTCTCCTGAGTCGTGGGCCGGTCAGCGTGTGCCGGCGGGTTGGGAAGGGTCGAAGGGCGGGGTGCCGGCGAGGTCCTCGAGCAGCAGCAGCATGGCCGTGCAATCCTGTTCGGCGCGGCCCCAGCGCTCGGCCATGGCGAAGTTCTGCCGGGCCGCGGCGCCCAAATACAGCGGCGCGCCCAGTTGCGCGCCCAGTTTGAGCGCGAGCCCCACGTCTTTCAGGCCCAGGCGCAGGGGAAAGTCGGGTGCGATGTCGCCGCGAAGCACCTTGCGCGGAAAGTTGGTCGTCAACTGCCCCTTGCCGGCCGGCGTGGCACCGAACACGCGCAAGGCCACCTCGCGCGAAATGCCCGCGAGGGCGGCAAAGCACAGGCCCTCCGCCGCGACCACCATGTTCACCATCGACAGGTAGTTGTTGATCAGCTTCAGTCGAATGGCCGTGCCGAGCGGGCCCACGTGCAGGATGTCCTCGGGCTTGGCGAAGCAGTCCAGGAGCGGGCGCGCTGCCGCGAAGTCGTCAGGGTTGCCGCCAGCCATCACCAGCAGCTCGCCGCTTGCCGCCTCGCGCACGCCGCGCGCCACCGGCACGTCCATCACGCGCACGCCAGCGGGCGCGAGGCGCTCGGCGCAGACGCCGATCCAGTCGGCGTCGGACGTGCTCATCTCCAGCAGCAACGCGCGCCCACTCATCGTCGACGCGGCGCCCTGGGGGCCGAACAGCGCCGATTCGACGATGCGCTCGTCGGGCAGCATCGTGACCACGGCGGCCGCGCCATCGGCCGCGGCCGCGGCGCTGTCGCAAGGCGTGCCGCCACCCTGCGCCAGGCGCTCGCGCGCCGCAGCCGAGGTGTCGAAGCCGCGCACGTCGTGACCGCCTGCCGCGAGCCGCGCAGCCATCGGCGCGCCCATGGCGCCCAGTCCGAGGAAGGCGATGCGCATCAGCCGCGCTCCGAACGCAGCCGGCGCACCGCGGCCGCAATGGCGGCGGCATCCATGCCGTACTTCTGCAGCAGGAACGCCAACGTGCCGCCTTCGGCGAAGGTGTCCTGCAGGCCGATGCGTGCGAGCCGTGCCGGAACCCCGGCCTCCGCCAGGCACTCGGCCACGGCGCTGCCGACGCCGCCGATCACCGAGTGGTTCTCCGCCGTGACCACGATGCCGCTGCGCCGCGCTTCGGCGAGCACCAGCGCGGTGTCCAGCGGCTTGATCGACGCGAGGTTGGCCACAGCCACCTGCAAGCCGTCGGCCGCCAGCAGGTCGGCGGCGGCCAGCGCATGCTCGACCATGAGTCCCGCGGCGAAGATGACGCCATCGTCGCCCTCGCGCAGCAACGTGCCCTTGCCGAATTCGAAGCGCGCGTCGCGAAGCTCGGGCCGATTGGCCCAGGCGGCGCGGCGCATGCGCAGGTACACCGGGCCCGGGCGGGCGCAGGCCGCCTCGACGATGGCCTTCATCTGCTCCGGGCCGGCCGGCTCGGCAATGGCCATGTTCGGCAACGCACGCATCAGCGCCACGTCGTCGATGGCCTGGTGCGACACGCCCAGCAGCGTGGTCAGCCCCGGCAGGAAGCCGACCATCTTCACGTCGGTGCGCGGGTAGGCCACCTGCATCGCGATCTGGTCGTAGGAGCGCCGCGTGGCGAACACGCTGAAGGTGTGGGTGAACGCGATGTGGCCGCTCCGCGCCATGCCCGCGGCCATGCCCATCATGTTGGCCTCGGCGATGCCGGTGTGCACGAAGCGCTCGGGATAGGCATCGCGAAAGCGGTCGGTCTCGGTCGAGGCCGTGAGATCGGCGCAGAGCGCGACGATGCGCGGATCGCGCGCGGCAACCTCGAGCAAGGCATCGCCGTAGGCGCGCGGCATCTCCTCGGCCGCCGCGCCGCGCGAGATGAAATCGCCCACCTTCAGTTCATTGGCTGCAGCGCTCATGCCGATACCTCCGCGGGGGCGTGTGCCCGGAGTTCGTCCAGGGCCTGCTCGGCCATTGCCCTGGGAAGTCGCATGTTGTGGCCGAAGATGCCTTCGAGGCACGGCGCGCCCTTGCCCACCAGCGTGCGCGCGACGATCACCGTGGGACGCTCGACCGTCTGGCGCGCACGCGCCAATGCCTCGACGATGGCGGGCATGTCATGGCCATCGATCTCCAGCGCGGCCCAGCCGAAGGCGCGGAACTTGTCCGCCACCGGCTGCATGCGCATGACCTGGTCGATGTGCCCTTCGACCTGCATCTCGTTCCAGTCGATGAGCATGCAGAGATTGCCCAGGCCGTAGTGGCCGGCGGCCATGGCCGCTTCCCACACCTGCCCCTCCTGCAGCTCGCCGTCGCCGAGCATCACGTAGGCGCGCGCGCCCGTGCCCTGCCGCTTGGCGGCAAGCGCCATGCCCACGGCGACCGACAGCGCCTGTCCCAGCGAGCCGCAGGTGGCCTCGACGACGGGGCCGAGGCGCTCGGACATATTGATCTCGTACGGCGAGCCGTCATGGCAATAGCTGTCGAGCAGCTCGCGACCGATCAGCCCGGCGTGCGCAAGCGCCGCGCCGAAGACGGCCGAGTTGTGCGCGGTCGACAGCAGGAAGCGGTCGCGCGCGGGCCAGCGCGGATCGCCCACGCGCAAGCGAAGCTCGTTGCCATACAGCGCCGCGAACAGGTCGGCCGCACCCAACCCTTGCTGCACGTAGCCTTGGCCGGTGGCAGCGACCATGCGCACCACATCGCAACGCAACGCATGGGCCATACTTTGCAGGGCGGGAATCGAGGGCGGGGTTCGCTCGCCGGAAGAATCGCTCACGGGATGTCCTTTCTGGTCTGGTCAGGGATGCGCGGCACGTTCGGGCACGGGCCCGGTGGTGCGGCGCAGGATGAGTTCGAGCTCGAGCCGCGTGCTCGCGGGCATCGGCAAGCCGGCGTTGGCTGCCAGCAGCATGTCGGCCGCGCGCCGGCCCATCTGCGCCGCCGGCGAGCGCATGGTGGTGAGCGGCGGCTGGAAGTGCGCCGCCATCTCCAGGTCGTCGAAGCCGGTGATCGACACGTCCTGCGGAATGCGGACTTGCCGCGCATGGCATTCGAGGATGGCGCCGAAGGCCTGCACGTCGTTGCCGCAGAGCACCGCGGTCGGGCGTTCCGGCAGATCGAGCAGGCGGCGCATCGCGGCGCGGCTCGACGGAATGTCGTAGGCGCATTCGAGCGTCAGCGCCGGGTCGGGCTCGATGCCGCGCGCGCGCATGGCAGCGTGATAGCCGACCACGCGGGCGAGCGCCCGGTCGTTGTCGCGCGTCACACCGCCAATCACGGCCAGGCGCCGATGCCCCAGGTCCAGCAGATGGTCCGCCAGGCGGCGCGCTTCGGTCTCGTTGTCCCAGCCGATACTGGGAACGTTCCCATCAAAGGCCGACGTGATCACGTAGGGAATGCGACGGCTGTCGAGCAGCTGGTAGGCGGCCGGATCGCGCGAGGTGCCCACCAGCATGACGCCGCCGATGCTGAGCTGCGCGAGCGTGCGCAGCTGGTCCAGCTCTTCCTTGATGCTGTAGCCGTTCGCGGCCACGAGCACATGGCGCCCCTGCTCGGCCATCACCGCCTGGAAGCCGTGCATCAGTGCGGCGAAGATGGCGTTGTCGAGTGTGGGGACCACGGCCGCGAACGCGAAGGAGCGCTGAGTGACCAGCGAGCGCGCGTGGCTGTCGGGGATGTAGTTCAGCGTCTGGATGGCCGCCTGGATCTTCTGCAGGGTTTCGGCCGCGACCTCCCGGGGCGCATTCAGCGCGCGCGACACGGTCGACTTGGACAGCCCGGTTTCACGGGCGATGTCCAGGATGGTCACCTGGCGATTTGCTGCGGTGCGGGCTTTGGGCATGAGGTATTGAATGAGAGACCGGGAACGTTCCCGTAACTTTCGGGCACTTTGGCGGCAGCGTCACTCGGGGTTGTCCCTTAGGCCGCTGTTTGCGCCACCGCACGCTGCTCAGCCGTTGCTTCGTCAAAGACCGAGTCGCGGCCCGACGGCCGCGGGCGCTTCGTGATCCCGAGCGTGCAGCCCTACTCGGCGGCGATACCCGCCGCCTTGATGATCTGGCCCCAGCGATTCAGCTCCAAAAGCTGGAACCGCGCCAGTTCCTCGGGCGTGGACAGTGCGGCCTCCATGCCGGCCTGCTCGACCAGCTTCTGCACCACGGGGGTGCCGAGCGCGCGGTGCATGAGCGCATTCAGCCGCTGCACGACCGGCGCCGGCGTGCCTGCGGGCGCGTAGAGCGCATTCCAGTAGCCGAACTCGTAGCCCGGCAGCGATTCCGCGATGGCCGGCGTGCCCTGCACCAGCGCAAGCCGCTGGGGGCTGCTCACGCCGAGCGCGCGCAACTTGCCGGCCTTGACCTGGGGCAAGGTGGTGGCCAGGTCGGCAATCATCAGGTCGGTCGTGCCGGACACGAGATCGAGCACCGCGGGCGGATTGGCCTTGTACGGTACGTAGTTGAACTTGGTCCCGGTCATCTGCTGGAACAGTTCGGTCGCCACCTGGGCCGACGAGCTGCCCGAGCCGTAGTTGAGCTTGCCGGGTGACGCCTTCGCGAGCGCGATCAGCTCCGCCACGTTGTTGGCCTTCACCTGGGGGTTCACCACCAGGAGCTGGTAGCCCTTGGTCAGCAGCGAGACGGGCGCGAAGTCCTTGATGGGATCGTAGGAGAGCTTCTTCTGCAGATGCGGATTGGCCGACTGCGTCGTGTTCGTGGTCATGAACAGCGTGTAGCCGTCGGGCTGGGCCCGCGCCACGAACTGCGCCGCAATGCCGCCGAAGGCACCGGCCCGGTTGTCGACCACCACGGCCTGGCCGGTCGCCTTGGTCAGCTCCTGCCCGATGGCGCGCGCGAGCCCGTCGGTGGCGCTGCCGGCGCTGGAGCCCACGACGATGGTGACGGGCCGCGCAGGAAACTCCTGTGCGGCGGCGGTGCCGCAGAGCGGAACGAGAAGGCTCAGTGCGAGCAGCGATCGGCGATGGTTCATGGGTTTTGTCCTTGATAGTTATGGAGCGATCGCGCCTTCGAACCAGAAGGCGCAAGAGAAAAGAGAGACGAGAAAAATCAGCGCAGCAGCCTCCAGCCCGCCATGAGCGCATGCAGCTGCGTGTGCTGCGTGTCCGTCAGCGGCCAGGCCGAGGGCGCTCGGGTGGCGCCGCAGTCGTTGCCCATCATCTGGAGCGCGGTCTTGACGACGGTGACGTTGGTGCCGTTGTTTTCCTGGGCGCGCAGTTCCTCGAACGGCAGCATCTCGCCGATCAAGCGCATGGCCAGCGCGTGGTCGGCCGCCTCGAGCGCGTTGTAGATGGCCACCGAGCGTTCGGGCAGCACGTTGATGAGGCCCGAGGTGAAGCCGCGCGCGCCAACGGCGTAGAACGGGGGCGCCCACACCTCGGCCAGGCCGCCGACCCAGGCCAGCCCGCGATCAGCGGTGCGGCGGATCGCCTCGGCCAGCACGAGCGGCGTGGGCGAGGCCCACTTGACGCCGACCACCTGGGGGATGCGGCACAACGCCTCGACGGCGGCCAGGCCGATGTTGTCGTTGCGCAGGTACAGCACAAGCGGCAGACCGTCGGACGCCTCCGCGATCTTCTGCACATAGGCCACCACACCGCGCGGCGCCACGAACGGATCGGGCGGCTGGTGCACCATCAGGGCATCGGCACCGGCGCGGCGCGACACGGCCGCCAGTTCGCAGGCCTCGTGGATGCTGCGGCCCACGCCGGCCAAGAGCGGCACGCGTCCGGCCACGCATTCGGCGGCCGCATGCACCATCTGCTGCGCTTCGTGCGCCTGCAGGCCGTAGAACTCGCTGGTGTTGCCGTTGGCGACCAGCACATGCACGCCGGCTGCGACCGCGCGGTCGACCAGGGGCTTGAGCGGCGCCACGCACACTGCGTCGTTCGCGTCAAACGGCGTGACCAGGATGCCCGAGATGCCATCGAGCGCCGCGCGCAGCGCAGGGCCTTGAAAAGAACTCATCTTGCTTTCTGTGTGAAGGGGCGAACCCGGAGCGGCTACTCTAGGAGGCACCGGCAACAGCGTCCAATCCATTCACGGGATGCCGCCATTCAAGAATTGAATCGTGTTCCAGCTCACCCAACTTCGATGCTTCGTGGCCGTGGCCACCGAACTGCACTTCGGCCGCGCCGCCACGTCACTGAGCATGACCCAGCCGCCACTCACGCGACAGATCCAGCTGCTGGAGCATGAGGTCGGCGTGCGCCTGCTCGAGCGTTCGGGCGGCAGCGTACGGCTGACGCCGGCCGGTGCCGTCTTCCTGCGCGAGGCGGAGGACATCCTGCGGCGCAGCCAGGCGGCCACGCTGGCCGCGCGCCGCGCCGTGCGTGCCGACGCCGGCAGCGTGACGGTCGGCTTCATTCCGGCCGCGAGCTTCACGTTGCTGCCGCAGCTGCTGGCGGCCGTGCGCGCGCAGCTGCCCGACGTGCAGGTGGTGCTGCGCGAAATGCAGACGGTCGAGCAGATCGAGGCCATCGGCACCGACCGCATCGAGCTGGGCATCGTGCGGCCGTTCGCGCCGCGCAGCTTCACCGAATCGGCCGCCGTGTTCCGCGAACCCTTCGTGCTCGCGCTGCCCGCAGAACATCCGCTGGCGCAAGACGAGACGATTCCGCTCGCGGCCCTCGAAGGGCAGCCCTTCATCGAATTCTGCCCCTCCGAGTCGCGCTATCTCTACGAGCTGGTCGCCGGGCGGCTGCGCGCCGAAGGGGTTGCTCCGGAAACGGTGCAGACCTTGAGCCACACCCACTCGATCCTCTCGCTGGTGGATGCGGGCGTCGGCATGGCGCTGCTGCCGCGTTCCGCCACCAGGCTGCGCTATGCAGGCGTGGTCTTCAGGCCGCTGCAGGATGCCCCGGGCCTGGACG
Source organism: Variovorax sp. Soil_C_39 (assembly GCF_057656815.1). Classification (NCBI taxonomy): domain Bacteria; kingdom Pseudomonadati; phylum Pseudomonadota; class Betaproteobacteria; order Burkholderiales; family Comamonadaceae; genus Variovorax; species Variovorax sp. Soil_C_39. Next base: position 54,088 of record NZ_JBDGJQ010000004.1, read on the forward strand.
TGGAGGTGCACCTGGCATGGCGCCGCGGGGGCCGCCACGGCGTTGCCGCCACCTTGCGCCTGCTGATCCAGCAGGCCTTTCCGGCACCGGAAAGGCGTTAGCGAGGGCTGACGGGCGCCAACGTCCTGACCCAGCGCTCGAACGCTGCGCTTTCGAACGTGTGCACACCGCCTGGCGACTTCGAAATGATGGCTTTGGACTTCAAATTGTTGAGCGAGTACTGCACGTCGTACGGCGCGAGCGAAGGGACGCCGAGCGCCTTGGCGAGTTTCGCAAGCGCTGCCTTCCCGAATGGTTTGGCATGTGGGTCGTCGGCGAAGAGCAAAAGAAGCTGGCGCTGCATCGCGTCGAGCGACGACCAGGTTCCTTCGTGGTTTTCTTCTTTGTCCTGTTCTGCCTTTTCAGTTGCGACGGCACGATCCAGGGTGAGCGATGGGTCCATGAGCATGGCCACAACCACCGAGAGGAATGGCTCGGGTTGCTGGTGGAATTCCTGGAAGGCCGCCCACCCTGCGGCGACGTCCAGGGTTCGTCCGCTAGCGGCCTCTAGCTTCTTTGCGACGAATTCGACCAGTTCCCTGCCGAGCAACGGGAACTCTTGAACGGCAGCGCCCACGGAGAAAAGCGGCGCGGTGCTGTTGGAGAAGACGTTGGCGAGCTGCGTGCGCGATGAGCCGGTGAACACCACGCGCAGCTTGTCACTGTTTTTGGTGATGGCGGTTCGCAGCGCCATTGCCATCAGCTCGTTCTCCTTGTTCCGGGCAAGTTCCTGCGCTTCATCGACAAGGAGCAGAAGCTTCTTCTTGGAAATAAGCTTGACAACAAGCTCTTCGATTCGAAGGGCGAGTTCGGTGGCTTCCTTCTTTGTATCGCCCAGCTCGAATTCGATGGCGCCATTCAACTCGCCCGCGCTGCCGGATGCCTTGACCTTCCTGACCGGCTCGTGCAGCCTGTGAAGCGCCTTTTGTGCCAACGTCCTCGGCGTGAGCGCTTCCTCGAGGCCCCGGACAATTGCAATGCCGGGGTTCAACCTCGTCTGCCAGAGGTCCACGTACGCGACTGCGAAGCCAGCAGCGTCGGCTGCTGGCGTCAGGTCTTTGCGCAGAAACACCGTCTTCCCGGTGCGCCGGGGCGCGAAAATGGTCGTGCTCACAACCGGCCCGGCTTGCAACAGAGCCAGATAGCGTTTCGCGAGCGCCGGCCGGGGACAGTGCCAGATCTGGTTCAATTCCATACGAAAAATTATAAGCGACACTCATAATTAGTAAAGTGCTGTTTAATTTTTCAGAATGAATTCAGGGCGACTGCTCTCCCGCCGTCAGCCCCAGGAACGAATCGAGGATGTGGAAATGGTCGTCGTGCAGCTGGCCCTCCATCGCCGCCAGTTCGCCGATGGGCACCCACCGCGTGGCCGCGGCGTCGTCGCCGGCCTGCACCGCCGGCAACGGGCGCTGGCCGAGGTCGAACCAGTGCGCATGGGTGATGACGCGGCCGCGCTGGCTGCGGTCGGGATGGTCGAACACTTTCACGGCCTTGAACGCTGCATCGACCTCGCTGTCGGGCAGCCGCAGGTCGGTTTCCTCGGCCAGTTCGCGCAGGGCCGATTGCCAGACCGTCTCGCGCGGCTCGAGGAAGCCGCCCGGCAGCGCGAACAGGCCCTTGCCCGGTGCGCGGCCGCGCTGGACCAGCAGCACCTGCCCGTCGCACTGGATCACGGTGTCGACCGTCACGAAAACCGGCGGATACGGCGAGCCGTCCCACAGGGCGTTCTCGTGCCGCAGGCAGGCCCATTCCTCCGCGATCCTGGCGTAGTCGGGCTGGCTGGCCCAGGCGCGCAGGAACGCCAGCGTGCTCGCGGGCACCTTGTGGGCGATGGCCGCAAGTGCCGGCTCGATCGAGGCGTCGGCGGCTGCTTCGAAATATGTGTCGCGCAGGGCGCTGGCGCTGATGTCGCCCTGGCGCCCGGCTTCATCGTGCGCCCACTCGGGGAAGTCACGAAGGTAGCTGCTGGTCTCGTCCTTCAGGTGCCCCACCAGCAACACCGACGACACGCCGGGGTGCAGCCGCGCCACGCCCTGCTTCACGGCCTGCGCCCAGCGGGCCTGGTCGTAGTGGTCGCGCACCGGCAGGAAGGCGATCCGCTCGCGGTCGGCCTCGGGCAGTGCGGCGCGGATCATTTCCGCGCGCTCTTCCCAGCTGAATGGGTTGCGCGGCGAGCGCGCCTGGAAGGCCGAGCCGAGCACCACCACGCACGCGGGGGCGGCGGCGAGCGCGCGGCGCAGCAACGCGAGCTGGGCGTTGTGGAAGACCTGGAAGCGGCCGATGTAGACGGCCACATCGACGGCCTTGCTGTTGCTGCTGGACATGTTCGTCATCCTGTGTGTTCTCGCGGTTCGGTGTTGCACATCATCATGCCGCGATGCCGAACACCTGGCGCAGGTAGGCCAGGAAGGTTTCGTCATTGCAGAGCGTCTTGCCCGGGGTGTCCGACAGCTTGGCGACGGGCTGGCCGTTGCAGCCGGTGAGCTTCATCACGATGTTGAGCGGCGTGAGGCCGACGTCGTTGCTCAGGTTGGTGCCGATGCCGAAGCCGGTCTGGGTGCGGTCGGCGAAGGTTCGGTACAGGCCGATGGCCGCCTGCAGGTCGAGCCCGTCGGAGAACACCAGCCGCTTGGTGTGCGCGTCGATGCGCAGCTTGGCGTAGTGCGCCAGCGCCTTCTCGCCCCAGGCGACGGGGTCGCCCGAGTCGTGGCGCAAGCCGTCGAAGAGCTTCGCGAAGTAAAGATCGAAGTCGGCCAGGAAGGCATCCATGCCCACCACGTCGGTCAGCGCCACGCCGAGGTCGCCGCGGTATTCCTGCACCCAGCCTTCGAGCGCGGCGCGCTGGAAGTCGCGCAGCCGCACGCCGAGCGCCTGGTAGGTCTGCAGGTACTCGTGCGCCATGGTGCCGATGGGCACCAGGCCGAGATCCTTCGCGAGCAGCACGTTGGAGGTGCCCTTGAAGAACATCGGCACTTCGCGCTGGAGCGTCTCGACCACCTCGCGCTGCCAGGTGCGCGAGAAGCGGCGCCGCACGCCGAAGTCGAAGAACTCGAACGGATGCTGCCGCGCCGGCTCGTTCGCAAAGTCGCGCAGCAGCGCGATCTTGGATTGCAGCCGCTCGCGGCCCTGCGCGAGCGCGGCCTCGGCGTCGAAGCGGCGGAAGTACAGCTCGTTGACGATGGCGAGCACGAAAATCTCGAACGCCATCGTGTGGACCTGCGGTCCGACCGCGCGGATGCGCAGCGTGTCGCCGTCGGCCTCGGCGGTGATGAACTCGCGCTGGAAGCTGAAGATGCGCAGGAAGTCGACGAAGTCGCTCTTGATGTAGCGCAGGCTGCGCAGGTACGCAAGCTCGTCCGGCGCGAAGCGCAGTGAACACAGGTGGTCGAGTTGCTCGTTCACGTCGGCCAGCAGGTCGGCCAGCGGATAGGCCGGCGCGTTGCGGCACACGAAGCTGTACTCGGCCTGCGTCTGCGGATGGCTGTGCAGCATCGCCTGCCACATCGTGAACTTGTAGAGGTCGGTGTCGAGCGGGCTCTGGATGATCGGTTGCATGGCGGGGTCCTTTCTGCAAGTGGCGTCAGGCATTCGCGCGCAGCAGCGCAAGCACGTCGGCGCTGGAACGAAGCTGCGCGCCGCGCGCGGCCATGTCGTCGAGGAAGGCCTGGTGTTGGGACTCGAAGCCGGCCACCGGGCTCATGCAGTCGGTCACGAGCACCAGCTTGGCGGGGTTGGCCGACGGCAGGTGGGCGACGATGTGCTCGGTCGTGGCGCGCACGCAGTGGCTGCTGGCCTCGCCCGCGACGACGATCAGATCGGCTCGGTCGAGCGACGCGACGAGCCCCATGTTGAGCGACGTGGCGGCATCGCCTTCGTCGGGCACCTCGGCCTGGACGGCGCTGTAGTGCTCGGTCCATGGATTGCTGCCCTTGGCAACCTTCTCGACCATGGCGGCGCGCCGGTCTTCCCAGGCGTTGTAGGCGGCCTTGACGGCCGCATGCACGTTGTGGCCCCAGCTGCCGATCTCGCAGTGCACCGGCCAGACCATCAGCGTGTAGCGCCCGCGGCGCTCGAGTTCGTCGAGGTAAGCCAGCGCGCGGGGCAGCGCCTCGCGGTCGCGCGGCAGGTGGTCGCCGCTGCGCACCTGCGCCGCGGTGATGGCGGTGAAAGGCGCCACCGCCCTGCCCTCGCGCGACTCCCAGAAGGTGGGGTGCGCGATGTCGAAGCGGTGGTGCGAATCCAGCGTCACGGTGATGGCGTCGATGCCGTCCGCGCCCTCGCCGATGAGCGCGGCGAGCCGCAGCATGTCGGCATGCGCGCCCGCCACCGGCAACGCGGGCTGCAGCGGCGCGCCGGTGGCCGGGTCGGTCGGAAGCCAGGCCGCCGGCAGGTCGCAGAAGTCGTTCTGCGGATCGATCACGAGAAGATGGATGTTCTGCTTCATGGCGTCTTTCCTTCTGGTTGTACTGTGCAACTTAGTTTGGTTGTACTGTACAACCACCACGTGCGGTGTCAAGCGTCGGGTGCTTCGGCCTCGCGCGGGCTGAAGGTCCGCGGGAACACGGCGGGCTGCGCCCGGTCGCGCAGGCGGTAGCCCATGGCCGGGCGGCCGGAAGCGCTTTCCACCGGGCCCGCTTCGGCCATGAAGCCCGCGTCGAGCATCCGCTTGCGAAAGGCGCTCTTGTCGACCGCGCGGCCGAGCACGACCTGGTAGGTGTGCTGCAGCTGCGGCAGCGTGAACGGCTCCGGCAGCAGGAAGGCCGGCAGCGAGGTGTATTCGACCTTGCCCCGCAGGCGGGCGATGGCGGCCGCGAGGATCTCGCCGTGGTCGAAGGCCAGGCGCTTGCGGCTCGCGGCCGCGGCATCGGTCCATTCGGCCGGGGCGGCATGGGCACCCTGCCGTGGCGCCGGGTCGTCGCCCGGAATCAGCGCAAAGAACGCATGCGTGGCCGACCATCCGCGCGGATCGCGCTGCGCGCCGCCCCAGCTCCCGAGCTGCTCGAGATAAGGCGCGGCAACGCCGGTCTTTTCGTGCAGCTTGCGCCTGGCGCAGTCGATCAGGCTGGCATCGCGGGCGACGTCGACAAAGCCGCCAGGCAGCGCCCAGCGACCAGGAAAAGGCTCGCCCGGCGCGTCGGGACGGCGGCCCAGCAGGACCTTCAGCGCATCGTCGCGCACGGTGAAGATGACGAGGTCGACAGTGACCAGCGGCCGGGGGAAATCCAGGCCCGGTGGCGTGGCGGATGGTTTCAAGGCAGGTGCTCCTTTTTGTTTGTTGTACAGCACAACTCTCCGGGCGCGCAAATATAGCAAGGGCGTTTTTTCCGCCTCCCCCTTCAGATTTCGCGCCGGCTGCCGATAACCGGTCATGGCGGCGGCTGTCGCGCGCGCCCTCCTTCGTGAAAGAAAGCAAATGAACCTGCGCAATCTCAAGATCGGTGTCCGCCTCGGGGGCGGCTTCGCGGCCATGCTGCTGCTGATGGTGCTCATCTCGGGCATCGGCATCCTGCGGCTCAACGCCGTGGCGCACTCCACCTCGGCGATGGTCGAGGAGGCACTGGTCAAGGAGCGGCTGGCGAACCGGTGGGCCAACCTGCTCGGCCCCAGCATCGTGCACTCCTTCGGCCTGGCGAAGGCCGCCGACCCCGACAACGAGGCCTATTTCAAGAAGCATCTCGGCGAGGGCGTGGCCTCGATCAATCCGGTGCAGCAGCAGATGGACAAGCTGCTCACCACGCCCGACGAGCGCAAGCTCTTCGAGGCCGTGGCCGATGCGCGCAAGCGCGTGCTCGAGCACCTGGGAACCATCAACAAGCTCAAGGCCGCGGGCGACCCGGGCGCCGCCAACCAGCTGGCCGACACGCAATACCAGGCGGCGCTGGACGTCTACAAGCAGGCGGTAAACCAGATCGCCGAGGCGCAGCGCACGCGCATCGACGTGATGGCCCAAGAGATCCAGGACAACCACCGCAGCGCCCGGCTGATGCTGGTCGTCCTGTCGGCCATGGCGGTGCTGCTGGGTGCGCTCTTCGCATGGCGGCTGACCGTCGGCATCGTGCGGCCGATGCAAGGCGCGGTCGAACTGGCGCAGAAGGTGGCTGCGGGCGACCTGAGCACGCAGGTGAGCGTCGGCTCGCGCGACGAGGTCGGTCAGTTGCTCTCGGCGCTGAAGGCCATGAACGACAGCCTCTTCAAGGTGGTGGGCGAGGTACGCAACGGCACCGACACGATTGCGACGGCGTCGAACCAGATCGCCTCGGGCAACCAGGACCTGTCGTCGCGCACCGAGCAGCAGGCCAGCTCGCTCGAGCAGACGGCGGCCTCGATGGAAGAGCTCACGAGCACCGTCAAGCAGAACGCCGACAACGCGCGCCAAGCCAACCAGCTTGCCGTCTCGGCCTCCGAAGTGGCCGTGCGTGGCGGCGGCGTGGTGGGCAAGGTGGTCGGCACCATGGATTCGATCAACACTTCGTCGCGCAAGATCGTCGACATCATCGGCGTGATCGACGGCATCGCGTTCCAGACCAACATCCTCGCCTTGAACGCGGCCGTGGAGGCAGCCCGCGCGGGCGAGCAGGGCCGCGGCTTCGCGGTGGTGGCCTCGGAGGTGCGCAGCCTGGCGCAGCGCTCGGCCGCGGCGGCGAAGGAGATCAAGGGCCTGATCGACGACTCGGTGAGAAAGGTCGAGGCCGGAAGCCAGCAGGTGGCCGAGGCGGGCCGCACGATGGAAGAGATCGTGACCAGCGTGCAGCGCGTGACCGACATCATGGGCGAGATCACCGCCGCAAGCCAGGAGCAGACCACGGGCATCGAGCAGATCAACCAGGCCATCACGCAGATGGACCAGGTGACGCAGCAGAACGCGGCGCTGGTCGAAGAGGCCGCGGCCGCCGCGGCCTCGCTGCAGGAGCAGGCGAGCAGCCTGTCGCAGGTCGTCGGCGTGTTCCAGCTCGGCGGGCCGCAGCGCGCGCTCGCTTGACGCCCCGGCCGCGCCGCAGTCCCCCTTTCGTCAGGGGCTGTGCACGAGGCCCGCGGCCTGCGGTGCGACCGCGGCCGAGCGGCTGCGGCGCCACGCCGCCGGCGGCGCACCGTACTCACGCCGGAACGCGCGGCTGAACGCCGTGTCGGTCTGGTAGCCGACGTTCTCGGCGATGTTCGCGAGCGGCGCATTGCTGCGGCTCAGCAGGTTGGCGGCCAGCAGCATGCGCCACTGCGTGAGGTATTGCATCGGCGAGCTGCCCACCAGGTGCTGGAAGCGCTCGGCCAGCACCGAGCGCGAGCTGCCGGCGGTGCGGGCCAGTTCGTCGAGCGTCCACGCATGGGCGGGGTTCTTGTGCAGCGCCTGGAGCGCGGCACCAACGATGCGGTCGCCCACGCCCGCGAGCCAGCCGGTGCTTCCTTCGGCCCGCTCGCTCATGCAGAGCCGCAACACTTCGATGAACAGCACTTCGGACAGCTTCGCCAGCACGGCCGCACCGCCCGGGCGCGGCGAGCGCGCCTCGCCGAGCGCATAGCGCACCGACGCCTCGAGCCAGGTGCCGGCGTGGGAGCCGCGCACATTGACGCGGACCAGCGAAGGAAGCCCCGCCAGCAGCAGGCGCGCAAGCCGCGCATCGCAGGCCAGGTAGCCGCACACGAGGCGCGTGGTGGCCCCGCCGCCGCCGTAGCAGAGCTGGCGCGGGCGGCGCGACAACACCTCCTCGAGCCGCCCGCCCGTGGCCGGCGGCAGCCCCGGCTGCGAGGCCATGCGGTGCGCGTCGCCCTGCGGAAAAAGGATCGCGTCGCCCGCGATCAGGTGCACCGGGGCTTCGCCCGCGAGCTCGACCCAGCAGTCGCCCTCGGTGATCAGGTGGAAGATCACCACGCGCTCGGCGCCCGGCTCGAGGATGGACGCGACCGAATCGGCGCGCGGCGACTGGTAGCACCAGGGCGCCGTGAATCGGGCATGGATGAAGATCGCCCCGACCAGGCGGACGACGCGCAAGGTTTCCGAGAGCGCGTCCATCAGACCTCCCCGACCTCGACCTGGAGCGTCAACGGCACCGCGAGCTGCAGCGCGGCCGACATCGGCGAGCAGCGATGGCTTTGTTCGACCAGCGTGCGCAGCCGCTCGGGTGGCACGTTGCCAGCGGCAGAGATCCGAACGCGCAGCGCCATGTCGAGCGGGCCGGCGTTCACCGCGTGGCCGTCGGCATCGGCCACGTCGAGCATGCCGCGCGCATCCGAATGGCTGTCGACCGACACCTCGAGCGTCTGCAACGCGATCTGCTGCTGCGCCGCACCCATGGCGATGCGCGTGGCGACGCACGATGCCACGCCGGCACGCAGCAGCCAGCCCGGGGTGACTGTGTCGCCGCCGCCGCCCAGCTCTTCGGGCATATCGGTCGCGGCGGCGGTACCGTTGGCATGCGCCGTGACCACCTTCAACCCCCCGGCCCAGCGCGCCACGGCCTGCGAGTCGGCGTGATGGCCCGCCTCGGGGCGCCGCCGCAGCACCGCTTCCATGCGCCGCAGCGCGGCCGCAACGTCTTGCTGTGCTGCCATGGGCTTCCTTCGCACCGGCATCGGTGAGGGGTGGTCGTCGAGAAATCATTCTGGGCGCGCCGCCGCGCGGTGTCCATCTCCGTTGCGTTCTATGACGATTGGCCGGCGCGGTGCAGGCCGGCGCACATGCGGACGATCGGTCAGGCCGCGCCGACGCGCAGGCAGGACGCCGCGCGCGCGCCGCGCGACATTGCGATTCCCACTCCCCATCACCACCACCAGGAACACGCACCATGAACGCACCCATCGATTTCAGTGCCATCAAGGGCCGCCAGATGACCGCATGGTCGAGCGGCGACTACGCCGTGATCGGCACCACGCTGCAGCTTGTCGGCGAGCAGCTCGCCGAAGCCTGCGACCTGCGCTTCGACGAGCGCGTGCTCGACGTCGCCGCCGGCAACGGCAATGCCACGCTCGCGGCGGCGCGGCGCGGCTGCCGCGTCACCTCGACCGACTACGTGGCCGCGCTGCTCGACCGCGGCGCCGAGCGCGCGCGCGCCGAGCGCCTGGAGGTGCAGTTCCAGCCTGCAGACGCGGAGGCGCTGCCCTTCGAGGACGCGAGCTTCGACGTCGTGCTGTCGACCTTCGGCGTGATGTTCACGCCCGACCACGCCACGGCCGCGGCCGAGCTGGCGCGCGTCTGCCGTCCGGGCGGGCGCATCGGCCTGGCGAACTGGACGCCCACCGGATTCATAGGCCAGCTGTTCAAGGTGCTGGGGCGCCATGTGCCGCCGCCGGCCGGCGTGCAGCCGCCGTCGCTCTGGGGCGTGGAGGCGCACCTGCAGAAACTCTTCGGCGAGCGCGCCGAGTCGATCGCGATCACGCCGCGCCAGTTCAACTTCCGCTACCGCTCGGCGGCGCATTTCATCGAGGTGTTCCGCACCTGGTACGGCCCGGTGCACAAGGCCTTTGCGGCGCTGCCGGCCGAGGGCGCCGCCGCGCTGGAGCAGGACCTGGCCGAACTGCTGAACGGCTGCAACCGCGCGGGTCCGGCCTCGTTGATCGTGCCCAGCGACTACGTCGAGGTGGTCGTCACGCGAAAGGCATCGCGCTAGGCGTGGAGCACCGCCCCTTTGAGCGCCTTGTCGACCTCCTTCTTCGGCCCGCGCAGCGCCAGCCCGACGAGGTCGGGCGCGTCGGCGGACTCGGCCAGGAAGGCGGCGCGGTTGGCCGCGTCGTGGCCGGTGCCGAACATCGCGCCGACGTACACGGCGCGCACGAGGTCGCGCTGGATCGCCTGCCGGTAGGCGCGCAGCAGCGTCTCGGCCGATGCGGCGAAGACGAGCACCGGCTCGCCGAGCAGGCGCGCATGGCTGCGGCCGGCCGCATCGACATACGGCTCGCCCATCGCATCGGGCGCGGCCGACGCGATGCCGGTCGCCACGAAGGCCGTCACGTTGAGCTTCTGCCAAACGGCGAGGTCCTCGCGCACGAGAATCGCCACCTTCGTCTCGAACACCATCTGCGCTGCTCCTGTCTTGTTCAGTGGCAGCGACTGTCGCAAGTTCAGTGCGCCGGGTCTGGAACGTTCGTGCAAATTCAGCACGCCCGGTAGGCGGCGGGCGCGAGGCCGTAGGCGCGGCGGAACCAGCGGCCCAGATGACTCTGGTCCGCGAAGCCGCAGTCCGCGGCCACCAGCGCCGGCGCCTGGCCCGTGCGCAGGCGCCGGCGCGCCTCGGTCAGGCGAAGCTGCACCAGGTAGGCATGCGGCGAGGTGCCGTAGGCGGCGCGAAACACGCGCGCGAGCGCGAAGCGGTCGCATGCGCCGGCCGCTTGGGCAAGCGCGTCGGCGCCCGGGTCGTCGGCGAGGGCCGAATGCAGCAGGTCCCGCGCGCGCCGCGCGATCGGGCTCGCCGGGCCGGGCGCGGCGCCAGCGTCTTCGTCGGGTGCAGGCCGCCCCAGGTGCGGCCGCAGCGCCGCGACCACGGCGTCGAGCGCCGCATCGCGCGCGAGCCGTTCGCGCGGGCGCGCCAGCACGGCGCCGGCATGGCGGATCGCCGCGCCGAGCCGCGGGTCGTCGCCCAACGTCGCGCGAAAGCCGATGCCGTCGTCCGGCACGCCGCCGAGTCCATCGCGCAGCCAGACCACCGGCAGGTACAGCATCGAATAGCTGAAACCGCCGCCGCCGGCCGCGCGCCCGTCGTGCAGCTCCCCAGGCTCGATCAGGATGACGCGGCCGGCCGTGCTCACGCGCCGCGCGCCGCGGCAGAAGAAGTCCTGGTGCCCGCTGTCGGTCACGCCGACGAGCCACTCGTCATGCCGATGCGGGTCGTAGGCATGGCCGAGAAAGCGCGCACGGATCGCCTCGACCCCGCTGTCGGGATCGCGCACGAGGCTCACCTGGTTCGATTGCATCCACTGCCCTTCGTCGTCGACCGCTACGGTGCCTGTTCGCCGCGGAAGCCGCCATTTTCAAGCTCAATCTGGCAAGGACCCTGAGGGCATTGCTTGCCGGACCCCGGTGGGTTGCCTAGACTCCTTGCCATGTCGTCCGCCCTTCTCGCCTTGACCCATGCCCATGCCGCGGCCAGCGTGCATGCGCGCGCCGGGTCGAAGGCGGGCCGCAGGAAACTCCCCGCACATCCCTAGGCCCGGCGGCCCGCTTCCCTCTCCCCTTTCTGCGCAACCATTCACCGCCGGGCACAAGTCCCGCGCGTTCGCGGCCGCTGCCCACCGGCAGGTCCGCACGAATGGAGTGCGTCCATGCATGCAACGATCCACGGCGAGCGCACGCTCACCCAACACGACTTCGCCCGCCTCGGCAAACTGCCGGGCGTCCATCTGCAGACCGCGCTGGCGGATCTGCTCGACAGTGCCGAACTGACTGACGCGCACGCCGTGCCGCCCGACCTCGTGACGATGAACGCGCGGGTCGAGATCGTCGACGTCCACACGCGGCGGCGCCAGACGCTCACCGTTTGCTATCCCGAGGATGCGAGCCCCTCGGCCGGCCTGATCTCGGTGCTCTCGCCGGTCGGGGGCAGCCTGCTCGGCCTGCGTGTCGGCGATACGGCCCGCTGGCAGACGCCGACGGGCGAGACCTGTGCTGCGGAGATCGTGGCCATCCTCTTTCAGCCCGAAGCCGAAGCCGACGCCGGGGCAGCCGGCAGCCACGCGGGCTAGCAGGTCCCACCCACGGCGAAACCGGTTCCCTCGTGGTGCCGAAGCGTGATTCATTTCACGAAAATGGTTGTATTCCATAACCACTCCAGCTGAAACCCGATTGAAACAAGGCGTACCACGGCATTAATATTTGTAAGCCAGAGCAGCCGGCACTCTGGTTTCATCTGCAAGCGCCGGCATTGGAGCGTCGAATGCCACTCTTGTTCTTGATGCGGCTGCAGCATGTGCAGCTTCCCGTCCGGGTCGCCCACCCAGAGGAGCTCCGGCACGTCTCGGTGCTCGTCGCCACGGGCCTGATCGAAGCGGAAGTCGCGGCCCTTCGGTCGACCGCACGCTATGCTGCGTCGCGCGTGGCCACGGTGGTCAGGATCACGGAGGCGGGGATGGCCGAGATCGCGAAGATGGGCGAGGTGCCCGGTTTCGTGAAGACCTCGATGCAGTTCGCGCGCGGGTTCCGTTTGATGTGACTCGCACGACGATGTCGATTCCGCCCGGGCTCGTTCGTCGTACAGGCAGAGGGTCTTCCTCTGCACTTCACAGGAGCACGCCACCATGGCAACCAGCACCATCCGTCTTCACCGCATCCTGCGCGCCCCGCCCGAGCGGATCTACCGTGCCTTCGTCGAACCCGGCGCCTTCGAGCGCTGGCTGCCGCCATTCGGCTTCACCGGCAAGGTCCACCAGATGGACCCGGTGGTCGGCGGGAGCTGGCGCATGTCGTTCACCAGCTTCGGCAGCGGCCAGGGCCATTCGTTCGGCGGCAAGTACCTCGAGCTGGTTCCGGGCCAGCGCGTTGCCTACGACGCACGCTTCGACGATCCGAACCTGCCGGGCACGATGAAGACGACGGTGACGCTCACCGCCGTGTCCTGCGGCACCGACATGGCGATCGTGCAGGAAGGCATTCCCGACGTGATTCCCGCGGAGATGTGCTACCTCGGGTGGCAGGAGTCGCTGGTCGCGCTGGCGCAGCTGGTCGAGCCCGAGATCCCGGGCTGAGCCGGCTGCGAGACGCACGTTATCCGGCGCCACCAGGCGGCGGCGGCCTACAAGGGCAGGTGGGAGGCGGTCCGTAGATTGCAGCCCTTCCGCCACGTCACTTGGAACGACACCATGCCCGGAGAACCCGCCTCTGCCGATTTCGCTGCCTGGATGGCCGCCGAGACCGCCGCCTATGCCGCCGTTCATGCGCTTCACCAGCGCTCGCAGGGCGGGCGTCTCGAGCTGCCCGCAAGCCGCATCGAGCAGATCGCCAAGCTGCGCAAGGAGGCCGACGTCCGCTTCGCGAGCCTGTGGTGCCAGCTCGGCACGCCGGCGCCCGACGCAGCCGTCGCCGCCGTGATGCCGGCGATCCCGGTGGCGCCCGTGGCCGAGCCGGTGCAGCCGCGGCGCATGCACCAGCGAAGCGCCCGACGCCGTTCCAGCGAAACGCGCCTCTTTCCCTGAGCCCCGAAAAGTGGCATGTTGTCTCCTCGTCCTGAGGAGCATCAGATGGCCACTGCCCGTTCGATCGCATCGCTGACGCTGGGCTTCGGCCTGGTGTCGATCCCGGTCCGCCTCTACTCGGCCACCGAAAGTGCCGCGACCGTGCACTTCAACCTGCTGTCGAAGGAAGGCGAGCGCGTCAAGCAGCAGTACGTGTCCGCCGGCGACCCGCAGAAGATCGTCCCGCGCTCGGAGATGGTGAAGGGCTACGAATTCGAGAAGGACCGGTACGTGATCTTCAGGCCCGAGGAGCTCAAGGCGCTCGAGGAAGGCGGAAGTCACCTGATCGACATCGTGGCCTTCATCCCCGCCGATGCGGTGGACCCGATCTACTACGACAAGCCCTACTACCTCGCACCCGACAAGCGCGGCGGCAAGCCGTACAACCTGCTCAAAAAGGCGATGCGCGAGAGCGGGCGCTGTGCGCTCGCCAAGTGGGCCTGGAAGTCGAAGCAGTACGTGGTGCAGGTGCGCGCGCTCGACGAGGGGCTGGTGCTCCAGCAGCTACTGTACGCGGACGAGGTGCGCTCGCTGGCCAACCTCGACATCGAGCAGCTGGAACCCAGCGCGTCCGAGCTCAAACTCGCGCTGCAGCTGATCGACCAGATATCGCAGGACAGCTACGACCCGACGCTGTTCGAAGACGAGGAGAAGAAGCGCATCCTCGCCGCCATCGACGCGAAGATCGCCGGCGAGGAGATCGTCGCCGCCGACCATCCTGAGGATGCGGGCACGGGCCAGGTGATCGACCTCGCCGAAATGCTCAAGGCCAGCCTCGCGCGCCGCCCGGGCGCCGATGCCAAGGCCGCGCCGCTGCGCAGCGTTCCGAGCAAGGCCAAGCGCGCGCCCAAGGCGCCCGAGAAGGCCGCTGCGGCCCCGGCACGCGTGCGCATGAAGAAGTGAACGCCTCGTCCGGGCCGTCGACGCCCTACACGCTGCGCGGCGTGGTCCAGCTGCTGGGCCTGTCGCGGCATGCCGTGAGCAAGCTGATCGAGCTCGGCTTCGTCGCGCCGGTGAAGACGCCCGGGGGAACCTGGCAGTTCTCGTTCCAGGACGTGGTGCTGCTGCGCTCGGCGCACGAACTGCGCGCGGCGCGCATCCCGACGCGGCAGATCCTGCGGTCGCTGCGGCAGCTCAAGGCCGGGCTTCCCGCGGAGATGCCGCTCGCGGGCCTGCGCATCAAGGCCGAGGGCGCCCGCGTCACGGTGCGCTCGTCCGATGCGCACTGGGAGCCCGACACCGGCCAGCTGGTGCTGGACCTGCGCATCGAGCCCGGTGCCGGTTCGGTGAGCTTCCTGTTCGCGCCGCAGGACCGCAGCGCCAGCAGTGCCACCATCGATCTCGATGCGCTCTTCGCGCGCGCGGAGGCGCTCGAGGCCACGGCACCGGCGGAGGCCGAATCGCTGTACCGGCAGATCCTCGTGCAGGACCCGGCCCATGCCCATGCCTACCTGAACCTCGGCTTCATGCTGTGCGAGGCAGGCCGCTGCGCCGAAGCCGCCGACCTGTACGAGGCGGGTGTGCGGCACTGCGGCGACGATCCGCTGATGCACTACAACCACGCGGTCGCGCTTGAGGGCGCGGGCCGGGTCGGCGATGCGCTGGCCAGCTACGAAAAAGCGCTGCAGCTGCAGCCCGACCTGGCGGATGCGCACCAGAACGCGGCGCTGCTCTACGCCGAGCTCGGGCACAAGCAGCTCGCGATCCGGCACTTCAGCGCGTTCCGGCGTCTTCAGGGCAAGGCGTAGATGCGGGCGTCGCTTCTTCCTACGCCCGGGGCAGCCGCTTCGCGCTAGGTTCGGCCACATCGATCCACTGCAAGGAGTTGAATCTTGGCCACTGGCGGCAGAACCCTCTGGAAGGGCGCGATCAGTTTCGGGCTGGTGCACATCCCCGTGGGCCTGCACACCGCGAGCACCGAGCAGGGCGTCGACTTCGACTGGCTCGACAAGCGCAGCATGGACCGCGTCGGCTACAAGCGCATCAACAAGCGCACCGGCAAGGAGATTGCCGCCGAGAACATCGTCAAGGGCGTCGAGTACGAGGACGGCAAATACGTCGTCGTCTCGCGCGAGGAGATCGAGGCGGCCTACCCGCGCACCACGCAGACCATCGAGATCCAGCGCTTCATCGACGCCAACGAGATTCCGTTCCTCTACCTCGAGCGGCCCTACTACGTCGCACCGGTCAACAAAGGGCACAAGGTCTACGCGCTGCTGCGCGAGGTCATGGTCAAGACCGGCAAGATCGGTCTCGCCAAGGTGGTGATCGCCACCAAGCAGCACCTGGCCGCGCTGGTGCCCGCGGGCGAGGTGCTCGTGCTGAACCTGCTGCGCTGGGGCGACGAGGTCAAGCCCGTCGAGGGCCTCGACCTGCCGCCCGCCGGCGTCAAAGCCGCCAGGATCACGCCCGCCGAAATGAAGATGGCCGAGCAGCTCGTGAAGGACATGAGCGGCACGTGGAAGCCCGAGGAATTCAAGGACGAGTTCAAGCACGCGGTCATGAAGGTCGTCGAGAAGAAGGTCAAGGCGGGCGACACCGAAACGGTGATCGAGCCCGAAGAAGAGGCACCGTCGCAAGGCGCCGAGGTCATCGACCTGACCGAGCTCCTGACCCGCAGCCTGCGCGGCGGCAAGGCCGCCCGGAAATCGGAGGCCGCGCCGGCGAAGAAGACAGCGGCCGCGAAGAAGACCGGTGCCGCCGCGAAGAAGGCCGCGGGCAAGAAGGCGCCGGCCTCGCGCCGCAAGGCGGCGTAGGTTTCCGCCGGTTGGTGTGGGGAGTCACACAGTTGCTGCGGCTTGTGCACGGTTGGTGAGCCGTTCCCACGATGTGCCGCTGTGCCGCTGTGCCGCTGTGCCGCTGTGCCGCTGTGCCGCTGTGCCGCTGTGCCGCTGTGCCGCTGTGCCTGACTCTCGAGCTCTGCGTGTCCGAGTAAGCCCTTCGTCGTAAGCGGGTTTCACCCGTTTACGCGGCGCGCGTACATGGGAAGGATTTGTTTTCTGAAAAATCAGATGGAGACGAAATGACCGTTACTCGGCGCCAGCTTGCCTTGTCCGCCTTTGGGACCGCCTTCCTTGCCGGATGTACAAGCGTTCCGACCATGCCACCTCCTGCAGTGTCTTCAGCCCGGCTGAGGCGCATCGCGCCAGCACTGAACGCGCAGGTCGGCGTCGGCACTTTTCCAGGCGCCGTGTCCCTTGTCTCGCACGAGGGAAAGCTTGTGCACCATGAGGCGGTTGGCTTTCTCGACGCTGCCAAGACCAAGCCCATGCCGCGCGACGCGATTTTCCGGCTCGCCTCCATGACCAAGCCGTTGACCTCCGTCGCCACAATGATGCTGACGGAGCAAGGTGTGCTGAAGCTCAACGACCCGGTCACGAACTGGTTGCCCGAACTCAAGGATCTCAAGGTCGAGACGCCGGCGGGCGACGTGCCGCTGGCCCGTCCGATCACCGTGCAAGACCTGCTCATGCATACGGCAGGCTTCGTCTACGGTCCAGCCAGCCCGTCGCCGCGCATCGGCAAGATGTACGCGGACCTGGGTATCGAATCGCTGGAAACCGACATCACCGGCGACGAGATGCTCAAACGCCTGGGCACCATCCCACTGGCGTACCAGCCAGGCACGACTTGGTTCTATTCGATTGCTACCGACGTGCTGGGCTTGCTGCTGGAGCGCGCGACCAAGAAACGTCTGGACGTGCTGATGCAGGAGATGCTGATCGGCCCGTTGGGCATGACCGACACCGCCTGGTGGGTGCCCCCGGCCAAACGCAGTCGTCTGGCAGAGGCGCTGGAAAGTGACGCGCAGAAGGCGTCGATGCTGCGTGCCTACCGCCACGACACCGACCCAGCGCCACGCACCTACCTCAAAGGCGGCGCCGGATTGGTTGGCACGGGCGCGGACTACCTGAAGTTCGCGCAGATGGTGCTGAACGGTGGAACCGACGCCAGACCCGATACCTGTCGCGCAAGACCGTGGAATTCATGCTGTCCGACCATCTGATCGGCAAAGCCGGGGTGCCCAGTGCGACCACCGGCCCGGGATACGGTTTCGGGTTGGGATGGGGCGTTCGCCTCTACGACGGCGTGGGCTGGACGCCTGGCAGCGTGGGCGACGCAATGTGGGCCGGCGCCTGGGGAACGAGCTTCTGGATCGACCCGCGCGAGCAGCTGGTCGGCGTGCTGATGGCGCAATGCCCCTCCAACCGGATTCACACACGGATGTTGTACAAGAATCTGGTCTATGGGGCTGTGTCTTGACGGGTGGCAACCAGGCTACTCTGGTCGATAGCCTCGCGCAGGAAAGCGCATCGAGAGATGCGTAGGTCCGCTGCCCATAGCGGACATCGCGCTACGCATCAGTTTTGCA
The DNA here is from genome assembly GCF_057656815.1 of Variovorax sp. Soil_C_39. Classification (NCBI taxonomy): domain Bacteria; kingdom Pseudomonadati; phylum Pseudomonadota; class Betaproteobacteria; order Burkholderiales; family Comamonadaceae; genus Variovorax; species Variovorax sp. Soil_C_39. Next base: position 71,654 of record NZ_JBDGJQ010000004.1, read on the forward strand.
ATCCTCCCGGCTATGCAAGCATGGTCGGCCGTTTTGACCCTGTCGCCCCCGGGGGACGCCGTCGTTCGAATAATCGCCCTTCTGGATAAGAGATCTCAAGATGCACATTGGAATCATTGGGTCGGGCAACATTGGCAGCACGCTCGCCCGCAACCTCAAGGCATTGGGCCACGAAGTGCTGATTGCGAACTCACGGGGTCCGGCAACGCTCGCGGCTTTCGCAGCCGAGACTGGGGTGGTCGCTGCGACGGTCGAGCAAGCATCAGGCGCTGCGGACTTGGTCATCATCGCCATCCCGCAATTGGCGGTCGCCGACCTTCCCCATGAAGTGCTGCGCAAGAACCCTGCTGTGGTCGTCGATGCAGGCAACTACTACCCCACCCGCGATGGTGTCGTGGCGCAGGTTGAGGAAGGGGCCACGGACAGCGAATGGATTTCTTCGGTGCTGGGCAGGCCCGTCGTCAAGGCCTTCAACAACATCCTGGCTGAGAGCTTGGCGACACGCGGCCACTCGGGTGGAAGCGCTGGACGCATTGCACTTTCAGTTGCCGGCGACAACACTGAAGCCAAGCACCTTGTACAAGGCGTCGTCCGCGAGTTGGGGTTCGATGCCATTGATGGCGGAACACTCGCTGAATCGTGGAGGCAGCAACCCGGAACCCCCGCGTACTGCAAAGACCTGAACGCCGCACAACTCAAAGAAGCATTGGCAAGCGCGAGCAAGACGGAGATACCGAGCTACAGAAAAGACGCTGATCGCGCCGCAGCACCATACCTGACGCCTTTCAAGGGCTGACGAGAGGCGTGACGGCCATTCGCGATGCCGCTCTGGCCGATCTTCTTCCGTGCATCCCGACAAATGGGTAGCCCGTCGACGGTTGTCAAACGAAACCGACAGCAACAGACCGGTCGCCGCAGCAGCCCGAGCCGCTACAGTCAGGCACGGCCGAGCGTTCCCCTGCCGGCAATCAAGCGCCCTGGTGCTCTGGCGTACCAACAAGGTGTGATGCAACCGCAACATGAGCCCGGTATTCCTGTTGCTCGTCCATGCAGATCCGCAGCAGGCCAAGCGCCTGCTGCGGCACCTCGCGCCGGTGGGGCGCTGCTTCGTCCATGTCGATGCCAAGGCCGATCTCTCAGCGTTCCAGGTCGCAGACCCCCATGTGGCGTTCGTGAACCAGCGCATCGATGTGCGCTGGGGCGCCATCTCTCAGGTGGAGGCCACCTTGCGGCTCATGCGCACGGCGCTGGCCACATGCGATCTGTCGCAGGTGAGCCATTTCATGCTGCTCTCCGGAAGCTGCTATCCACTGCGTCCGATGGACGAGTTCCGCACCTATTTGCAGCAGCATGCGGGCACCAACTTCATCAAGCTGATGCCATTGGCGAGCACGCGCAAGCTGCATGAGCGCGTGCGTCACTTCTGGTTCTACGAGGACCTTCCGGTCGACGGGCGCAAGTTAACCGGCGTGCGGCTGCTGCGCGGCGTGCTGCAGTTTGCGGGCAAGCTCGGGCGCCGTTCGTTCCCGCTCATTCCCGCGTGGTACTTCGGCTCGCAATGGTGGGCGCTGACGCCCGAGGCCGCGGGCTACCTCGTGGGCCATCCGCAGCAAGAGGCCGTGAAGCGCTTCCTGCGGTTCTCCAAGGCACCCGACGAGATCTACTTCCACACGCTGCTCGCGAACTCGCCGCTGCAGCACACCGTGGAGCCTGTCAGCGGCAGCGGCGTCTGGGACGCGGCGAACCTGCACCTGATCGACCCGTCGCTGTCGCGCTGGTTCCAGGCCTGCGACTACGAGGAGGTCGTCGCGTCGGGGCGGTGGTTCGTGCGCAAGGTCGGCAGCGACATCTCGCGCGACCTCTGCGACCGCCTGGACAGCAATCTGGCCACGGCAACCGGCGAGCAGCGCGCGTAGCGGCGCCTCAGGGCCGCCGCTGCGCGCGGTGCGCGATCCATTCGTGGGCGCTTTGCCGCAGTGCCGCCTGCGCATCCTCGAAAGAGGGATGAACACCGAACATTGAAAGACGACACAACACGCTCGCCTGCCTGCGGATCTCGACCGTGGCGAGAACCGCGGACTCGGAGAGTGCCGCGACCTGGAAGTGCAGCGTGCATCCCTGGTATTCCTCGACCGGCTCCCGCTTCACACGCATCACCTCGGCAGCGACCGCAGCCATGGCTTACGGCCGGATGATCACCGTCGGAGGCTGGATCACGATGGCCGGCGGATGGACCACGACGCCGGGCGGCGGGTGGCCATAGGACGGCGCTTCATAGACGTGCTGCGGCGCAGGCTCCCTGCATTTGCGCTTCTCCTTGAAGCCGCCGTTCTTTTCGTACTTGCGCTCGACCTTGCAGTGCCCGTCCCAGTACGACTCCTTGTGCGGGGGGCCGCCATGCCGGCCCTTGCGGCCGTGGCCGCTCTCGTCCTTGTGGGGATCGGCGAGCGCGGGAGACATCACGGCGGCAAGCAGCAGCGCAATGCAGGACAAGGGACGGAGGCGATGGGTCATGGGCGCTTTGGATGTGATTTATTCCCATATATCCTACTCTCCGCGCGAACTTTCTTCTGCTCGATTGCCAGTATTTAGCCCTCCAGGCGCGGCATCCAGTCCTCGACGCCGCCCGAAACGACCCGCCGCCGGAACGTGGCGCGCCACCGTTCGGCCAGTACCGCCAGTTCGGCAGCGCGCGACCATTCGGCCGCGAAGCGCGCATCCCGCGAGAACAGCAGCGCGATCAGCCGCGACAGGGGCCAGTCGGGATGCGGCCGGGCGACCAGTTCGGCCTGCGCGCCCGCGTGCAGCCAGCCGGGTTCGAGCGTGCGGTAGTACCAACCGGTGCGGCCGCGCGACTGCATCTCGCGCGCCATGCCCGGCTCGCCGAAGCGCACGTCGAGCTTCCAGCAGGGCTGCCGTCCCTGGGACACCTGCACCAGCGCCTCGCCGAGGCGCACCACGTCGCCGATGCAGACGCTCGATTCGTCCCAGCCGCGCGTCGAGACGTTCTCGCCGAAAGCGCCCGCATGCGCCAGCAGATCGGCGCGCCGGCTCCACGACGCCCACTGCGCGTAGTGCTCGCGCGGGTAGTGGTGCAGCGCCTTCTCGGGGCCGCCATGGACGCGCAGGTCGGCCTGCGCGTCGCCCTGCAGGCCCGTGGCCGACAGCCACGCCCGCTCCTGCACCGGCGACTTGACGATGCCGCTGGGCCGGCCGTCCGGCAGCGGCGCCACCGGGCCGGCCAGCAGCGCATCGATCACCGTGGGGCCGAGAGCCGTCATCGGGCGTCCTCCGCAGGGCAGCCCGCGCCATCCGCCGGCCGCGCGGCCAGCGCCGCTGGCGCCGTCTCGGCCACGAGCTGGCCGATGGCCGCGCCGAGCGCCATGTCGTCGAGCACGCCGAAGTGGCTCATCCGGATGCGGCCTTGCCGATCGATCAGCACGCTGCTCGGCGTGCCCTGCAACTGGTACTCGCGCATGGTCGCGGGGATGCTGCCGCGCGCGGGCGTGTCGATGCCGATCGGGAAGATGTAGCGGTACTCGCGCACGAAGGCGGCGAGCGCCGCAGGGGTCATCACCTCGTGGTGCTCGAACACCGTGTGCAGGCCGATGACGGCCACCTGATCGGCGTCGAACAGCTGCCGCGTCTTCTTTGCCTGCGGCAGGCCATGCGTCGCGCAGGCCGGGCAGAGCATCTGGAACGCATGCAGCACCACCACCCGGCCGCGCAGCGACGCCAGCGTGAGAGGTGCGTCGGTGTTGAGCCATTGGGCGACTTCCCATTCGGGCGCCGGGGCAAAGCTGTGGTTCGGCATGTCGGATGCTCCAGGTGAGAAGAAAAGGTCAGGCAACGCCGGTGCGCAGCTTGACCGACGGGAAATCAAGCGGCACGTCGAACGCGACATTCACATAGTTGGTGAAGAGGTTCAAGGCCACGTGCGCGAGGATCTCCACGATCTGGCCGTCGTCGAAGCCCACGTCGCGCAGCGTCTGCACGTCGGCCGCCGAGACCTGGCCGCGCGCCTCGACGAGCTGCAGCGCGAAGCGCAGCGCGGCCGCGGTGCGCGGGTCCGACGATTCGCCGGCCTGGGCCGCCGCCATCTCCGCCGCCGACACGCCGGCCTTGCGCCCGAGCGCGGTATGGGCGGCCAGGCAGTAGTGGCAGGCGTTGCGGTCGGCGACGGCCACCGCGATCTGTTCGCCGAGCTGCGGCGGGATCGCACCACCGCCGAGTGCGCCGAACGCACCCCACATGCTCTGCAGCGCCGCCGGCGAATTGGCGACCGCGCGGAACATGTTGGGCGTGGCGCCGAATGCGCCGTGGATCTGCGCCAGCAGGTCCTTGGCGGCACCGGAGGCTTCGGCGGGGTTCACGAGGGGAATGCGGGACATGGGATTTCCTTTGAAGAGTGGATCGGAGAAGCCAGTGTCTTCGCGTTCGCCGTATGATATGGCTCGTTTCGTCGGAACAACATACCTTTTCGTCCACGTACGCACCATGCTCCCACCCATCGACCGGCTCTCCGCCCTGCTCGAGCGCTTCCATGTGCGGGCTCACCTGTTCCATGCCGGCCCGCTATGCGGCACCACGAAATTCGTGGCCGAGCCGGGCCGCGGCTTTCTGCATGTGCTGCGCCGCGGCGAAATGGTGGTGACGCATTCGTCGCGTGCCGGCGTGCCGCGCCGCGTGATGGTGAAGGAGCCGACGCTGCTCTTCTATCCGCGCCCGCTCGCGCACGACTTCCACAACGCGCCTTCGGAAGGCTCCGACTTCGTCTGCGCCACGCTCGCCTTCGATGGCGGCGACATGCATCCGCTCGCGCGCGCACTGCCGCCGCTGGTACGGCTTCCGCTGCGCTCGGTGGAGGGGCTCGAGCAGTCTCTGGCACTGCTGTTCGCCGAGACCGGCCGCGTGCTGTGCGGCCATCGCCTGCTCGCCGACCGGCTGTTCGAGGTAGTGCTGATCCAGCTGATGCGCTGGCTGCTCGACCATCCGCACGAAAGCGACATGCCGCCGGGCCTGCTCACCGGCCTCGGCGATCCGGCGCTCGCGCGCGTGCTGGTGGCCCTGCACGAGCGCCCCGGTGACGCCTGGACGCTCGAGCGCATGGCGCGCGAGGCCGGCCTGTCACGCAGCGCGTTCGCCGAGCGCTTCAAGGCCGTGGTGGGCGCCACGCCCGCGGACTACCTGGCCCACTGGCGCCTGTCGATCGCGCAGGCCGAGCTGCGCCGCGGCGCCTCGATCAAGACCATCGCCGACACGCTCGGCTATGCCAATGCGTCGGCGTTGTCGCGAGTGTTCGCGCAGAAGATCGGCATGTCGCCGCGCGAGTGGCTCGCCACCCGCGACTGAAAACGGCCGGCAGCTAGCGAACCCGCGCCACGCTGTCCTGCAGGCTGCTGCGCAGCGCGAGCTTGCGCACGACGGCCGAGAACGCGCGCGTCGCTGCCGCATCGCGCGCGGCCGGCGACCACAGCATGCCCGGCGTGCGCACGGGCGTGGGGCTCTCGAGCCGGACCACGACGAGCCCCGAGAGCGGGTTCACCACGTTGGCGGCCACGATCGAGGCGAGCTGCGTCTTGGCGACGAGGTCCATCATCGGCGCCAGCGTGTTGATCTCGGCCACCACGTGCGGCGCTGCGCCGCACGAGCGAAAGCACTCGTCGAGCATCTGGCGCGTGGCGAAGCTGGCCGGCAACAGCGCCATCGGCAGGCGGTGCAGCTCCACCATGCGCACGCGCTTGCGCCGCGCGAGCGGATGCTTCTTCGCCACCACCAGCACCATCTCCTCGTTGTAGAGCGGCTCGAACTGCAGCGGCCCCGGCACGGCCGGCCGGTAGGCGATGCCGAGGTCGAGCGTGCGCTCGGCGAGGCGCGCGGCGATCTGGTCGGCCGACAGTTCCTCGACCACCACCTTCACCTGCGGATGGCGCGCATGGAAGCTGGCGATGCAGTCGGGGATGAAGCCGAGGTTGAAGGTGTGCGTCGAGCCCACGCGCAGTTCGCCCGCCACTTCAGAGCGGTCCTGGCGCAGCGCGCCGAGCCCGAGGTCGATCTCGTGCAGGGCCTTGGTGCAGTAGTGCAGGAACTCGTCGCCCGCGTCGGTCAGCGCCACGCGCTTGCCCGCGCGGTCGAAGAGCGGCGTGCCGAGCTCTTCCTCGAGCTGCTTGATCTGGTGCGACAGCGTCGACTGCGTCACGTGCAGGCGCTCGGCCGCGCGCGTGAAGTTGAGCGAGCCCGCAAGGGCGATGAAGTAGCGCAGGTGCCTCAGTTCCATGGCCTTGCCCGGGTGCGTTGATCGATGGCATCGATGGTAACGATGGAAAACAATCATTTTCCGAACCCGCGGCCGCCGCCTAGAGTTCGCGCACCCCACAACAACGACAGGAGACGACCCGGTGCATCAAGTCCTCAGCGGCATCAAGGTGCTGGAGCAAGGCACGTTCATCACGGGGCCGGCCGCGGGCATGTTCCTCGCCGACCTGGGCGCCGAGGTGGTCAAGATCGAGCAGCCTGGCGCGGGCGATCCGTTTCGCGCATTTCGCGGCGGCCTCTACAGCCCGCACTTCCAGACCTACAACCGCAACAAGCGCAGCATCACGCTCAACCCCAAGCTGCCTGCCGACGCGGCCGTGTTCGACGAGCTGGTGAAGGACGCCGACGTCTACATCCAGAACTTCCGCCCCGGCGCGGCCGATCGATTGGGCGCGGGCGAGTCGCGGCTGCGCGCGCTCAACCCGCGGCTCGTGTATTGCGCGATCAGCGGCTTCGGGCAGACCGGCCCCGCCGCTGGCCGCCCGGCCTACGACACCGTGGCCCAGGCCGCGAGCGGCTTCCTGAAGCTGCTGGTGAACCCGGCCAACCCGCGCGTGGTGGGGCCCGCGCTCGCCGACGCCATGACGGGCTTCTATGCCGCCTATGGCGTGCTCGGCGCACTGGTCGAGCGCGGCCGCACCGGCCAGGGGCGCTCGGTCGAGGTATCGATGCTCGAGGCGATGTGCCACTTCAACCTCGACGCGTTCACGCACTACTTCTCGGAGAGCGAGGTCATGGGCCCGTTCAGCCGGCCCAGCGTTTCGCAGTCGTATGTGCTCGAGTGCGCCGACGGGCTCTGGATCGCGCTGCACATGTCCTCGCCGGAGAAGTTCTGGCAGGGGCTGGCCAATGCGATCGAGCGCCCGCGCCTGTTCGCCGATGCGCGCTTCGCGTCACGCGAGGCCCGCATTGCGCACCAGGAGGACCTGATCGCGCTGCTCGGCGAGCTGTTTCGCCAGCGCCCGCGCGCGAGCTGGTGCGCACGGCTCGAGGCCGAGGACGTGCCGCATGCGCCGATGTACGACACGCGCGAGGCGATGGAAGACCCGCAGGCGCTGCACCTGCAGCTGCAGGTGAGCGCGCCGCATCCCGAGGGCGGCGAGTGGCACACCATCCGCTCGCCCGTGAGCTTCGACGGCGAACGCGCGCTCGAGGTCACCGCCCCGCCGGTGCTTGGGGCGGACAACGCGGCGATTGTCGATCCCATCCGCCATCGACTCGGCCAGGCCGGCAGCGCCGCCGGCTGACATTTCAAGAGAACCAGGAGACAAGCCCGATGACCCCATCGAACGAAGACGAGCTGACGCAGGCCGTGCTGCAGCGGCTCGAGGGCGCGAGCGACGCGCGCTTCGCGCAGGTGATGCGCTCGCTCATCACGCACCTGCATGCCTTCATCCGCGAGGTGGACCTGAAGCCCGACGAGTGGATGCAGGGCATCGAATTCTTGACCGCGACCGGGCAGGCCTGCACCGACCGCCGCCAGGAGTTCATCCTGCTGTCGGACACGCTGGGCGCCTCGATGATGGTGGTGATCCTCGACCAGCTGCGCGCCGCGGCCGGCAAGCGCAGCCGTGCCACCGATGCCACAGAGATCAGCGAGGCCACGCACGCCACCGTGCAGGGTCCGTTCTACTGGGAGGGCGCGCCCGACTTGCCGCTCGGCGCCGACGTGGCGCAGGGCGCGCGCGGGGAGCCCACCTTCTACAGCGGCCGCGTCACCGACACCCAAGGCCGCCCGATCGAGGGCGCGCTGCTCGACATCTGGTCGGGCGACGGCGAAGGCGTCTACGACATGCAGGTCGAGGGCGCGACCATGTCCGCGCGCGGCCGCATCCGCACCGACCACGAGGGCCGCTACTGGTTCTGGTCGATCCGGCCGACCTTCTATCCGATCCCGGTCGATGGCCCAGTGGGACGCATGCTCGATGCGATGGGCCGGCATCCCAACCGCCCGGGCCACATCCACATGATGGTCTCGGCGCCCAACCATGTGCCCGTGACCACGCACCTGTTCGTCGCGGGCAGCCCCTACATCGAGTCCGACGCGGTGTTCGGCGTGCGCCCGCGGCTCATCGTCGATTTCGAGGCCCACCCCGCGGGCCGCGGGCCCGACGGCCGGCTGCTGGAGACGCCCTACTGGTCGGCGCACTACGACTTCCGCCTCGAACCTCGCCACGCCTGAAGGAACCCGCCATGAAGATCGGAAAATCCACCGTCCCGCGCAGCGCCATCTGCACCTCGGACGAACACACCATCGTCGTACGCGGCCAGGACCTGTGCCGCGACCTCATCGGCCAGCTGTCGTTCGCCGACTACTTCTTCCTGCTGCTGACCGGCCGCCGTCCCGACGCCGCGTGCAGCGCGGTGCTCAATGCCACGCTGGTCGCGATCGCCGAACACGGCCTGGTGCCGAGCGTGCAGGCCAGCCGCATGACCTTCGCGGCGGCACCCGACGCGCTGCAGGGTGCGGTGGCAGCCGGCATCCTCGGCTGCGGCTCGGTCATCCTTGGCGCCTCCGAGACGGCCGGGCGCCTGTTCGTCGACGTGGCGGCGCGCACCGACGAAGGTACGACGCTCGAGGACGCCGCCGCCGAAGCGATCGGCCGGCTCAAGGCGGCGCGCGCCGCGATCCCGGGCTACGGCCATCCGCTGCACAAGGCGCGCGACCCGCGCGTCGACCGGCTGATCGAGGTGGCGGCCGAAGCCGGCGCCGACCTGCGCTACGTGCGCATTGCGCAGGCGCTCGAAGACGCGATCCCGGGCATCGTCGGCAAGGACCTGCGCATGAACGTCTCGGCCGCGATTCCCGCGGTGCTGCTCGGCGTGGGCTTTCCGGTCGCGTCGCTGCGCGGCGTGCCGATCCTTGCGCGCACCGCGGGCCTGATCGCCCACCTCGCGGAAGAAGCAGAGACACCGAGCGGCTTCGCGCTCTCCTACCAGGCCACGCGCGAGCTGCAGTACGACGGCACGCTGCCCGCCGGCTTCGGGGAGGCGGCATGAAGCGCCGCGCGCTCGTGGCGGCGGCGGCGCTGGCCGCCACGCTCCCGGTGCCGCACGGCATGGCCTGGGCCCAGGCGGGCGGCGATGCGCGGCCGATCAAGCTCATCGTGCCGTTCGCGGCCGGCACCTCGACCGACATCGTGGGCCGCGTGCTGGCCGATGCGCTCGGGCGCCAACTCTCGCAGGCCGTGGTCGTGGACAACCGGCCCGGCGCCGGCGGTGCCATCGGCAGCGAGCTGGCGGTGCGCTCGGGCGCCGATGGCCACACGCTGCTGCTCGGCACGGTCGGCACGCACGCAATCAACGCATCGCTCTACAAGCGGCTCGGCTACAGCCCGCAGCGCGACTTCGTGCCGCTCGGCTTCGTCGGTGCCACGCCGACGCTGCTGGTGGTCGCGGCCGCGGCGCCGTGGAAGAGCGTGGCGGACCTGCGCCAGGCGAGCGGCAAGTCGGTGAGCTTCGCCTCGGCCGGAAACGGAACCTCGGGCCACCTCGCGGGCGAGCTGCTCAACCTGCGCCTCGGCAAGGACTTCGTGCACGTGCCCTACCGCGACGGCAACCAGGCGCTCAACGAAGTGATCGCGGGCAACGTGCAGTTCATGTTCTATCACCCGGCCGCCGTGCTGCCGCAGGTGCGCGCGGGCACGCTGCGCGCGCTCGGTGCATCGAGCGCGAAACGCAGCGCGGCCGCGCCCGAGGTGCCCACGCTCGCCGAGCAGGGCATCGCCGACTTCGACCTGGTCGCGTGGTTCATGTTGTATGCGCCCGCCGCGATGCCCGCCGCGCAGCGCGAGCGGCTGCGCGAGGCGGCGCAGGCGGTGCTGGCCCAGCCCGAGGTGCAGCGCCGGCTCGCGGCCCAGGGCATCGAGCCCGCCGCCATGGACAGCGTGGAGATGAGCGCCTTCGCGACGGCCGAGATCGCGAAATGGGGCGAGGCCGTGCGCCGCTCGGGTGCGCAGGTCGATTGACGCGTACGGCACCGAGATCAAAAAACCACAGGAGACAAGCATGCGTTCGACAACGACGACAACCACAACAAGCCTCATGCGGAAGATGCTCGGCCTGGCACTGGGCCTCGCAAGCCTCGTGGCCGCGGCCCCCGCATCCGCCCAAACCCCCGCCGGCGGATGGCCGAGCAAGCCGATCCGCATCGTGGTGGGCTTCGCGCCCGGCACGCCGCCCGACATCTTCGCGCGCATGTATGGCGAGTACGCGGGCCGCAAGCTCGGCGTGCCCGTGATGATCGACAACCGGCCCGGCACCGCCGGCAACCTCGCCTCCGACACCGTCGCGAAGGCGCCCGCCGACGGCTACACCTTTCTGTACAACCTCTCGACGGCGTTCACGATCAATCCCTACATCTACAGCAAGCTGCCGTTCGACCCCGAGAAGGACCTGACCCCGGTCGCCACCACGATGCGCCAGGGTCTCGTGCTGATCGCCACCACCAAGTTCCCTGCCAAGACGCTCAAGGAACTCGTGGCCGCGGCGAAGGAGAAGCCGGGCACCTATTCGCACGCCTCCTACGGCGCGGGCAGCCCGTCGCAGCTCATCGTGGAGTCGCTCAAGGACGAGGTCGGCATCGACATGCTCCATGTGCCCTACCGCGCGAGCCCGATCGCCGACCTGGTCGGCGGCCAGGTCGACACGCTGATGGAGCCGATCGCCACCGGCTACCCGCTGATCAGCGCCGGCCGCGTGAAGGCACTGGCCTACTCGGGACCGGAGCGTCACCCCGCGCTGCCCGACGTGCCTACGCTGTCCGAGGCGATGCCCGGCTACTCGATGATGTCGTGGCACGGCATCTGGGCGCCCGCGGCCACGCCTGCGGCGGTGCTCGAGCGCTTCAACGCGGTGTTCGTGGAGGCGAGCAAGGACCCCGACCTGGCCCGCCGCATCCGCGAGCTCAACAGCGAGCCGCTCGGCGTGACGCGCGCGGAAATGACGGCGATGGTGCGCCGCGATGCCGAGATCTACAGCCGCGTGGTGAAGGCGCGCAACATCCGCGTCGATTAGGGCGGAATCGGCGAGAGGCCGGGCGCTTGCATGGCCGCCATCGCCAGCAGCGTCTCGCCGAACCCGCCCCGCGCACGCGGGTCGGTGCGCGCGCTCGTCACGACGCGCGGGCCCGCGCTCCAGGCGATGCTGGCGCCCGCGGCCTCGAGCGCCTCCACCAGCGCCACGTCTTCGCTGCACGCCAGCGGCGAGAAGCCACCGGCGCGAAGGTAGGCCGCGGTCGAGACGCCCAAGTTGGCGCCGTGCACGTGCCGATGGCCATCGGCGCGGTTGTAACGCCCTTCGAAGAACGCGCGCACGGCTTCATCGTTGGCGCCGTGGGCAGTCCAGTCGTTCACCTCCACGCAGCCGCACACGGCATCGGCGCCTTCCGCGAGCTGCATCACCAGCCAGTCGCGCGAAACCATGGTGTCGGCATCGGTGAAGGCGAGCCAGCGCGCGCCGGCCGAGATGCATAGCTCGGCGCCCCGCGCGCGGGCCACGCCCACGTTGCGCGCGGCCAGCTTCAGGCACGCGACGCCGTGCGCATCGACCACGTCTTCAGTGCCGTCGCTGCAGCTGTCGAGCACGACCACCACTTCGACGGCTTCGCCATGCAGGCCCGGGTGCGCCGCGGCCGAGCGCAGCGCGTCCAGCGCGGCGCCGATGCGCTCGCATTCGTTGTGCGCGGGGACGATGACGCCGATCAACGGATGCCGTCCCGCTGCGCCACCGAGCGCGGGTCGCGAGACCACACTTGCAGCACGAAGTCGTCTTCCTCGTGGAGCACGAGCCGCGCAAGGCCAAGATCGGCAAGGATGCTGTGCGCATCGGCCGTTGCCAAAGCGCGCTGCGCGAAGCCCGGCCGCCAGTCGCATGCGACCAGCGTACCCTCGGCGAGCAGAGAGGTCGCGCAGCATTCGGCGACGCGCTGCATCTCGGCGCGCTGCAGGAAGTAACCCACTTCGCTGAGCACGATGAGGTCGAAGCCGCCCGCATCGTGTGGCCAGCCCTCGGGAATGGCGTGGCGGTCGACGCGCACCTGCGGGAATGATTCGGTGCGCTTGCGCGCGATCGTGACCGCCTGGTCCGAGAAGTCGCTGGCCACGAGCTCGTCGCAGCGCGGCGCGAGCGCGAACGTCAGTTCGCCGATGCCGCAGCCCGGTTCATAGGCACGCCGAAAGCGTGCCTGCGGCAACGCGGCCAGCAGCACTGCGCGCTTGCGGGCCTCGTACCAGCGCTCGCGCACCGCGTAGGGGTCGTCGCTCTCGGCATAGAGCGCATCGAAATAAGGAAGCCGATCCTGCACCGCGCTCACAGGAACATGACCTCGTAGGGGCGCGCGGCGCGCGCCACGGTGCTGGCGCGCAGCACGGGCCCCGCGCCGGTTGAAGCGTCGAACCGCAGCTGGCTCGTGAAGGCGCGAACGGCCGCGCGCTTGCGCCGCACCGCTTCGCCGCTGAGGGGAAGGCGGACCGCGTTCTTCCAAGGCATGCGCGCGTCGCCGGGCTGCGACCAATGCCAGCCCCAGACCGGCACTTCGACGAGCCGGGCACCCGCGGCGGCCGAGGCCAGCGCACAGGCTTCGCCGGTCGCTTCATGGTCCGGGTGCCCGTCCCCGCGCCAGGTGGTAAAGACCACGTCGCGCGGACGCAGCAGCGGCACGAGCCGCGCGGCCAGCAGCGCGCGCAGGGCCTGGAGCCCGCCGTCGGGCAGTGCTAGGCGCAAGGGTTCGATCGCCAGGCCGAGCCGCCGCAATGCACGCATTGTTTCGCGCGGGCGGACCTGCGCCAGCCGGTCGGCGGACCATTCCGCCGAGCCGGCATGGCTCGCCGTGCCGTCGGTCACGGCGATCAGTTGCACCGGCGTGCCGCGATCCGCCAGTTGCGCGAGCAGGCCGCCCACCGCAAGCACTTCGTCGTCGGGGTGCGGCGCCACAACCACGGCACGCGACCCGTGCTCCGGGACCAGGGTGTCCAGGTCGACGGCGGGCAAATCGGCCAGGCCGGCCCAGCGATGCCATTCGGCCTCGCTGGTGCCTTCGCCCCCGATTACCCTGCGCGCTACAGGCGCCATGCCGATACCTCCTCGGGGGTACCAGCGGTGCCCGCCTCGCCGTCCGCATCCACCGACAGGTGTCCGAGCGCGGCCAGGTCGCGCTCGGCATGGCTCTGGCGCAGAAAGACGGGCAGGTCGGCCATGGCGTGCGCGAACTTCGCGTCGCGGCACAGCGGGCCGGCGCCGACCGCGCGGCCGGCGTGATGGATCACCTCCAGCGCCGCCTGTTCCACGGCCAGGCGAACGCGCCGCGCCGGACGCTCGGCGTCGCCTTGCGGATGGCGGTCGATCCACGCCGCGGTTTCGCGCAGCAGCGCAGCCGCACTGCACATGGCCACCTCGATGGCGCCGAGGTGCGCGAGCCGGTGCGCGTCGGCCTTGGCGCCGGTGGCTTGGCGCACCTGCCGTGCGATGCCCGATGCGCCACCGAACCAGCATGCGGCGATACCCGCCCCGCCTTGCCAGAAACCTGGCCGGCGCACGTAGTCGCCGGGCCGTCCGATCAGCGTGGCGCGCGCGCCGTCGAAGCGGACATCGACACTCGCGCACGCGGCCATGCCCACCGCGTGCCAGCCTTCGTCCGTGACGCGAACGCCCGGCTCGGTCATGCCCACGGCGGCGAGGCAGGGCTCGCCAGCGGCGTTCCAGCCACTCACGAGTGCGTGCGTCACCTGGCTCGCGCCAGAACACCAGGCCTTGGTTCCGTGCAGGCGGACGACGGGTCCCTCGCCTCGGGCATCGGCTTCGAAGGCGAGCCGCGCGTCGGGCGGCTCGGCACACCATGTGCCCCAGCGGGCGCCCGGCAGCGTGGCCGGCGCGCCGCCCAACTCCGCCAGGATGGCCAGCGCATCGGTGTGCCCTTCAAAGAGCTTGACCAGCGAGAGATCGTGCGCAGCCACGGCGGCGAGCGCGCGCCAGCGCGCCAGCGTGTGGCCTGCGCCGGGGCGCGGCAGCTTGTCGGCGCCCGCTTCGACGAGGTGCGCGAGCCTCAGGCTCCGGCCATGGCGCGATGCGAGCGATGAAAAGAGGTCCCAAGTCGGGCCGATGTCGAGCATGAGCCGAGCGTAGGAAACGGAAATGAGCGGGCCCGTCGGCGGGGAGCCTCGCACGTTGTAGGCGCTCAGCCGTGGCGCAGCCGCGCTGCCGCGGCGGTGCCTGCTAGGTCCGTCGCACTTCCATCACCCCATGCTCGGCGGCCTGTTCGTAGACGGCAGGCACGCGCGTGGCCAGGTGCAGCAGGATGCGCGGCGCCTGGGTGCGGACCGACCAGCGCAGCAGAATGCCGGCCGCCACCAGTGCGCCGCCGAGCCATGGATGGCCCGCAAGCGCCGCGGCGATGCCGGGGCCGACGAGCGCCATCGCGAGCACCGTGGCGTACGTGCGATGCGAGACGAAGGGCGCCGCCAGCTTGGGATTGACGATGACCCGGAAGCGCCCCTGCGGAAGTCCCTGGCGGAACTCCTCGAAGGGGATGTATTCGGCGGTCTCCTGCGGATCGTTCGTTCGGGTCATGCCCGCATTCTGGCGCCAAACCGGCCGCGCACCGCACAAACGAGCGCCCCGTGCGCCGCGATACGATGGCGGCCATGTCGCCGCGCGCCCTTCTTCTTCTCGTCTCGGCCATGCTGCCCGTGGCGGCGCTGGCGCCCGCCGGCGCCGCGCATGCGCAGGCCCAGGAGGAAACCCTTTCGATGAGCTTCGACGCCGCGCGTGCGCGCATGCGCGACCGTTCCGACAAGCTCGCGGCCGCGCGCGCCGGCGTCGAGTCGAAGCAACTGCAGGGCGAAGGCCTCAAGGGCCTTGGCGGTCCGGTGCTGAGCGTTTCGGGCCTGGCCTATGCATACAACGCCAACCTGAACCTCGACCTCGATCCGCTCAACCAGCGCATCGGCCAGATCGGCCAGGCGCTGCCTTCATCGCTGCAGGGCCTGGTCGCGCGCGTGCCGATCCCGCAGCTGCCCAACAGCTACACGCTCAACCGGCACGACACCGGCGCCAACGCGTCGGTGTCGGCCGTCTGGCCGATCTACCTGGGCGGCGCGACCGAGGCGGTGCGCGGCTTCGTGTCGGCCCAGACGCGCGAGGCCGAAGCCGACGCCGACCAAGCCAGCCACGAGGTCGAGACGGTGCTGGTGCAGCGCTACTTCGGCGCCCAGCTCGCGCAGCGCGCCGCCATGTTGCGGGCGCAGGCCGAGCGCACCATCGCGCAGCACGACGCGGCGGCGCAGAAGATGCTCGCGGCCGGCGTGATCTCGCGCGTCGAAAGGCTGCAGGCCAGCGCCGCCTACGAAGAGGCACGGCGCAATGCGCGCAAGGCCGAGGACGATGCCGCACTGGCCGCCGTGGCGCTTGCGCGCACGGTGCGCGCCGAGGGCATGATCGCGCCACAGACGCCGCTCTTCGTGTCGAGCCAGCCGGTCGAGCCGCTGTCGTACTTCATCGACGCGGCGCTGCTGCGCCATCCGGGCCTCGGCAAGGTGGCGGCCAAGAAGATGCAGGCCGAGCAGCTGCACGAAGGCGAGGAGGCGCTGCGCCGGCCGCAGGTCATCGCCTTCGGCACGCGCCAGCTCAAGAGCGGCAATGCCGACTGGGTGGCCGGCCTGGGCGTGCGCTGGACGCTCTACGACGCGGTCGACCGCGACGCGCTCGCGGCGTCTTCGCAGAAGCAGGTCGAGCAGGCCGAGCGCACCGGCGCACAGGCCCGCAGCGACATCTCGCTCTTGGTCGAGCGCAACTGGCGCGCGCTGGAGAACGCGCGCCGGCAATACCTGGGCATGCAGGCCGCCATCGACCTGGCCGAGGAAGTGCGCAGGCTGCGCGTGGCCGGGCTGCGCGAGGGCACCAGCACCACGCTCGACCTGATCGACGCCGAGACCAACCATGCGAAGGTGCTGACCGAACGCGCGCAGGCCGCGAACGACTACGTGCAGGCGCTCGCGCAGTTGCTCGAGAGCGCGGGCCTGTCCGAGAAATTTTCCGACTACATCGCACGCGCCGACCTGAGGGTGAACGACCAATGACAACAAGTGCCAAGACCCGCCGACTGATCGCCATCGGCCTGGCGCTGGGCCTGCTCGTGCTGCTGGTGTGGGGCTTCTGGCGCGCGGCGCAGCCGCCGCCCGAGGTGTTCCAGGGCCAGATGGAAGCGCGCGAGACCGACATCGCCGGCAAGGTGACCGGCCGCATCGCCGAGGTGCTGGTGAAGGAAGGCGATCGCATCCAGGCCGGTGCGCTGCTCATCCGCATGGACAGCCCCGAGGTCGCGGCCAAGATCGCGCAGGCCACCGCGGCGCAGCAGGCCGCCGAGGCCGTGGCACGCAAGGCGCAGAACGGCGCGCGGCCGCAAGAAGTGGAGATGGCGCGCATGCAGTGGCAGCGCGCCGAAACCGCCGCGCAGCTCGCGCAAACCTCGTTGCGCCGCGTCGACGGGCTGGCGCGCGAAGGCCTGGTGGCCGAGCAGAAGCGCGACGAGGCCGAGGCCAACTGGAAAGCCTCGCGCGACGCGGCCCTTGCGGCCAAGGCCCAGTACGACATGGCACGCATCGGCGCCCGACCCGAGGACAAGGCCGCCGCCGACGCGCAGGTGCGCCAGGTCACCGGCGTGCTCGCCGAGGCCGAGGCGGCCCAGGCCGAGACCGAACTGCGCAGCCCCGTGGCGGGCGAGGTCGCGAAGGTGCTGGCCCGGGTCGGCGAGCTGTCGCCGCAGGGCGTGGCCGTGGTCACGGTGGTCGACCTCAACGACCAGTGGGTGGTGCTCAACGTGCGCGAGGACCGGCTCGCGCGCTTTGCCGTCGGCAGCGAGTTCGATGCGGTGCTGCCTGCGCTGCCCGAGGCCGCACGCAGCGCCCGCTTCAAGGTGCACTACAGCGCCGCCCTGCCCGACTTCGCCACCTGGCGCGCCACGCGCGGCGGCGCGGGCTTCGACGTGCGCACCTTCGAAGTCCGCGCACGGCCGCTGCAGCCGATCGCCGGTGCGCGGCCGGGCATGAGCGTGCTGGTCGACTAGGGCCGGTCAACACCATGCGCGGGTTCGCTGCAGCCAGTGCCCGGCGCGAGTTCGCGCTGCTGCGCACGCGGCCCTGGGACCTGGCCATGGTCAGCTGGGTGCCGCTGCTAGCGGTGACGCTCATCTGGTGGATTTTTTCTGCCGGCCTGCCGAACCGCCTGCCGATCGGCGTGCTCGACCAGGACCATTCCGCGCTCTCGCGCCAGCTGGTGCGCTTTCTCGAGGCGACCCCCGGCCTGCGCGTCACGCAGCAGTACGCCGACGAGGCCGCCATGGCGCGTGCGCTCACCAGCGGCGCGGTCGATGCCGCGGTGCAGCTGCCGCGTGAACTCAGCCGCGACGTGAAGCAGGGGCGCACCGGACACGTGGTGCTGCTGCACAACGCGCAGCTGGGCTCGCACTCGAGCCTGATCCAGCGCGACGTGCGCACCGCCGTGGCCACCGTGTCGGCGGGCGTGGAGCTGGCCGTGCGCAACAAGCGCGGCGAATCGATGGCCGGCGCGCGCCGCAGCATGGAGCCGATCCGCGCCAGCACCGTGGCGCTGTTCAACACCTCGCTCGACTACGAGCAGTTTCTCGGCGCCGCGCTGATCCCGGCGCTGCTGCACATCCTGGCGATGACCGCGGGCGCCTGGACCGTGGGCCGCGAGCTGCGCGACCGCAGCCTCGGTGCATGGCTCGGTGCCGCGCCGCGCTGGCGCGAAGCGCTGGCCGCGCTGGCGGGCAAGCTCGCACTGCCGTTCGCGAGCCTTGCGGCCGTGGGCATCGCCGGCATGTTGTGGGTCACTGGCGGGCGCGGCTGGCATCCGGCCGGCTCGCTCGGATGGACGCTGTTCGCGCTGGCGGTGTTCCTGGCGCTGTCGATCGCGCTCGGCGCCTTCGCCGCCGGCATCACGCGCTCGCTGCGCACCGCGCTGTCGGCCACCGGCTTCATCACGGCGCCGGCCTTCGCTTTCGGCGGCGTGGGGTTCCCGCTCGTCGCGATGCCGTTCTTTGCGCAGGCCTGGGCGCTGCTGCTGCCGTACACGCACTACATCCGGGTGCAGATGGAGCAGCTCCAGATGGGGGCGCCGCTCATGTACTCGCTGGCGGCGCCGCTCTGGATGGCGCTCGCCACCGCGCTGTTGCTGGCCGCCTCCGCCGTGGCACTGGCACGTGCCGCGCGTGCGCCGGAAACATGGGGAGGCCGCTGATGCGCGAGGCCTTCCGCGACACCGCACGGACCGTGCTGCGCGACAAGGGCGTGCTGCTGATCATGCTGCTCGCGCCGCTGATCTACGGCTTCTTCTATCCGTGGCCTTATGGCGACCAGGCGGTGACGCGCGTGCCGGTGGCCGTGGTCGACCAGGACCACAGTGCGCTGTCGCGCCAGGTCACGCGTTTCGCGCAGGCCAACCCGCGGCTCGACGTGCGCATGCTCACCGGCGACCTGCACGCGGCGCAGCAGGCGCTCTGGCGCGGCGAGATCGAGGGCTACGCGCTGCTGCCCGCCGACCTCAAGCGCGACGTGCTGCGCGGTGCCGGCGCGGTGGTCACCATCGAAGGCAACGGCGCCTATGCGCTGCTCAACAAGGCAGTGCTCTACGGCTTCTCGGAAGCGGTCGGCACGGTTTCGGCCGGCGTCGAGATCCGCAAGCTGCAGGCCGGCGGCCAGGGCGCGCTGCAGGCGGCGGCGAGCCGCAGCCCGCTCGACACCGAGCTGGTGGCGCTGTTCAACCCGACCGAAGGCTACGGCAGCTACGTGGTGCCGGCGGTCGCGCTGCTGATCCTGCAGCAGACGCTGCTGATGGGCTGCGCGATGCTCGCGGGCACCTGGGCCGAGGCCGGCCGGCTGCGCGCCACCGCGGGCGCCTGGCTCGGCCGGCTCGCTGCGCTCACAGGCTTCGGCCTGCTGAGCGGGCTCTTCTATTTTGGCTGGGTGTTCTGGCTGCAGGACTACCCGCGCGGCGGCAATCCGCTCGGCGCGCTGGTGCTGCTGGCTTTCTACGTGCCCGCGATCTGCACGCTCGGCCTGCTGCTGGGCTGCTGGTTGCGCGACCGCGAGCGCGCGCTGCAGGTGCTGTTGTTCACCGCCCTGCCGATGGCGTTCCTGTCGGGCTTCTCCTGGCCGGTCGAGGCCCTGCCCGGTCCACTGCAGGTGCTGCGCTGGATCTTCCCGAGCACGGCCGGCATCCAGGCGTCGCTGCGGCTCAACCAGATGGGCGCACCGCTGCACGACGTGCTGCCGCATCTGGCGGTGCTGGCGGGCCTGGCACTGGCCGGACTGGCTGCGCTGCTGTGGGTTGCGCGGCCCGTCGGTGGCCGCCGCCGGGCCGAGGCACAGGCAAGGCCGTGACCCGCGGCGCCTCCGTGCGGCGCCACGGCCTCACCACTTGACCCGAACGCCGAGCGTGCCGTTGACCGCGCTCTTCACCTTGGCGCTGCCGCCCGAGGACCACAGCTTGCCCAGCTCGCCGTAGATGCTGGTGCGCTGGCCGAGCGCCAGCGTGAAGCCGCCTGCGAGCTCGGTGCTCGTGCCGCCGCTCGGCGCCGCGATGCCGGTGCGCGTGACGCCGTTCACGAACTGCGCAAGGTCGGTGCCGCTCGACGTCCTGTAGACGTTGACGCGGCCGTACGGCTGAAGCGTGCCCATACCCGTGTCGACGTGGCCCTTGACCCGCAGACCCGCGCGCGCGATCCAGCCGCTGTCTGCGCGCGGCTGCACCACCGCGCCGGCGATCGCCGCGTCGTCCAGGTCGAGGTGCTGGTGAATCAGCTGCAGCTGCGGCTCGATCTGCCAGCCGCCCGCGCCGAGCGCGAAGGCCTGGCCGACTTCCATCGAACCGAGCAGGCTGTTGCCCCTGCCTTCCACTCCGCTGCCGAAGCCCGGCCGCACCGTGTACCTGTGGCGGCCGGACTGCACCACCGCATCGGCGTGGAAGCCGTTGTCGCCGGTGAAGGTGCCGTACACGCCGAAGTACTGGCTGCGCAGGTCGTTGCGGCCCGCGTACAGGCCGGCCACGCCGCTCGCGAAGCCGTTCACCGTCGCGTCGCCATCGAGCTGGCCCACGTAGAGACCGGCGCGCCAGTTCGGCGTCGCCAGCAGGTCGGTGCCGGCCTGGAAGCCCGTGAGATCGCCCTTGCTGGTCGGCGAGACCGTGCCGCCCTGGCGAATGTCGAGGTCGGCGGAGAGCACGCGCCCCCACGCGCGGCGCCCGGTGCCGGTCGTCAGCGCGGCCGTGCCCTTCACGTCGTCGTCGCCCACGCGCCTGCGCAGATCGCCGAGCATCGCGAGGTTGCTCTGGCGCAGCTGGTTCGGCAGCGCGGCGTAGAGCGAGGCTTCGGCGCGGTAGGTGACGATGGGGACGATGCTCGGCGCGCTCGGCACACCGGGCTCGCCGGGCACCTCCGGCGTGGCGCCGGGGAGCGTCGAGCGCAGGTACCAGTTCTCGCCCGCGCCGGCAGCGTCGGCCGCGTGCAGCCGGTACTCGTAGGCGCCCGCATCGACATGGCCGCCTTCGAGCGCGAACGCATCCCGGGTGGTCTGCGCGGTGGTCGTGGCGCCGTTCTGCGCCGTGATCACCTCGATGCCGTTGCCGCTCGTGAGCGCGCCCAGGCCGGCGAGCTGCGCGAACTGCACACGCGTGGTGCCGGTCGCCGCGCCGCCGTCGATCACGAGGCGGTCCGACGGGCCCGTCGCGCCGAGCGCTGTGCCGAGCCTGAGCACGCCGTTGCTTCCGACGTAGTTGCCGCGGACCGTGAGCGTCGTGCCCGGCGCGCTGCCGGCCAGCGACACGGTGCCGCTGTTGGCGAGCGACGCCACCGTCTGGCTGAAGCCCGCGAGGTCGAGTGTGGCCCCCGCCGCCACGCTGTGCGCCGAGCCGGCGCTGAAGGTGTTGGCCGCGCCGGCGCGCAGCGTGCCGTTTGCCACGTTCGTCGCGCCCGTGTAGGTGTTCGCGCCCGAGAGCGTGAGCGTGCCTGTGCCTTCCTTGGTGATGAAGCCGCCGCCGCTGATGGCGCCGGAAAGCGTGCCACCGAACGCGCCGGTGTCGATGACCGGATCGTTCCGGCCCGTGAGCGCGAGCGCGTTCGCGATCTCCAGGCCATCGGCCGCGAAGCCTAGCGTGGTGCCGTCGTCCATCGCGAGCGTGCCGGTGCCGAGCGCCTGGCCGTGGCCCACATCGAGGCGGCCTTGCTTGAGCGCTGTGCCGCCGGTGTAGGTGTTGGCGCCCGACAGCGTGAGCGTGCCGCTGCCGATCTTGACGATCGCGCCGCCCACGCCCGAGATCGTGCCCGACACCTCGGTGCTCGTGTTCAGCCCGCCCGTCGTCAGCGCCTTGGCACCGAGGATCACGTCGCCCGCGCCCGACAGCGCGCCGATGGCGATGCCGTCGTTGGTGAGCGAGCGGATGCGCAGGCGGCCGCCGGCCTGGTTGACCACGGTGGCCTGGTCGGCGGTGGCGCGGTCGAAGATGTCGATCAGGCCGCCGCCTTCGTTGACGAAGGTGGCCCCGCCCGCGCTCGCATCGTCGAGCAGGTTGATCGCGCCGCCGGCGAAATTGGTGATGTGCGCCTTGCCGGCGGTGGCGTTGAACCAGAGCGTGGTGTTCCCGCCGCGGTTCTCGATCACGGCATTGCCGGCGCTCGCGCCGTCGCGGAAATCGGCCGACGCATCGGTGTGCGTGACGATGTGGGCGTGGCCCGCGGAACTCTTGTCGCCGAATTGAACGAAGCCTGCGTTGTCGGTGGGCAGCGCGCCGCGCGCGGCCACGTCGATGGCCAGCTTGCCCGCATCGGCCGTGCCGCCGAACAGGAGCGACGCATTGCCGGCCACTGAAACGGGGCCGTTGCCCAGCGCCCCGGTCACTTGCGCCTGCAGGCTCCCGGCAGCGACGTTCGTGCCGCCCGCATAGCTATTGGCCGCGCCCAGTGCGAGCGTGCCGAGCCCCGTCTTGACGAGCGCACCCGCACCCGAGACCTCGCCGTCGAGCGTGAGCGTGCGGGTCGGGTCGACCTCGAAGCCACCTGCACCTGCGCCGGCGCCGGCGCCGGCGCCGAGAGAGACCGTCCGCGCCGACGTGATCGTGCCGCTCGCGCGCAGCGTGCCGCCGTCGAGCGTGAGACCGCCCGTGGCCGCACCCAGATTGCTGTCGGACGAGATCTGCAGCGTGCCGGCGCGCACCGCGGTGCCGCCGCCATAGGTGTTGGTGCCGGTGAGCGCGAGCGTGCCACTGCCGGTCTTGGCGAGGCCGTCGGTGCCCGCGACGACGCTGTCGATCGTCGCCGTCCAGCCGGCGCTTGCGCCGCTGCCGTCGCCCACGCGCACTTCGACCGGGCCCGGCGACGCCTTGTCGGCCACCAGCGCGAGCGTGCCGCCCGAGACCCGATAGCCATCGCTCGCGAACTGCATGCCGCTGGCGATGACCGGGCCATCGGTGGTGTCGACCACGACGTTGCCGGCCGCGCCGCCGAAGATCGCGAAGCCCGGCTGCTGGAGCGGGCCGCTGGCGATGCCGCCCTCGTCGGCCCAGTTGGGCGCGGTGGCCGACCACGTGCCGCTGCCTCCACCCATCTGGGTCGGGCTGGCCAGGCCGTTGCCGTTCCAGAAGTTGAGCGTATAGCCGGCGGCGGTGATCAGGTTGATCTGCTTGCTGCCCGTGAGGATCTGCACCGTGCTGCCGGCGGGCGGCGCAAAGCCGCTGCCCGACATCGACAATTTGCCGCCCCAGCGGAACAGGTTGTACAGGCCCGGCCCGATGCCGCCCGCATCGCGCACGTTCAGCGTGGCATCGCCGAGCGACAGGTTGCCGCCCACCGCCACGTTGTCACCCTGCCCCGGCACCGCCGCCAGCCCGCTCGGCGCGCCCAGGTCGAAGTCGAGCTGGCTGCCGCTCGCGAGCGACAGGTCGCCGTCGATGCGCAGCGCACCGATGCCGTTGCCGGCCGCGGGGTCGCCCGCGGCCAGGTGGCCACCGCTCGCCACGGTGACGCTGCCGCCGATGCGGCCGAAGCCGCTGAGCGTCGCGCCGTCGTCGACGTTCACCGCGCCCGCAACGCTTGCGCCGCTGTCGGCCGCAGTGCCGCCCACCGCCAGGCGCCCGCTGCGCACCTGGGTCGCGCCCGTGTAGCTGTTGACACCGTTGAGGAACAAGGTGCCGCTGCCCTGCTTTTCGAGGCCGCCGCTGCCGGAGATCTCCCCGCTGAAGACGCTGCTCGATGCGTTGCCCGCCGTGAGCGTCGTCGCGCCCATGTCCACGCGCCCGCTGCCGCTGAGCGCGCCGATCGTGAGGGCACCGCTGTCGACCTGCCGGATGCGGAAGCGGGCGCTGTCTTCCACGTGCACGGAACCGGTAGGCGCCAGCGCGCCATCGCCCTCCACCGCCAGCGTGCCGCCCGAGATCACCGTGCCGCCCAGGTGGGTGGCCGCGCCGGCGAGCACCTGGACGCCCGTGCCGCTCTTGTGCAGCGTGCCGCTGCCACTGATTTCGCCGTTGAAGAAAGAGCTGGTGCCGCCCGACAGCGTGAGCGACTTGGCGCCCAGCACCACCGCGCCGCCGCCGGCCAGCGCGTTCACGGCCGTGCCAGTACCCGTGATGGCCGACACATCGAAGGTGGCGCCGGTGCTCACGTCGAGCAGGCTGCCCGCAGGCAGCGCACCGTTGTCAGCGAGGGCCAGCGTGCCGGCACCGATGCGCGTCGCGCCCGCGTAGCTGGACGCGCCGCGCAGCGTGAGGGTGCCGGCAAGGCTCTTCTGCAGGCTGCCCGCACCCTCGATCGCGCCCGAAAAATCGCCGGCCGCGACGGCCAGGGTCGTCGCGGCCTGGCTGCCCGTGTTGACCGTGCCCGCGCCCTGCAGGTTGCGCACCGGCAGTACGGCCGTGGCGTGGTCGTTGAAGTCCAGCGTCGCGCCGCTTGCCACGAAGGTCGTCGGGGCCTTGCTCGTCATGGCGGGAACCGCAGCGGCGCTCGCAGCGCGCAAAGTGCCGAAATCGACGCGCAGGTCATGCTGCGAGAACAAGCCCGTTGCGCTTGCGATTTCGACGATGCCGGTGTTGCCGAGCGAGCCGATGTTCAGCGCCGAGCCGTAGTCGATGTAGCCATCGAATCGCAGCGTCGTGCCGGCGGCCGCCGATACCGTGGCCGGGCCGGCCAGGCGGACGGTGTTGCTCACGGTGGTCGAGGCAGCGCCCCGGACCTCGGCGTTTGAAATCGAAAGATCACCCGCACCCAGCGACGACCCGCTGGCGATGGCGAGCACGCCCTGTTCGACGCGCGTGCCGCCCGTGTGGGTGTTGGCGCCCGAGAGCGAGAGCGTTCCCGCACCGACCTTGACGAGCGAGCCGCCGCCAGACAGCGCACCCGACATCGTCGCATTGAAGCCATTGGTATCGAGCGTGGAACCCTTGCCCGTGAGCGTGGCGTCCATCGCGGACACGAGACTGCTGTTGACGACCCGCAGCGTGCCGCCGGACCAGTTGAAGGCGCCGCTGGCGCCCGCGTTGGCCGGAACCAGCGCGTACAGGCCGCCCGTCTCCAGCGTGCCGCCGACGTCCAGATTGAGTGTGCCTTGGGCGCCAGGCTGCAGACCGACCTCGATGGTGCTGGCGCGTACGGTGCCGCCGCTGCGGATGGTCAACGTCCCGGTACCGGCAAAGCCGACCAACAACCCGCCGCTTACGTCGACGCGCGAGCCTGCGCCCTCAACCAGCATCGTGGTTGGGCCACCGTCGCCATCTATAAAGATCCTGGCCGAATTGAGGATGCCGCCGTTGGTGACGGAAAGCCCGCCCGCTGCGCTTCGGCCGAGCGACAGATAGTTGGTCTCGGCGCTGAACAAGCCGCCGGTAATCTGCGCGGTGCCCGGCGTGGAGATCTCCACGTCATCGCTGCGGGTCGGCACGGCGCCGGTGCTCCAGTTGGCCGCATCGAACCAGTCTCCGGGCACTGGCGCCAGCCACGTCTGCGCATGGCCGGCCGGCGACATGAGCGCGCCGAGCAGCGTGGCGCCCAGGAGCAGCGCGGCACGAAGCGCCGGCGGCCCGCCACTCGAGGATTTCGCGGTTTCCGAAACAGCTTGGCGTGCGCCGGTGCGGCGATTGATGACGATGCGGTGGGTACGGTTCATGGGAGGAGTCGATGAGCAGCGCCGCACCGGATGGGCTGAAGGCAGGGCCGCAAGAAAGAGAGGCGGTCTGCAGAACGAGAAGCAAGCCATTGCGGGCGCTCTCTCCTGGAACTCGACCGGCGAACTGCTGTTAATTGTTACGTGTGTAGCGAAATATCGCAACGTGTAACTTTTTGACTATAAGACAGGAGTTGCTCAAGGCCGCGGGACCCTCGCCGCGGACAGGTACATCGCGGTGGTGCCGGCCGATGCGTGGCCGAGGTTCTTTTGCACCACCTGCACCGGCAGCGGCGCCTGCCCTTCCCTGCCGCGCAGCGCGTGCGCGCCGTGCGTGTGGCGCAGCCAGTGCGTGCTGGCCTTGCGCAACTGCTGCTGCGCTTGCTGGCCCTCGAGGCGTTCGGCGGCCTGCGCGAGAAAGGCCTTGATCGCCTGGTACAGCCCGGAGGCCGACCAGGCGACTGGCCGCAGTTGCGCATCGAAGCGCGCGAGCACCGGCACGCCCTGGTTGCCGGGCGCATCCACCTGCAGGTCGAGGCCGTGCCGCGCGAGCTCTTCGCTCAGTTCATGCACCAGCTCGGCCGGTACCGGCACCTGCCGGCGGCGCGCGCCCCGGCCTGCCACCGACAGCGTCCAGGCCGTCCCCGTGCCGGTGTCGGGCGGCTTCAGGTCGCCGCAACGCAGCGCCGTCACCTCGCCCAGGCGAAGCCCGGTGGCATAGAGCCAGCGCATCGCGCGACGCAGGCGGCGGCCGGCCTGCGTGTCCGCATGGCCGCGCAGCAGCGCATCGACGTGGTCCCACTGTTCGAAGCTCAGCGTGCGGCTTGCGCCGAGCGGCAGTGGCCGCTCGGGCGGCAGTGCCACGTCGTCGAAGGGATTGGCGACCAGGTAGCGTTGGCCCACGAGAAACGCGAACAGGCTGCGCAGGATGATCAGCGACTGCCGCAGCGCCACCGGCGTGAGCGCGCCCTCGAGCGGCCGCCATGACGCCGACCAGCGCTGGTGATGCCGGGGCCCGCACCAGGCCGGCGGCGGGTCGGCCAGAAACGCCCGGTAGGCGTCGACGTCCTCGCGCGCGAGCGACGACAGCGCCGTTCCGCGCTCCAGCACGGCCCAGAGCAGCAGCCGCTCGGCTTCCTTGCGGTACGAGCGCTGCGTGGACGACAGCGCGCCGGCGGCTTCGCACCTTGCGCCCTTTGCGGCGAGCCAGGCGCCGATCGCTTCATGGTCGTCGGCCGCCTGCAGCAGGCAGTCTTCGGGCGGCGCGCGAAAGCGCCCGGTGCGCCCGTCGAGCCCGGCCGGCAGCACGAACTTCTCGTACGGCACCAGCGCCGTCGCGGGCGGCACCACGGCCGCCAGCGCGCCAGGGCTCAGCTGCGAGCGCGGCTGCACCGCATGCGGGCCGACCCGCAGGCCGAGCACCTGCTCGTGGGCATGCAGCCACTCGAGGATGCGCGCGGCCTTGGATTCGCCCACGCCGGGCACCTGCACCCACCAGCGCGCGCCCGCGAGGTTGATGCGCGCCACCAGCGCCTCGAGCGTCGGCAGGCCGGCGCGCTCGAGCCGTGCGGCGAGTGCCGGATGCAGCCACGCCGCCGCGCTGTCGCCGGGCCGCGGGTCCTGCGCGACCAGGTCTTCGAGCCAGCGCAGCGCCTCGAGCTGGCGCGCGATGACGCGCGCGCGGCGCGAGGGCTGCGCACTGCCCTGCCCTGCGCCGCCCCGCGCCTGCGGAAAGGCGGCCTCGTAGGCCTCGACCTGCTCGGCTTCGGAGAAATCGGCAAGGCCCTGGGCTTCGGCGAACTCGGCGAGGCTCGGCAGCGCGGGCGACGCGGTGAATCGCTCGGGATCGAGCAGGATCAGCCGCGCGGTGCCCGGCTTGTGCTCGCGCCGCGCCGCGGCCGCGAAGGCGTCTCGGATCCAGGCGATGGTGCGCCGCACCGTGCGCAGGTCGACATGCTCGCCCTCGAGGCGCAAGTAGCGCTCCCAGCTCGCGCGCTCGTCGACCCCCTGGGCCAGCGCCCGCATGAACGCGAAGTGGCCGCGATGGAGTTTGCGCGGCGCGGTCTTCTTCACGTGGGGGTGTTGGAATCGGCCGGTGCCTGCCAGAACTTCCACCAGGGCCGCGGCGGAACCGGTGCTTCGGGTGGCAATTGCTGGAGGTTGCTGGCGCGCACACGCTGGCGCAGCTCGACTTCGAGGGCGTGAGCCACGCCGTACGCATCGCGCTCGCCGCGCGACGCACGCGCTCGCCACTCCACGGCCAGCTGCTCGAGTTCGGCGTCATCGAGGCTTTGCAGCTCTTCCTGGGTGGGCATGGCCGGTTGGTTCATGGGCGCTCCCGGCGGGCGCCGGCCGGGGCCGGCATCGGGCGCAGATCGTAGGTCCGCGTCAAGGTCATCTGAAATTGTCGTTGGGTGTAGCCATTGGGTGGGAATGCTATCGGTGCCAAAGGAGGGCACGGCGCATGCGCCGCGCCTTTTTGGCGACATTGTGCAATCGCATAATCATCAATCTCTATTCTAGGTGCTTTGCGGCCTAGATTCGAGAATCGAATGTCGGGAAATGCGCTAAGTCGTTGATCTGCATGGCTCTTTTTGCTTCGGCCCGGCGCTGGAGGCGCCGCTTGCATCCGGTTTCGGAGAGACTGGTTGCATTGCCGGCGCCAAGTACGCGGCACGGCAGGAGATCGGAGGATGGAGGCAAGGCGAATGAAGGATGTTAGCGCACACATTCATATGCCGCTCGTCTCGATTCCCATGACGGCTTGTCGACGCGCGCATGAAAGCCCGCGGTTGACAGGCCCAGCCCCCGCCATGCCGCGGATCGCGCCTCCTCTGCCCTCCTCCGCTCCTCCGCTCCGGCGCACCTGCGGGCTGCGAGCAACTGCCGGCAATTCCCAACGGCACTCACATTACGAGGTCCTACCCTTGTTCAGCCAAGCATCTGCACCTTCTGCAGCACCTCCGAGATCGCCTTGATGAGCGCCTCCGTCGGCGGCTGGGCCGCCACGCTCGGCAGCAGCGTGAGCGTCACCGCACCATCGGTGCCCCGCACGCATGAGCCCACGGTCTTGCCCTCGCTCTGGATTGCGATCTTCTGCGGCTTCGCGCCGGGCTCGTTGCCCAGCAGCCGCGCCACGACGACGGCCGGCAACAGCTTCTGTCCGCGCACCTTCTCTGCCCGCTTGAGCACGCTGCGGCGGTCCTTGTCGAGCGCCGCGTTGAGTTGTTCCGCATGGCGGTACTGGATCTCGAGCGGGCTGCGGAAGCATTCGACGACGGCCGACGGTAGCTGCGCCACGATCAACGCCTTGCGCACCCAGGTGTGGCTGACGCCGAGCTTCTCGGCCATCTGGCGCTGTGTCGGGAACAGCTGCTCCTCGAGCGCACGCTGGTACATCACGCCCTGTTCGTACGGCGAGAGATCGGCGCGCTCGCGGTTCTCGCGGTCCATGGCCGCGAACAGTTCGGCGTCGCCGAGCTCGTCGACCCAGATCGCCGCCAGCACCGGAATGCCAAGCTCCAGGCAGGCCCGGTGCCGGCGATGGCCGAAGACCAGCTCGTAGCGGTCGGGCTGGTCCGGCAGCGCCCGCACGAGGATCGGCTGCACATTGCCGCCGGCCTGCTCGATGTCGGCCTTGAGCCCTGCGAACTCGGCGTTCTCGAACGAGGCCGGATGCCGGTTGGCCCAGCGCGAGGCGCGGATGCTCGACGGGTCGAGCTTGCGCGTGGGCGTCGAGTCGTCGTAGTGCCGAAGCCGCTCCCGAAGGGTCGCCAGCTCGCCCTCCACCGCCTGCATCTGGCCGCGGAACGCGAGCATCTGGCCCGGACCGGTGCGCGGCGCGAACTGGCCCGGCTGTGCCGGTGGAAACCTGGTTTCCACGGCGGCACCGGGCATGGCCGGCGGGATCGGCGCGGCAGCCGGAAACGCTGCAGCCGGGCTGGGGGCCGGAGCGGGCTCCGGAAGCGAGAGTCCCGCTGTGAGCGCTTCGAGACGTTTACGCGTGCTGGCCATTGGGACCTCCATTGCAGTGGAAACCTGGTTTCCACGCCGAGCGCGTGGTGCGATTGAACGATGCATGCGGACCCGCGTCCGCTCCGGGCCGGCGTGGAAACCAGGTTTCCACGGCCGCGCCCCGAATCAGGTGGAAACCAGGTTTCCACGCGCCGCGTGCGGCGGCACACCGGCCGCTCACGAGATCGGCCGACGCACTCATTGCATCTCCCCCTTGTCGGCCCAGCTGCTCACCACAGACTGCTCGACCAGGTCGACGAAAGAGTCGTAGGCATCGGCCGCGCGCTTGTAGGTCTTGGCGGCACCCTCGTATTTCTGTACGTCGTAGACGGTCGCGAACTCGGCCGCCTTGTTGCTCGTCACGCTTGTCTTGGGAATCTCGACGGGCAGCGTGTACTCGCCATAGGTCGCCTGGATCCACTGCCGGACCGCCGGCGTGGCCGGGTCGCTCGGGTCGACCCGGCTGAGCAGCACGTGCAGGAAGTCGAAGGCCTTGCCCGCGCGCTCGCCGCTCTGCGCATCGAGGTTGCCGCCCAGGTCGGCGAGCAGCGACCAGAACTGGGCCGACGATGCGAAGTCGAGGCCCGACGGCGGCACCGGTACGATGATCCCGTTGGCGGCCCAGAGGCCGTTGATGGTCACATAAGACAGCGACGGCGGCGTATCGATGACGATCACGTCGTAGAGATCGCGCACGCTCTCGAGTCCGGCATTGAGCACGTCCCAGAACCGCGCACCCGGCTCCTGCATCTGGCGCGCTGGGAGCGCGAACTCGGCCGAGAACAGGAACGGTGCGGCGGCCACCAGATCGAGGCCGTCCCAGTAGGTGGAGCGGATCGCATAGCGGATGTCGGACTGGCTGCCGTCGCACAGCGGCGCGATCGTCATGTCCTCGCTGATCTCCGCCTCGGGCAGCAGGCCGTGCAGGGTGGTCAGCGATCCCTGGGGATCGGTGTCGATGGCCAGCACGCGGTGGCCGCGCAGGCTCAGGCCCTGTGCCAGCACCATCGCGGTGGTCGTCTTGGCGACGCCGCCCTTGAAGTTGCCGACCGCGATGGTGAAGGCCTTCTTGCCCGCGGGACGCATCTTGTCGGCACGGTAGGTGCGGGTCCAGGTGCGCAGTTCGCTGAGCTCGAAGTTGCGCTTGCCGCCAGCCGGCGTGAGGCGCCCGCTCGGCAGATCGTCCTTGGTGATGCGGTAGGCCACATGCGCCTTGTCAACGCCGCACAATGCCGCCAGCTGCGCGGTAGAGTAGACGGGCGGGATCTTGCGCGCCTCGGGCGCGAGGAGCCGGCCGCGAATCTGCTCGACCATCGAGCCGGCTCGCGCGGCCAGGGCTGCGATGCGCGCCATGTCGATGCGCGCGCGCGGCGGAGAGGCAAGCGCGACGGGAAGGGGGGCCGTGGAAACCTGGTTTCCACCAGCAGCCGGTGTGGGCGACGCCATAGAGAATAGCCTTATTAGACGGAATCCGGCCATTCTATGAGAATCCGTCGAATGAACAAGATCTGCGATAAACATCGTGCATATCGCCGATCCAAGTGTGAGAGCGATTGGGGACCAAGGTGAGGAGGATTGGGATTCCGACCTCGGGCGGTTGCCGCAGGGCACCCCGGAACCCCGATCGAGGTGCCCCGGGACCCGCCCAGCGACGCCAGCGGGTGCGCCAGCGCCTGCAACGCGTGTGCAAGCGCCCTGCGGGCCTGCCGCGCCCCTTGTCCACTCACATCAAATCCCATCCGTTCCCACATCAGCGGGCGCCAAATCCCTTTCGTTCTCACATTCAATCCCATCCGTTCTCACACTCATTCCCAGCGCTACTCACAGTTCCGCTTGCAAGTGGCTGTCGCCATTGAAGAAACAGGACCGTCAACTCTTCAATATCCCAAGTGTTCTTCTTCAAAGTCTCAAGGCACCGCTGCATGAACCTGTGAATTGACCCATTCACAAATCCGCGGCATGATGTGAAATAAACGATCTCCCGGAAAAACCCATGGAAGAGGGCGAAGCGCCACGGCCGCCGCCGAAACCGCCTGCCGTCACCGACGAGCAGAGCGTGGCCAAGGCCAACGAGGCCATCGCCATCCGCCCGAAGCGGGGCCGGCTCACGCTGCTGTCGCGGCGCATCTACAACGCGCTGCTGTACCACTCGCAGAAACAGGGCGTCGACGAGCCCGTCTACAAGCTGGCGCTCAGCGAGCTGATCGGCGATGCCCGCTTCAACTCCAACAACACCGAACTCCTGAAGTCGCACCTGCGCGACATGCAGGCCACGACCATCGAATGGTCGACCAGCGGCGCAGGCCTGAAGCGCTGGGTTTCCTCGCAGCTGCTCGGCACCGTGTCGATCGAAGAGCAGGGCAGGGGCCGGCCCTGCACCATCACCTGGCGCTATCCCGAGGAGATCCGCGAACGCCTTGTCAAGCCGCACCAGTACACCCGCGTACTGCTCGAGATCAGCGCCCAGATGCGCAGCTACCCCGCGGCCGTGCTGTACGAGATCGGCGCGCGCTATCTCACCTCGCCGAGCCGCCTGTCGATGCGCGAGGACGTGCTCTGGTGGGCCGCCGTGCTCACCGGCCGCAGCGACATCACCGAGGTCGACTACCGCTTCCTCAAGCGCGACGTGATCAGCAAGGCGCTGGCCGAGATCGAGGCGCTCTGCGAAGATTTCAGCCTCGAGCTGATCGAGCACAAGCGCGGCCGGCGCATCGAGGAGATCCAGTTCAGGGTCGTGCCGAAGCTGCAGCAGCGCCTCGGCACGGCCGACGACCCGAGCCGAAACGTCTTCGACCTTGAACTGGTCGGCAAGCTCATCGCGCTCGGCCTGAAGCAGGAGGAGGCGCAGGACCTCTACGCGACCACCGACGAAGGCCAGTTGCGCGCCACGCTCGAGCATGTGGAACAGCGGCTGCGCAGCCAGGCGCTGCCGACGCTCAAGTCGCCCGCGGCCTATTTCAAGGACGCCCTCAAGAAGGGCTATGCCGGCGTCAAGGGCGAGCCCGAGCCCGCCGCGTCAGGCGGTCCAGGCGGCCCGGCCGCGGCGCCTCCCGCGCCCGTGCTCGACAGCCAGGACCGCATGCACCGGATACGCGAACTCTGGGACAACGACCGCATGCAGAAGGCGAGGGGGCTCTACCAGGAGATGCCCGAGGCCATGCAGGCCGAGATGCGCACGCGCTTCGAGGCCGAGCGCCTGCCAGCCATCGCAGCACCGATCGCGCGCGCCTGGCGCCGCGACGGACCGGCCAGCCGCATCGCGGCCACGACCTTCCACCGCTGGCTCGCGCAGACCACCTGGCCCGAGGAACCCTCCGACCGGGTGCTGCTGGACTTTGCGCTGGCGCAGGGCGTGGCGGGGATGTGAGCACGGAGGCGAGGTGATCTCTCAATCGCTGTGTTGAGTGTGTGCTCACCTTCGACTGATGCTCCACGTTATCGAGCCGTTCCCTCGCCGGTGTCGCTGCTGACGCCGATATGCCGCAGCGTGATCGCCGCCAGCCCCGCCAAGACGGCGATCCCGATGCCGCTGACCGCAGCCGCCACGTTGAGGCCCGCCACGAAGGCGGCCTGTGCCTGTTCCAGCAAGCCGTCCGGCAGGAGCTGCGCGACCGACCTGGCGCCGGCAAGGCTGTCCGAGACGGCCCGTTCGATGTCCTGCGCCAGCGGCGCACCCTCGCGATCGGCCATCCGGGTCCGGTAGACCGCAGTGGTCAGGCTGCCCAGCGTTGCAATGCCGAGCGCCAGGCCAAGCTCCTGCACCGTCTCCGACATGGCCGACGCCGACCCCGCCTTCTCGGGCGGTGCCGCGCCCACCACCAGATCCGTCCCGAGCGCCGCGATCGTGCCCAGGCCGAGATACACCAGGGAGAACGATGCGGTCACCTGGGCTAGGCCATCCGGTCCGCGGTCGAGCTGGCTCAACATCAGGTAACCCAGTGCGGACAGCGCCAGCGCGGCCGCGATCACGTGGCCCGGCCGGAGCCGCCTGGCAAGCAGGGGCGCCGTGATGCCCGCCATCAGCATCGCGAGGGCAGGCGGCCCCATCCAAAGTCCCGCCGCCAGCGGCGACAGCCCCACCACCAGCTGGAGGTACTGGGTCACCAGCAGCATCGTCCCGCCGACGCCGACCAGGCCCACCAGCAGCACCCCCAGGGCGACGCTGAATGCCCGGTTGGAGAACAGCTCGATGTCGACCAGCGGACTGCGCAGCCGACGTTGCCGCCGCACGAACACCAGCATGAAGGCCGCGCCTGCCGCGATGGCCAGCATGGCACCGGCCACGATCCCTTCGTTGGCCATCTGCTTCACGCCGTAGACGACCGGCAGCAAGGCCAGCAGCGAGAGCGCGACGCTGGGCAGATCCAACCGCCCTTGCTGCGGCGCACGGTACTCCGGCAGAAGAAGCGGGGCGGCCACGAGCAGGAGCGCGACGACCGGGAGCGCCACGAGGAATGCGGCGCCCCATCCGTAGCGCTCCAGCAGCAGGCCGCCGACCACCGGCCCGGCCGCCATGCCGAGCGCAAACATGGTCGCCCACACCCCGATCGCCAGCGCGCGCTGGTGGGGGTGGACGAACATGTTGCTGATCAGCGCCAGCGTCGAAGGCATCAGCGTCGCGCCCGCCACGCCGAGCAGGGCGCGCGCCGCGATCAGCATGGCGGCGCTGGTCGAACAGGCCGCCAAGGCGGAGGCAAGCCCGAAAGCGGCCGCGCCGAACATCAGGAGCTTGCGCCGCCCGATCCGATCCCCCAGCGTTCCCATCGTGATGAGAAAGCCAGCGATCATGAAGCCATAGGCGTCGACGATCCAGAGTGCCTGCGCGCTCGTCGGGCGCAGGTCCATCGCGAGCGCGGGCAGTGCAAGGTGCAGCAGCGTCAGGTCGAGCCCGAGCAACATGGTGGGCAGCGAAAGCAGGGCCAGCCCCGTCCACTCCCGGCCGCCCGCGCGGCGTCCGGACACAAGAGACAAATCACAAATTGCGGTCAAAAATCGCCTCCGATTCGCGTTGGGTTGAGTCAGCCAGCGCATCTTCAACGGCCCGCAGCACTATTACAATTTAACTATTTATCCTATTGCTCGGAGTGACAGCCATGGGTGAGCGGAGCCTCAGCCGTACCAGGAACGAGTTGTCGGCCTTCCTTACCCGGCACCGCCTGAAACTGACCCCGGCCGATGTCGCGCTGCCCTCGCGAGGCCACCGCCGCACGCCGGGCCTGCGACGGGAGGAAGTCGCGGCGCTCGCCGGCGTGGGCCTGACCTGGTACACCTGGTTCGAGCAGGGCCGGGACATCCGCGTGTCCGAGAAATTCCTGCTCGGCGTGGCCCACGCGCTCAAGCTCGACGACGCCGAATGCAGCCATCTCTTTCTTCTGGCCCACAACCGCCCGCCACCGCCCGAGGCGCACCAGGGTGCCTGCGTCACGCCGCGCATCCAGGCACTGATGGACGAACTGGCGACAAGGCCTGCCTATGTCGCCAATTTGCGCTGGGATGTCATTGCCTGGAACACGGCGGCCGACGATCTGTTCGGCTTCGGCGCCCGCACGCATGGGCTGCGCAACATCCTGCGCCTGGTGTTTGCCGATCCCGACATGCGCCGGCGCCTGCCTGCTTGGCACGACGATGCGCCCAGGCTGCTCGCGCAGTTTCGCTACGACCTTGCCGTGGCACCGGACGAGCCTTCGATGGTGGCGTTGGTCGAGGACCTGAAGGCGCTGTCGGCAGACTTTCGGCGATGGTGGGAGAGGCCGGAGAGCGCACGAGCGTGCCGGGGCATCGGCTCCGTCATGACGGCCGGGGGAGCGCGCGAGGATTTCCGGCACGAGACCTTGGTGGTGGATGAACACCGCCATCTCCGAATGGTGGTGCACTTCGCCGAGCCGGCGGAACACGGGCGGTCATGAAGTCTCCTGAAGCAGGGCTTCGCATCGAAGTGAAGGCCGTCGATACGCTGCGGGCGTACGCTGCCATTCCCAGCCGCTTTCAAACGCAGACTGTCTTTGACGTGGAAGAAGAAGATGGCGCCTTCACGTTGCAGGAGCGCGCATTGCCGGCACCGTTCGGCAAGGACTACGACGAACTCGAGGACCCGCTCGAGTGGCCGGGATCGTTCGACGTCAGCCGATGGGCCATGGTCAATGCGTTCGCCGGTACCCGTCTCGTGGGCGGCGCCATCGTCGCCTTTGACACGCCGGGCGTCGACATGCTGCAGGGCCGCCGCGACCTTGCCGTCCTCTGGGACATCCGCGTCCACCCGCATGTGCAGGGGCAAGGCATCGGCGCGGCGCTGTTCCGCGCCGCGAAGCACTGGAGCACCCAGCGCGGCGCCCGAACGCTCAGGATCGAGACCCAGAACGTCAACGTTGCCGCCTGCCGCTTCTATCGCGCCATGGGCTGCCGGTTGGTGGCGGCGGAAGCGGGTGCCTATCCTGAATTGCCTGGCGAGACAAAGCTGTTGTGGGAGCTTGCGCTCACGCGCTAGGGTCCGGAGTCGCCTTGGTCGAGACGCTGCCCGCCCGCCGCATCGAACAGATGCGCTTTCGCCGCCACGGGCCACAGCGCGAGCCGCTCGCCCGGGCGCGCATCGATGCGCTCGCGGAACGCGGCCATCACCGGATGGCCGCCCAGGCGCAATGCGACCTGGGTTTCGGCGCCCGTCGGCTCGACCACCACCACATCGGCCGGCAGGCCGCGCGTCGCTACTCGATGCGGATGTTGGCCGCGCGCGCCACCGGCTCCCAGCGGCGCCGCTCGGACAGCACCAGGCTGCGAAAGGCCTCCGGCGTTCCGCCGACCGGCTCGGCGCCCATCGCCAGCAAACGCTCGCGCACCTGCGCATCGCGCATGATGGCGGTGATCTCCTGCGACAGCAGCGCCACCAGCGGCGGCGGTGTGCCACCGCGCACGAAGAAGCCGATCGACGACACGCCGTACAGGTCGGGGTAGCCGGACTCCGCGAGCGTTGGGATCTCCAATGCCAGTGGCGAGCGCTTCGCGCCGCCCGTCGCGAGAATGCGCACGCGGCCGGCGCGGTGCTGCGCGAGGTAGTCGGAGATCACCGAGATGCCCGCAGAGATCTGGTTGCCCATCAGGTCGGCCAGGAGCGGCGTGCCGCCCTTGTAGGCCACCAGTTGAAGGTCCACGCCCGAGAGCGCACGCAGGCGCAGCATCAGCAGGGCGCCGACGCTGCTCATGCTCGAGGTGCCGATGCTTCCCTTCAGCGGGTCGGCCCTGGCCGCCGCCAGGAACTGCGCGAGGCTCTGCCAGCCCGAGCCGATGCTCGCCGTCAACGTGTGCGGAATGTGCACGCCGTCGCACACCGGCATCAGGTCGGTGTCGGGGTCGAACGAGAGCTTCGAAAAGAGGAATGGAAAGAACGCGGCCACCGCGAGCGGCGCGAACATCACATGGCTGCCATCCGGCTCGGTGGTTTGCAGGAACTGCGAGGCCACGAGGCCGGTGCCGCCGGGCTTGTAGTCGACCAGCACGTGGCGCCCTGTGCGCTCGCGCAGCCGTTCGGCCACCAGGCGCGTGACGTTGTCCATGCTGGCGCCGGGCGGCACCACCACGATCATCTTGATGGTGCGCGGCAGCGCCTGTGCCTGGGTGCTTCCCGCGCGCGCGACGCCGATGAAGGCGGCGGCACCGGTGCAGAGCTGGCGTCGATTGAGCATCGCGTTGCGCCTTCAATCCTGCGGCGTGAAGCCTGAGGCACGCACGATGCCGCCCCAGCGCGCATGCAGCGCCACGAGGCTGGCCCTGAAGGCCTCGGGCTGCATCGGCGCGACCTCCAGGCCCATCTGCGCGAAGCGCGCCTGTGTATCGGGCAGCGCCAGCATCCGGTGGGCCAGCGCTGCGAGCTGCGCCACGGTCTGCGGCGCGACCGCGGCCGGCGCATAGACCGAATAGGACTCCTCGATGACGATCTCGGGAAAGCCCAGCTCGGTGTAGGTGGGCACGTCGGCCATGAAGCGCGAGCGCGCGGTGCCGCTGGTGGCGACGAGGCGCAGCTTGCCGGTCGACATCAGCGGCAGCGCCTCGGCCGGCGTCAGCACGCCCGGTGCGATCTGGCCGCCCAGCAGGTCCTACCCCAGCGGTGCCATGCCGCGGTAGGCGGCGTGCGTGTAGTCGAAGCCGGCGCGGCGCCCGAGCATGATCCCCGAGAAGTGCGCGCTGGTGCCGGCGCCGGGCGAGCCGAACGAGGCCTGCTTCGGGTTGGCCTTGCACCAGTCGATGAACGCCGGCAGCGTGCGCACGCTGGCGGGCACCATCGTGCTGATGGCGAGCACGAACGGAAACTTGGCGAGTGGGGTGACCGGTGCGAAATCCGCCAGCGGGTCGTAGCGCAGGCTGCGGTAGATGTGCGGGAACAGCACCATCATGCCGCTCGGGCTCACCAGCAGGCTGCTGCCGTCGACCGGGCCGCCCTTGACGTGCTCCACCGCCAGGCGGCCGCTCGCGCCGGCCTTGTTCTCGACGATCACCGTGTCCGCGTACGTGCCGCGAAGATGGTCGGCCAGGAGCCGCGCGGTCACGTCGGACGAGCCGCCCACGGCGAAGCCCGTGGAGATCGTCGCGAGCTTTAGGCGCGCCTGTGCGCGTGCAGGCAGGCCCGCGAGTGCGGGCAGCGCCGCGAGCGCGCTGGCAAGCCAGTCGCGCCGCCGCCAGGCGTGAGGGTTGTTGTCGTTGTCGTGTTCTTGCATGCTCGTCTCCGGTTGTTGTGTCATGGCCCAGGTCAGAACAGCGGCTCGTTCCACTGCAGCGCCTTGGCGTCGATGCCCTCGCGCACGCACCGGGCGGCGGCCAAGCCCGCGATCTCGCCGGTCTGGGTGCACCACGGAAAGTTGCGCATCACCATGAAGATGGTCTCGAAGGTGAACGACAGCGACGCACCGGTCAGCAGCAGGTTGTCGACCTCCTTCGGCAGGAAGCACCGGAACGGCACCTCGAAGGTGTACTTGGCGTAGGCATCCCAGAAGAAGGTCTTCGTCATCGGCCGGTTCACCGCGTCGGGAAAGCGGCGGCCCTCGCGCGCATCGTCGATCGAGAAGACGTACTCGCCGATCGGGTGGCGCCCGTCGCGCACGCCCACGTAGCGGCCCACGTGCGCGATGAAGGCCTGCTCGAAGCCGGGCACGTAGCGGGTGAGGAAGCGCGCTTCGGCGTCGATCAACTGGCGCAGTTCCTTCTTCGCACGCGAGGCGTGCTCGGCGTCGTCGTCCATGTGCAGCGCCCACTCGTACGGCACGTTCTGCCAGAGGATGAAGGTGCCGGGTCCCTGGATCGGGCTCATGTCCACCGTCGGGTGGCCGATGTAGTGGTCGCCGTAGACGCCCTGGTCGGCCAGGCGCGGCCGGTACAGTTCGGGCGGTATGTCGCCGACGGCGCGCGCTCGGGCGATCAGTTCCGTGAGGTGCCAGTCGCCGGTGCGCTTCTGGTAGGCCGCGGTGCGCGCAAAGTCGATGCCGCCCATGATCCACAGCAGACCGCCGGGGATCGGGCGGCTCTCGGCATCGCGCGCGACAGTCTCGCGCTGGCGGCCACCGCCGCGCACGAACGGCGCACCCGCGCGCGCCACCACCTCCGACGTGCCGGTGCCTTCCACGAACACCTTGCCGCGGATCGCCTGCCGGCCCGCCACCGTCTCGATGATGGCGTGCGTGATGCGCCGCCCCCCGCCGTCCTGCACCATCTCGACGTCGGCGAAGGCCGCGCCGTAGATCGCATGCACGCCTGCTTCCTCGAGCATGCGCACCATCACGTTGCCGGCGCCATCGGGGTTGAACGACGTGCGCTTGAACGCGCTGCCGGGCGGCAGGTAGTAGTCGTAGTGCGCCAGCGGATTGCCGGCCCAGTCGGGCAGGTTCTGCTCGTCGGCCGTGTAGAGGCAGCCTTCGCGCTCGAAGCGGTCCATCAGCTCGGTGTGGATGCCGCCCACGCCGGCGTTGGCGGCGCTTTGCAGGCCGGAGGTATGAACGCCGCCCGGCATGTCGAATTTCTCCACGATGACGACGCTGCAGCCTTCGCGGCGCGCGCGCAGTGCCGCCGCGAAGCCGCCGGGCCCGGCGCCGATCACCACCACGTCGGCTTCCGCCACCACCGGGACTCCGGCGCTGCTCGTTCCAAGTGCCTGCTCTTCTCTGGCCATCTGAATGATCCTGCTCTCTCTGGTTGCGCGACCCTTCGCGCAGGTCTGCAAAGGTAGGCGTGCGAGCGGACGGTACAAAGCGACAATCGACGGCATTACACCTGGTGGAATATCTGTGGAAAGCGTCAAGACGATCCGCGCGGTGGAGCGCGCCTTCGAGGTGCTGCGCGTGATGCAGGACATGCCCCAGGGCGCGTCTCTCGTCGAGCTGCAGCGGGCAACGGGTCTTTCGGGTCCGACGCTGCTGCGCATGCTCAAGACGTTGATGGCCGTCAACGCGGTGCATCGCGGCATGACCGACCAGCGCTACCGCCCGAGCGTGCAACTGCAGGTCCTGGCGAGCGGCACGTCTCCGACCGAACGGCTCGCGGAGATTGCCGCACCCTGGATGGACCGGCTCTGCGAGGCCGTCGAATGGCCGTCGGACCTGGCGATCCACACCGCCAATGACCCGTTCATGCGGGTGCTCGAATCGAGCATCCGGCAATCGCGCCTGTACGTGCGCCGCAAAGGCGGCCGCACGCGCGTCAACCTGTTCGGCTCGGCGGCCGGCACCGCATTCCTCGCGGCGCTGCCGCGCCAGCGCCGCGACGAACTGGTGCAGGCCGTGCGCGGCGGTCGTGACGTGCACAACGCGAACGCACTGGCAGCCGGCGATCTGGAGGCGCGCGTCGCACAGGCGCGCGAGCGTGGCTATGCGGCGCGGCACCGCATCTACCGGGGTGGCCCGTTCAACGGGCCGGCACGCGACGACAAGCTCGACGCCATCGCCGTGCCGGTGATCCATTCCGGCCGCTTGATCGGCGCGTTGAACATCAACTGGAACCGCGCCGCCATGACCGAGGCCGCGATGGTGCGCCGGCACCTGCGCGCCTTGCAGGAGGCCGCGCTCGGCATTGCCGCCGCCGCTGCGGCGCACGGCTTGCTGCAGGCGCTGCCCTGCGTCGAGGCCAAGGAAGACACGCTACCCGGCGCCTGACGGCTGGACTACAGCAGGCCGCGTCCGTCGCCGACCTTGCATTGCTTGCCGGCGCCGAATGATGAGTCACCATCATCCAAGGAATCCGCATGAACCAAGGCAAGACTCCCTCCGAGCGCGACGACCTCAACCTCGACCCCATCACCGGCGAACCGGGCGCGCATCCCGTGGGCACCGGCGCCGGCGCCGCGGGTGGCGCCCTCGCGGGTGCCGCCGTCGGTGCCATGGCCGGCCCTGCCGGTGCCGTGGCCGGCATGCTCGTGGGTGCCGTGACTGGCGGCATGGGCGGCAAAGCCGTCGCCGAACGCATCAACCCGACGGTGGAGCACGGGCACTGGGAAGGCGCCTACACGCGCGAGCCCTACTACGAGCCGGGACTGAGCTACGACCACTACGGCCCCGCCTACGAACTGGGCTGGCGTGGCCGCGCCGCGCTCGACGACGACTTCGCGGCCGTGGAGCCCTCGCTCGCGCGAGAGTGGGAAACGCAGCGCGGCAGCTCGTCGCTCACCTGGGACCAGGCGCGGCCCGCCGCACATGCCGCGTGGGAGCGCACGGACCGGCTCTACATGCGCGAGGAGGACACCGTGATCCCCGAAGGCGATCCGCTCGCGGACGACGAAGTGGTCGACGTGCTGAACGACGTGATCGAGAACGCGCGCGACGGCGA
This sequence comes from Variovorax sp. Soil_C_39, assembly GCF_057656815.1. Taxonomy (NCBI): domain Bacteria; kingdom Pseudomonadati; phylum Pseudomonadota; class Betaproteobacteria; order Burkholderiales; family Comamonadaceae; genus Variovorax; species Variovorax sp. Soil_C_39. Next base: position 112,942 of record NZ_JBDGJQ010000004.1, read on the forward strand.
AGCGGGTTTCCGCACCTGCGCGGAAGCGGTGGAATCGGCGCAGCTGAAAAGCCTGTTCACTGCGCGTGCCGCCCAGCGCCAAGAGGCCGCGGCCCAGCTGGCCCAGCTCGTGACGGCCTATGGCGGAAAGCCCACCGACGGCGGCACCGCTTCGGGCGCGCTGCATCGCGGCTGGGTCAACATCAAGGACGCGGTGGGCGCGAACAGCGAGCTTTCGATCCTCGAGGAATGCGAGCGCGGCGAGGACGTGGCCGTGGCGCGCTACCGAAAGGCGCTGCGCGAGCGGCTGCCCGCCGACGTGCGCCAGGTGTTGCAGGCGCAGGCCCGTACCGCGCAGAGCCACCACGACGAGATCCGCGACCTGCGCAACGCAGCGCGCACGGCAGCACGCGCCTGAGCGGATACGGCGGGCGCGCCTGCCGGCATCAGTGGCCGGAGGTACCGCCCAACCGGTGCGCGAGGAAGAATCGCAGCATCTCGCGGCTCGCGTCCACGCCATCGGGCTGTGTGTAGCTACCGCCGGCGTTTCCGCCGGACCACGCATGCCCTGCCGCATGAAGGCGCCAGTGCTCGGCCTCGCCGTGCGTCTGCGAGGCCGCATACAGCGTGCGCGTGAAGCGCCGGCCCGCATCGGAGCGGCCTTCGCTCACCGCACCCGGCAGTGCGCCATCGACGATCGCCATGCCGTTGCGCGCATGCACGGTCGTGTCGGCATCGCCATGAAAGACGATGGTCGGCGGCCTGGCGCTCGCAGCGGTGTCGCGCTCTGCCCCGGCAGGGCCGGATCGCATGGCGGAAAGGGCGCTCATCACGTCGTTCGCCGCGCCGCGCGGCAGCCCCGAATGCACGCCGACCGCGGCATAGACCTCGGGGTAGCACTGGCCGAGGATGTCCGCCATGGCGCCGCCGGCGGAGAGTCCGGCCACGTAGATCCGCGTGCGGTCTGCCTGTTCTTCGCTGGCGATCCGTTCGGTCAACGCCGCGAGCAGCGCGGGCTCGCCGCGTCCACGCTGCTGGTGCGGCGTCTTGAACCAGTTCCAGCATTTCTGGCCATGCGCGCGCTGCGTCTGCTCGGGGTAGAGCACGATCGCGCCGCATTCGCGCGCGTGCTCGTTCATGCGCGTGCCCGCCGCGAAATCGTCGGCGTCCTGCGTGCAGCCGTGCAGCATCACCACCAGCGGCTGCGGTGAGGGCGCGTCGCCCGGTGCGCGCGCCGGCACGAAGAGCCGGTAGCCGATTGCACGGCCCGCATGCGTGAAGCTGCCGCGGGTCCAGCGCTCGGCGCTGGCAGCCTGCGCGGGCTCTGCGGGATTGGCTTGCGCCTGCGGGCGCACCGCGCGCTCGGGCAAAAGCTCGCGCGCCTCCACGTCAATGACGACATCGGCATCGCTTCGCGGCGCCGGCGTGGCGGCGGACGACGGCGGTTCGGCCTCGCCGCGCAGCGCGCGCTGGATCGCGGCGGTGGCTTCCACGAGCCGGCCGCCGCGCGTGAGGTGGACGGCGCTGCGCATCAGGCCGGTGAGATGTGGATTCATTGGAAAGTGTTTGGTCAGTTTGCCGTGCGTCGCTATCGGATGCGGCCCGCGAGTGCGGCCTTGACGGCCGGCGACGCGTGGAGGGCACCGAGCACGGTGAGGGAATCGATGGTGGCGGCCGCGAGTTCGGGGCTCACGTCGGGCGCGATCACGGCCAGCCCGAGCACCCGAATCTGCAGCGTCTCGCCGGCGGCGCGCACCGCCTCCAGGTCGGCGGCCGAAAAGCTCTGCAGCCCAAGCACCAGCGTCTTGCGGGAGACCGCTTGGCGCAACGCATCGGCGTGCGACGCCAGGTGCGTGCGGATGGCCGTACGGATGAAATCGGTGCGGTTCGAGTAGAAGCCCTCGGCCACCAGCAGGTCGATGTGGCCCAGGTCGACGAAGCCGAGATTGATGGTGATCTTCTCGGATTCCGGCGCTTTGGCGGGGGCAGGCAAGGGGGAACGAATCGCGGGCATGGCGCATTGTACCATCCAAGTGGATGGTAAGTGGATGGTAATCCGCTGCGCCGGGGCGCCCGCTAGCCCGGAGCGCGCAGGTCGTATTCGCGCAAGAGCACGGGTTCGAGGGAGCCGTTGCCGAGCCGGTGCCGCACGGCCGCGTGGATTTGCTCGATGTGCTGGCCGAAGGTGGTGAGCGGGTCTGCGTCCTCGGCCGTGCGAAAGACGTGGCGGAGGATGTTGCTGCCGATGCTGGCGCCCACCGGTTGGCCCGCCACGTTCACCGAGAAGCGGACCGCGCCCGAGGCGTGATGGAAGAAGGGCGCGTCGGACATCGGTTCAGCGGCCACGAGGAGCACCGGGCGCAAGGCCCAGCGGCGGAAGGAAGGCGGGGTGGTTCATGAGGGGTCTCGCAGAGGTAGAGGGTGGAAAAACCGGACCCGGCCTCGACGGCCGTCGCGTGATGGTGCCCGCTTGTCCCTTCGAGGGGTTTTCACCTGCGATCGTCGGCAGCCCTCCGTCCGCGAGCGGGCGCCAGCCAGAACGGCAGGGCCGGGAGCACCCGATGTGCGGAGGCCGGTCTCCGCAGAGTAGATCACGGAACACCAAAGCAAGTTGGCACGGCGCCGGTTCTCCTGGTGCGAGCCCTGTCCACGGCGGCGCACGTCGGTACGCAGCCCGGCGGGACTGCCGCTTCAGAACGCATGCTGGAGCGCCCGCAGCAGCACCAGATGAACGGGGTAGAAGATGTAGAAAAACCAGCGGCACCGCGCGACCGGCACCTCGATCCTTGCTGCTCCCCAGAGCAAGGGGAGCGCCGCGAGCGCGGCCAGGTTCCGGTTCACGACCCAGAGCGCGCACAGCGCGAGCGCCCAGAGCGCGAGGCGCGCGGCCGTCGGCCGGCGGCAGTAGCCCCAGGCGCCGAGGCAGGCGAGCACACCGAACCACCAGAACTCCACCAGCGGGCCTGCCACGGCGAAGGCGAGCACCGCGAGCGCGTACCGACGCCGCTCGAGCAGCCAGACGATCGCCACCGAGAGCAGGAGCATCCACAGCACGTTCAGTGGCCACCAACCCGCCAGCGCCGCATGCGCTGGGGTGGCCAGCAAGGCGAAGGCGAGCAGCCGGACCATGGCCCGCCGGTGCACGCCGGCGGCGAGCGCGTCGGGCCGCGCAAGGTGGTGCATGAGGACGAAGCCGAACACCGGCATCGCAAGGCGCCCGAGGTCGAAGAGGACCGCGCAGACGCCATCGAACAGGAACCGGTTGGCGTGATCGAGCACCATCAGGCCCGCGGCGAGCCACTTCAACGCCTCGAGGCTGCCGTCGGCTATTCCCGGCCGACCGGCTGGCGCGCAGGTGGTCGACGAGGTTGCTTCCGCCGCCGCGGCGCCGTGCCGCGGCTGCCGCGCGCCGCGACCTTCAGGCACGCGCGGGGGCCTCATCGCGCACAGGGGGTTCGACGCGCGCGCGGCCATGCGCGCGCGCGTCGGGCATGCGAATGCGATCCCCGCGTGCGATCGCATGCGCGAGTCCCGCGCGGATCGCTTCCACGATCCGCACCTGGTCCTCCTCGCGCGGCGTGAGCGCGCGGGCGAACTGCGCTGCGAGCCGCAGTCCTGCGAATGCCACGGCCAATTCGGGGTCCGTCTCGAGTGCGGCACCGGCGGGCATCTGCACGCCTCGCACGATCTCGGCCTTGTGCCGCAGCGCCTCGACATACCGCGGCTTCTCCACCGTCCAGACGGTGCGCGAAGCCCGCAGCCGCTGCTCGCCCACGCGCTCGCCCGCCTCGTTGCGCTTCGCCATGCGCAGCCTCACGGGCTGCGCGCCGCGCCTCCAGACCGCCACCTCGTCGCCGACCTGCACGCCGGAGCGCGACTCGGCGATCGCGCGCTCGAGGTCTGCGCCCCAGACGGTCCGCTCCCCGGCTTGCGTCCGGATTCGGGCGTAGTACGACACGCCTTGTGCAGGATCGAAGCGGTATGGCGCTGCGGCATGGGCCAGCAGCACCCCGGCGACCGGCGAGCGCAGGCCGTCGCGAACCATCCCCCGAGACGCCGCACCGGCCGGCGGCCACTGCGCTGGGGACGGCGAAACGTCGGCGGGACCGCGCGCGAGCGCGCGCCCGACCTCCTCGCGGTCCTGCGCGTCGGGTTCGTGGCCGCGAACGTCGAGCCCTTGCAACGTCGCTTCTCGCCAGAGCTGCCGGCGGAACGCGGGTGCGCCCGTCACCTGCAGCGCCTGCCAGCCGCGCGCCTGGACGATCGCGACGATGCCGTGCAGGACCTCGAGGTCGTGCGACAGCACCCGCAGCCGCGTGCCCGCGTCCACGAAGGCCAGCGTGCGGTCGGGACAGAAATACCGGTCGCCCACGCGCAGGAAGCGCCTTGCCACCGCATCGGGCACGAGGCGGTTTGCCGCGCGCTGCGGATGCGGCGGCACCTCGCGCACGGCATCGCCGTCGGCACCGGGATTTAGCTCGTCGTTTGCAGGGCACATGGTCGTCTCCGAAGTGGACTCAATCCAGCATCCGCGACAGGAAATGGGCCGCCGCCGCCTGGATCTCGGCGTCGCTCATCGGGCTGCGCGGGATTTCCACGTCCCCGAAATCGAGTGAGAAGGCGTCCAGACCGGGCGCATCGGCGCGGGGCTCGAGTGCGACGCCCGATGTATCGCCTGCCCCGGGCGGCGGCGCAGGCGCGGGGCAGGACGCCGCGGCCGAGCGTTGGCTGTGGGGTCGCCCGATCTCGAGCGGGGGCACCTGCGGCGGCGCGCGCTCGCGTCGCGCGAAGTGCCGGTCGCGAAAGTAGTAGATCCGTTGCGCGAGCACCGGTCGCAGCCCCTCGTGCAACAGGATCATGCGCTCGGCACCGAGCGCCTTGACTTCCTGCGCGAGCAGCAGCCGCCGCGGCTGCTCGCTGATGCTCACGGTCGGCGGCCGGCCCGCGCCGCCCCACAGCGGCCGGCTGATGCTCTTTTGCCGCACGGTGTAGGTGCCGAGCTCGCGCGAGACGGCTTCCGCGTCCTCGAACTCCTTCGGCGGAAACACGATGCGCGCAGCGAGCATCTTGCGGATCGACTTGGCGCCCTCGACGCCGTATTTCTCGATCAGCTGCGAGTTCGACTGCACGATGATCACCGTGCGCACGTTGTAGCCCGGCAGGAACGCGGTCGACTCCGCGATCACCGGGATCCGTCCGAGTGCGGGGAACTCGTCGAGCATCAGCAGCAGCTGGTGGCGAAGCGCCGGGTTCTGCTCGGGCAGCTCGCGCGTCTGCAGTCCGATCGCCTGCTGGAAGAAGAGGTTCAGCAGCGGCTGCAGCCGCGCGATGTTGTCGGGATTGATCTGCACGTAGATCGAGATCGGGCGCTTGCGCAGCGCGCGCAGGTCGAAGTCGTTGGCCGACGTCGCCGCGTCGATCATCGGGTTGAGCCAGAGGTCGAGCCGGCTCGTGAACGTCTTGCGGATGCTCGAGGCGGTCGTGGGCGCCAGGTCGATCACGTCGTAGAGGCTGCGCACCGTCTCCTGCGACAGCGGATACCCCGCGCGTTCGCAGGCATCGATCACGCGCTTCCAGTGCTTCTGGAAGCCTTCGTCGTCGCTCGCCATGCCCTGGCGCAGCACCTCGCCGAGCGTGCGCGTCGCCCCTGGTGTCTCGAACAGGTAGAGCGCGATGCCGAGGAAGAGCGATCGCGCCGACGAGGTCCAGAACGGATCGCCCGCCGCGGGGTCCGGGAACAGCATGCTGCCGATGCGCTGCAGGTCGTCGATGCAGCGGTAGGGCACGTCCGACACATAGCCGAGCGGATTCCAGCGCGCAGAGCATTCGCGTTCGGACAGCGGGTCGAACAGATGGACCTCCTGGCCATGCGCCTGGCGGTAGCCCGCCGTGCGCAGGAAGTTCTCGCCCTTGATGTCGCTGACGATCGTCGAGCCGGGCCAGTTCAGCAGGTTCGGGATCACCAGGCCGACGCCCTTGCCGCTGCGCGGCGGCGCCTCGAGCGCCACGCCTTGCTGCCCTGGCAGCACGAGGTAGCGCCCGCCCAGGCGGCCGAGGATGATGCCCTGCTCGCCAAGCAGCCCCGCGCGCTCGATCTCGCGCCGCCGGGCGAACCGGGCCTCTCCATGCAGCGCACGCGGCCTCGGCAGCATCGCGAAGCCCGCGAGTCCAAGGACCAGCCCCTCGCTGCCGACGAACGCCATCACCAGCGCGCGGCGGACCTCTGCGCGCTCTCCGTATGCCTGCCAGTACCGGTAGAGCGTCAGCGGTGTCGCGTCGCGCGGCGGCAGCTGCATCGCGAGCAGGAAGAAGTAGCCCGCGAGATGCAGGCCGAGCACCGCCGCGACCAGCAGCGCCGCGAGCACCTTCGCAGCGCTAGCCGAGCCTGTGCCTGGCGCCTGGATCATGCCAGATCTCCCGGACCACGCGGCGCTGCCGCTCGCGTGCGCACTGCACCACCACGTCGACGCTGAGCTGCGCCAGCTCCACACCCTCGCGCGTCGACATGCCCTGGCCCGCCTGGCTGCGCCGCATCAACTGCGCGAGCGCGACGAAGGCCATCGCCGCGCTGTCGGCATGCACGCTCGTGATCGAGCCCGGATGGCCCGTGTTGACCGAGACGAGATAGTCGTAGACCTCTTCTCCGGTACGCAGCTCGGACACGAAGATGCGGTCCGGCCGCTGGCGCTTGGCGCTCGCGAGCAGCTGGCCCGGTGTGACCGCGGCCTGCCCCTGCGCACCCTGAGAGTAGAAGAGCCGAACATGGTTGGGCTGGTTGCGCAGCGACAGCTCCATGACGTCCTCGATCGTCACGAGCCGGTCGTCACCCGGCACCTCGAGGATCAGCGCCTTGCTGACCGTCGTCTTGCCCGAGCCCGTGGCGCCCGACAGCAGGATGTTGCGCCGCAACTGCACGGCGCGCCGCAGGAAGCTCACGAAATCGCGCGCGTCGAGCAGGCCCGCGAGTTCGCGGTCGGCCGCCGACAAGTCCCCCGCCGCCCCGGCAGCACGCGCCGGCAGTGCGCAACGGGTCGCTTCGAACACGCCGAGCGTCTCGAGCTGCTCGAGCGTCCAGAGCACGTTCGACGGCCGGCGGATCGTGATCGAGACCGTGCGCGGCTCGGTCGCCGGGGGCAGCACGATCTGGATGCGCTCGCCGCCGGGCAGCGTGGCCGACAGCAGCGGTTCGTGCGCCGAGATGCGCTGGCGCGTGTGGTTCGCAACGAGCTTCGCGACCGAGACGCACCAGTCGAAGGTGGCGAACGGCAGGTCCTCGCGGCTCCACCCCGAGGCACGCTCGACGAACGCGCAACCGGGCTGGTTGATGCAGATCTCGGTCGTTTCCGGATCGTCCAGCCATGGCGCGAGCGGCCCGAGGAAGAGCGCGAGCGAGGAGGGCTCTTCCGGCTGCATCTCAGCGCCCCGCCCCATCGGTTCGGAGTGCATAGACGCTGCGGAAGTCCACGTCGCGCGCCACGAGGATCTGGATGCGCTCGCCATGGTTCTTGATCACCGTCGGCGGTATCGACGCGGTGTTTCGCAGCACCTCGGCCATCACGTCGCGGCCGCTTTGCGGGTTCAGCACCACGCCGCCGCCGACCTGAGGGCCGCTGCGCTGGCGGGCCGCGGCTGCCTGCATCGCGCCGTCGATCACCGACACCAGGATGGCGGCGCCGAAGCGCTGCCAGAAGTGCGTGTCGACGAAGCCGGGCAGGCCGCTGCGGCCGAGCTCGTCGGTGCCGGGCGATGCGAGCTGAACCACCACGCCCGCAGGCGTGCGGGCCTCGTTCCACAGCACGAAGACCCGCCCTTGTCCCTGGCGGGGCTCGCCGCGCTGTTCCCCCACGTACTTGGTGCCGCGCTCGAGCAGCACGATCTGCCCGTCCGCGCCGTAGACGTCGCTCGCCCCGACGCAGGTGGTCATGCCGGCGTAGCTCGAGTCGATCGCAGTCTCGAGCGTGCAGTCGATGAAGGCGCCCTTGGGCAGCAGCAAGCGGCGCGTCGGCAGCATTCGGGCGGCCACTGCGGGTGTGCGCGTCGGCGCGAGCCGATCCGCGAGCGCGCCGGCGCCATCGACATCGACCGCGGCTCCCGCCCCTTGCGGCGCACCGGCCGGCGGTGACATGCCGGCCATCGACAGCGGCTGGAACGCGGCGGGAGCGCCGGCAGCGCCAGCGACCGTTGGCAGCGCGGTGGGCGCACGGCGCAGCACGGGCGCCCCGAGCCGGCGCTCGAGCGCCAGCTGCTCGGGGCTCTTGGACACGGGCCCGCTGGTCGCGGGGTTTGCAGCCGGCGCCGCCGGTGCGGCGGACGCGGGCGCAGCCGCAGGCATCGCGGGCGTGGCTGGCGCCGGCGGGTCGATGCGCCCGAGCGGCGGCAGCTTCATCTCGCCTGCGGCGCGCGCCGCCGCCGCCTTCCTGGCAGATTCCTCGGCATCGCGCGTGCGCGCGAACTGCGTGTTGTAGTACCAGAACAGGAAGCTCGCGCCGAGCAGCACCACGGTGCCGAGTGCGAGTGCCGTGCTGATGCGTGACTGGATCGACCTCTCGCGGTTGACCGAGGCAATCGTCCGCTCGCCCTCCACACCGCGGGCGTGCGCGTCGGCCGCCGCGCGTGCGTCACCATCGGGCGCGCTGCCGGACGCACCCAGGATCTCGCCGGTCTCCTGGTCCACGGCACCGACGGCTGCCGCGTCGGGGCTGCCTCTGCGACGCCTCCAGGTCACGGTCCGTCTCCTTCGGCCGCGGCCGTTGCACGTTCCAGGCCTGGCACATGGGTCTTCGACCGCGACTGCGCACCGCCCGCTGCGAAAGACCGGTTGACGACGCAGCCGACGAGTGCACCGCGGCGCAGCACGATGCGGCGCGCGACGCGATGGACCACCACCTCGTCGTCCTCGACATGGAAGTTCAGCAGCGACTCGCTGCCGTCGTCGTTGCGCACGAAAAGCGCCGGCATCTCCGATTGCCGCGGGAAACGAAGCCGCGTCTGCACGCCATCGTCGAAGGCCCCCGCCGGCCGCAGAGCCTCGCTGCCGCAGAACCAGTAGTCGGTGTTGCGCCGCCGGGCGCCCGCCGCCAGCCGGAGCCGCTCCTCGACCTCCTCGCGCTCCCGCGCCACGGCCGCAGCGCGTGCCTCGTCCTCCGGGTAGCTGAAGCGTATCGAATACACCATGCGCCTGGCCGCCGTGCCCGTCGGCGCACGGGCCGACACCACATAGTCGAAGTGGTACGCACGGCGATTGGTCAGCACCGTCAGGTTGGTCGATGCGCGCGCCTCCTTGGGCTTGATGAAGAAGTGGTTGCGCTCCGCACCTACGTCGAACGCGCCGTTGTCGCCCGAGCCCAGATTGACGAACTCCTCGCCCTCGGCCCACTGCAGATGAATCTGGTAGCCGACGTACCCGTGCAAAGCCACGACGTCGCGGGGGTCGTAGGCGACCACCCGCACGCGCGGGTCGATCGCACCGGGCGGGGGCACGGTGGCGCCGTGCGCGCCTTCATGCCCAGGCACTGCGAGCAGGGCGCCCGCGACGAGCGCTGCGGCCGCCCTCTTCATCGCACGTCCGCCTTCGCAGAGTGCGACGGGCCGGCCGCGACCTCGGATTCGCGGCGGTACTCGAGGACCCGGAAGCCGAGCGGGTTGAGCGAACGGATCTTGTCGTCCTTGGAAGGCGCGCCGTAGGCGAACTCGATCGTCGAGACCCAGTGGCTCACCTGTTCCTCCCCGGTGCCGCCGGCGCGCGTGTAGCGGCTGAAGCGAACCTGGGCGAGCCGGTCCTTGCCGCTGCCGAACCGGAGGAAGCTCACCGAGCGCACCTGCACCCGCACCGTCGTCCCGTCCCTGAACAGATTCAGCGGGGACTGCGGATTGCTCGCGTTCCAGAGCGCCGACCACTCCTGATTGAGGCGCGGCGAGTTTTCGGCCGCGATCAGTTCGTAGTCCGCCTCGGCCGTGCCGTAGAAGTACCGCTCGCGCGAGATCACGTAGGTCGACAGCAGGTTGCGCGTGACCACCTCCTCAATGTCGGTGGTGCCCTCGTAAGTCGGCACCACGTCCACGATGCCGCTGCTGCTGTCGACCCTGATCACGACCGGGACGGGCTGCTTCAGCGGCGTAAGCCCGGCGACCGCCGCCACGGACAGCGCAGCGACCACACAGGCAGCGCCTGCCACGGTCCATGCGAGCCGCGAGGCGCGCATTGCCTGTCGTGCACGGTCCGCCTCCCAGCTTCGTGCCTCGAACAGGTACCGCTCAAGGCCCGGATCGCGGTCCATGGTCCGCCTCCGTCGCGCCCGCAGGCGCGTTGATGGGAGTCAGGGCACCCTCGCAGTCGGGCGGCAGCGGTGGGCGCGTGCCACAGCCCAGCAGCAGACCGAGGAACAGCAGCGCGGCAAGTTGCTTCACGGATGACCTCCATCAGCGCGTCGAACCGGCGCGCGTCATCACCTGCGAACGCGGCACGACCGCGTCGCCGCGACGCAGACCGGCAACCCGCTGCCAGCTGCCGGCCACGCCAGCGCCCACGCGGCGACCGGCGAGCCGCCGCAGTGAGTCCCACCGTCCGCCGGGCTGCCCCTGCATGCCGTCGAGCAGCCCGCGGCCGAACTCATGCGCGGACCGTCTTGTTGTGCCCATCCCCCATCGGATCGCACCGCTCACGACGCCATAGGTGCTGAGCCCGACGCCGCTCGCCAGCCCCGCCGCGATCGGCATGACCTGCCGCATGACGAGGAAGACCAGGGCCGCGGTCATGCACACGCGCGTGCTTTCCGCGATGGTGATGCCGCTGCCGGCCGCCGAGGCGGCTGCGGCGTACGCCTTGAGGACGGAAAGCAGCAGCGCCGCCGTGAACAGTGTCAGGACGCCGACCAGGGCATAGTTCGCGAGCTGCGCCACCCAGGACTCGAAGAAGCGCTTGGTTGCGTCGAAGAACAGCATCGCGATGAAGAGCGGCCCGAGCGCGAGCAGCACTGCAAGCGCGACCTTGGCCAACGCGAGCATGAAGGCCGTGACCACCACGGCCAGTCCGACGAGCAGGTAGATAAGGAAGCCCGCGATGTAGTACGCGAAGTTGCCATCGAGGATGCTGCCCTTGTTGAGCAGATGCTGCGCCGCCATGCTGCCATCCATCCATACCTGGTCCACGAGGCTGACCACGCTCGGCGCCCCGATCACCGCGGCGGCGAGCTGGTCGGGGGCGGTGTAGAACGTGTTCGTGATCACGTCGTTGTAGGCCCAGAGCCGGAGGCCGACCCCGAGAACGAGGGCGATCAGCAGGATCCGCCGAACGCCTTCCCAGACCGGCTCCTGGATGCGTCCGGTCAGGCTCAGGAAGCCCCAGATCATGACGTGGACCGTGGCAAGGGTGACCGCGGCGGGCTCGAGCGCGGCGGCCACGCGCGCGGTGTTGGTACCGATGTAGTCCGCGACCTGCGCATTGAGCCAGGCGAAGAACTGCGCAAAGAATCCCATGGCCGCTCCGCTACTTCGCGCCGCCGAGCGGAAGCGGCACAGGCTTCAGATCTCGAATGTCGCCAATCCCTTCCAATCGCCGACGTGTCAGTTCATCGGCGCGCTCGTCGGAGGTTGGCACCGCGACCGAAGAGGCTGGCGCGCATGCACTCGGATCCACCCCGGATCGGTGCTGCAGCGCGACGTAGGCCGCGCCAGTGCCCGCAACGGCAGCAACCACGCCGAGCAGGATCCATGGAGTCTTCGGCATCATCTGCGCCCTCCCGGTTTCAATAGTGGACGACCGGAAGCGTCTTCACCGAGCCGATATCAGCGGCCGCGCGCTCCCGCAGCCGTTGGCGGCGCATGGCCTCCTCGGACCGCGCCATCTGGTAGAGGCTCTGCAGCTTCGTCTGCTCGTTCGTGAGCATGGCCTGCTCGGACTGGATGCGGGCCTGGAGGTCCGCAATGGCCTTGGGGTCTTGGGCACTGCCGATATGCCGGATCAGCAGCTGGAGTGCGGCGAACCGCTCACTGGTGTTCTGGTACGCGGCACGGGTCATCCCGCCGAACATCGCGGATGCCTGGCGTCCCTGTTCCACGACCTGGCGCATCTCGGGACTCAGCGCCTGCATCTGAGGGTCCGACAGGATGCTGTTGGCCTTCATGATTGCTTGCACCTGGTCGGCGATCCCCGCGTAGCTCCCCGGGGTGCCGCCGAGCGTGTTCATCAGCTCGCCGTGGCTTGCCGGCAGGTAGTTGCGCGCCGACGCCGGTGTCGCCAGCAGCTGCTCCATGCCGCGGCCACCGGTCATCGCCTGGTAGGTCTGGGTCAGTTGGTCCTTCGACTGCTGCAGCTGCTCGTACTGCTTCTGCATGCCCGAGAGTTGCTGCTGCCAGGCCATGAGCTGTTGTGCGAGGCTCGCCACCGCGGCGAAGTCGATCACGGGCATGCCGGCGCGCGCGTGCAGCGGTGAGAGCGCCGCCGCGGCGGCGAGCGAGAGAGCGATCAGGGGTTTGCGCATGGTGGATCTCCTTTGAACGAAAAGAAGGTGGCAGATGCGGGGCTGGCCACTGCGGCGCGGAAGTGCGGCAGCCATTGCTCGGGACGGGGACCGTGCCGGTCGATGAGCTCGCGCATGAGCCGCACGTTCGCCGTCCGCCCCGAGATCACATGCAGAAGGTCGTCGAAGCCGTGCAGGTCGAGCTGCGCCACGACGCTGGCGTGGCCCTGCTTGATGAGGAACTGCCGGGAACCCGGCTCGAGCTCTTCCTTGAGAAGTGCGAACTCCCGCTCCGTGAGGTTGAAGCCCTCGGTGTATTCGCGGTGGTCCGCCTCGGGGTTCGGAAAAAGGATTTTCGTCGGTGTCTGCTCGACGATCGCGCGCGCGATGCCGGAGTCGAGCACATGGCTCGTGCTCTGGGTGAACGTGACGATGTTGGCGTTCTTCTTGCGCCAGGTCTCGAGCCCGTTCTTCGCGAAGTGTGCGAACGCCGGGTCCGCGAGCAGCTTCGCGAACTCGTCCATCCAGCACACGAGGGGCCGCCCGTCGACCATGCGATCGACAAGGTGGAACAGGTACATCGTGAGCGGCGCGCGCGCCACGTCGTTGTCGAGGAAGTCGGTCACATCGAACCCCACGAGCGAATGGCGCCCGAGCAGCGGCGCGACCTCGTCGCGCGCGTTGTCGAACACCCACGCGTACTCGCCTGCCTCCGCAGCACACCATTTCCGAAGCCGCGCGTGCACTCCCTCGGAGTCCGTCACGTCAAGGAACGAGACCAACCGCGACAGCCGGCGGAACCGGGCTTCCAGGCCGAGCGTGCCGCGCAGCGCCTGGTCGAGGTCGTCCTCCTGCCGAGCGTTGAGCACCTCCTTCGGCGAGCGCAGCACGAGCCGCCGCAGCCACTGCCGCATGAACTCGACGTTGTCTGCGACCGCAGCGTCGAGCTGCAGCGGGTTGCAGCCGGTCGGCACCCCGTTCTTGAGCGGCAGGTACTGACCGCCGAGCGCCCGCACGAGGATGTGCAGGCCCTCGTCCTTGTCGAAGACGACCTGCGTCGCATCGAAGCGGTTGTGGATCGCCACCATGCAGAAGCCGAGCAGCGTCGTCTTGCCGGTACCGACGGGGCCCACCCCCGTGACATGTCCGACGTCGCGCCGGCTGCCGCCATCGGCGCGCCGGGGGTCGCTCGCATGGAGCGAGAAGTAGTACGGGGAGCCGGCGCGCGTGACGAGCATCGCGAGCGCCTCGCCCCAGTAGTTGCCGACTGCACGGCCCGTCGGAAAATTGTGGAACGGCGACATCGCCGCGAAGTTGCGGCTCGTGACCGGCGCCTTGCGTGTGCGGTACGCGAAGTTGCCGGGAAGCTGCGCCCAGAACGCAGCCTCGAGCGCGAGGTCCTCGCGCGCCACCACCATGCCGGTGTCGCCGAGCAGATAGCGTGCACGCGCGACATGGTCGTTGAGCTGCTTCAGCCGCGCACGGCCCTGCGCGTCGCCGACCCCGTCGTCGCTATCGGCGAGGACCTGCAGCGTGAGATGGTGGTCCCCGACGACGAAGCGGTTGCTCATCAGGTCGTCGAGCGCATCCTTGAGCTCGTCGGCCTGCGACACCGCCATGTCGCCGGCGGCAGCCATGCGGTTGAACTGGCGCCCCACCATGTCGGTGGCGGTGGCCTTGCCGAGGAAGGTGAAGCTCTGGGTCAGCACGAAAGCGAACGGGGCGGTGAGCAGCGCGGCGAACATGCCCGGCGCGGTCGGGGTCGGATATTCCTTGATCCCGAGGAAGGCGCCCACCCGGGTCTGCGTGCCGGTGCGGTACTCCATCGCCTCGTTGCCGAAGAAGGGGCGGCTCGTCGCGAGAACCTCGTCGAGCGGTGCGCGCGGCAACGGCATGCGCTGCCACTCGCCGTTGATGAGCAGGCCGTGGAACTCGAGCAGCGATGAATAGCGCGTGTGGCGCTCGGGCCGGAAGTAGACGCCAAGCGGTTCCGGATCGTAGCGCTCGAGCGCGGCCAGCAGCTCCTGGCGCTTCTTCGTGCATTCCTCGAGCGAGTCCTCGAGTTCGGCGCGCTCCGCGTCGGGATCGGCCTTCTTGAGGAACCGCAGGGCCGCATGTCCGATCCGCGTGGGCTGGGGACGGAATACGAGCGAGAGGTACAGCTCGTTGACCATCAGGCGCTCGCCGGCGATCTTGCGGCGGTAGCGTTGCTCCACCTCGGCGGCAAAGCCCGGGAGTGTTCGCCCGTGCGGATATCCCGTCTCGCGCCGGCGGATCACGTGCGTCCAGAGCGCCAGGTTCGGCGAGGCGATGTTGCGCCAGAGGATGTTGAGGCGCTCGTGCCAGCCGTTGAGATCTTCGTCGTCGGCGCTTTCGAAGCTCGCGCCACCCAGGCGCAGGGTCTGTACATAGTCGCCCGCGCGCGTCTTCGCCACATGCGTGTCGAGGTGGGCGAGCAGAGGGATCATGGACGCAGCGCTTGCTTCGCGGCGGAGCAGGCGTTGGTTCCTCAGCAGCGCAGGCATGGCGCGCGCTCCTGCTAGATCCGGACGCCATCCGGCGGACGACGCCGGCGGCCCCGTGCGTCGGGCAGGTCGAGCACCAGCGGGCTGTAGGAGCTGGCCCGCCAATGGCGCAGGTTGCCCGCAAGCCATGCCGGGCAGCGGGTCCGCCCCCAGAGCTGCAGCAGGTCGAAGAAGCGGGGTTCGTGCAGGCACAGCAGATAGAGCAGCCCATGCAGCGGCAGAAAGGCCAGCAGCCATGCCAGGTTCTTGGTCACGATGAACGACTCGGCGGTGACCACCACATTGAACATCATGGCCGAGTACGTGACGCCCCAAACCATCGAGGGCCGCGTCATTCCGACGAAGAGCGTGTCCGCGACAAGACCCTGGTTGCGGTCCATGGCTGCCTCGCCTGGGTTAGACGCCGAACATGCCGCGGATCCACGAGACGATCTGGGGTCCGCCGAAGACGAGGACGGTGCCGATCACGACGCCGACCATCCACCACCAACTGATCCGGCCGAACCAGGCCATCACGCCCGCGACCATGACCGCGACGGCGGCGAGTGGCGTGAGTATCGCGACGAGCTGTGTCTGTGTTGCGGCGGCCCCGGTGGCGAACGGGCTGCCCGCAAGTGCAAGACACGGTGCGAGCAGCGTGAAGACCAAGCACCTGCGCAGGATCCGCCGCCATGGACGCTCTCTGCCGACCGGACGGACGACCTCAACTGTGCTGCGCAACGAACGACCGTTGCGAGAAGGCTGTTCGAGCCGCACCCGTTGCGAGCGCACGGCCGCCGCGAGGCGGGCACCGTAGGGCGCAGGACGCCGCCGGCGCGCAGGGAATGGGATGGCAGCGCAGGTGTGGGAGCGGGTCAAGGCAGGCATTCGGAACTACTCCTTGCTTTCATCGGAAACCAGCGACGCAGCGGCACCTCCACGCCGGGGGCGGCCGTACACATCCCACCACGCCGGCCGCGGGGATCCGGCCGCCGCGCGCCCGCGCGCTGCCGTGTCCTTCGAGGTGCGCGGCGAGCGCTCAGTGGCCGCGGCGATCTCGCGCTCGAGCGCGTCGATGTCGCGCATGGCGCGCAAGCGCTGCACTTGGGCCTCCTGTGCGCCCGCCGCATCCCCTGCCGAGAGACGTTCGGCCTCGCGCTGCGCGAGCTGCGCCGCGAGCGCTTCGGTACGAGCGAGCTCATGGCGCAGGATGCGAACCCGCTCGTCGTCACGCGATGTCTGCATGGACGCGTCCACCACGGCAGTCGCCCCGGGCCGTGCGGGCACGATGAAAAGGGCGAGGCCCAGGCAGGCTGCCAGTGGCAGCCACCCCAGGGATTTCGCTGGCCTGGCGGTGCAGTGCAGCTCCCGAGCTTGCATGGCGAATGCTCCATTCAGTGCGGTGCAGCGCCACGGGGAGCCATGGGCACTGCGAACGAACAATCTGAACGAAGACACGACGCGCGCCGGCCAGGAGCGACGATCCGCGCCGCCCTGGAGTCCGCAAGCATGTCTTCGATGCTTGGATGGGCGGCATGGTAGGACCGCGGGCCTGGGGTGCCACTATCAAAGTTGAGAGTGGCTCGTTCGCGTGCTATCGGCTACATCACCGGAGGAAATCTTCACCGATCGAACGGAGGTCATGGATGGGCGTGATCGTCTTCAGCAACCAGAAGGGTGGGGTCGGCAAGTCGACCCTGAGCGTGCTCTACGCGCACTGGCTGGCCGAACGGCAGGCCATGCGGGTGTGCTTGATCGACCTCGACACCCAGTGCAACAGCTCGAAGTCGCTCGGACGGTTCGCGAGCGGCGTGGAGGCCCGCGCGCTGTTTTCACCCGAGCCCCTCGCCTGGTCGAGGCCGGAAGGTTCTGGCATCACGCTGCTCGGCGGCAGCAAGGCGCTCGCGGACATCGAGCTGTCCGAGCCCGAAGGGGTCATCCCCGCCTTCTGCGGGCACGTCGCCGTGCTTGACCATGTGTTCGATTGGGTAGTGATCGATACGCCGCCCGCGCTGGGCCTGCGCATGAGCGCTGCGCTCATTGCGGCCGACAGCGTGCTGTGTCCGATCGAGCTCGAGGAGTACAGCATCGACGGCGTCACCGACATGCTCAAGACCGTCTTCGGCGTGCAGCGGCGCTACAACCCGCGGCTGCGGCTTGCAGGCATCGTGGCCAACCGCTTCAATCCGCACTCCGTGCGCCAGAAGGCGGCGCTGCAGGAACTCGTATCGAACTACACCGAGTTCGTGCTGCCGGCGAAGATCTCTACGCGCTCGGCCATTCCTGAAGCTCTCGCCGAGGGCGTTCCGGTGTGGAAGCTCGCGAAGAGCTCGGCGCGGGAATCCGGCGCCGAGCTGCTCACGGTATTCGACTTGCTCTGGCAGCGCATCGCAAGCCCGTGCGCGACGGAGCCCGACACGCGGGCGCACGCACACGGGGATGGAGGTGTGCCGTGAGTACGGCGGGCGGACTGGATTTGAGCATGCTCGCGCAGTTCAAGGCCGGCGATCTCCTCGCCGAGGCGGTGCCGGCGCACGCAGGCGCGCCGATGCAGGTTGCCCTGTCGCTGATCGATTTCGATCCGGCACAGCCGCGGCGCACGGTGGACACGCAGACGCTCGCCGAGCTTGCGGAATCGATCCGCACGCACGGCGTGCTGGAGCCGGTGTCGCTGCGTCATACGCAGGGCGCGACGGGGCGGTACGTCGTCAACCGCGGCGAGCGGCGCGTGCGCGCCGCGCTCAGCGCGGGTCTGACGTCCATCCCCGCGTTCCTCGACGCACGCATCGATCCATACGCCCAGGCCGCAGAGAACCTGCACCGCGAGAACATGTCGCCCTTCGACCTCGCGCGCTTCATCGCCGAGCGTGAGCGCGAGGGGCACACGCGCGCGGAGATCGCGCGCAGGCTGAACAAGCCGCGGTCCTTCATTTCCGAGGCGGCGGCGCTGATCGGGGCGCCTGCGGAGGTGCGCTCGGCCTTCGATTCAGGCCGCCTCGGGACCGATTTGCGCGTGATCTACCAGCTCTCCCTGGTAGCAAGGACCGACCCGGAGAAGGCCGCAGCACTGCTCCAGGGCAATGGTTCCATCACGCGCGGCACGGTGGAGGCGGCGCTCGGGCGCACGAGTGGCGGTCGGCCGCTTCAGCCGTCCATGCCGTCCGCCAACGTTCCCATCCGGCCCGTTCATGCGAGCAGTGGCGGCCGCACAGTGCTGGTGGTCGAACACAAGGGCCGGCGAGGAACGCTCAGGCTCAAGGCCCGCGACAACGACATGGCGGAAGTCCGCTTCGGCGATGGCTCCAGCGACTGCGTGAGGCTCCAGGAACTGCGGCTCGTGTGCTGGGCCACGGAAGAAGAGTCGTCGCGGCGGCCGTAAGCGGCAAATGCAACTGGCGAATATGTGAACTTTCTCCTTCTTTTTAGAAGGACGCTCACTTACAGTCGCGCCATGATGAAAAGACGGTCCACATGCTCTCGCTGATTGCGGAGCTCAAGACGTTGCAGTGCCGCGCGAACCATGGCGGTCGGATGGAGGTGCCGCCACCCAGCAAAGAGGGCGAGCACGAGACGCCGAGATGTCCTACCCGGCAGCCGTCTTGGTCCGCGACTCCTTCTTGTACCGCTTCATCAAGGAGCTCATGAGTTCCGAGGGGTCTACCTCAAGTCCGTTTTACAAGGAGATAAGACTGGTCAATGAAAGGCTGGGCGTGGCCGTTCGCTCGCGTTGTTCGATGTGCTCGTGAGCGGCCTGCAGATATGAGTAATAGAACGATGCAGCTCGTGGTCGAAAACCCGGAGGTCGGCTTATGCCGATGCGGTGATTGGCGGCGGCATTCTCCGCACATAACGCGGCAAATATTGCGGTTACGGCGAATCCCGTGTTTAATCTCCGCATGTTTTACGGAGAAAACCTCTACCTTTGGGAGGCGGGCGACTGGCCTGATTGGCGCTACGACCTACCAGCACTGACCAAGCCTCTGACCGAGGTCAGCCGCGCCCAGGGCATGCTGCTCGGGCGTCTGGCCGACGTGGGACTGGCGCTGCGCGGGCAAGCCAGCCTTGCCGCGCTGACCGAAGACGTGGTCAAGACCAGCGAAATTGAAGGCGAGGTGCTCGACGTCGAATCCGTGCGCTCGTCCATCGCGCGTCGCTTGGGTGTAGACATCGGCGCGGTCGCGCCGGTGGACAGGCATGTTGAAGGTGTCGTGGAGATGGTGCTCGACGCCACTTCCCGTAGTGCCGAACCGCTGACCGTCGCGCGCCTGTTCAGCTGGCATGCGGCGCTCTTTCCGACTGGGTATTCGGGCATGAGCAGAATCTCCATCGGCCGGTGGCGCGACGATGCCGATGGGCCGATGCAGGTGGTGTCTGGCCCGGTGGGCCGTCGCAAGGTTCACTACCAGGCGCCGCCCGCCGCTGTGCTGTCCGGCGAAATCGCGAGATTTCTGTTGTGGGCGAATGAGGACGCCGGCGAACCGGCGCTCATCAAGGCAGGCCTCGCGCACCTGTGGTTTGTCACGCTGCATCCCTTCGATGACGGCAATGGGCGCATCGCGCGCGCAGTGGGTGACCTGTTCCTCGCCCGCGCCGACGGCAGCCCGCAGCGCTTCTACAGCCTCTCGGCGCAGATCCAGCGCGAGCGCAAGGACTACTACGACGTGCTGGAGCGTACGCAGAAGGGCACGCTCGACGTGACCGGCTGGCTGTCTTGGTTCCTCGGCACGCTGCAACGCGCCATCGCTAGCGCGCAGATCACGCTGGATCTCGTGCTCGCCAAGGCGCACTTCTGGCAACGCTGGGCGGGCGTGCCGTTGAACGAACGGCAGGTGAAATTGCTCAACCGCCTGCTCGACGGTTTCGAGGGCAAACTCACCAGCAGCAAGTGGGCCGCCATCGCCAAGTGCTCGCCGGATACTGCGTTGCGCGATATTACGCAGTTGCTGGAGCTGGGCGTGCTGAAGAAATCACCCGGCGGCGGGCGCAGCACCGGCTACGAGCTCGCGGGCCACTAGGCCACGGAGACCGTCGGAGGCGAGGCCGACTGCCAGGAGTACTTGCGCGGTGGCGCGGCGCATCCGCCGGTCAGTCTTCTGAAAGTGCGCGAGCGCCCGGAGGTCAAGCGCCAGCTGTCGGGTGTTGATTCCATCGGAGGCCGGCGGTCATGCCGCTATGAGAGATCGCTGGTCCTGCCCTCGGGATCACTGCCTACCCAGCCTTGCGGATGATGCCGACGGATGGCAGCGCACGCCCGGGAAAAAGTCTCAGCTCAACAAAAAAAGGAGCTGCCATGGCCCAGTACGGCGTCAATCCCCCGGTCGGCGTGGTCGAAGCGTCGACCTCTCAGAGCGGTGTGTCCTGGGGCGCGATCTTCGCCGGCGCCGCAGGCGCCGCGTCGCTCTCGCTCGTCCTCCTGCTGCTCGGTACCGGGCTCGGGATGTCGTCGATCAGCCCCTGGTCGAGCCAGGGCGCCAGCGCGGCGACCATCGGCATCGCCACGATCCTCTGGCTTTCCTTCATGCAGCTCGCGGCCTCAGGCCTGGGCGGCTACCTGGCCGGCCGGCTTCGCACCAAATGGGCCGGCATCCACACGGACGAGGTCTTCTTCCGCGACACGGCACATGGTTTCCTTGCATGGGCCGTGGCCACGCTGCTGACGGCGGGGCTACTGAGCTCGGTGGTGGGCTCGATGCTGGGCACGGGCGCTCAGGCGGGCGCCACGGTTGCAGGCGGTGCCGCCGCGGCTGCGACGGTGGCTGGCGCGGGCGCCGGTGGATCGCAAGCGGCGTCGAGCAGCGGCCCCGGCCCGATGGGCTATCACATCGATGCGCTGTTCCGCCAGGAGCCGCGCGGCGCTGGCTCCGTGCCCCCGGTGGCCCCCGCATCCGCCGCACCCCCGGTACCCGCGGCACCCAACGAGGCGAGCACTGCCTCCGCATCGCTGCCCGTCGCCACGACGGCGCCGCCGCCCCCGCCCGATGCGGCAGCGGCCCACGCGGAGATCGGCCGCATCTTCGCGAACGGCATGCGCGATGGCGCGCTGCCCGCGGAAGACACGCGCTACGCAGCCCAGCTCGTCGCCCAGCGCACGGGCCTGAGCCAGCCCGAAGCCGAGAAGCGGGTCAACGACATCTTCGCCAAGGCCCGTGCGGCGCGCGACGACGCGCAGGCGAAGGCCAAGCAGGCCGCCGATGCGGCGCGCAAGGCGTCGGCGTACGCCTCGCTGTGGATGGTGGTGTCGCTCTTCATCGGCGCCTTCGTTGCGAGCTTCGCCGCCACGTATGGCGGGCGCCGTCGCGACCTCTGAAGAAGCCGTTCGATCAATCACAAGGAGATCACCATGCCTTCACTTCTGCTCTGGTTGCTCGGGGTTCCGATCCCCGTGATCATCCTGCTCGCCATATTGTTCTAGGCGTTCTGGGCAAGGGCGCGGCAATCGGCGCTGCGCTGGCGTTCTCCAGCGATCGCGACGAGCCCTTGACCATCTGCCAGAACGACCTACTGCGCCGGACCGACTTCATGCCGCTCGGATGGGCAGCCGGGGCTCCCGCGCGGCATCAGCGGCAGCGCTCTGCTCGATCGACCTCGTCGCGGGCGAACGCGCCCGCGGCATGGAACCCATGATTGAACGTGCGATCCGATGAGCGAAGACGACATCACGCAATACATCATCGAGTCACTCGGCGGCGGCCACTTCCAGGTCGCAGACGAGAACACCTTTCTCCTCCACGGCACCGACAACAGGTTCCCCTTCGCGACCATCGTCACCAGGGACGACGAATTCGACAGTGCCTCCAACCTCAACCGATCGGGCGTCTTTCGCCTCAACATCGGCATCGACAAGGAAACGTTTCGTGCGCTGTTCGGCGCACCGAAGGCTGCCGGTGTGGACTTCACCGCGCTCGACGAACTGATGCCCCATCCGCTCTACGCGAAGATGTACTGGATCAGCGTGATCAACCCGAGCGAAAAAACGTTCGGCATCGTCAAGCCGTTGATCAGCAAGGCCCGCGCCCTTGCGGCCGCAAGGGACACGCGCTAGTACTAGCCTTCAATCGCGGCACAGGCAAGAAAGCCCGAACCTACGTGGCTTCGCTCGATTCGCATCTCACGCGCCGCCTTGTCTATATCTTGCCTGGGCCAGCGCCTGCTGCCGCCGGTACTCGGCCGGCGCCATGCCGAGGTTGCGCACGAAGGCCCGCCGCATCACCTCGTGCGAGCTGTACCCGCACTGCGCAGCGATGGCCTTGAGTGGGCGCGTGCTTGACTCGATCAGGCGGCATGCCGCATCGAGCCGGATCTGCGCGACGGCACGCGCCGGCGTGAAGCCCGTCGTGCGCCGGTAGTAGCGCGCGAAGGTGCGCCAGGACATCAATGCCTGGGCCGCCAGCCGCTTCACGGTGAGCGGCTCGCGCAGATGCAGCGTGATCCACAGGTGCAGCTGTGCGATGCGCTCCTCGCGCGCAGGCCGCTCGATCAGCATGCTGCGAAAGCCCGAGGGGGCGTAGGCCGCGCTGCCCGGCGCAGGCAGCCGCGCCGCGATGGCCTCGGCCCAGCGTCTTCCATGGTCCTGCTCGATCCACGAGAGCGCCACGTCGATGCCTGTGGCGCAGGTGCTAGAGACCCAGCGGCTGCGGTCCGCAGCCGCGGAGCCGGTGTGGCGGGCCTCGGGGCTCCTCGCGCCAAGCCGGGCCGGGGGCGTGCGCACGGCTTCCGCGAGAAGCTGCAGTGCCGCCGTCCCGAAGACGGCCCCCCGTTCCACATGTGCCTGATGGCGTGCGAGCCATTCGCGAGCGCGTGCCCAGGCCTCGCGCTGGAAGGTTCCGGTTGCTGCGCCGGGACCGGCGGCGACGACAAGTGTCTGCGGAGGTTTGCCCAAGTGCCGCGGCAATGCTGCTGCGGCAATGGCAACGCCGCTCGAGCTCTGCACCGCTTCGCGTTCCGTACTGATCAGCCGTACATGGTAGGGGCCTGTGCAGGCGGTCATCTCGGCGAGGCCGTTCGCGATCTTGAGCACCTCAAGTGCGCCGCTGACTTCCAGCAGCGAAAATCCGGGGAGCAGCAGGAACGAGACCGTGTGCATCACTGGTGGGCAATGTTCCCCTCATGGAGCGGTCGCGGCCCGGCAGTGTCCTGGAAGGCCGATTCGATCGGCCGTTGCCGTGTCGGAGCGGGACAGTCTCCCAATTGGCAGAAATCGTGGTGAATCTGTGGGCTGCGCACGCAGCCAGCTTCTAGACTGCGCCGATCATAGTTGTCGAACGGCATCAGTGGCCATGAATCCCAGTGCGTCGCTCCGACCTCCACGCCAGTCCTGCGGCCGTGCGTTGGGCCCGCCATGGCGGCCCCGTCGCGAAGGCACATCGCCAAGCCACGGGCGCGGAGGCGCCGCATGAAAGATTGGACGCAACGGGTGCTTGCGCGGCTCACCAGGGCGAGCGATGCGCACGGCGCATTCGAGCAGATCACGATCGCTGCCAGGCACCTGGGGTTCGAGCATTGCGCCTACGGAATCCGCATGCCGTTCCCGTTCACTCGGCTGAACATCCAGATGTTGAGCAACTACGACCAGGGATGGCGCCAGCGTTACATGGATGCGGGTTACGTGGAGGTGGACCCCACCGTCGTGCATGGAACGCGCAGCCTCCAGCCGGTGGTCTGGAGCGACAAACTCTTCGGCAAGGCACCGCAGATGTGGGATGAGGCCCGATCGTTCGGCTTGCGTGTCGGCTGGGCTCAGTCGGTCTTCGAGCCCGACGGGCGCGTCGGTATGCTGTCGCTCGCGCGCTCGAGCGACCGGCTGACAAAGTCGGAGATGCGCGCGCACGACCCGCTGCTCAGATGGCTGGTGAACACGGCTCACTGCGCGCTCTCGCCGTACCTCGGCAGGAGCCCACTGGCCGACATGGAGCCGTTGACTGCGCGGCAGTGGGAGGTGATGCGCTGGACGGCCGACGGCAAGACCAGCGAAGAGATCGCGGCCATCCTCAACATCTCGACAGCGACGGTCAACTTTCATGTCAAGAACGCGATGGCAAAGCTGCGGGCCAACAACAAGAACGCGACCGTGGCGCGCGCGGCGCGCCTGGGCCTACTTTGAAGCTCGCGGCGGCGCTCAGCGGGGCGCGCCGCGAGCGGGCCTGCGCTGCCGCCGCCGGCGCGCAGATCGTCTCGCCCGGTGGGCACCAGCGCGCATCGACATCGATGAGGCAGGCCATCAGGTACTGGTCACCGATTCGCAGCGGCGGCGCGACGCGTCGCGGAGTCAGGCCGGCCCTGCGCAGGATCCTTTCGATTCCGACCGGTGAGACGCTGACCAGTTGCCGTGCGCGCTGCCTGGCGACGACGCGCATCGCCCGCGCCAGCAGCGCGAGCGCAGTCGAAGGCACGTCGGCACCACCGCTTTCTCGACGGGCTGCGCCGAGGTCCACAGCGGCGAAGCGCGAGAGTTCCCATACGCGGGGACTGTTCGGCGCCGGCGCACCGCCCAGCAGTTCGGGAAAGACGGACGCGAGCAGATAGGGGCGCTGCGTCGAAAGCAGCCTCGCCGTGCCGACGATGGCCCCCGCCGCGTCGCGCGCGATGAGGTACCAGGTGTCGGGACGATCGAACTGGTCCAGTTCCAGACGGCCACGCGTCGGCAGGTCCCAGCCTAGCTTCTCCACGAAGACCTCGTACCGGTAGCGGGCCATGTCGGAGAGCAACTCCGACGGCAATTGCTCGGGCGTTCCAGCGATGATGTCCATGGCGTCCCCTTTCTGCGTGAGGCTGCATTACATCGGGATGACAGCGGCGCCGGCACTACCAATGTTCATAGTGCCGGCGTGGCTCGGCGCGGCGCGACGGGAGGCGAATCCGATGCCGTGCCGTGCTCGGATCAATCCACGCACGCCACGCCGCGGCGCCTGCACATTGCATGAGATGAACAAGCATCACTGCCGCGCGTCTCCGGCAGCCTCGGCCTCCGAGGAGGATGGATGATTTGAGACCTCCTGCAAGGCCGCTGCAGATCGGGGTCTCTGTTGTTCCACATGCAAGCCTTGATGACAAGGCCGGCGAAATGAATCATCTATCGCCGGCATTCGCTTTCGTCCATGTACCGGGCACATACCGGACCGTTGAGTTGATTCCGCATGACGCACGCCGCGCATTGGCGCCCGACCCGCAGCCCTGTTCGAAACTCTGTCAACAAGACCACCATGACACACATTGCTCTGTGCGCAACCTCACCACCGGACCGCCCGAAGGGTGCGTCCGGTTCCGGCTCGACCACTGCACCGGACGATGCCCAGCGCCGGCTCGAAGACATGCGGTCGGAACTCGATGCCATCGATGCCCGGCTGCTCGAGAACCTGCGACAGCGGCTCGAGATCTGCACGAGGATCGGATTGCACAAGAAGGCCCATGCGATCCCGATGCTTCAACCGGCGAGGATCGGGTTCGTTCATCTGCGGGCGGCGGCCTTTGCCGCCGTGCATGGCCTTCGGCCGGGCTTCGTGCGCGCCGTCTACAACCTCGTCATCGCGGAAAGCTGCCGGCTCGAGGACGAGATCTGCCGCGCGCGGCGGAGTGCCTGATGGCGCCGGTCCGACAAAAGGCTCACGCTACCTTCGCACGCCACTCGCGCAGGCCAAGCGACGCAGGGACGCATTGAATCCGATGGCACGCAAGCAGGTGGCATCGCCCTTTCCCACCGCCCGGCCCCTCAGGCTACCGGCGTCGTTGCTTCAACGCGCTCGTGCGCCAGCGCTGCCTGCACGCAGCGCCCCGGCGTCGCGCATCGGCGCACAGATCAAGGCCCTGCGGATCGCCTCGGGTGCCTCTGGCGGCGAACTCGCGCAGAACGCCGGCATCTCCCGGTCCATGCTTTCTCGCATCGAGCGCGGCCTGGTGTCGCCTTCGGTCGAGACGCTCGATCGCATCGCGGGTGGCCTCGACGTGTCGATGTCGCGCTTTTTCTCCGACCAGTTCGACCGCACCGACTTCTGCCATGTGCCGGCAGGCACGGGCATTCGGATCGACCGCATCGGCGCCGTCGCCGGCTACGGCTACGAGCTGCTCGGGCATCTGCTGTCGGGCAACCTCTTCGTCGAACCGTACCTCGTGCGTCTCGAAGAGGAGGCCGAGCCTTACGTGAGCTTCCAGCATCCCGGGCTCAAGTTCCTGTACATGGTTTCGGGGCGAGTGAGCTATCGCTATGGCGCCAAGGTGGTCGAGCTCGGCAGCGGCGACTCGCTGCTGTTCGAGGCGAGTGCGCTGCACGGCATCGAGGCCATCCATGAACCGCCCGTCGCCTACCTCAGTGTCGTGTTCTCGCTGCGCGACTGACCTTCCGTCGGCTTTGGAAAGCCCCTGGATCGTGCCGCTGCACTGTCGCTCCAAGAGGGTTGCAGCGGTGTCGCTGCGCGCGCAGCCAAGCGACGCGCCTCAGGTTGCGTGCAGTGTCTCGTGGCGATTGGCTCCGTCGTGGACGACGAGGTCAGGGATCACGAGCGGGGCCCCGCAGGTACCCGCTGGCTCAATTCCCCCGGTCATGATGGCTCCAGAATGCCGCACAGGCGCCTGCCACCGCGATCAGCACGATGCCGCCGATCGCGCCCAGGTCCGGCACTTCGCCCCAGACGAAGTAGCCCAGCAGCACGGCCCAGACGATGATGCTGTAGCGAAATGGCGTGACGATCGACAGGTCCACGCCACGGCAGGCTGCAATGAGCGCGTAGTTGCCTGCTGCGGCGCATGCCGCGGCGGCAGCGAGCGCCGCAAGCTCATGAGGTTCCAGCGCGCGCCAGTGCTCCCCGAGGCCCATGAGGCCGCCGACGATCGCGACCGCCAGCGTGGTGGCGCTCGCGATCGCCGCCGAGGGGATAGAGGCGGCCATGCGCCGGGTCACAAGGTCCCGAGCGGCGAGGGAGACGGCGCACAGGAGCGCGCAGACGATGCCGACGGTCGGAACGTCGACCTCCAGCGATGGCCTGACGACAAGCAGGGTTCCCGCAAGACCGGTTCCTGCGGCGAGCACGCGCCATTTGCGCCATGGCTCCCATCGCAGCGCCATCGCGGCCATGGCAATGAGCAATGGTGCGGTCATCATGAGCGATGTCACGACGGCCAGCGGCACCAGCGAGAGCGCGACGACGGAGGCGAGCGCCGTCGCCACCTCCAGCGCGCACCGCACGCCCATGACAGGCTGCAGGAGGTGATGCCAGCCGCCCCACGCGCGGGCAGTGGCGGAAATCACCAGGACGCTCGCAAATGCGCCACGTACGGCAAGGATCTGCCCCGGAGGAAGCCGGTCGGCGATGAGCTTGACGAAGGTGTCGTTCGATATGTAGCACGCCATCGCTACAAGCATGAGGGCCACGCCCCGGCGGTTCGCCGCCGCGCTAGCCACGGCCGGATGGCGGGTCGTTTCCGGCCTGTTCCGCGTCGTCCGGAGGGGCCGGACCGAGCGACGGACCCCCCGCGCGTTCGTCGGGTGGGGATGTGCCCGGCGTCGGCCCCAGCGGGGCGCCGCATTCCCGAAGTGCGTCCCAGGGCGCGCGGGCCTTGAGGACGATCTCGTCGACCTCCTCGTCCGGATCGGACATCGCGACGATCGCGCCGCCCGCGCCGATGGAGACGAGGCCGTTCGCAACCACGATCGTGCGGATCACGATGTTGAGCTGGGCGGTGCCGTTGAGCGAAAGATAACCGAGGCTGCCGGAGTAGATGCCGCGCGCGGCGCCCTCCAGCTCATCGAGGATCTTCATCGTGCGTACCTTGGGCGCACCTGTCATCGAGCCGCCCGGGAACACGGCACGCACGCATTCCACTGCACCGAGGTCTTCGTGCAGCCGTCCCCTGATCGTGCTGACCAGTTGGTGGACCGTGGCGTAGGTCTCCACTTCGAACAGGCCGGGCACGTGCACGCTGTTGATCTCGCAGACGCGGTTGAGGTCGTTGCGCAGCAGGTCGACGATCATCAGGTTTTCCGCGCGCGTCTTCTCGTCGGCGAGAAGCGCCTCGGCGAGGGCGAGGTCATCCTCGGGCGTCGCGCCGCGCGCCGCGGTACCCTTGATGGGCCTGGAGTCGACCGTCCTGTCGCTGCCGATGCGCAGGAAGAGTTCGGGCGAGGCGCAGAGCACAACGTAGCCGCCCGTGCGCAGGTAGGCCGCATAAGGCGCGGGATTGCGTGCGCGCAGGACGCGGTAAACCGCGAGCGAGTCGATGCGACCTTCGCCGACGAGCTGATTGGTCAGGCAGACCTCGTACGTCTCGCCTTGGAGGATCTCGTGCTGGCACCGCAGGATCAGGTCGCGGTACGAGGGTAGTTCCACCTGCCACCGAAGCTGCTTCAATCCCTGTGCACCACCCGTCGGCGGCGCCTGCCGAGCGGCCTCCTGCATGTCCGCGGGCGACGCACGCGTGAGCAGTTCGTGCATGGTGTGCATCCACCTGAGGTTGTCCTCGCACGGCGTGCCTTCGTCGAGACAGACGATCCAGATCTGCTGCTCGGCATGGTCGAACGCGAGGAACCGGTCGGCCATGAGCCACACCGCGTCCGGCGTCGTGGCGTCATGCCGGTACTGACCTTCGAGTTCACGTTTGAGCTCGTAGCCGAAAAAGCCCACGTAGCCGCCGGCGAACTCGAATGGCAGACTCGGTCCCACGGGCGGGGAGTTCGGCAGATGGTCACGCAGATAGTCGAAGATGCTTTCGTTGCGCGTCTGCACGACGGCTCCCCGGCGTATCAGGAGTTCGCGTGGAGCGGTCCAGTAGGTCAGCACCTGGGCATGAGGTCCCGACGCATCGCCCATGAACGAAAAGCGCGCCCGTCCTGGCTCGGCCAGGCTGCTGTCGAGCCAGAACGAGGTCTCGCTTTGGGAGAACGCGGCAATGAACACGCTTTCCGCGCGCGCCGCACTGTCGATGCAGTCCGCGTGCAGCGAGAAAGGTCGTGACAGGCCGGCGCGCGAACCGGGCGCGACATGGCCTACTGCCTCGCGCCGCGCGAGTTCGGCACACCACTCTTCGCTCAGCTCGAGGAAGTTCCGCAGCAGCCTGGCACCGAATTCCGTGCAGATCGACTCCGGGTGGAACTGCACGCCCCACCAGGGGCGGGAGATATGGCGCAGCGCCATGAGCGTGCCGTCCGCGGTCCAGGCCAATGGCTGCAGCGACGCGGGCAGCTGCGTGACGGCGAGCGAGTGGTAGCGCACCGCCTCGAAGCGGTCGGGAATGCCGCGAAACAGGTCACGTTGGGCATGGGAGACGCGGTCGAGTCGCCCGTGCATAGGGCGGGCCGCGAGGTCGACCGTGGCGCCACAGTGGTGGGCAATGGCCTGGTGGCCGAGGCAGACGCCGAGCACGGGCTTGCACGAGCGCTGCAGCGCATCCGCGGAGATGCCCAGGTCGGCGGGCCGCTGCGGGCGTCCCGGACCCGGCGAGATCACGATGTTGTCGAATTCCAGCCGTTCGACTTCGTCCCAGCTCATCTGGTCGTTCTTCACGACCAGCGGAACTTGCCCGCTGCACGCGGCCAGGTACTGGAAGAGGTTGTAGGTGAACGAGTCGTGATTGTCGATCAGCAGCGTGCGCATGATGGGTCCTTCCGCCGAAACGTCACATGGTTCGTTGCGGCGTGGTCCCGGGCAACTGGCAGTGTTGATAGGTGCGAGGCGCAGCCCGGCCGTCAGAACGGGGGAGCACGGCAGATCGGCAGCATGGGAGCACGCTTTGATGCGCTTGCGCCGGCTTGCAGCTTCGGTCCAGTGTCGAGACAGCCGGATCGCAGCGCCGGACTGCCCGGACGCGTCGAACAGATCCGAGGACCTGGATGACCACCGGGCCGGGCAAGTGCTAGCCCGAACCGAAGGCGCAGGCGCAGGCGAGGCCGAGGGAGATGCGGTATGCGTGCCTGGAGCGCAGCCACGGCGAGGCGCAGACCTACACGCGCCCATCGCCGACCGACGTAGCTTGCCGCAATCAGGAGCTGCGACATGAACAACGATCCGCTTTCGACCCAGCCGAGCGATGGGGCCGCTTCGCAGCCACATTCGCCGGCACCCGCGCCCCCAAAGACCGAGAGGCGATCTCCGACGCGCGAGGACAGCGAGGACATCGACGTGTCGGAGTCGACCGGCGGCAGTGCGCTCGAGGAAGAGGCAGAGCGAAACGGCGGCCGGGATCCCGGCTGATCCGGCAGGGACCGGGACGGGCGATTCGCGCTCACAATGCGCAGGGCCGGGCGGACAGCAGGGTGCGCTGCCCGCGAAGAACGTGCCAGCTGCAATGAAACTCCCCGATCCAACCTCTTCCTCTTCACTTCCCGAACCCGCTCGTACCGCCCGCCGCCCCGGCGGGCCGTTCGAAGTGCTGTGGGTTTTCTTTCGGCTCGGCCTGACTTCGTTCGGCGGGCCGATCGCGCACCTCGGCTACTTTCGCACCGAGTTCGTCGAGCGGCGCCGCTGGCTCGACGACCGCAGCTATTCCGACCTGGTGGCGCTGTGCCAGTTCCTGCCCGGACCCGCAAGCAGCCAGGTGGGCATGGCGCTCGGCCTCTCGCGCGCCGGGTGGCTCGGCGCGCTGATGGCCTGGGCCGGTTTCACGCTGCCTTCGGCCTTTGCGTTGATCGCGTTCGCTTACGGCATCTCGCGCTACGGCAACGTCGCCGCCTCGGGTGCCGTGCACGGGCTCAAGGTGGTGGCCGTGGCGGTGGTCGCGCAGGCGGTCTGGGGCATGGCGAAATCGCTGTGCCCCGACCGGCCGCGCGCCGGCCTCGCGATCTTCGCCGCGCTGCTCACGCTGCTGCTGCCGTCGGCGCTCGCCCAGGTCGGCGCGATCCTCGTCTGCGGCCTGATCGGCTGGTGGTTGTTGAAGCAGTCGCAGTCGCAGGCGCCGAGCCACATCGGCTATGGCGTGACGCGGCGCGCCGGCGTCGTCGCGCTGGCACTGTTCGCCGTGCTGCTCGTGGGGCTGCCGCTGCTGGCCGCGGCCAGCGGCTCCTCACTCTGGGCGCTGGTCGACGGCGTCTACCGCGCTGGTGCGCTGGTCTTCGGCGGCGGGCATGTGGTGCTGCCGCTGCTGCAGTCCACGCTCGTGCCCGCCGGTGCGGTGAGCAATGCCGACTTCCTCGCGGGCTACGGCGCGGCGCAGGCGGTGCCTGGCCCGCTCTTCACCTTCGCGGCCTACCTCGGGGCCGTGATGCAGGGGCCGGTTCCGGGCTGGGCCAGCGGAATGCTGTTCCTGGTGGCGATCTTCCTGCCGGGCTTCCTGATGGTCGTGGGCGCCTTGCCGTTCTGGGATGCGCTGCGCCAGCGCACGTCCGTCCAGTCGGCCATGGCCGGCGTCAATGCGGGCGTGGTCGGCATCCTGCTGTCGGCGCTCTACGACCCGGTGTGGACCGGCGCCATTCACGGCCGCGCCGACTTCGCGCTGGCGCTGGCCGCCTTCGGCCTGCTCGTCTATGCGCGCCTCTCGCCGGTGCTCGTGGTGGGGCTTGCGGCGGCCGCCGGGTGGCTGTTCTTCGGCTGACGGCCCCAGGCTGCTGCTACTGCTCCTGGTAGTTCCACAGCAGTCCGCCATCGACGACGATGCTGCTGCCCGTGATGTAGCGCGCGTCGTCCGAGGCGAGGAACGCCACCGCGCCCGCCACATCGACCGGCTCGCCCATGCGCCCGAGCGGAATCTGGCCCAGCAGGCGCTGCAGCTTCGCGGGATCGTCGAGCAGCTTCGCATTGATCGGCGTGCGGATCGCACCGGGCGCCACGTTGTTCACCGTGATGCCGAGCGGCGCGAGTTCGATCGCGGCATTGCGCATCAGCATCTTCAGGCCGCCCTTGCTTGCGCAGTAGGCCGTGAAGTTGGGAAAGGGCAGCTCCTCGTGCACCGAGCTGATGTGGATCACGCGACCCGGGCGGCCTGCGGCTGCCAGGGCTTTCGCCAACGCCTGCATCAGGAAGAACGGGCCCTTGAGGTTCACGTCGAGCACCGCGTCGTAGTCTTCTTCGCTCGCCTCCAGAAAGCTCGCATGCCGCTCGATGCCGGCGTTGTTGACGAGAATGTCGACGGCCGCGAAGCGCGCGAGTGCGCGCGGCATCACTTGGCGCACGGCCGCCGTGTCGGCCATGTCGGCGGCCACCACTTCGCAGGCGCGCCCCAGCGCCTCGATCTCTCGCGCCGCTTCGCGCGCGCGGTCGTCGTCGCTGCGCACGTGCAGCACGATGTCGGCGCCTTCCTGCGCCAGCCGCAGCGCAATGGCCTTGCCGATGCCCTGTGCCGCGCCGGTGACCAGCGCGGTCCTGCCGTGCAGCCGGCCGCCGGACGGGCCGGTGTCGTTCGATGTGTCTGTCATGGCGTCTCCCAAAAAGCGGATTGGATACGTGGATGCCGAAGGCGGCAAGCTGAAAAAAAACGGCGCCCCTGCCGGGACGCCGCTTGGCCCTTGGAGAAAAAGAGCGACGCGACGAAGCGGACTCAGAAGTCCATGCCACCGCCCGGCGGCATTGCCGGCGCCTTTTCGGCGGGCTTCGGCAGCTCGGCCACCGTCGCGTCCGTCGTGAGGATGAGGCCTGCGATCGACGCAGCATTCTGCAGCGCGGTGCGCGTGACCTTCGTCGGGTCGACCACGCCGAGCGCGACCAGGTCGCCGTACTCGCCGGTCGACGCGTCGTAGCCGTGGTTGCCCTTGCCCTCGAGCACCTTGGCCACCACCACCGAGGGTTCGACGCCGGCGTTCGCGACGATCGCGCGCAGCGGCGCCTCGAGCGCGCGCAGCGCGATGCGGATGCCCGCATCCTGGTCGGCGTTGGCGCCCTTCAGCTCGGCGAGCGCAGCGCGCGCACGCAGCAGCGCCACGCCGCCGCCTGGCACGATGCCTTCCTCGACGGCCGCGCGCGTGGCATGCAGCGCATCGTCGACGCGGTCTTTCTTTTCCTTCATCTCGACCTCGGTTGCGGCGCCGACGCGGATCACGGCCACGCCGCCCGCGAGCTTGGCCACGCGCTCCTGCAGCTTCTCGCGGTCGTAGTCGCTCGTGGCCTGCTCGATCTGCGCCTGGATCGACTTCACGCGTGCGTCGATGTGCGCCTGGTCGCCCGCGCCGTCGATGATGATGGTGTTCTCCTTGTGCACCTCGACGCGCTTGGCGCGACCCAGGTCCTCGAGCGTGGCCTTGTCGAGCTGTTTGCCGGTCTCTTCCGAGATGACCGTGGCGCCCGTGAGCACCGCGATGTCCTCGAGCATCGCCTTGCGGCGGTCACCGAAGCCCGGCGCCTTCACGGCCGCGACCTTGAGCACGCCGCGCATCGAGTTGACCACCAGCGTCGCGAGCGCTTCGCCCTCGACCTCCTCGGCCACGATCAGGAGCGGCTTGCCGGCCTTGGCCGCGGCCTCGAGCACCGGCAGCAGTTCGCGGATGTTGGAGATCTTCTTGTCGTGCAGCAGCACGAGCGGATCGTCGAGGTGCGCGACCTGCTTCTCGGGGTCGTTGATGAAGTAAGGGCTGATGTAGCCGCGGTCGAACTGCATGCCCTCGACCACGTCGAGCTCGTTGTCGAGCGACTTGCCGTCCTCGACCGTGATCACGCCTTCCTTGCCGACCTTCTCCATCGCGTCGGCAATGATCTTGCCGATCGCCTCGTCGGCATTGGCCGAGAGCGCGGCCACCTGCGCGATCTCGCGGCCCGTGGAGATCGGCTTGGAGAGCTTGCGCAGTTCCTCCAACACGGCGGCCGTGGCCTTGTCGATGCCGCGCTTGAGGTCCATCGGGTTCATGCCCGAGGCCACGTGCTTCATGCCCTCCTGCACGATGGCCTGTGCGAGCACGGTGGCAGTGGTGGTGCCGTCGCCGGCCACGTCGGCCGTTTTCGAGGCCACCTGCTTCACGATCTGCGCGCCCATGTTCTCGAACTTGTCGGCGAGTTCGATCTCCTTGGCCACCGACACGCCGTCCTTGGTGATGGTCGGCGCGCCGAAGCTGCGCTCGAGCAGCACATTGCGACCCTTCGGGCCGAGCGTCACCTTCACCGCGTCGGCCAGGATGTTCACGCCCGCGACGATGCGCTGGCGGGCGTTGTCATGGAATCGGACGTCCTTGGCAGTCATGTGTTCATCACTCCTCGTGTCACAACGATAGGTTTTTCGGGATGTCAGGCGACGCGCTTGAGGCCGCCGCGGTCGCTGCTGCTGCTCTCGACGACGGCAAGGACGTCGTCCTCGCGCAGCACCAGCAGTTCCTCGTCGTCGACCTTGACCGTCTGCCCGGCGTACTTGCCGAACAGCACCTGGTCGCCGGCCTTCAGGTGCAGGGGGCGCAGCGTGCCGTCCGCGAGCAGCTTGCCCTGGCCCACCGAGAGCACCTCGCCCTGTTCGGGCTTCTCCGCCGCCGAGTCGGGAATCACGATGCCGGAAGCCGTCTTGCGCTGCTGTTCGATCCGCTTGACGATCACCCGGTCGTAGAGAGGATGAAGTTTCATGTTCAATCTCCTAAGCGATGCAGGTCATCAAAAAAGAGAACCCCGCGCCGGCGTGCGGCCGGTGCGGCAATGGGTTCGTTCCCCCGGCACCGAAGTGCCGGCGCGCGAGAGCTATGGGCGCCTTCGCGGCGCTTCAAGGCCCCGCGCGCCAAAAATTTTTGTGACGATTTTTTTCAGCGACCGCCGAGCACGATGCGGTCCGCGCGGCCGAGCCGGTAGACGGTGCGGTGCGACGCCGCGTCGGCATGCGGCGGCTGCGGCATGACCGGGCAGGGCAGCGGACGGCCGCCGCTGTCGTCGAGCGTGGCGTCGTCATCGTCTGCCACGGCAGCCCAGAGGCCGTGCTTGCGCGGACGGAACAGCCAGCGCAGGTAGCCGCGGTGCGCGGCCAGGCGCATCAGCGCCTCGCGGTCGGGCGCCTCGGCAATCACATGTGCACTGCTGCTGCTTGAATCGTTCGCGCCGTCGTCGTCGTAGTAGCCGAACGCGCGCCGGCCGTCGCTGACTTCGGTCGCGGGCGCGCCCAGCCGCCACCAAGCCGGCCGCTCGATGCGTTCGACGTCCCAGGCGCCGAGTTGCCATGCGGCCTCGAGCAGCGAGCGCTCGAGTTCGTCGAACAGGCCCGGCGGCCCCGGTGACAGGTCGACCTGCGCCATCGACTGCGGCACCGGACGCACCGGCAGTTCGACGCCTGGCAGGCGCAGCGGGGTCTGGCGGAAGAAGCCGTGCCAGTGCAGCGACAGCAATGCGGGCGCCTCTTCGCGCGCCACGGCGGTGACGGTCACCGCATAGAGCGGCAGCCCCATCGCATCGGACTGGTCGGCCACGGTTTCGAGAATGTTCATTCGAGAAAGCCTCCTTGCACTTGCCATAAAAAATCTAGGGCAAGCGCGCGCTGCGCGCAAGCGGCGCACGGCCGAAAAGCGGCTCTTGAAATCCCGCGCGGCCGTCGCAAAATAGCCGCCCGGAAGCTCGGCGCGTGGCGTCGCACGCCTCCTTTCTCCGCCTTGTTTCTTGTCCATTCATTCCCTTGCGAGGAGATTGTCTTGACGATGAAGATCGCGCAGATCGCCCCTCTCTACGAAGCCGTGCCGCCGCGGCTCTACGGCGGCACCGAACGGGTCGTCGCCCACCTGGCCAATGCCCTGGTCGATCAGGGCCACGAGGTGACGCTGTTCGCCTCGGCCGACACCGAGACCCGGGCCAGGCTCGCGCCGATGCGTGCCCAGGCCCTGCGGCTCGATCCGGCCCCGCTCAAGTCCGATCTGGCCAGCCACCTGAGCATGCTGCACGAGGTGCGACGACGTGCGCACGAGTTCGACGTGCTGCATTTCCATGTCGACCTGCTGCATTTCCCGTTCTTCGAGGACATGGCGGAACGCACGCTCACCACCTTGCACGGTCGCCTCGATATCGCCGACCTGCCCGGCGCCTACATGCGCTGGAACCGCTATCCGCTGGTCTCGATCTCGAGGCACCAGCGCAAGCCGCTGCCGTTTGCGAACTGGCTCGCGACCATTCCGCACGGGCTCGACGAGACGCCCTACGCCTTCTCGCCCGAGCCCGCCGGCTACCTCGCGTTCCTCGGTCGCATCTCGCCCGAGAAGCGGCCCGACCGCGCGATCGAGATCGCGAGGCGCGCGGGCCTGCCGATCAAGATCGCGGCCAAGGTCGATGCGGCCGACGCGCGCTATTTCGAGCAGGTGATCCGCCCGCTGCTGAACCATCCGCTGATCGAGTTTGTCGGCGAGATCGGCGATGCGGACAAGGCCGCGTTCCTCGGCGGTGCGCGCGCGCTGTTGTTCCCGATCGACTGGCCCGAGCCCTTCGGCCTGGTGATGATCGAGGCGATGGCCTGCGGCACGCCGGTGATCGGCTGGCGCTGCGGCTCGGTGCCCGAGGTGATCGAGGAGCGCATCAGCGGCCGGATCGTCGAGAGCGAAGCGGAGGCCGTCGAGGCGGTGCATGCGATCGGCGGGCTCGACCGCAGGCGCGTGCGCCAGGCCTTCGAGCAACGCTTCTCGGCCCGCGCGATGGCGAGCGCCTACGTCGAGCAGTACCTGCGGCTCGTGGGCGGCGGCGTGCTGCCGCCGCAGCACCGGCTCTACAAGGAGGCCGCCTAGCGATGAATGCCGAAGTGGCTGCCACCGAACAGGCCGAAGCCGCGCCCGAGCGCGCCGTGCACCATGCCTTCGTGCTCAAGGAGGGCGACACCTACTTCGTGATGGATGCGCACGGCGATGTCGGCGGTGGTGTCGACGGCCTGTTCCACGACGACATGCGCATGCTCTCGAGCTTCGTGCTGCGGCTCGACGGCGCGAGGCCGTCGCTGCTGTCGAGCGGCGTGGGCGCCGACAATGTCTTCTTCACCGCTAATCTCACCAACCGGCCGCTGCCGGTGCTCGGATCGACCTCGATGCCGCAGGGCGTGATCCACATCGAGCGCAAGCGCTTTCTCTGGAACGCGCGGCTGTTCGAGCGCATCCGGCTCGTCAACTACGGCGACCAACCGGCCGAGGCGCCGCTCGCGTTGCAGTTCGGCGCCGACTTCCGCGACATGTTCGAGGTGCGCGGACAACAGCGCGCGCGGCGCGGCGAGTTCGGCACGCCCGAACTGCGCGCGCAGGGCGTGGCGCTGCGCTACCAGGGGCTCGACGGCGTGCTGCGCCGTGCCTGCATCGACTTCTCGCAACTGCCGCGGCGCCTCGATGCGGGCAGCGCCGAGTTCGGTGTGCCGCTCGCCGCGCATGGCCACTGGACGCTGTTCGTCGAGGTGGGCGCAGAACCCGCCACGCCGAGCGCCGAGCGCTTCAGGGAGGCCGGGGTGCTCGCCCGCTGGCGCATGCGCGCGCGCCAGCGGCGCGGCGCCCGGCTCGAGGCCTCGGGGCGCCTGTTCCAGGCTTGGCTCGACCGCTCGCGTGCCGACCTCGCGCTGCTCACGACGGACCTTCCGACCGGGCCCTATCCGTATGCGGGCATCCCGTGGTTCTCGACGCCCTTCGGCCGCGATGCGATCGTCACGGCATTGCAGACGCTGTGGATCGATCCGCGGCTCGCGCAGGGCGTGCTCGAGTTTCTCGCGGCGCGCCAGGCGCAGCAGACGTCGAGCTTTCGCGATGCCGAGCCCGGCAAGATCATGCACGAGACCCGCAAGGGCGAGATGGCCGCGGTCGATGAACTGCCGTTCGGCCAGTACTACGGCGGCGTCGACACCACGCCGCTCTTCGTGGCGCTGGCCGGCGCCTATGCGCAGCGCACCGGCGACCGCGCGACCATCGACCGCATCTGGGGTGCGCTGTGCGCCGCCTGCGAATGGATGGAGCGCAACATGGCGCGCCATCCCGACGGCCTGCTCGCCTATCAGCGCGGCGAGGCCAGCGGCCTCGTCAACCAGGGCTGGAAGGACAGCCACGATTCGATCTTCCATGCCGACGGCCGCACCCCCGAAGGCCCGATCGCGCTGGTCGAGGTGCAGGGCTATGCCTATTCGGCTTTGCTTGGCATGGCCTTCATTGCCGAGTGGCGCGACGACCCCGGCGTTGCGCGCTGGCGCGAACGTGCCGAGGCCCTGCGCGAAGCCGTCGAGCGCCGCTTCTGGCTCGACGGGCCGCAGTTCTATGCGCTCGCCATCGACGGTGCGAACCAGCCCTGCCGCGTGCGAGCCTCCAATGCAGGGCACCTGCTGTTCGCGGGGCTCCCGGCCGGCGAGCGGGCGCGCGCCGTCGGCCGCGAGTTGCTCTCGCCGGCCTTCGCGTCGGGCTGGGGCATCCGCACGCTGCCCAACGAGGCCGTGCGCTTCAATCCGATGTCGTACCACAACGGCTCGGTGTGGCCGCACGACGTGGCGCTGTGCGCGGCCGGCATGGCGCGCTACGGCGAGCGCGAGGGGGCGGTGCGCATCCTCGACAACCTGTTCGAGTCGGCCGCCCACTTCGGCATGCGGCTGCCCGAACTGTTCTGCGGCTTCGATCGCCAGCCCGGCGATCCGCCGATTGCGTACCCGGTGGCGTGCCTGCCGCAGGCCTGGGCGGCGGGGTCGGTGTTCATGCTGCTGCAGGCCTGCCTCGGACTCGAGGTCGACGGCATCCGCGGCCAGGTGAACATCGTGCAGCCGCGGCTGCCGAGCGACATCGACCACCTGCATCTGAGGCATTTGCGCGTGGGCGATGCGCGCGTGGAGCTGCATTTCCAGCGCATCGACGGGCGCGCGGTCACGGTCGCGCAGTCGTCGGCCGGCGGGCCGAAGGTGCAGGTGAACCTGCAGATCTGAGAAACTCGAACCCCGTCGGATGATGCTGCTCGCGGCGATACCTTCGCCGTTCAACGCGTCGCAACTGCGCCTGCTCTTAGTCGATCTTGATGTTCGACTCCTCGATGACCCGTTTCCATTTCGCCGCCTCCTTGTTCGCAAAGGCCGTTGCGTCTTCCGTGGTCCCGCCGGTCGGCTGAATGCTCAGTTCGGCGAGCTTGGTCTTCATCGCGCTGTCGTTCAGCGTGGTGTTCAGGCTCTTGTTCAAGCGAGCGACGACGTCCTTTGGCGTGCCGGTGGGTGCAAGGAGGATGTACCAGACAACAAGCTCAAAGTCCTTGATGCCCGATTCGGCCACGGTCGGCAAGCCGGGGAACATGGGCGAGCGCTGTAGTGTCGTCATTGCAATGCTCTTCAGCTTTCCGGACTTCACGTACGGCATGGCTTCCGGTGCGAGGATGAGCATGAAATCCACTTGCCCCGCCATCAGGTCCTGCACGGCCGGCGCGCCACCCTTGTAAGGAATGTGCGTGACGTTCACGCCCGCGGCCCGTTTGAACAGCTCAGTCGCCAGATGGTTCGGCGTGCCCGCGCCGGGGGACGCGAAGTTGCGCCCCGGATTGGCTTTGAGGTAGCCCAAGAACTCGGCCATGTTGGTGGCCGGCACAGAAGGGTTCGCCGCAATCATGGCGGGCACGTCGGCCACGCGACCCACGGCGGTCAGCTCTTTCGATGCGTCGAAGCTGAGTTTTGGGTACAGGACGGGATTGATGGCCTGCGTCGTCATGGTCGACAGCAACAGTGTGTAGCCGTCGGCCGGGGACTTGGCTGCGACGCCGGCGCCGATCGCTTCGCCTGCGCCCGGCCGGTTGTCGATGACGACGGCCTGCCCCAGGTCAGCTGCCATACGCTGGCCCAGCAGCCGGGCCAGCACGTCGGTGGTGCCACCGGGCGCATAGGGCACCACGATCTTGATCG
This sequence comes from Variovorax sp. Soil_C_39, assembly GCF_057656815.1. Taxonomy (NCBI): domain Bacteria; kingdom Pseudomonadati; phylum Pseudomonadota; class Betaproteobacteria; order Burkholderiales; family Comamonadaceae; genus Variovorax; species Variovorax sp. Soil_C_39. Next base: position 152,564 of record NZ_JBDGJQ010000004.1, read on the forward strand.
GCTTGTTCGGAAAGTCGTCCGCCGCGGTTGCCGCGCCAGTGGTGCACGCGAAAGTCGCGAACACGAGTGCCAACGTTGTCCATGTCTTCATATTTGCCTCTGCTTATGGTTGGGGGAACTGGGTTCGAAGGCGGCGGCCACGATGATCTTGTCGATGAGCCGGTGCGTCAGCAACGCCTCGTCGCCGTTGACGGCGGGGGCCCGGCCTTCGGCGATTGAGTCAAGAAAATCCCTGTGCAGCGCCAAATGCGCCGCTGGCGAAAAATCCATGATCGAGTCGCCGCTGCCCGACTTGGCCTCGCCTTCGACGAGCTCGGTGCGCCCATCGTGGTACTGCACGCGCAGGGTTCCGCCCACCAGCGATGCTGTGGCCCGGGCAAAGATGAGTTCGAGCGACTCGGCCCGCCCCGGGTACATCGCGGTCGTGGCCATCAGCACGCCGGGTGCGCCGTTGCCCAGGGTGAGCAGCGCCGCCGCGAAATCTTCGGTTTCCATGCGGTGGATGTCGGTCGTGCGCACCTGCGAGGCGATCACGTCGCGCACACCGACCAGGCTGCGGAACAGGTCCAGTGCATGCACGGCCTGCGTCAACAGCACGCCACCGCCATCGCGTGCGACCGAGCCGCGCCCGGGCTGGTCGTAGTAGCCGGCCTGCGAGCGCCACCAGGGGATCTGCAGCACGCCTGCCTGCAGCACGCCGAGTGCCGATGACGCGATCAACTCCCGCAGCCGGATTGCGCCGGGCCGGAAGCGGTGCTGCAGCACCACGCCGAAGCACAGGTCCGTGGCTGCTGCGAGGCGGACCAGCGCTTCGGCCTTGGCCAGGCTCACGTCCAGCGGCTTCTCGACCAAGGTGTGCTTGCCCGCCGCAAGGGCCTGACCCGCGATGGTCAGGTGGGTGTGCGCGGGCGTGGAGACGATCACGAGCCGCACCTCGGGATCTTGCAGCACCTGCGCGAGGTCGTTGGTCAACCGCGTGTGGGCGGGCACCTTGCCTTCGGCCTTCGCCGGGTCGCTGTGCGAAAAGGCCCAACGCAGGTCGACGCGATCTTGCAGCTCGCGCAAGGCGGCCAGGTGCGGTTCCGAGCCCGGACCAAGGCCGATCAGGCCAACGCCGAGTCGCGTCATCGCGCACTCTCCACCTGTGCGCCGGCTCTGCCTTCGGCTTTGGCTTGCGCCTCGAGCGCCAGCCGGCTCACCGTGAAGCTGTGTGCATGTGGGATGGCGGTTTGTGTACGGCGCTCGATGTCTTCGACCAGCTTGGTGAAGAAGGTGATCGGCTCGCTCGTGCAGTCGATGTGGCGGGTGCCGGTGCGGTCGCCCAGAAAGAGATGGTCGGTCCCGGCGCGGCCCTCGATGTCCATGTACTTGCGCAGTTCGATCGAGCCTTCGGTGCCCGTGATGAAGAGCCTGCCATCGCCCCAGGCCGGCATGCCGTCGGGCGTGAACCAGTCGACGCGCACGTAGCCTCGCGCGCCGTTGTCGCGCGAAACCAGCGCGACTTCGCCAAAGTCCTCGAAGTCCGCCGTCGTCGTGCGGCCGAAGTGCGCCACGCTGGCCAAGCTGACCTCGGCGTCGCTCGATCCAGTCAGCACCAGGAACTGGTCGATCTGGTGCGACGCGATGTCGGCCAGGATGCCACCGCTGCTGGCTTTGTCGAAGAACCACGCGGGGCGGATGCCCTGGTTGAGCCGATGCGGGCCCATGCCCAGCGTGTGGATGACTCGGCCGATGGCGCCGTCTGCAATCAGCCGCTGTGCCGTCGCGACCGAGGGCACGATCATCCGCTCCGAAAAGCAGATCGCGTAGAGCCGTCCGGTGTCGCGCACGGTGGCTTCGACCTGCGCCAACTGCTCGGCGCTGACCACGCCAGGCTTGTCGGTGAGTACGTCTTTGCCATGCTTCATCGCGGTGATCGCGATCTGGGCACGCTCCGAAGGCACGCCGGCGGTGACGATCAGGTCGATGGCCGGGTTCTGCAGCAGTTCATCGGCACTTTCGCATTCTTCGAGCTGAGGAAAGCGCCTGCGCACGCCGTCGAGAACGCGCGGGTCTGAGGTAGCGGACAGGTAGCCTGCGCAAGTTGCACCGGCCTGGAGCAGGCCCTCGATGAGGTGGAAGACGTGCCGGTGGTCGATGCCGATAACTGCGAACGTGATCATGCGGCGGAGTCTCGAGTCGTACGGCCGCGCTGTCCAATTCCAAATTGGATCGGAGCGATACCTTGGCGGTATCGGGGGCTGCCGGCTAAGGGTTTACCGCGCTTCGATCGGCCAAAGGCACGGCGTCGCCAGCGAACGCGCGCACGACCTCCAGCATGCGTTGCAGCACCGGAGATGCCTCCTCCTTGCGATAGAAGCAGTGCACTTCCATGTGCGCCGGCTCGCCTGCGGTTTCGAGCGGCAGGTAGGTCACGCCCGGCAGCCGCAGGTTGGTCATGGACTCCGGCACCAGTGCGAGTTGGCGACTGATGCCTGCCATCATGGTGGCCATGATGAGATCGCCGGCTTGAGCGGCAAAACGCGGTTCAAAACCCGCCGCCCGGCACAGGCGCAGTGTGATCGCCGGCGCCGAGCGCGACGATGCGGTCAGTATCGGCTGGTTGCGCAGCAGCGCCACCGGGATGGCGCTGCGCTGGGCGAACGGATGCGCGCTGCTCATGGCCACCAGCAGGCGTTCGCGCGCCACGAGTTCGACGGCCAGGTCATCGTCCATTGGCACCATGCGCTCGAAGCCGATCAGGATGCGGCGCTGGCGAATCGCGGTGACCTGCTGGTGAGTCTGTCCCTGGTGCAGCGACACCTCGACCCCGGGGTGCATGTCCGAAAAGCGGGTCAGTACTTGGGGCACGACGCCGAACATCGCCGAGCCGTGCAGCCCCACGTCGATGCGTCCTGTGGTGCCGTCGCCCGCGCGCCGTGCGCGATCGGTGGCCTGGTCGACCAGCGAGAAGATGTCGCGCGCGTCCTGCAGCAACGCTTCGCCGGCCTGCGTCAGCAACATGCCTCGCGGCGTGCGCTCGAACAGCGGCGCGCCAACCTGTTCCTCGAGTGCCTTGATCTGCCGTGTCAGCGGTGGCTGCGACATGTGCAGTCGCTCTGCCGCTCGGCCAAGGTTGCGCTCCTCGGCCGCGGCGATGAAGTAGCTGAGCTGACGTAGATCCATGATGCGCCTCGGGTCGGGTTACGTGCGCGTGTATTGTCTGCCGCCCACGAAGTCCGGAAAGCGAAACGCTTCTAGTCGACCTTGTGCAGTGCGCGGGTGCGGTACAGCATGTACAGCGCCAACGGCGCGCCCACAAGGCCGATGACCGCGTTCAGGTGGAACACGTGGCGGCTCCACGGCAGGTGCAGCACCAGGTCGGCGGCCAGGCCCAGCACGGCGCCGACGAGCCCGGCCGCGGGCAGCAGGACGCGGTGGTCCGCGCAGCGCATCAGCGTTCGCGCGAGCTGCGCCGCCACCAGGCCCAGAAAGGCGACCGGACCGCAGAAGGCCGCGACCAGACCACTGAGCCAGGCGGTGGTGATGAGCGCGCTGCGCTTGACGCGCGCGACCGGCATGCCCATGGACGCCGCGTAGCTTTCGCCGAGCAGCAGCCCGTTCAGCGGCTTGACCAGGAATGCACAGGCCCCGAGGCCGATGCCGATGCCGGGCATCAGGATGCGCAGCTGCTGCCAGGTCGCACCCGCGAAGCTCGCATCGTCCCAGGCCTTGAACGCCCGCGCCTGGGTCTCGTCGATGAAGTGCATCAGCACGCTGATCAGTCCGACGGCGAGGTAGCCGAGCATCAGGCCGATGATCAGCAGCGTGACCGTGCCCACGCGGCGCGACAGCACGGCCAGCAGGCCCAGCACGGCCGCGGAGCCGCAGACCGACGCCACGGCCAGCCCGACGTCGCCGATCAGCCCGTAGCGCAGCAGGAAGGCATTGCCGACCACGCCGGCGAAGGTGACGAGCAGCGCGCTGCCGAGCCGCGCGCCATGCACGATGCCCAGCACGAACGGGTCTGCCAGCGGATTGCGGAACAGCGTCTGCAGCAGCAGTCCGGCCACACCCAGCGCGGCGCCGGAGAACAGCGCATTGAGCGCGCGCGGCAGCCGGAAGCCCAGCACGATGTTCTGCCAGACCTGCTGCCCGTTCGAACCGGTGGTGAGCATTTCGAGGATGGCACCGACAGGGATCGCGACCGAGCCCAGCGACAGCTCGGCCACGAACAGCAGGACCAGCAGCACCGCGAGTGCGGGGAACCAGCGCCGGGCGCGCCGGCCGGGCGAGGCCGCACGCGGGGACGCGGCGGGGGAGGGTGCGAGAGAGGATGGGGTCATGGCAGGCGGCGAAGGAACTGGGCCGGGGCCGGGGCTTGGTCGTCGACGAGTTCCGGGTGCAAGGCGCCGATGGCTTCGGCGAGCTGGATGTGGGGCCGGGTCATGCCCTGGTCCTGGTACGGATAGGCCCATGCCCCCGTGTAGCCGCGGTCCCAGGCGTACACCCGCCCTGCGCCGACGGCATCGAACCAGCCGTGCAGCGCATTCGCTGCCACCAATGTCTCGCGGTCGGCCTGGCCGCCGAGCGTGCCGAGCCAGACCGGGGCATCCGCGCCCTGGGCATACACCTTCTCGAACGGCTCGTAGACCAGGCTGCTGGTTCGGGGATCGTCGCCGAGCACATACTCGCTGCCGGCATCGCGGATCAGTTGCGCGCGGTGATTGCGCCCGCCGAAGGCCTCGATCGTGTCGCGGCTGCTCGCGAACCCGGCCATCACGCGCGGACGCGAACGCGCCTGCGCGGCGACCGCCTTCCAATGCGCGTACTGCGCCGCGATCTCGGCGAAGCTCGCGTCGCCGCGCGCCTCGCGGTTCGAAAGCAGCGCCAGCAGCTTGAGCCATTCGGCGCGCCCGAGCGGATGCGGTTCGTGGTGATCCGCCTGCGGGATGGCGCGCACGCCGAGCTCCCACAGGCGCGGGTGCATATTGCCTTGCGGGTAGGCCGAGTAGAAGCTCAGGTAGACGTCGGCCTGCACGGCCATCACCGGTTCGATCGACGCGTGGCCGTAGCCCGACATCTCGTGCACCAGCCCTTGCGCGATGCGCTCGCGCACGGCGGGCACGGTGGCGCCGCGCGTGCTTTCCGAGCCGTGCAGCCGATCCACCAGGCCGAGTTCGTCGAGCGCGCCCAGCATGGCGGAGTTGCCGGTCACCAAACGCCGCACCGGCACCTCCACCACCGGCACATGCGGTCCGTGCGGCGGCGTGGGCGTGCCGCACTGCACGAGGAGAAACTCGATCACTTCGCCGGTCGCGACGCTGGGCGTGAAGCGCACGCGCTTGTAGTGCGGCGCGTACTCGACCTGCAGCTGGGTCGAATGGGTGAAGCGCGTCTTCTGCGGAAAGTAGTCGACGCCGGGGCGGTAGTCGGCGACGCAGGCCGCGTCCAGGTTCCGGGCCGGGCCGTCTTCGCCGACCTCGACCGATGGCCAGGGCGCGCGCGGTGGCGGCGCGATCTGCATGCAGGCCGACAGCAGCGCCGCGCAGCCGAACGCCGCAGACGCACGTGCAGTTCTCATGCGGATGCCTGCGTGTGCAACGTCAGCCCTTCCACCAGGGCACCCAGCGTGCGGTAGTGGCGGGGCTCGCCCTTGGCCGGCCGCAGCGTGTAGCGCTCGGCAATGGCATGCACCGCGTCCAGTGCCTGCGCGTCGATCACGAAGCCCGCGCGCTGCAACGCGCGGCGCGCCCATGCGGCCGGGATGCCGTCGCCCTCGAGCCGGATGGGCCGATCGCCGCCGCGCCCGACCACCAGTTCGCCGCGCTCCAGGTCGAAAGCCAGTCCCTCGGCCGCGAAGGTGGCGCCGAGCAGTCCGCTCAGCGCCAGGTCCTCCGGCGCCCCCGCGTGGACCTGCCGCTGCCCGTCGATGAGCCAGAGCGTATCGGCATAGCGCAGCGCCAGTTCGAGGTCGTGCGTCGACAGCAGCACGGCGATTTGTTGCCGGCGCGCCAGGTCGAGCAGCAACTGCATCGTCTCGATGCGGCGCGGCAGGTCGAGGAAGGCGGTGGCCTCGTCGAGCACCAGCAGCCGGGGCTCCTGTGCGAGCGCCCGCGCGATCATGAGCTTCTGGCGCTCGCCGTCGGACAGCTCGGACACCAGCCGATCCGCGAGCGCTACAGCGCCGGCCTGTGCCAGGGCCGCGCGCACGGCGTCATGGTCCTGCGCGCCGAGGCGGCCGCTCCAGCCCAGGTGCGGATAGCGGCCGAGGCTTGCGAGCTCGTAGCCGGTCATGAGCGTGACCTGCACCCGCTCGGTGAGGACGACGGACAGGCTGCGTGCCCGCGCGGCCGGCGAGAGCACCGCAAGCGGCGTGCCGTCGATGCAGACCTCGCCCGCGAGTGCCGGCTGCATGCCGCACAGCGTGCGGATGAGCGTGGACTTGCCTGCGCCGTTGGCACCGATGAGGCAGACCAGCCGACCCGCCGGAAGGCTAAGGTCCAGCGGGCCGAGCAAGGTCGTGCGCCCGTAGCCGGCCGCCAGGCCTCGCGCAAGCAGCGCCATCAGAGCGTCATGCCGAAGGTGGCCATGATGCTGCGCGGTGCGCCCGGGAACGTCGGCACGAAGGCGCCGCCGGAGTCGTAGTAGCGCTTGTTGCCGATGTTCTGGACCGTCAGCTGCAGCTTGTAGCGCTGCGCCGCACCGAACCGGTAGGCGAGGTTGGCGTCCCAGCGCACATAGGAAGGCAGCACGAAGGTGTTGCCGGTGTTGGCTTGGCGTGCACCGACGTAGATCGCGCCGAGTCCCGCGCTCAGGCCCGTGGCCGCACCGCGGAAGTCGTAGGTCGACCAGAAGCTGGCGCTGCGGCGCGGTGCGTTGGCCAGCAGCTTGCCGATCATGTCGGGGTCGCTGTCCTTGCTGATCTCGGCCTTGAGCTGGGTGTAGCTCGCCAGCAGCCGCCATTGCGGCGTGACGGTGAACGGCACGTCGAGCTCCCAGCCGCGGCTGCGCTGCTCGCCGACCTGGACGACGTAGTTGAAGTCGTCGGGGTCCGACACCACGCCGTTGCGGCGGCGGATGTCGAACACCGCGAGCGTCGGCTCGAGCCGGCCGTCGAGCAGGCTCAGCTTGGTGCCGATCTCGACCTGGCTGCCGCGCGAAGGCGCGGGCAGGGCGCCGTCGCGCAGCATGCCGTTGAAAGGCTCGGTCAGGTACGACTTCGACCAGCTCGCATAGAACGAAGCTGCCGCCGAAGGCGTCCAGGTCAGGCCCGCGCGCGGGGACACCGCGTCGTCGGAGCGCACGAGCGTGCCGGACACCGGCAGGTACTGCGCACGGGCCTGGGTGCGCGAGCGGTCGTAGCGCAGCCCCAGCAGCAGCCGCCACTGCGAACCGAGCTGCAGTTCGTCCTGGGCGTAGAGCCCCACGTTGCGGCTCTTGTAGTTCGACGCGTCGTAGGGCTGCAGCGGGCCCCCCACCGTGGTGCCGTGGACCGGCCGGTACAGGCTGATCGGCAGGTTCGTGGGAAAGCCGAACGGACCGAGGTTCGCGTCCGCCGTGAAATCCCATCGGTCGCGATTCGCGTCGATGCCCAGCAGCACGCGGTGCTTCAGCGCGCCGGTTTCGAAGCGCCGTGAGATCTCGGCCATCAGCGTCACGTCGGTCTGCTCGTCGATGCTGCGCTGCTTGCGGCGGTTGACCTGGGGATCGAGGCCATCTTCGCCGCTGAGCGCCTGAAAGCCATACGGATACCAGAGCGCGTCGGTCTTGGCGGACGAGGCCTGCACGCCCGTGCGCAGGTCCCAGCCGCTGTCGAAGCGGTGTTCGAGCACCACCGAGCCGAGCGCGCTTTCGTTCTTCAGGCGCGCGTCGGCCTCCGCGTAGTTGGTGTGGATCGGCACCCGCAGGAACTGCGGGCTGTTGCCGAAGCCGCGGTCGAAGGAACCATTGCGCCGGCCGAGTTCGAGTTCGGCGGTCAGGCGCGTGCGGGCGCCGAGCTGCCACTGGAAGACCGGCGACACGAAGGCCGTGCGCGCGCCCACGAAGTCGCGAAAGCTCTTGTTGTCCTGCCACGATCCCGTCAGCCGATAGCGCAACGTGTCGCTCAGCGGGCCGGTGCTGTCGAAGGTGGCGCGGTAGAAGTCGTCGCTGCCAGCGGTGAGCTCGAAGCCGGTGCGGGCCCGGTCCTGCGGTTTCTTGGTGACGAGGTTGACCACGCCGCCGGGCTCGAAGCGGCCGTACAGCGCCGAAGCCGGACCCTTGAGCACCTCGATCTGCTCGATGTTGGCGAGCTCGTCGACGGGCGCGAACACGCTGCGGCGAAACCCGTTCTTGAGGTTGGCCGTAGTCGCGAAGCCACGCAACCTGAAGCGATCGTTGCTGCCGCCCCAGCCGACCTGCGGCGTCACGCCCGGCACCGTGCGCACGGCTTCACCGAAGGTGGTGATGCCGCGGTCCTCGATCAACTCGCGCGTGACCGTCTGGATCGAGAAGGGCGTTTCCTTGACCGTGGTGTCGCTCTTGTTCGCGGTCGGCGCGACCACCGAACGGTAGGCGCGCTCGCGGGTGCCGGTGACCGTGACCGTGCCGAGCGCCGCTGGCGTGTCTTCCGTCTGCGCCTGGGCCTGGGTCATGCACAGGCACATCGTGGCAGCCAGCATGGCAATGGGCTGCGGCCTGCTTGCCTGGCCTGCAGCGCGAGATGGGGCGTCGTCGCGGAGGTGGAACGAACGGCTCATTGCTGGCCTCGCGAGAGCGCGTCGGCGATGGTCCGCGCGTTGTGCGCGAAGAGCTTCAGGTACGTGTCGGCCTCGGTGCCGGGCGACGAGAGTGCATCGGAATAGAGGCGACCGCCCAAGTGAACGCCGCCTTCGCGCGCCACGCGCTCGACGAGACGTGGATCGGAGATGTTCTCCACGAACACCGCGCGCACCTTCTCCTTGCGTATCTGGTCGATCAGCCGGGCCACGGCGGCGGCCGAGGCCTCGCTCTCGGTGCTCATGCCCCGCGGTGCGAAAAAGCGGACGTCGTACGCAGCGCCGAAATAGCCGAAGGCATCGTGTGACGTGATGGCGCGGCGCGAGTGCACCGAGATGCCGTCGAAGCGCGCGCGAATCTCGCGCCCCAGCGCATCGAGGCGCCCGATGTACTCGGCAGCGCGCCGCTCGAACTGTGGTGACTGCTCGGGCCGCGCCTGCGCCAGGGCCTGTTGCAGGTTCTCCACGTAGCGCCGCGCGTTCGCGAGGTCTTGCCAGGCGTGCGGGTCGATGCCGCGACCGAGCTTGCGCGTGGCGATGCCTTCGCTCGCCACCACGGTGGGGCCGCGGTATCCGGAGGCCCGGACCAGCCGATCGAGCCAGCCTTCGAAGCCCAGGCCGTTGACCACGACGAGATCCGCGGCTGCGATGCGGCGTGCATCGGCCGGACTGGGCCTGAACACATGGGCGTCGGCATCGGGCCCGACCAGCGCGCTGACCTCGACCGCATCGCCGCCGACCTCGCGCACCATGTCGGCCAGGATCGAGAAGCTCGCCACCACGCGCAGGGGCCGTGGCGGCTTCTGCGCCCATGCGGGAACGGTGGTGGCCAGCGCGAGCAGCGCGGCGATCGAGGATCGGCGGGAAGGATTCATGTTTCTTCAGTGACTGAGGTGGGAGCGGCGCCAGAGGCGCCAGAGAACGCCGTCGCGCGGACCCGCGGCGACGGAAACCAGGTAGGCGCCGCCGGCCACCAGCACGATCGCGGGGCCCGAGGGCCACTGGGCGTGGTAGGAGAGCAGCAGGCCGGCAAAGCCGGAGAAGGCGGCGATCAGCGCCGCGACGAGCGCCAGGCTCCAGACCTCGGCGGCCCAGAAGCGCGCGGCCGTGGCGGGCAGCATCATCAGGCCGACCGCCATCAGGGTGCCGAGCGCCTGGAAGCCTGCCACCAGGTTCGCGACGGTCAGCACCAGGAAGGCGCCATGCACGAGCGCGCCGCGTCCGCCGACGCTGCGCAGGAAGCCCGGGTCGAGGCACTCGACCACCAACGGGCGGTAGATCGCGGCGAGCACGACGAGGGTGACGCTGGCCACGCTCACGACGAGCAGCAGCGCCGCGTCGTCCACGGCCAGCACGCTGCCGAACAGCAGGTGCATCAGGTCGACGCTGCTGCCGTGTACCGACACCAGCAGCACCCCGAGCGCCAGCGCGATCAGGTAGAAAGCGGCGAAGCTCGCGTCCTCGCGCTGCGACGTGGCCCGCGCGACCCAGCCCGCGGCCAGCGCCACAGCCAGCGCCGCGAAGAAGCCGCCGATGCTCATCGCCGGCAGCGAGAGCCCCGCAAGCACGAAGCCGACGGCGGCACCCGGCAGCAGCGCGTGGCCCATCGCGTCGCCCACCAGGCTCATGCGGCGCAGCACCAGCAGCGTCCCCATCGGTGCGCTGCCGAGGGCGAGCGCGAGCGAAGAAACGAGTGCGCGGCGCATGAAACCGTACTCGGCGAAGGGTTCGAGGAGGAGCGCCGACAGCGTCATGCCGCTTTCCTGCAGACCGGCGCCCGTTCGTCCCAGGCCTCGGCCACCTGGCGCGCGCGCAGCAGATTGCCGGCGCTCAGCGCCTCGGGTGTCGGGCCCCAGGCGATGCAGCGACGCGCGAGCAGGAGCGTGCAGTCGAAGTGTGCGCGCACCTGATCGAGGTCGTGCAGCACCGCGACCACGGTGCGCTGCTCGGTGTGCCAGCGCCGCACCAGCGCCAGCAGGTCGGCCGTGGTGCGCGCGTCGATGGCGTTGAAGGGCTCGTCCAGCAGGATCACCGGCGCGTCCTGCAGCAGCACGCGCGCGAACAGCACGCGCTGGAACTGGCCGGCCGAGAGTTCCGAGATGCCGCGCCGCTCGAAACCCTCGAGCCCCACCGCGGCGATGGCCCGGTGCACGGCGTCGCGTTGCGCCGCATCGAGCCTGCGGAAGCTCCCGCTGCGGGCCCAGTGGCCGAGCGCGACCAGATCGAACACCCGGATCGGAAAGCTGCGGTCGATCTCGGACTGCTGGGGTAGCCAGGCGATGCGGCCCGCACAGCCGACATCGAACGTCACGTCTCCCTCGGCCGGCGGCATGCGGCCCATCATGGCCGAGAGCAGGCTGGTCTTGCCCGCGCCGTTCGGCCCGACGATCGCGGTCAGCGACCCGGCGGCGAACGTGCCCGACAGGTGGTGCACGGCGGGATGGCCGCGGTAGGCGACGGTGAGTTTGCGCAGCCGGATCGCCGCCGTGGCTGATTGCGGACTCATCGCGCAAGCGCCCAGGCGGCCGCCAGCCAGAGGAGCGCGACGATCGCCAATGCGCCAAGCACCCTTGCCCAGGCGCCGGATGTCAGCAGGCTGCTCATCGGGCCAGCGTCTGCCGGCGCATGACCGGAGCATTCGGTGCGGCGATGCGTTGTTGGCGTGTCAAGCGGTTCATGGCCACTATCTTATTGCAATTGCGAACGCAATCGCAGTAAAGCGGATGATCTGCGCCGGCCGGGCGTGCGCGAGCAGGCTGCCGCACCCGGCGCAAACGCTCAGGCGGTACTCAGGCCGTCTCGGTGCCGGTCTCTTGGCGAAGCGGCAACCAGAGCGTGAAGCGCGTGCCGGCGCTGCCGGACTCCCAGGTCGCGGTACCGCCGATGGCTGCTGCGCGCTGCTGCTGGTTGCGCAGGCCGCGGCCGCTGCGCTGCAGCGCCTCGGCCACGGCGAAGCCCTCGCCGTCGTCCTCGATCACCACGCGCACGCCCTCGGCATCGGCCGCGGTGCTGAAGCGGATGGTGCTGGCCCGCGTGTGGCGCAGCACATTGGCCACGCACTCCTGCATGATGCGCAGAATGTGCAGCGCGCTGCCGGGGTTCAGCCAATGCAAAGGGGGCACGGGCTGCACTTCCCAACGCAGCGCAAGGCCGGCGCTCTCGATGCGAGGCGCCAGCCGAAAGCGCAAGGTCGCCAGCAACAGCAGCAGATCGGCATCCACGCTCTCCATCGAATCGATGGCGAGTTTCAGGTCGTCCATGCAGCCCCTGAGCACGCCGGAGATCTCGGCGCTGGTCATGGCGCCGTGCTCGACCGAGCGGATCGCGCCGATCAGCGACGAGCCGAGCCCGTCGTGCATGTCCTGCATCAGGCGCCGCCGCTCGGCCGCGAGCATCTGCTCGTTCTCGACCGCGCGCAGTCGTTGGTAGCTTTGCGCGAGCTCGGTTTCGCGCGCCTCGAGGCGTTCGGCCAAGCCTTCGTTCAAGCGCGCGATCTCGTCGAACGCACCCGTGTAGCGCCGGAACATGATGTACGAGAAGATGAAGAACAGGCCGATGATCGCGTAGGGAGAGGTGTACACGCTCTCGGGGCTGACCAGGTTGTTCTGCAGCAGCCCGTCGGAGGCGGTGAATGCGACCGCCATGCCGGCCCAGCCCGCGACCAGCCGCCCCTCGGGCAACCTGGCGCGCAGCGCCTTGCGCAGGTTCACGGCGAAGATCAGCACCGCCACCGGCAGCACAGACAGATTGAGCAGGGGCGTGAACAGGTAGAGGCTCGGCACCGCGGCCGACACGCCCGGCAGCGTCGCGACGCTGCAGGCCAGCGCCAGCGCGACCGACGCGCGCGTCAGCCAGGCCGACGGCTGATGGTGCAGGCGCTCGAGGAACAGGTGGATGAGGATGATCAGCCAGAGCAGCGAGGCGACCGTGATCCATTCGAACCATTCGTCCGATACCGGCAGGTAGTCGCCGCTCACGAAGTAGTGAAGCATGCGCGCGAAGGCCAGCGCCGAGATCGCGAAGAACAGCAGGTAGAGCGTCTCGCGCCGCCGTCCCAGCCACACCGCGAGCGCGAAGATTCCCACCGCCAGGAACGCGGCACCGCCCACGAAAGGCAGGTGCACCTGCAGCAGCTGCCGAACCTGGTAGCGCCAATTCAGCGCGGCCTGGTCGCCCACCCACACCGTCGAGAAGCCGCTGCCGCTGCTGCGCAGGCGGTCGACGCGGATCAGCACCGTCGTCGGCGCAGGCGTGTCGGCGGCCGCGTTGAGCGGCAGCAGCAGCGGGTGGTTGTAGCCGTTGTGCACGGCGCTGCCTTGCGACTGGTAGAGCAGCATGCCGTCGCCGTACACCGCGATGCGACCCAGCGTCTTCCAGCGCGGAAGGTAGAGAAGCCGTGGCTGCTGCGACGCCGAGGGGGCGAGCTCGGCCAGGTCGATGCGGTACCAGTCGGTGACGGTGTGCACGCCGCCCGCCGAGGTGGGCACCAGCTCGCGCTTCGCCGTGTGCGGCAGGTCGACCTGCTGCCATCCGTCAGTGGGAAGCCCGGCTTCCTCGGCGCGCCTCGGCGCAGCCGAATAGCCCGTGCCCGGAACGGACAGCAGCGCGGCCCGCGTGATGTGGACCGCCTCCGCGTTCTGCGCCGGCGCTGCTGCGGCCGGCAGACCGGCCAGCAGCAAGGCCAGCCCCAGCGCCGCGATCCACGGGTTCATCTGTCGGCCATCCTGGCGCCATCGACGCGGCCTTCAGCCTGCGCCTCGGACAGCGAGGCAGCTGAATGAATGTCGAGGGCGGGGGCGCTGTGCATCGGCCGAGTCTATGCGGCCGCGCCCCGCGCACTGGCTTCTTCAGCGCGTCACGAGGCCTGGCAGCTGTAGCTCTCGGCTAGGTTCAGGTCGCCGCTGCCCTTGTACTTCGGGAAGGCGGGGTGCCTGCAGAGCGGCCGTGCCTGCACCACGGCCTGGGTCGCGGGATCGAGCTTCTTCGCGACGATGCCCTGCGTCGACGGGCGGGTGCCGCTCTCGCGCCACTTCACCACGGCGTCGACCAGGTCGACGGTGTCCGGGCCCACGCCGCCCGCGCAATGCTGGACGCCGGGCTGGAGGAAGAACTCCATCGACGCATCGCGCGTCGATGCGCCGCCCACTGCCGTCGCCACGTCGTCGAAGTACTTGATCGAACCCTTGTAGCTGATCGCCCAGTCGTGCGTGCCGTGCACGAGGATCATCTTGCCGCCGCGGCCGAAGAACGAACGCAGGTCGGGCGTGGCGTCGAGCGTGGTGGCGGCCAGGCGTAGCCCCGCGGTGTAGATCTCGGGATCGAAGGCCAGCACGTCGAAGGCCGGATCGCCGGTGACCCAGTACTTCACCAGGCCGCTGCCGAACTGGAACTGCAGCCCGGTGCCGCCGATCGCGGAGCCGGTCACCCACAGTGGCCAGCCCTGGTCCTCGCCGCCGGGGCCCCAGCCCGGATAGACGCTGCTGCCGTCCGCGCGAGTGAGTTCGGAATAAATGGTCTTCGCGGTCGCGACCTGCGGATCGGTCAGGCAGGTGTCGGCGTCGCCCGCCGTGCAGCGCAGCACCGCCGGATCGAAGGTGCAGGCCAGCTGGTTGCTCACGATGCCGTCGGCCGCGCCGTCGAGCGTGTCGCATTGCGCGCGCACGGTGTCGGCGATCAGCGTGGCCTTGGCGGCGCTGATCTGGCCGCCCGGCGCCGCGAGCGCCTTGCCGTTCGCGATGAAGGCCTGGAACAGCTCGGTGAACGAGTAGGCCGGCGCGCGCACCACGATGCCGTCGAAGTCGTTCGGAAAGCGTGTGGCCTGCACCAGGGCTTCGCGCCCGCCGTTCGAACAGCCCTCGAAATAACGGAACGTGGCCTCTTTGCCATAGCGCTGGCGCACGATCTCCTTGGCGACCTCGTTGACCGAGTGGATCGACAGATAGCCGAAGTCGGCCTGCGCGGTGGGGTTGTTCAGAAAGTCCGATGCATCCAGGCCGTCGCCCTGGCGTCCGCCGTCCGAGGCGACGAGCACATAGCCGCCGGTGGCACCGCTCGGCGAATAGGGCGTGATGCTGATGCTGCCGTTCCAGCCGCCGCCGCCCGCATAAAGCAGCTTGTCGTTCCAGGCCGTGGGAAGGCGCACCTCGAAGTTGAGCGTGCCATGCAGGCTGCCCGTGACCTTGCAGTACTCCGCGGCCGTTGCGGTGGCTGCGACGAAGCTCGCTTCACGCAGTGTGGCGCCGGCGAGCGATGCGCCGGCGAAGGCCGTGCATTTCTCTTCGGCAGAAGCGACGGGCGGCGGGTTGGGCGCGGGCGGCGGCAGCGGAAAGCCGAACCCGCCGCCACCGCCACCACCCCCGCCGCAGGCCACGAGCAACACGGGAATGCAGGCCGCTGCGCAGCCCGCCATCGAGAGAGGGTTTCTCATGATTTGTCTCCTGTTTGTACTGCCACATAAACTCAGGCCGCCAAGACCATCGCCTCATCGCCTGCGCAGCGCATGCTAGGCATTCGCGCCGACAAAGAAAGTCTTTCCCATGACAAACAACGTGCAGACCCTGGCCATGTTGCGAGCGGCGGCCTGGGCGCGCGAGCTGGCGCCCGAGCAGCTCGAGCGAGTGGAGCGCGAGACGCAGGACCGCTTCTTCGCGGCCGGTGAAATCGTCTGTCACAAATGGAGCATGGCGACACACTGGATCGGCGTGGTCGACGGCATGGTCAAGGTCGACGTGCTCGCGGCCGACGGCCGCAGCACCACGCTGAGCGGCATCTCCAATGGCGGCTGGCTCGGCGAAGGCTCGGTGCTCAAGGGCGAGCTGCGCCCGTATGGCGTGGTTGCGCTGCGCGACACCCGTGTTGCGCTGATGCCGAGCCAGACCTTTCACGATCTGCGGGGCAGCAGCCTGACCTTCTGCCACTTCATGATCGACCAGCTCAACGCTCGGCTCGGCCAGTTCATCGCGTTGGCCGAGAGCAACCGCATGCACGACATTCGCTCGCGCGTGGCGAGCTGCCTGGCCGAACTCTTCAATCCGCAGCTCAACCCACGTACCGGCCTGGTGCTGCAGATTTCGCAGGAGGAGATCGGCCGGCTCGCGGGCATCTCGCGGCAGATCGCGCACCGTGCGCTGCACGAGCTCGAGGATGCCGGCCTGCTGCAGATCCGCTACGGCAGCATCGACGTGCTGGACCTCGACGGCCTGCGGCTCTGCGCGCGTGCGCATGCCGCTTGAGCGGCGCCTGCGACGGGCGCCTTGCCTGCCTGCTAGCGCTCGTAGGACGCGCCCAGCGTGGCCGAGCCGAGGCTCGACATGTGGACCATGAAGCCGACGTACGCCGCCGTGGCGTCGGCCGGCACGTCGAGCGTGTCGGTCGACAGCGCATGCAGCGTGAAGATGTAGCGGTGCGGGCCATGGCCGGGCGGCGGCGCGGCGCCGCCGTAGCCGGCCGTGCCGAAGTCGGTGCGGCCCTGCTTTGCCCCCGCGGGCAGCAGCTTGCCGTCGGCCGCGCCGGCGCCGCGCGGCAGCGAGGTGGCGGACCCAGGAATGTCGTAGACCACCCAGTGCCACCAGCCCGAACCCGTGGGCGCGTCGGGGTCGTACATCGTGAGCACGAAGCTCTTCGTGCCCGCGGGCGGGTTCTTCCACACGAGCTCGGGCGAAATGTTCTCGCCGGTCGCGCCCATCACGTTGTGGACGCACGAGAGGGGCAGGGTGCTGCCGTCGCGAAATTCGGGGCTCTCGAGTTGAAACAAGGAAGTGGACATCGATCGGTGCTCCTTCGGTCGGAAGATGTGGAAAATCGTCGGCGCGAAAGCGTAAATGCTAACGCGCTCGCCCAAGGCCACATGGCCCGATGCGGCATACTGCCACCCCCTTTGAAACCCGCCGGATACGCACTGAACAATGGACAAGGAAGTCGACCCCCAGGTACTCGCCGTCATCGATGAGATGCGGCTCTCGGGCCCACGGCTCACGCCGGTCGAGATCGTCGCCAAGATGGGCGTCTTCGACGCCCGCGACAAGCCCTTCGAGCATGCCTGGCTCGCCACCGGCGACAACGTGATCGCCACCGTCTGGGCCGAGTTCGTGAGCGTGGGCGAAGGCGGACGCTGGTTCTGCCTCGAGTCGCTCGACGTGCAGCGCCGCGCCGGCGGTGCCCCGCGCAGCGCCCAGCAGGTGCAGCGCGCCAAGGACCGCCTCGGCCTGCTCAAGCAGACGTTCGACGCGGGCCAGGGCTTTCGCGCCGTGCTGCAGACCAACCGCATCGAGATTGCCGAGTTCGAAAGCAACAAGAGCGCGAAGGTCTCCACGCGCGTGCGCGACGAGACCGAATGGCATGTCGCCACCTGGGAACCCGAGCGCCTGCTCGCCGTGCTGGTGCGCGGCGCGCCCGGCTGGGTGCCGAGCGAGGCCGAGATCGAGGCCGCGCGCGCGCGCAGCGGCGTGCCCCTGCAGAACGAGCCCGCGGCCGCCGCAGCATCGACCGCCGGCAGCCCGGCCGGCGACGTGCAGGCCGCCGCCATGGACTACGTGGTGCGCCACTTCGGCGGCTACGGCTACAAGCCCGCCGACGTGACCGCGCAGAACCTCGGCTACGGCATCGAGGTGTCGAACGGCAAGGGCGCCACGCTGCTGCGCGTGGCGGTCAAGGGCACCTCGACGGCCGTGCCGGGCTTCAAGCTCTCGCCCGAGGAACAGGCCGCCGCCGCGAACGAGCCGCTCTGGCGCCTGCTGGTCGTGTCCGATGCGGGCGGCCCGACCGCGCAGCACAAGATCTACAAGGCCTCGGAGCTGAACCAGGCGCCTGGTTTCAACCCACTGATCTAGCAAGCAGGCCATGCGATGAGAAAAGCCACCACTGCATCGTTCCGCGCGTTTCTCGTCGCAGCTTGTCTTGCAGTGGGGCTTGGCGCCCATGCGCAGGGGCCTTATGACGGCCCGCTGTTCGACACCCACCTGCACTACAACCAGGAAGCCTGGGACGGCAACACGGGCCCTTATCCGCCCACCGAGGCCTTGGCGCGCATGCAGCGCAACAAGGTGCAGGCGATCATCGCGAACTCGCGCCCCAACGCCGGCACGCAGACGCTCGCCGCATCGCGCGAGACCCGCGCCGCGGGCGTGACCGTGGTGCCTTTCGTGCGGCTTTACCGCAACCGCGAGGACTACACCAACTGGTTCCGCGACGAGACCATCTACGAGATGGTGCAGACCGAACTCGCGCGCGGCACCGCAAGCAGCCCCTACCGCGGCATCGGCGAGTTTCATCTGTACGACAGCGCCAATGCGGACGGCCCCGTCGCCAGGAAGCTGATCGCGCTTGCCGAGCGGCAGAAGCTCGCGGTGCTCGCGCACGTCGACGATGTGGCGATCGATTTGCTGATGGCCAATGCGCCGTCGAAGGGGCAGTCGCTGCGGTTGATCTGGGCCCACACCGGTATCGGCGGCACGCCGATCGAGCGGGTGCACGCGCTGTTCGAGCGCTATCCGCTGCTTGTCGGCGAACTCTCTTATCGGCCGGGGCTGACGTGTGGCGGCGGCATGCTGTGCCCCGAGTGGCGTGCGCTGCTGCTCAAGTATCCGGACCGGTTTGTGATCGGGTCCGACACCTGGGTCAACCAGCGCTGGAGTGCTTACGACGAGATCATGCGGGGGTATCGCACTTGGCTTGGAGAGTTGCCGGTGGATGTGGCGCGAAGGATTGCCTGGGGGAATGCGGCGAGGTTGTTCGACCTGCCGCGCTGAGTGGGGACCTGAACGAGATCGCGCCTGGCGCGACGCACGAAAGCGTGCGCCCGGATCGACCAGGCGTTGCCTTGGCTGCTCTTACTTCAGCGGAGACTCCGGCCCGTGCAAGGTCAGCCCACGCTGGCGGGCACAGGCGTGTTGAGCAACTGCTGCTCCCACAGGTACGCGATGCCGCTGGCGCCGGCATGCTGCGTGATCACTGTCGTCAACTCAGCAGCGCTTTCGGTCCGTGCCCAGTCGCGCTGCCATTCGGCGGTCACCGCGAGCCAGGTCAGCATGTTCGCGCCCGCTGCGAGCATCCGTTGGATGGCAACCTGATGCGCCTCGATGGACATCCCGCCGGACGCATCGGTCACGACGGTGACATCCCAGCCTTCGCCCAGCGCGTGGATGGCAGGCATCGCGACGCAGACTTCGGTCCACAGCCCCGCGATGATGAGTTGCTTGCGACCCGTTGCCTTGACGGCGTCCACAGTTTTCTTGTCCTGCCAAGTGTTGATGAATGTTCGGTCGATGACCTCCTGCTCGGGGAAGACGTCCGTGATCTGCGGGAACAGGCGCCCGCCGCGTTCCGCAATCACGCTCGTCAGAATGGTCGGAACGCCGAAGGCCTTGGCAGCCTTTGCCAGCCCCACGGTGTTGTTGATGACCATCTGCGGGTCGTGACTGTTCAGGTTGGCAAGTTGGTAGGCCTGGTGATCGATCAGAAGAAGGACCGAATCTTCAGGGCGGAGAAGGGAAGAGAGGCCGTTGCGAGGGTTCATGTTGATTCCTTGTTGCCGCATTGAGCGGCGGGGGTTTCCGGCGGTCGATGCGCTCGGGGCGATGTCGCCAGCGATGAGTATTCCGTTCCCCTTGATCGAGCGGTAGTACCATCTTTAGGCGATCTGTGTCGCACTTCAAGGAACGCCAGGATGGACATCGAGGACTTGCGCACATTCGTCGAGGTGGCCCAGGCGGGCGGGGTTTCGGCGGCAGCCGTTCGGCTCGGCATCTCCAAGTCGATGGTGAGCCGGCGACTGGTCCGCTTGGAAGGAGAACTCGGCGTTCAACTGTTGTCGCGCTCCACGCGCGGAGCCGCACTCACCGAGGCCGGCGCCATGTTCCGGGAGCACGCGGCCAGGGTATGTACCGAAATCGACGTGGCGAAAGAGACGATCCTGCCTGAAGGCGACCTCCGCGGCCGCTTGAGGATCGCAGTGCCGCTGTCCTTCGGGCCCACCCACTTCGCACCCATGCTCGCCGAGATGGCGCGGCGACATCCTCAACTGCAAATGCAGACGTCCTACAGCGATCGTTTCGTGGACCTCATCGCGGAGGGCTTCGACTGCGCGATACGGGTGGGCTACCTGGAGGATTCCAACCTTATCGCGCGGCGCGTCGGCCCGGTCTACGGAAAGTTGGTCGCGAGTCCGGGTTATGTCAGCGCACACGGGGCGCCGGAAACGCCAGAAGAATTGGTGGCCCACGAAGCCCTGATGCAGGGAACCGAGGCCTGGAGGTTGATGGATGGCGACCGGATCCTCACCGTGCGACCGCAGGGCCGATTCAAGGCCGACAACGGCATCGCACTGGTTGCTGCGGCGGTCGCAGGGCTCGGCATCGCGTATGTGCCCGATTGGCTCACGGACGAGCATGTGGTCGCCGGCGCACTGGTCCCCGTCATGACCCGGTATCCACCGCCGCCGGCCGGCGCCTTCGTCGTCCGGCCACCGGGCCAGCACCCCGCCCGGAAGATACGTGTGCTGACCGAGCTCCTGATCGAGTACTGCGATCCGCCTGGCAAATCAGGCTGGACTGCGGACGCTTGAACGGTGTCTCGGGGCGTGTTGCAGGGCTGGGCTCTGCCCAGAAGATGCGGGCGGCCTGTCAGCGAAACACCGGGACGTTCCCCGTGGGTGTTCGCCGATTTCCCGCCGCAACCATCTGCTCGCGCAGTGCCTCGATGCGACGCTCGCCGGCTTCGAGCGCCTGCGCGGAGGTGTGTACCGAATAGCTGCCCAAATGCAGTTCATGCGGGTGCGGGATGGCAGATGCCAGCACGAACACCGCATCGCCACCCATGCCGGCCTGCACGGTGATCGGTTCCACCGCGTCCTCGAAGACCACCATATCGCCCGTGCGCACGGATGTGCCGGCCTCCAGGGTTCCGCGCGCCACCGCCAGCCAGCCGACCGAATGACCCGCGGGCGGCTGGTAAGTCCAAGATCCGCCGGCCTCGAGGGTCACGAGCAGGTAGTTGATGCCCACGGGCGCAGGCGTCGGGCTGCGCACGCCCGCATGCTCTCCGAGGATGACGCGGGCAGGGCCTGCCGAGGGGATGCTCTGCGGCTCAAGATAGCGGCTTTCCGGCGACCCGTTCTCCAGCGCCGGCGGCAATGCGAGCCACAGCTGGAAGCCCTGCACCAGCGGCACGTCGTCCGGCGTGAGTTCCTTGCCGTGCCAGACGCCGCTGCCCGCGCGCAACCATTCGACGCCCCCGTACGACAGCATGCCAGTGCCAGACGAGGGGTCGTCGAACTTCATCCGGCCTTCGGTGAGCACCGTCACAGTGGCGATCCCCGAATGCGGATGAATCGACATGCCGGCCCCGGCGCGCATGGCGTCGAGCAGCGGGCGCTCCATGTTGAAAAGGTCCAGAAACACAAACGGCTTCAAACTCTCGCCGAGGTCGGACGGGCTCATCAGGCGAGTGATCCCGCCGTGGCCTTGTCCGCGGGTGCGGTAGACGATGCGCCTGTTCTGGGTTGCTTGCATGATTTCGCTCCTTGTGTGGTGCAAATCTAAGGTTGCGAAGCGTGCCGCACTAGCCCTGCAACCCGGACATCAGTGTCGCGAAAGGCGGAACATCAGGCCACCTCACCCGCACCGCAGCGCAAACCGCCGGTCATGCGCGCGCCTGCGCTCATCCTTCAATTGGTCCTGCCTGAACGCGGACAACGGCTGGCGTGCCGCGGCATCGATCGCTTCAATCAATGCTTTTAGCTGCGCGCACTCCGAGCTCGTCGATCTGTCGACGTTCGCCGCCACGCGTCGCTCGTGCTCGACCACGGCATGCGCTCTGGCGCGGTTGTCCCGCATCGAAGCGAGCCTGGCTTCGTCTGACATTCCATCGGCAAGGTTGAGATCGGGATTCACCGCGACTTCGGTGGCCCTTGTGCCTGCGGGGCAGGGGCCGTCGGAGTAGGTGATGGCGCCCGCGGCCGAGATGCACTTGGCGAAGCGCTGGGTGCGCGGCGGCGCCTCGGCCTCCGGCCGCCTGCGCGCATCCTGCCGCGGTGCCGGTGCAATCACGGGTGGGGCTGCAGCGGGTGCAACCTGCCGGACCGCCGCATCGCGCACCTGACGCGCAACCGGCCACAGGCTGAAGCCCGCATAGAGCAGCGCAGCCGCCGCGACAACACCGACCAATAACCAGACGGCGCCGGTCGATCGCGAGGGCCGAAGCGACCGCTCCCAAGCCGCCGTCGAAGCCCTGCTGTGATCCAGCGAGGGATCGCGGGAATCGTCCTGCCGCATGCCTGGGGTTCTCCGTGTCTGGCGCTTCGCGGGTCTGCGCAGCGCGCCCGGAGGATACCCGCAAGAAGCCGGCGCTTCTTGCGTGTTTCTATCTACCCCCGCCGCTCGATCATCTTCCACCCATTCCCCGACGGATCGCGAAACCCCGCATCCACCGTGCCGTAGCGCTCGATCGGTTCCTGCGTGAACTCGACCCCACGGCCCAGCAGCCGGTCGTAGGCGGCGCGGCAGTCGTCCACGGCCAGCACGAGCGGCGGCATCGCGCCCTTGGCCACGCTCTCGTGCAGCGTTTTTGCGGTGGCCTCGTCATGCACCGGCGGGCCGGGCACGAAAAGGCCGAGCTGAAACGCGGGCTGCTCGGGGTGCTGCACCGTGAGCCAGCGATAGCTGCCGTTGCCCACGTCGGTGTGGACGCGAAAACCGAGCTTGTCGACATAGAACGCGAGCGCCTCGTCCTGGTCGCGCACGTACACGCCGGCCACCTCGATGCCGTTCTGGCTCATGGAATCTCCTTGTGTTGATGAACGGATCCGGTTGTACCGTCCATCTCCCGGCGCCGCTTCTCCAAAACTGCGGTTCGCAAGTCCGGCCGCTCGGCGGCATGGACGATGCAGGCCGGCATGCGCCCGAGCGCCTCGGGCCGCAGCGTGCCGGCGCGCGCGCGGACCTCGCTGGGGCTTTCGCCGGTGATGTCGCGGAAGATGCGGCCGAAGGTGCCGAGGCTCGCCCAGCCGGTGGCGAACGCGATGTCGGTGATCGGGTCATCGGTCTCGCACAGCAGCGCCACCGCGCGCTCGATGCGGCGCGTCAGCAGGTAGCGGTGCGGCGGAATGCCGAAGGCCTGCTTGAACGACCGCGCGAAGTGCGCCTCGGACACGCCGCTCACTTGCGCGAGCCGTGCCACGGGCCAGGCCTCGTGCGATGCGGCGTCGATGCGGTCCTTGGCGCGCAGCAGCCGGCGCAGCAAGGCGGGGTCGGGGCGCGTGGCTTCTTCTTCTTTCATGCGAGGCGATGCTACTTATGGGTCCATCGACTAAGGGTAAACGCTCATTTGCATACGCATGCAAGACCGTGACATTGCATGCGTATGCAAGATCCCCACCCTGGAGCAACCACCGAATGATCAGACATCTGAAGCGCGGCAAGGACGTGCAAGTGCGTGCCGACGACGACGCCAAGGTCCGCGCGACCGTCGAGGGCATCGTCAAGGCGATCGAGGCGCGCGGCGACGCGGCCGTGCGCGAGTACAGCCGCCAGTTCGACAATTGGGACCCGGCCGATTTCCGGCTGGGTGCCGACGCGATCGAGAAGGCGCGCAAGAGCCTCTCGGCGCGCGAGATCGAGGACATCGCCTTCGCGCAGGCGCAGGTGCGCAACTTCGCGCAGATCCAGCGCGACTCGATGAAGGACGTCGAGGTCGAGACCTACCCCGGCGTGGTCCTGGGCCACCGCCACATCCCGATGGATGCGGTGGGCTGCTACATCCCCGGCGGCAAATACCCGCTGCTGGCCTCGGCCCACATGAGCGTGCTGACCGCGAAGGTCGCGGGCGTGAAGCGCATCGTGGCCACGGCGCCGCCGTTCCAGGGCGCGGCGCATCCGGCGATCGTCACGGCAATGGCCATGGCCGGCGCCGACGAGATCCTCGTGCTCGGCGGCGTGCAGGCGGTGGTGGCGATGGCTGTCGGCACCGAGAGCATCGCGCCGGTCGACATGCTGGTGGGCCCCGGCAACATGTACGTGGCCGAGGCCAAGCGCCAGCTCTATGGCCGCGTGGGCATCGACCTGTTCGCCGGCCCGACCGAAACGCTCGTGATCGCCGACGACTCGGCCGACGGCGAGATGTGCGCGGTCGACCTGCTGGGCCAGGCCGAGCACGGCCCGACCTCGCCGGCGATCTTGCTGACCACCAGCGAGAAGCTGGCGCACGACACCATGGCCGAGATCGAGCGCCAGCTCACGGTGCTGCCGACCGCGGCCATCGCCTCGGTGAGCTGGGCCGAGTACGGCGAGGTCATCGTGTGCGACACGCAGGAAGAAATGCTCGCCAAGGCCAACGAGCTGGCCTTCGAGCATGTGCAGGTGCTCACGCGCGACCCCGACTACTTTCTCGAGCGCATGACCAACTACGGCGCGCTGTTCCTGGGCCCGCGCACCAACGTGAGCTTCGGCGACAAGGTCATCGGCACCAACCACACGCTGCCCACCAACCGCAACGCGCGCTACACGGGCGGGCTGTGGGTCGGCAAGTTCCTGAAGACCTGCACCTTCCAGAAGGTGCTGACCGACGAAGCCAGCGCAACGATGGGCGAGTACTGCTCGCGCCTGTGCCACATGGAGAACTTCGCAGGCCACGGCGAGCAGGCCAACCTGCGCGTGCGCCGCTACGGCACGCGCGCCGAGGTGCCTTGGTACGAGCCGGTGCCGGCGCTGGCGCCATGAGCGTTCTGCCGCCTTCGCCGAGCTTTCGCGTCGATGGCCAGCGCGCGCTGGTGACCGGCGCGGGCCGCGGCATCGGCCTGGCCGCGGCAGCGGCGCTCGCACGCGCCGGTGCCCACGTCACGCTCGCTGCGCGCTCCGAGGCGCAGCTGCGCGAGGCCTGCGAACTGATCCGCGCCGAGGGCGGCGCCTGCGAGCACCTCGTGCTCGACGTGACCGACTCGGCCGCGGTAACCCGCGCGCTCGGCGCGGCGGCGCCGTTCCAGATCCTCGTGAACAACGCGGGCCTGAACCGACCCAAGCCGCTGGTCGAGGTGGAGGACGAGGACATCGACGCGGTGTTCGACTTGAACGTGAAGGCCACGCTGTACGTCACGCGCACCGTGGCGCGCATGCTCGTCGAGGCGACGCTGCCGGGCTCGATCATCACTGTGTCGTCGCAGATGGGCGTGGTCGGCAGCCCGCGCCGCACGCTCTACTGCGCGAGCAAGCATGCGGTCGAGGGCATGACCAAGGCGCTGGCCTGGGAGCTCGGCCCCGCGGGCATCCGCGTCAACACGGTCTGCCCGACCTTCATCGAGACCGCGATGACGGCCGGCATGTTCGCCGACGCGGGCTTTCGCAGCTGGGTCACCGAGCGCATTGCGCTCGGGCGCCTGGGCCGCACCGAAGAGATCATGGGCGCCATCGTGTTCCTCGCGAGCGAGGCCTCGAGCCTCGTCACGGGCAGCGCGCTGATGCTCGACGGCGGATGGAGCGCCGCATGAAACCCAAGGCCACCGCGCAAGATGTCGCGACGCTCGCCAAGGTGTCGCAGTCGGCCGTGAGCCGCACCTTCACGCCCGGTGCGAGCGTGTCCGACGAAACGCGCGAGCGCGTGATGATCGCGGCCAAGACGCTCGGCTACCGCCCCAACGCGATGGCGCGCAGCCTGATCACGCGCCGCAGCCGCATCATCGCGCTGGTGATGGGCTACCTGGAGAACCAGTTCTATCCGCTGGTGATCGAGAAGCTCTCGCAGAAGCTGCAGAAGCAGGGCTACCACGTGCTGATGTTCATCAGCGACGGCGACGAGACCGACGGCGTGCTCGACGAGATCCTGCAGTACCAGATCGACGGCATCGTCATCGCCTCGGCCATGCTCTCGCCCGCGCTCGCGCGCCAGTGCGCCGACACGGGCGTGCCGGTGGTGCTGTTCAACCGCGTGCCCGACACCAGCGCCTTCGCGCGCCACACCACCAGCGCGGTCACTTCCGACAATGTCGAGGGCGGGCGCATGGTGGCCAGGCTGCTGCTCGAACGCGGCCACAAGCGCATCGCGTTCCTCGCGGGCCTCGAGAAGTCGTCCACCAACCACGAGCGCGAGCGCGGCTTTCGCGAAGTGCTCGCCGCTGCCGGCATGCCCCTGTTCCGCCGCGAGGTGGGCCACTACGACTTCGTGCAGGCGGGCGCCGCCGCGCGCGCGATGTTCGCCAACCTGCCCGCCGCGCGTCGGCCCGATGCGGTGTTCGTCGCCAACGACCACATGGCGATCGCCGTGATGGACGTGCTGCGCCAGGAGCTGGGCCTGCGCGTGCCCGAAGACGTGAGCGTGGTCGGCTTCGACGACGTGCCCCAGGCCGCATGGGGCGCCTACCGCCTCACGACCGCGGTGCAGGCCGTCGAGCCGATGGTCGATGCCACGGTCGAGCTGCTGCACGAACAGATGCACGACGACGCGCAGCCGCGCAACGTCGTCGTTCCCTGTGCCCTCATCGAACGCGACTCGGTGCGCGCCGTTGCCGCGCGGCGCCGCAAGGGCGCTTCATCGCCTTCCGCCTGAGCGGACCTCTTCTTCCACCCACAGAAAAAACCTGGAGACACACACACCATGCAATTCCGATTCCGTCCGCTGATCGTCGCGGCACTCGCGCTCGGCGCCCTGGCCGGCAACGGCCACGCCCAGTCGACGGCCTGGCCCACCAAGCCGGTCAAGTACATCGTTCCCTTCTCCACGGGCGGCGTGTCCGACGGCGTCGCGCGGCTGATCGCGCAGCACCTCGGCGAGCGCCTCGGCCAGCCGGTGGTGGTCGAGAACCGTCCTGGCGTCTCGGGCATCGTCGGCACGCAGGCCACCGCGCGCGCGCCGGCCGACGGCTACACCGTGATGGGCGGCACCATCACCACGCACGCGGTGAACCCCTTCTTCAACAAGAACCTGGGCTACGACCCGGTGAAGGACTTCGTGCCGGTCAACATGATCGGCACGGTCAGCAACGTGCTCGTGGTGCCCTCCGAGAGCCGCTTCAATTCGGTGGCCCAGGTGATCGCCGAGCTCAAGGCCAAGCCCGAGAGTCTGACCTACGGCACGGCCGGCGCGGGCACCTCGCAGCACCTCTCGGGCCAGCTGTTCGAGAACATCACCGAGACCCGCATGCGCCAGATCATGTACAAGGGCGGCTCGCAGGCGATGGTCGACCTGGTGGGCGGCCAGATCGACATGGTGTTCGAGACCGTCGCGGCGGCGCGCCCGATGATCGATGCCAAGCGCGTGAAGGTGCTCGGCATCACCTCGGCCAAGCGCCAGGCGAGCATGCCCGACGTGCCGACGCTCGCCGAGGCGGGCGTGGCCGATTTCGAGATGCAGTCGTGGCAGGGCGTGTTCGCACCGGCCGGCACGCCCAAGCCGATCGTCGAGCGCCTGTCGCGCGAACTCGCGGCCGTGGTCGCCATGCCCGAGGTGCAGGCGCGGCTGCGCGGCCTCGGCGTCGAGGCCGACGGGCGCACCTCCGATGCCTTCGCATCCTTCCAGCGTGCCGAGATCGCCAAGTGGGGCAAGGTGATCAAGGACGCGAACATCCAGGCCGAATGAACGAGGACCTCTCCATGAACAACAGCCAACTTTCTTCCTTCTCTTTCTCCTCCGTGCGCCGCGCCATGGCGTTCGCCGCCGTCGCGCTCGCCGTCGCGGCACCCGCCGTGCAGGCCCAGACGGCCAACGGCCCCGATGGCTATCCCTCCACCGGCCGCGTCGTGATCGTGGTGCCCTTCGCGCCCGGCGGCGCCACCGACATCGTGGGCCGCCTCCTGGCCGATGCGCTCGGCAAGCGCTGGGGCACCGCGGTGGTGGTCGACAACAAGGCCGGCGCGGGCGGCGGCATCGGCACCGAGTACGTCGCGCGCGCCAAGCCCGACGGCTACACGCTGCTGCTCGGCACGCAAACCGCGCTGGCCGTGAACCCCACGCTGCAGAAGAAGATCAGCTACAACGCCGAGAAAGACTTCGCACCCGTCACAGGCCTCGCGAGCACGCCGCTCGTGCTGCTGGCCGGCAACAAGTCGGGCGCCAAGGACGTGGCCGCGCTGATCGCCGCCATCAAGGCCAAGCCCGATGCCGTTTCGTACGGCACCAGCGGCCCGGGCACCTCGCAGCATCTGACCACGCTGATGCTGCTCAACCGCGTGGGCGCGACCGCGGTGCACGTGCCCTACAAAGGCAGCAGCCAGTCGTTGGTCGACCTCGCGGGCGGCCAGATCGACATGCAGTTCGACAACATGACCACGGCGCTCGCGTTCGCGAAGAACAACCAGGCCAAGGCGCTCGCGATCACGAGCGATGCGCGCTCGCCGCTCGCGCCCGAGCTGCCGACGCTGGCCGAATCGGGCGTGCCGGGTTTCGAGGCCTCGACCTGGCTCGGCCTGCTGGCGCCCGCGGGCACGCCGGCGCCCGTGGTGGCGTGGCTCAACAGCGAAGTGGTCGCGGTGCTGAAGCAGCCGGCCATGGCCGAGCGCCTTGCGGCGCAGGGCTTCACGCCCAAGCCCATGTCGCACGAGGGCTTTCGCAAGTTCATCCAGGACGAGACGGTCAAGTTCGCGAAGGTCATCAAGACCAATAACATCGTGCTCGATTGAGGGCAGCCACCGCCATGGACCATCACCACCCCATCGACACCCGCCTGCCCGCGATGCTGCGCAGCGGCCGGCGCCTGCGCGGCCTGTTCAACGCACTGCCGAGCCCTGCCATCGTCGAGATGTGCGGCTATGCCGGTTTCGACTTCATCATTCTCGACAACGAGCACGGCAGCGCCAACCTCGAGACCACCGAGCACATGCTGCGCGCGGCCCGCGCGAGCGGCATCGCGCCGGTCGTGCGCTGCCTGCGGCAGGACATCTCGCGCATCCTCGACATGGGCGCGGGCGCTGTGCAGATCCCGATGGTCGAGAGCGCCGAGGAGGCGCGCGAACTCGTGCAGCAGGTGCGCTACCCGGGCGTCGGCCGCCGTGGCAGCGCCTTCAGCCCACGCGCCGCGGGCTACGGCGCGTTCCCGGGCGCCGCCCACACGCAGCGCAGCAACGAAGGCATCGCGCTCATCGTGATGATCGAGACGCCCGAGGCCGTGGCGCAGGCCGCCGCCATCGCCGCGGTCGAAGGTGTCGATGCCGTCTTTGTCGGACCGAACGACCTGTCGCATGCGATGGGCTTCGGCAGCGACTGGAAGGCCCCCGAGGTCGAGGCCGAGATCGAGCGCGCGCTGCGCGCGGTGAGCGGCACCGGCACCTGCGCGGGCACCATCGCACTCACGCCCGAGGACGAGGACAAATACGGCGCCTGGGGCGCGCGCTACTTCGCGAGCGTAACCACGAGCATCATCACGCGCGCATTCCAGCAGGCCTCGGCGGCCGGCGGACGCCTGCAGGGCGAGGCCAAGCTCGGCTACTGACGCGCGGCGGCGGCCTCGCCCGCCAGGCGCACGCTGAGCCGGTCGCGCGCCAGCCTGGGCATCGGCGGCAGGCGCGTGAAGGCGCTGCCTTCGACCTCCGCCAGCAGCTGGTCGGCTTGCGTGCGCTCGGCCGCAGTCAGCGCCGCATACGCATCGGCGGCGCGCTGCAGCATCCAGAGACTGTAGGGCCGCACGATGCGTTCGCCGCGCTCGCCTTCGATCTCGCAGTCGTGCATGCCCAGTGCACGCGGCACGGCATGCTCGCCCGGGTGCTCAGCCATCCACGCGTGCAAGCGCTCGATCGAGTCGACCAGCACCGGCAGCTGCTCGCGCATCATGCGGCGCAGCACGGGCAGCAGCGTGGGCGGCACGGCATCGGCAGGCGCGAAGCGGCCGTCGGTGGGCATGGCGTTATCGCGCAGGCGCTCGATCCACGCGACCACGTGCGGCGCGAGCCGCTTCATCAGCGCGCCGCTCGCGGGGTCGCGGTATTGGTGGGCATAGAGCGGACCGTAAAGCCCGAAGTCGGCGATGCTGGGCCGGTCGCCGAGCACGCAGCGGTGCACCGCGAAATGCGCATCGAGTTCCAGCAGCAGCGCCTCGTACGAGCGCTCGATCGCGGCGTGCATGTGGGGCTGCGCACCCAACAGCACGGCGGCCTGCGCGAAGGGCTGGGCGCGGCGCTGGCCGATCTCGAACTGCGCGTCGGCCGAAGCGTCGGGCGCGTTCAATCGTCCGAACGCCCGCATCGCCCACTCGCGGTTGTGGTGCCAGCGGTAGTGCATCGCCGGGATGATCAGCCACTCGTCGCCGTAGAGCTCGAGCAGGCTCGCGACGAACCGCTGCACCCCGCCCGCGGGCGCGATGCTCGGCACCGGATGCGCGGCCTCGAGCGCGTCGATGATGTCGGTGCTGTCTTGCAGCAGCGCGCCACTCGGCGTTCGCAAGACCGGGATCACCGGAAATCCCACGCCGGGCACGATCACGCTGCGATAGATGTCGGCATCCGCCTCGCGCTCTGTGAACGGCAGGCCCTTCCATTGGAGGTAGGCGCGGACCTTGCCGCTGAAGTAGCTGATCTGGGCGCCGTAGAGCAGGTAGGCATCGTTCATGGGCTGCATGGTAGGCAGCGCCGCGGCGAGCCATGGTCGCCGGAGCGACGCGGGACGCGCTGGACGCAGCGACTACAGTCGCAGCCATGCAGACCAAGTGGCTCGAAGACCTCATTGCGCTGTCGCACACCGGGAGCTTCACCCGGGCTGCCGAGCAGCGCCACGTGACGCATCCGGCGTTCGGCCGCCGCATCCGTGCGCTCGAAGCCTGGGCCGGGGCCGCCCTCGTGGAGCGGCACGGCACGTCGGTCCGGTTGACCAGCCAGGGCGAGAAGCTGCTCGGCTTTGCGCTGCAGGTGGTGCCGGCCATGGCGCAGGCCAGAAGCGAGATCGCCGGGGCGGACGGGCAGGGGCGCACCGCCACGGTGACGCTGGCTACGGGGCGCACACTGGCGCGCACGGTCGCCGCCGACTGGCTCGCGAGGATCAGGCGGCAGCGCGCGGGCGTCCGTGTGGTGGTGCGCACCGGTTCCATGGCGGAAACGCTGCAGCGCTTCGAGCGCGGGGAATCGGATTTCATGCTGACCTACCACCATCCGCAGATCGCGCTGCGTCTCGGTTCGCACCAGTACCTGCAGCGCAGGATCGCGAGCGACCGACTGGTGCCGGTGGGCAAGGTCGATGCCCGCGGTCAGGCGGCGTTCAGCGTCGACCAGGCCGAGGCGATTCCCTTCCTGGCCTATGCCCAGACGCTGGCCCTGGGCCGCCTTGTGAGCGACCACCTGAGCAACCACCCGAAGGCGCCCCGGCTCACGGAAACCATCGAGTGCGATTCGGCCGACGCGCTGCTTGAGTACGCGCTCAAGGGATTGGGCGTGGCGTGGCTTCCCTGGTCTCTGGCTGCGGGCGCCTGCAAGGCGCGGCAGCTGGCGCCGGTGGGCAGCAAGGCCCTGGAGATCGGCTTCGAGATCCGCATGGTGCGCGCCAAGCGAAGGCTCTCCGCCGCGGCGGAGTCGTTCTGGCAGACCGTCGACCCCGGCTGAACTCCGGTACCTTCCTGCAAGCCTGTGTGCCGAATCGGCACTGCTGCGAAGCTCGCGGCCAACAGAATGCGGGCACCACAGGAGACAGACCATGAAGATTCCCCATGCCCTTCGCGTTGCCGCGTTCTCGGTTCTTTCCGCCGCTGCCTGCGCGGGCCCGGCTCTGGCCCAGGAGACCGCCTACCCGGGCAAGCCGATCACCGTGCTGGTCGGCTATCCGCCGGGCGGGAGCACCGACCTGACCGGCCGCGCAGTGGCCGACCAGCTCGCGAAGAAGCTCGGCGTTGCGGTGGTGGTCGAGAACGCGGGTGGTGCGGGCGGCGCGATCGCCGCGACGAAGGTGTCCAAGGCGGCGCCCGACGGCTACACCCTGCTGCTGGGCGCCAACAACGAGATCGCCATCAACCGGCTGATCACGCCCGGCACGGTCAAGTACAGCTACAAGGACTTCACGCCGATCGGCCTGGTCGCCTCTCAGCCCATGGTGTTGGTGGCATCGCCCGGCGCGGGCGTCAAGAACGCGGGGCAGTTCCTCGATGCGGTGTCGGCCAAGCCGGGGCAGTTCAGCTACGGAAGCAGCGGGGTCGGCACGGCGCTGCACCTGGCCGGCGAGATGGTGAAGGAGCAGGGCGGCCTGTTCATGACGCACATCCCCTACCGCGGCGTGGCGCCGTTGACCATCGACCTGGTGGGCGGCTCGCTCGACTACGGCGTGTTCGTGCTGTCCAGCGGCCTGCCGCACATCCGCAGCGGCAAGGTGGTGGCGATCGGCGTGACGCAGAAAAGCCGGTCGCCGGCGGCCCCGGACATTCCCGCCCTCGCGGAGTTGCCGAAGCTGAAGCACATGGACATCGGCGTCTGGTTCGCATTGATGGCGCCGCCCAACCTGCCGGCACCCATCCTCGCGAAGCTGCGCAATGCGCTGAGGGAGATCCTGCAGACCGCGGAGCTGCGCAAGAAGCTCGAGGAATCCGGCTCGACCATCGCGCCGCTCGACGTCGACATGGCGCGCTTCCTGGCGGAAGAAAGCGCCAAGTATCAGCAGATCGTCGACTTCGCGAAGATCACGGAATGACGGCGCTGCACTTTGCGCTGCCCAGGCCCGAGCTCGGCGCCTGGCGCGCGGGCAATACCGGGACCGAGGGGGTGTGGCATTTCGAGTCGGGCGCGCCCGGCCGCCGTGTCATGGTCGCGGCGCTCGTCCACGGCAACGAGCTGTGCGGGGCCTGGGCTGTCCGGGGCCTGCTTGAGGCCGGCGTGCGCCCATGCCGCGGCACCCTCACGCTGGCCTTCTGCAATCTCGCCGCTTTCGACCGGTTCGATCCGGCCGCATTCGATGCGTCGCGTTTCGTCGACGAGGACCTGAACCGGCAATGGTCCGCGGCGCGCTTGGCGCAGGGCGGCACGCTGGAGCGGCGCCGCGCGCAGGCGCTGCTTCCGTTCGTGGCGCAGGCAGACTGGCTGCTGGACCTGCACTCGATGCATGAATCCGGTGCCCCGCTGTTGCTCCCAGGGCCGCATGCACGCAACCTTGCGCTTGCGCGAAAGCTGCGCGCACCCGAGCACGTGGTGGTCGACGAAGGGCATGAGGATGGCACGCGCATGCGCGATTTCGGCCATTTCGGATTGGCCGACACCGAGGCGGTCGACAACCGGTCGCTGCTTGTTGAGTGCGGCTTCCACGGCGACCTGTCGAGCCGTGACGTGGCCCAAGACATGGCCGTCCGGTTCTTGGTCGAAGCCGGGATCCTCGAGGCCGCAGTGGCGCAGGAACTGCTCGCGGGCTGGCGCCGTCCCGACGCGCCCCCGCAGCGCGTGTTGCGAGTGACAGGCGGTGTCGTCGCGCGCAGCGAGCGGTTCCGGTTTCTCGGCGACTACCGCGGCCTCGAAACCCTACCGAAAGCGGGAACGCCCATCGGCGACAACGACGGGGAGGCCGTCATCACGCCTTATGACGATTGCGTGCTCGTCATGCCCTCGCTGCGGCAGTTGCGGCCTGGCGTGACGGTGGTCCGTTTCGCGAGAGAAGCGCCGTCTTGACGCCCGACCGGTACGACATCCGCCTCAGCCCATTTCCTACACGCGGGAACCTTGAGGGCCGCGCATGGTGAAACCGATGGTTCATTCACCCACACGGAGCACACCATGACAAAGAAGCAGGATTTCTTGCGCAAGGAACAGAGCCGCGACAAGCATCCGGAGCGCGACCAGGTCGGCAGCCCCGTGCGCGCGGCGACCGCCACCGCGCACGGTACCGCCGAGGCCGATGCGCAGACGCCGCAAAGCGGCAAGCTCGCTAACGACCACAACAAGATGGGTCAGACCGAGCCCACGCAGCTCAACCAGGGACGCCGCACACCCGAGAGCCGGCACGATCGCCTGACCCTGGGCGCCGGCTCGCAGAATCAGGTCTCGGTGCGCAAGGGCGGTAGCGGCGCCGGGCGCGCGCCGCGCGGCGCGGGCTGATGCACGGCGCTGCTCACAGCTGGTCCTGCGGAATCAACCAGGACAGCCAAAGCATGCGCAACCGGAGGAGCAGGACGACGCCGGGCTCCTTGTCGAGCACTTCCCCTTCGGGGCCGTTCGCCACCCAGCGCAACGCTTGCGTCTGCTGATCGAGCAGCACCTCATAGACACCTTCGGCCGAATCCACGACCGCCATGCGCTGCCTCGAGGTTTTCGCCGGTTCGCCGGATGCTCGCCGGCCGGCGCCCAAGGTGCTGATCGTGACGACGCGTGCCGGCGAATGGGACATCCGCAGCGCGATGGCGCGCGGTGTGCAAGGCTATCTCCTGCTGGGCTGCTCTGACGAGAGGATCGTCGACGCGGTGAGATCGCTGTCGCGCGGCGGGCGCTGCTACGACGTCGCGGTCTCGGCGCGCATCGCCGACAGCTTGGTGCATGCGTCCCTCACCAAGCGCGAGCATGACGTCCTTCACCAGATGTCGCAAGGTGCAGGAAACAAGGAAATAGCGCGCACGCTCGACATCCAGCTCGGGACCGTCAAGGCGCATGTCAAGGCATTCTCGGCAAGCTCCAGGTCCGCTCCCGCACGCAGGCGGTGGTCGTCGCCGAACACCGGGGGCTGCTGCGGATGATGTGCGAGTGAACCCGCCTGCAGGGTTCGCTCAGGCTCAATCGAGCTTGATGCCCACCGTTTTCACTACCTTCTCCCACTTGCGCGTGTCGGCGTTGACAAGTTCGGTGAACTCGGCCGGGCCGAGCGCGCCGGCTTCCATGCCCATCTTGGTGATCGATTCGCGCACGTTGGGTTGCGCGAGCACCGCCCCGAACTCCTTTGCAAGGCGGTTGACCACCGGCATCGGCGTGCCGCCGGTCGTGAACACGCCATACCAGGAAACCACGTCGTAGCCCGGCACGCCCGATTCGGCGATGGTCGGCACCTGCGGCATCGAATCGACGCGCTTGGCGCTGGTCACCGCGAGGATGCGCACCTTGCCGGTGTCGGCACCGGCCTTGGCCGACGGCAGGCTCGCGAAGGTCATCTGCGCCTGGCCACCCATCACGTCCTGCATGGCGGGTGCGTCGCCGCGGTAGGGGATGTGCGTGATGAACACGCCCGCCATGCTCTTGAAGAGTTCGGCCGAAAGATGCGAGATGGTGCCGTTGCCCGGCGAGGTGACGTTGAGCGTACCCGGATGCGCCTTGGCGTACGCGAGCAGCTCCTTCACGTTCTTCACCGGCAGCTCGGCATTGACGACCAACGCGTTGGCCGACCTGGCCACGAGTGACACCGCCTGCACGCCCTTGACCGGATCGTAGGGCAGCTTGCTGTAGATGGATGGCGCGATCGCCTGGCCGCCGACCGAGCCCATGAGCAGCGTCTGGCCGGTGGGCTTGGCGCGCGCCATTTCCGAAGTGGCCACGGTGCTGCCGCCGCCGGGCTTGTTCTCGACCACCATGGTTTCCTTGGTGTTGAGCTGGAACTGCGTGGCGATCAGGCGGGCCATCACGTCGTTGCCGCCGCCGGGGGAAAAACCGACCAGCAGGCGGATGGGCGAAGGCGGCAGGTCCTGGGCAACGGCCTGTCCCAGGGTCATCGCCATCGCGACGGCCGGAACGATTCGGGTGAAAAAGCGCATGTCTCAATCCTCGAAGAAAGCGGTGCGGCCTTGGTGGACCGACGGTGCCGCGGGTTGTTGAAGGGCAAGTGTCCGGATGCTTTGCTTGAGGCGCTCGCGCGCCTCGTTGCTCGTGTCGCGCCGTACCTGGTTGCGCCGGCGGTCGTCTGCCGAAAGCCGTTCGAGCTCGGCGACGCGCTCCTGCACGCGCACGGGTGCAGGGCCGCCGCGCACGAGCCGGCTCTCGACGCTCGCCATCGGGTCGAGGCTCTGGCGCACTTCTTCGTCGCTGAGCGCGAGCGGCCGGCCGAGCTGGTCCCGGGCGGCGCGGTTCAGCATGTCGAGGCCGACCTCGTCGGCGCCGAGCGCGCGGTCCATCGCCTCGCGCACCACGGCGCCCACCACGTGGTGCGACTCGCGAAACGACAGCCCCGAGCGGCGCACCAGCAGGTCGGCCAGGTCGGTGGCCGTGCTGAAGTCGCGGCGCACGCGCTGCGACATGGCTTTTCCATTCGGCGTGGCGCTGCGCACCACGAGGTCGAACAGCGCAAGGCAGCGCAGGCATTCCTCGCCGGCCTCCCAGACGCTGCGCATGCCCTCGCGGCTCGCATCGCCGGTGTGGCTGAAGTTGGTGCCCTTGATCGTCGAGAGCGATGCGCCGAGCAGGCCGATCAGGTGGCCGCCCTTGCCCTTGAGGTACTCGAGCACGACCGGGTTCTTCTTCTGCGGCATGATGCTCGAGGTGCCCGCCACGCGGTCCGGAAAGTCGATCAGACCGAACTCGCTGGTGCACCACACGAAGTAGTCCTGCGCGAAGCGGCTCCAGCCCACCGCGCAGATCGCCATGGCCGCGAGCAGCTCGAGCGCGAAGTCGCGCGAGCCCACGGCGTCGAGCGCATTGGGCAGCACGCTGCCGAAGCCCAGCAGCCGCGCAGTCGCTTCGCGGTCGATCGCGAACGAAGTGCCCGCGAGCGCGCCCGCGCCGAGCGGGCAGCGGTCGATGAGGCGTTCGACCTGCTGCACGCGCTCGATGTCGCGCGTCAGCACCTCGGCCATCGCCGAGAGATAGAAGCCATAGGTGATCGGCTGCGCGGGCTGCAGGTGCGTGTAGCCCGGCATCACGGTGCGGCAGTGCTTCGTCGCGCCCGCGAGCGCCGCGTCGCGCACGGTGCAGAGGGCCTCCACCAGCGACAGCGCGAGTTCGCGCGCCCGCATGCGGTCGGTCGTGGCGAGGATGTCGTTGCGACTGCGCGCCATGTGCAGGTAGCCGCCCACATGGCTGCCGGCCACGGCCATCAGGTGCGCTTCGTAGTTGAAGTAGGCGTCCTCGATCGAGGGATCGAGCGGCACGGCGGCCACGCCTTCGTCCTCGATGCGCGCGAGCGCACGCGCCAGCTGCGCGGCCGGCTCGGGCGGCATCAGCCCGGTGCGCAGCAGCATCAGCAGGTGCGCCTGGTTGACGTCGTTGAGCGGCGCGAAAACGGCCGGAAAGTCCTTGGCGAGGCGCGGCGCGTAGATGTGCTCGGTGACCTCGGGGGCGGTGCCTTCGGTGAGGCGGCGGCTGACTTTGGAGTTCATTATTTTTTGGCGAAACGGACCACCGCGTCGCGCGAGGCCTGGGTCTGCGGCAGCGAGGCGATCTCGCCCAGCGTCACCGGCTTGATCGGGAAGCGCACGCGGTAGCTGCCCACGTCGCGCGGATGCCGGCCCTGCTCGTCGGCCATGACTTCGGCGACCGTGAGGCCACAGAAGCGGCCCTGGCACGGGCCCATGCCGCAGCGCAGGAAGGCCTTCAACTGATTGGGCCCCTGGCAGCCGATGCGCGTGGCCTCGCGCACCTGCGCGGCCGTCACTTCTTCGCAGCGGCAAACGATGGTGTCGCCGACCGGCCGGCGGAGGCGCTCGGGCACGCGGTACAGCGTCTCGAAGAACTCGCGCCCGCGCGTGGCACGCGACAGGGCGGTGCGGTGCGGTGCGGCTTCGCTGTTGCGACGCGCAGTGTCGATCACGCCGAGCGAGGCCGCGGCATGCACGGCCGCGAGCCGGCCGCGGTGTTCGGCCGCGACGGCGCCCGCAATGCCGGCGCCATCGCCCGCGATGGTCAGCTGCGGCACCGAGCTCGCACCCCAACCATCGACCACGGGCTCCCAGCAGTCCTGTCGTTCGTTCCAGGCATGCTCGGCACCGAGCGCGCGCGACAGGTGCGTGTTCGGCACCACGCCCTGGTGCAGCAGCAGCTGGTCGACCGCGAGCGTGTGTGTCTGGCCACCGGCCTGGTAGCGCAGCTGCGCAAGCCGGCCGGCATGCCCGGGCGCCTCGAGCGCCTCGAGTGCCGTCACGTTGCCGATGATGGGCACCTGCGCCTTCACGGCGCGCAGCAGCTTCAGGCCCTTGCCGAGGTAGGGCGAGCGCAGGAAGCCCCAGGCGAACGGCAGCGCATGGCGCCACTGGCCGGGCATGCCGGTCTCGAGCAGCGCATGGACTTTCACGCCCGCATTCAGGTACTGCCAGGCCAGCAGGTAGAGCAGCGGTCCGGCGCCGGCCAGCACCGTGGTGCCGGTGGGCACCACGCCCGCGGTCTTGAGCAGGATCTGCGCCGCGCCCGCGGTGAGCACGCCGGGCAGCGTCCAGCCCGGGATCGGCACGGGCCGTTCTTGCGCGCCGGTCGCGACGATGATGTGCCGGCAGTGCAGCAGCCCGCTCGTGCGCTCGGCCGCGTTCGAATACGCGACTTCGAAGCCTTGCGCGGTGGGGCTCACGGCCCAGACCATCGTGCCCGCGACATGGCGCGCGCCGCTCGCGCGGAACGGCGCCAGCAGGTCGAGCCCGTGCCAGTAGTCGGCGCCGAGGATCGCGCGGTCCTGCACTGGCGTGCTGCCGATCGCGCGGTAGATCTGCCCGCCCGCGGCGGGTTGTTCGTCGATCAGCACGGTGTCCAGGCCGAGGCCTGCGGCGCGCGTGGCTGCGGCCAGGCCCGCGGGACCGGCGCCGATGACCAGCAGGTCGCATTCGAGCGCTGGCGGCAACTGCAGCGGAGAGCTGGCGTTCATGCCTTCACCTCCCGCGCACCGAGCTGCCGCGTCACCACCATGCCGTCGCGCACTCGCGTCATGCAGGCCTGGCGGTTCGCCTCGCCGTCGATGCCGACCAGGCAGTCGTAGCAGATGCCCATCATGCAGAAAGGTCCGCGCGGCACGCCGGTCACCGCGGTGTCGCGGCAGGCGTCGATGCCAGCGGCCAGCAGTGCAGCCGCCACGCTGTCGCCCTCGGCGCAGGCGAGTGCGGCACCGTCCACGGTGATGCGCACCGTGCGCCCGGCGGCCCCGGCGGGGTGCTCAAGCCGACTGAACATGGAATCTCCTGGTCGAAAAGCCGTCGAGTTCGGGCGCGAGGGCACCGGCGGCGATCATGGGTGCGAGCGTGAAGGCGTGGGTCGCCGCCAGCGTGACGCCGCTGTGGCAGGTCGCGATGAAGGCGCCCGGATGGCGCGCGGATTGTTCGTAGACGGGAAAGCCGTCTTGCGCACGCACGCGCAGTGCCGACCATGCGCGCACCGCACGCACGTCCTTCAGTGCGGGCAGCGTGCGCACCGCGCGGTCGGCCAGCGTGGCGAGCACCGGCAGCGTGGTCACGTGCTCGGCATAGCCCGCATCTTCCTGCGAGTCGCCGACCAGCCAGCTGCCTTCGTCGTTCTGGCGCAGCGTGACCATGGGCGTGTCGAGCAGCCGGCGCGTGCGCTCGAGCACGATGATCTGGCCGCGCTGCGGCGCCATCGGCAGGTCGATGCCGACCTGTGCGCCGAGCGTGCCGTTGTGCAGGCCCGAGGCGAGCACGATGCGCCGCGCATGGATGCAGCGCCCCGCGGCGGTGCGCAGGTGGAACATGCCGGCCGAATGCTCGATCTTCTCGACCCCGTGGTGCGGCAGGTAGGAGACGCCGCTTTGCGCGAAGGCCGTGTGCAGCGCGCGCAGCAGCTTCAGCGGGTTGACGATGCCGTCGTGCGGCGTCCAGATCGCACCGGTCACGTCGCGCCCGAGGCCGGGCACCAGCGACGCGGCCTGATGGTGGTCGAGCAGCTTCCATTCGTAGGGCTCGACGCCTTGCTGCGCCATGAGCCGCTCGACCCACGCGAGGCGCGCCTCGATCTCGTGGTCGCCCATCAGCGGCGTGAGGCCGCCCTTCTGCTCGAGCGCCACGTCGATGCCGGTCTCGTCGCGCAGCTGCGCAGCCAGCTGCGGCCAGAGCCGTGTCGAGCCCAGCGTCCAGCGGCTGTAGGCACCCATGCCGTAGCCCTTGCTCTGCAGCCAGACCAGGCCGAAGTTGCCGCGCGAGGCGCGCAGCGCGATGTCGCCCTCGTCGAGCACCGCGATCGACTCGACGCTGCCGCGCAGGCCGTAGGCGATGGCCGAGCCGACGAGGCCGCCGCCGATCACGGCGACGTCGAAGACGGCGGAAGAAGAAGTCGGATTGTTCGCCGGCGCAGCCATCAGCACGGCCTCGGGCGGGTTCGCAGATTCATCGGAATACTCGTGGGTTCCTGGTCTTTTCAAGGGCCAACGAGTATTGCGGCGCCCCCCTGCCGGACGCAAATACGAGTGTGTCAGGCGCCCATACGAAAACCGTATGGGCTCTGCGGCCGCCCGAGGTCAGTCGAGCGCGCGGAGTTCCTCGGCGATGACCTCGCCGGCCAGCGCCTGGAAGCGGTCGACCAGCGCATTGAACGGCCGGTGGCGCGCCTGCAGCAGGTAGCTCACGAAGGGCACCTGCGGCGCGAAGGGGCGCACCACGATGCCGGTGTGGCGATAGCTGCGCGCGACCAGCGGATTGACGATGCTCACGCCGAGGCCCAGCCCGACCATCTGGCAGATGGTGGCGCCATAGGGCGTCTCGAAATGCATGATGCGGCGGTCGTTGTCCGCGAAGACGGCATCCACCGCCGCGCGCAGCCCGTCGCCATGCGCCATCGAGATGAACGACTCGCCCGCCAGGTCGGCCGGCCCGATCACCGCCTTCGCCGCGAGCGCGTGCCCCGGCGGCAGCACGCAGCAGCCGTTCACGTCGCACACCGCATGCGCATCGGTCATCGCGCCGGGCGGCAGGTACGACACGAAGCCCAGGTCGCACACGCGCGTGCCGACCCATTCGGCCACCAGCTGCGAGCTGCCGGTGTCCATCGCAACGGTCACTTCGGGATGGTCGGCATGGAAGCGCTGCAGCACCAGCGGCAACACCGTCATCGCGAGCGAAGGCACAGTGGCGATGCGCAGCCGGCCCTTGCCGAACTGGCGGATGTTGCGCGCCGCGTCCTTGAGCGCGTCGAGTCCGACGAAGGCGCGGTCCACCTCGCGCAGGAAGGCCATGCCTTCCTCGGTCGGCGTGAGCCGCCCCGCACTGCGCGTGAACAGCACCAGGCCGGTGGAGGCCTCGAGCTGCGCGATGAGCCGGCTCACGTTGGGCTGCGAGGTGTAGAGGTCGGCCGCCGCCGCCGTCATGGAGCCCGAGCGCATCACGGCGCGGAAGGCGTCGATTTCCTTGAATTTCATCGGGGCAGTCCCTGCACGGTCTGGCCGGCAGGCGCATCGGGGCGCGCGCACTGCGGCATGTGCGTGCGGACGAGCGCCTCGACCAGGCCGGCCTGCAGCCGATCCTTCGTCACCTTGAGCGGATCGCGCGAGGGATAGGCGGCCAGCACACGCTTGATCTGCACGAAGTCCAGTGGGTGCATGGTGTGCATCAGC
Source organism: Variovorax sp. Soil_C_39 (assembly GCF_057656815.1). Classification (NCBI taxonomy): domain Bacteria; kingdom Pseudomonadati; phylum Pseudomonadota; class Betaproteobacteria; order Burkholderiales; family Comamonadaceae; genus Variovorax; species Variovorax sp. Soil_C_39. The sequence goes on from NZ_JBDGJQ010000004.1 coordinate 193,624, forward strand.
GCCATCTCGCCGCTGGTGGCCACGACCATCTGGCTGAAGCGCGGCGAAGCGAGGATGCGCTCCCCTGTGGAAGGCTGAACGGCCCAGAAATCGTCCTCGTGCTCGCTCAGGCGCAGCGGATGCGGATCGTCTTCCTGGGCCATGCGCCGGATCACGTCGACCTCGAAGCCCTCGGCATTGCGCACGGTCTCCTTGCGGTCGTCGAGGCGTTCGAAAGACTTGTCGACCTTTTTCAAGAGGCCGAGGAACGACGCGTCGGCTTCCTTCATCCGTGAGAAAAACGCCAGGCGCTTTCGCGTGTCGAAGAGCAGGTCGATGTCCCGCGTGGCCATCGCCTCGGGCGCAAGGCGCACGCCGCTGGCACTCTCGTAGGCATAGAGCGAATGCGTCCCGACGACGGTGAAGTGTTCCGACAGCCCGGCCGCGTCGAGTGCGTTCAGCACCTTGACGACGATCGGTGGAACGCGCCCCACGCGCAAGGCGCGGTTGAGTCGCCGCTGTTCTTCGGCGGTACGCTCGATGGCCGCCAGGCGTTCGGCATTCGCTGCCTTGCGCTCGCTGAAGGTCTCGAACATCTTCCGCGTTTCGGGGCTCTCGGGTCCGAGGGACTTGTGGGCGCCCTTGGGCGAGGTCCGGATGAGGTACTTTCCCCGGAAATCTCTCGCCAGATCATCCCGCCACGCGTTTGCGCGGCCGCCTTCCGCACCCGGCGAAGTTCATCGAAGACGCTCTCCGCGTCGATGTACTGCCGCTTCTGGCTTTCGCTGTTTTCAATGATTCCGGGCATTTCACTGTATTCCTGGGTTTTTGAAAGATACAGTGAAAAGCCTTATAGATCAATGAGTTGCGTTCTCCGTTTGGCCATGCGCGCTCAGCGCAACGCCGCCGCCAGCGCCTCGATCACCGCCGCCTTCGGCGAATCGCGCAGCCACGCCAGCCCCACCGGCGGCAGGCTCCACGGCAGCGGTCGCGGCAACACCTCGGCCGCGCCGGTGGCGGCCACGGCCTGGGCCACGTCGCGTGGCAGCACCGTAACCGCGCGCGGCAGGTGCTGCATCGCCGAGGCGACGGTGCGCACCGCGTAGGCCTCGAGCAGCGGCACCGGCAGGCAGCGGCCCGCGGCGGCGAACACGCTGTCGATCATCTGGCGGATCGGCGTGTCCGCGGGCGGGAAGATCCAGTCCATATCGGCCAGGCGCGAGATGTCGAGCGCCGATTGCCGCGCCAGCCGCGCGGCGCTTGCCTTCGACACCACCACGCAGGCTTCCTGTCGGTAAAGCAGGCGCTGCACCAGGTCATCGTCGGTGCTGTCGTGCGAGAAGCGGCAGATGGCGCAGTCGAGCGCGCGCTGGCGCACCGCCACCACCAGGTTGTGCGTGGTGTCTTCGTGCGCCAGCAGCGCGATGCGCGGCTGCTGCGCGAACAGGTGCTGCCAGGCCGCGTCGAGCGTCTGGGTGGCGGCATAGGGAATGACGCCGATGCGCAGCCGCCCCTGCAGGCCGGCGCCGTTGACCGCGTGCAGTTCCTGCTGCAGCGCGCGGCTGTCGGCCACCGCGAGCCGTGCGCGCGCGAGCACCACCTCGCCGGCCATCGTCGGCTCGAGCCCGCGGCGGCTGCGCACGAAGAGCGGCGTCATGAAGATGTCTTCCACGTCGGCGAGCGCCCGTGTCACCGTGGGCTGCGCCAGCGAGAGCTGCTCGGCCACGCGCGTGATGGAGCGGTGCCGCTCGACGGCGAGCAGCAGCACGTAGTGGCGCAGCTTCAGGCGCGTCTCGAGGCGCAGCGCGAAGGCGTCGGAGGGGGTGGAGGGCAGGGCTGTTGCGGGTGGCATGGTCGACGCGAGCATAGCAATCGATGCATGCATCCATAGCATTTCATGTGCATTGGCCTATTTCATGCGTCCAGAATTGCGCCATGAACAGCAACAGCTTCACCACCCGCCCCGAGATCGTCGGCACGCAGGGCGTCGCGGCCGCCACCCACTGGCTGGCCGCGCAGACCGCCATGGGCGTGCTCGAACGTGGCGGCAATGCCTTCGACGCGGCCGCGGCCGGCGGCTTCGTGCTGCAGGTGGTGGAGCCGCACCTCAACGGCGCGGGCGGCGAAGTGCCGATCCTGCTGTGGACCGAGAAAGAGCGGCGCATGCAGTCGGTCTGCGGCCAGGGCGTGGCACCGGCCGAGGCCTCGGCCGCGGCGTTTCGCCGGCTGGGGCTCGAGCAGGTGCCGGGCATCGGCCTGTTGCCCGCCACGGTGCCCGGTGCCTTCGGCGCCTGGCTCACGATGCTGCGCGACCACGGCAGTTGGCAACTGGCCGACGTGCTGGCGCCGGCGATCGCCTATGCGCGCGACGGCTGTCCGCTGATCCCGCGTGCGGTGCAGGCCATCGTCGCGGTGCAGTCGCTGTTTCGCGAACATTGGCCCAGTTCGGCGGCGGTGTGGCTGCCGGACGGCAAGGTGCCGATGCCGGGCGCGCTGTTCCGCCAGCCGCAGCTTGCAGCCACCTACGAGCGCATCCTGCAGACGGCCGAGCGCGAGGGCGGCGACAGCCGCACCGGCACCATCGACGCCGCGCTGCGTTGCTGGTACCAGGGTTTCGTGGCGCGCGAGATCGATGCGTACTACCGCACGACGAAGGTGCGCGACACCACTGGCGCCGACCATGCGGGCCTGCTGCGCTACGAGGACATGGCCGGATGGCAGCCCACGGTCGAGGCTCCGCTCACGGTCGCGTTCGGCCGCTACACGCTGGCCAAGTGCGGCTTCTGGAGCCAGGGCCCGGCCTTCCTGCAGCAGATCGGCATGCTGCGTCATGCCGACCTTGCGCAGCACGCGCCGCACACCGAAGGCTTCGTGCACCGCATCGCCGAAGCCGCCAAGCTGGCGCTGGCCGATCGCCTGGCCTGGTACGGCAGCGCGCCCGGCGCCTCGCGCGAGGCGCAGGCTGCGTTGCTGTCCGACGACTACCTGCGCGCGCGCTGGCAGTCGATCGGCGACACGGCGTCGCAGCAGCTCGCGCCCGGCGCGCCGCTCGGCATGGCGCCGCGCCTGCCCGACCTCGACGCCGCCGTGCGCACGCTGCGCACGGCCGACACCCGTTTCGGCATCGGCGAGCCGACCTTTGCGGCGCTGCCGCCGGTGGCCGAGTGGGCCGAGCGCGAAGTGTTCGTGGGCGACACCTGCCACATCGACGTGATCGACCGCCACGGCAACATGGTGGCGGCCACGCCTTCGGGCGGCTGGCTCTCGTCGAGCCCGGTGGTGCCGTCGCTCGGCTTCGCGATCAACACGCGGCTGCAGATGACGTGGCTCGACGAGGGCCTGGCCAACACGGTGACGCCCGGCGTGCCGCCGTGCACCACACTCTCGCCCTCGCTCGCGCTGCGCAACGGCGAGCCCTACATGGTGTTCGGCACGCCGGGTGGCGACCAGCAGGACCAGTGGTCGACGGCGTTCTTCTTGCGCCATGCGGTGCACGGCATGAACCTGCAGGAGGCGATCGATGCGCCGGCCTGGCATGTCGACCATTTCCCGGCGTCGTTCTGGCCGCGCGCGACCACGCTGAACCGGCTCACTGCCGAATCGCGCTTCGCGCCCGAGGTGCTCGATGCGCTGCGCGCGCGCGGCCACGGCGTGCAGGTCGGCGAGCCCTGGTCCGAAGGCCGCATGTCGGCCTGCAGCCGCGAACGCGATGCCGAGGGCCGCCTCGTGCTGCGCGCCGCTGCCAATCCGCGCGGCATGCAGGGCTACGCGGTCGGGCGCTGAGCGCTGCCGCCACACCACAGATTTTCAACAAGGAGGACTTTCCATGATTTCCATCATTCGCCGCGGCATCGCACTCGTCACGCTCTGCGGCTTTGCCACGCTTGCCGCCGCCCAATGGCCCGAGCGGCCGATCACGCTGGTGGTGCCCTGGGCGCCCGGCGGCTCGACCGACATCCTCGCGCGCTCGCTGGCCGAGCAGCTCACCAAATCGTTGGGCCAGACCGTGATCGTGGACAACCGCGCCGGCGCGTCGGGCAACATCGGCTCCAACTACGTCGCCAAGGCCAAGCCCGACGGCTACACGCTGCTCATCGGCTCGATGAGCACGCACGCCATGAACCCCGCGCTCATGCCTTCCATGCCCTTCCGCGGCGTGGAAGACTTCACGCCCATCGCGCAGATGGCCAACGTGATCAACACCATGGTCGTCAACCCCGCGGTGCCGGCGGCCAACGTGAAGGAGTTCGTCGCCTATGCCAAGGCCAACCCCGGCAAGCTCGCCTATGCCTCGGCGGGCCCGGGCTCGACCAACCACCTGAGCGCGGTGCTGTTCGAAAAGGCCGCCGGCATCCAGATGCTGCACGTGCCCTACAAGGGCGGCGCGCCCGCGGTGGTCGACACGGTGGCCAACCAGACGCAGGTGCTGTTCTCGGCCGGCACGCAGACGCTGCCGCACGTCAAGGCCGGCAAGCTGCGCCTGCTCGGCGTGACCGAGGCCCAGCGCTCGCCGCTGCTGCCCGATGCGCCCACCGTGGCGGAAACGCTGCCGGGCTACGCGCTCGGCGTGTGGTATGGCGCCTTCGGCCCGGCCGGCATGCCCGAGGCGCTGGTCGTGCGGCTCAACGACGAGATCAACAAGGCGCTCGCGCAGCCCGAGGTGCGCAGCCGCATGGACGCGATGGGCGTGGAGATCGTGAAGGGCACGCCGCAGCAATTTGCCGCCGTGCTGCGCAGCGACGCCGACCGCTACGGCAAGATGATCCGCGAGCTGGGCATCAAGAATGAGTGAAGGGGAAACGTTGTTGTGCCTGCCGCTGGCGGTGTGCCGCGCGCTCACGCACGAGCTCCCGCGCGCGGGCGACATGGCTGCGGCGCTGCGTTGCATCGACGGGGTGCGCAGGCAGCAGCTCGGCGATGGGCTGCTCACGGTGAACGTCGACGCATCGCCTGCTCCGGACGAGGGCGACGAGACCGTCGAGCTGCAGCGCGTGTGGACCTCGGACCCCGCGGCCTACCCGGTCGGCGGCCGCAAGCGCAAGGCCATGACGCCGTGGACGCGCCAGCTGCTGCGCCGCGGCGAGCTCTACGTGGGCGAGGGCGAAGCGGCGCTGCGCGAGGTGTTCGACGACCACGCGCGCATCGCGGCGCTGGGGCTGCGGACGGTGATCAACGTGCCGCTCCTCGATGCGCGCGGGCGCTGCCGTGCGACCTTCAACCTGCTGGGGGTGCGGCCGGCGTGGCAGGCGCAGGAGATTGCGTTGGTGGAGTTGATGGCGCTGCTGGCGACGCCATGGGTGCTCAGTGGTAGTCCTCTTCGCGCTGATGACGGACGGCCAAGACCCTGACTTGCCGAGCTGGGAGGATTTCGTAGGAGCCACATAGCCCGTCCTCGGCATGTGAGGTCATCTCAACCCCGAACAACTCTGTCACTTGCTGCTGGCGCTTTGCAATTCGCGGCGTCGTGCATCAATGCGGGCTTGAACGCGGTCGAACACTTCGTCCACGGGGTGTGAAACGCCGTTGCGCAGATAGCCCTGCCAAGCGACCTCCCCGCGCGCATGGAAGTCCGTCTTGACGCGACGGAAGTTCACCGCCCGGCGCACGGCATCTGCCACGAAGGTGCTGATGGTTTCCTCTTTGCCCAGGACCGATTCGAGCTCGGCCCGAAGTTCCGGCTCAACGCGAACGGTAGGCAACGTGCATGCTTTCATAGCTACGAGCGTAGCGCATTGGCAATGCTCGGCCAGTGTCACCTCTTGAAGCCAACTTCAGTGCCCTGTCCACGCCACGAATGTCTGTCGCGGCGTTCAGGTTGTGCCTGCGCCCCCGTCAGTCCCTTGCCACGTCCCGGCTGCGCCATTGCCACCCCGCGATCTCGGGCATGTCCTCGCCCTTGGCGGTAACGTAGGCCCGGTGCGCCAGCAACCGGTCGCGCAGGTGCTGCTGCACGTGCGCCGCACTGTTCGTCAGGCGCGGCACGCGGTCGATCGCGTCGGCCGCGAGGTGAAAGCGGTCGAGGTGGTTCAGCACCGTCATGTCGAAGGGCGTCGTGGTGGTGCCTTCTTCCTGGTAGCCGTGGACATGAAAACCCCCGTGGTTGGTGCGCTTGTACGTCAGCCGGTGGATCAACGCCGGATAGCCGTGGAACGCGAAGATCACGGGCTTGTCGACCGTGAAAATCGAATCGAACACCGCATCCGACAGGCCATGGGGATGCGCTGACGGCGACTCCAGCGCCATCAGGTCGACCACGTTCACCACCCGCACCCTGAGCTCCGGCAGGTGCGTTCGCAGCAGGTCGACCGCCGCCATGGTCTCGAGCGTGGGCACGTCGCCGGCGCAGGCCATCACCACGTCGGGCGAGACACCGGCATCGCTGCTGGCCCACTCCCAGATCCCCAGGCCGACACTGCAATGCCGCACGGCAGCCTCCATGTCGAGCCACTGCGGCGCGGGCGCCTTGCCCGCGACGATCACATTCACGTAGTTGCGGCTGCGCAGGCAATGGTCCGCTACCGACAGGAGCGTGTTCGCGTCCGGCGGCAGGTAGACCCGCACCACCTCGGCCTTCTTGTTGACCACATGGTCGATGAAGCCAGGGTCCTGGTGGCTGAAGCCGTTGTGGTCCTGCTGCCAGACATGGCTGGTCAAGAGGTAGTTGAGCGAGGCGATGGGGCGTCGCCAGCCGATCTGGCGCGTCACCTTCAACCACTTGGCATGCTGGTTGAACATCGAATCGATGATGTGGATGAAGGCCTCGTAGCACGAGAAGAAGCCGTGGCGCCCGGTCAGCAGATAGCCCTCGAGCCAGCCCTGGCACAGGTGTTCGCTGAGCACTTCCATCACGCGGCCGTCGGGCGCAACGTGGTCGTCGGTCGGCTCGATGCGTGCCGTCGAAGTCCGGCCGGTCACTTCGAGGAGCGCACCGAGGCGGTTCGACACGGTCTCGTCCGGCCCCATGACCCGGAAGTTCTGCTGCTCCTCGTTGCGCCGCATCACCTCGCGCAAGAAGCCGCCAAGCACGCGGGTGGCCTCGCCGAGCGAGGCGCCTGGAGACTCGACCGACACGGCATGCTCGCGAAAATCCGGCAGCTTGAGATCGCGAAGCAGCACGCCGCCGTTGGCGTGCGGATTGGCGCTCATTCGGCGCGCGCCCCGCGGCGCGATGGCCGCGATGCGGGCGTGGAGCGCGCCCTGGGCGTCGAACAGCTCCTCGGGGCGGTAGCTGCGCATCCAGTCTTCGAGCAAGCCGATGTGTGCCGGGCGCTGCGCGAAGCCGGTCAACGGCACCTGGTGCGCGCGCTGCGTGCCTTCGATCGGAACGCCGTCCACCACCTTCGGCCCGGTCCAGCCTTTGGGCGAACGCAGCACGATCATCGGCCAGCGGTGCCGGCGGGTGAAGCCGTCTGCGCGCGCCTCGGTCTGGATCGCACGGATCACGTCGAGCGCCGTGTCGAGCGCCAGCGCCATTGCGCGGTGCATCGTCTCGGGGTCATCGCCGGAAACGAAATGCGGCTCGTGGCCGTAGCCGCGCATCAGCTGGGCGAGCTCGTCGTCGCCGATGCGCGCCAGCACTGTCGGGCCGGCGATCTTGAAGCCGTTGAGGTGCAGGATGGGCAGCACCGCGCCGTCGCGCGCGGGATTGAGAAACTTGTTGGAGTGCCAGCTCGCCGCGAGGGCGCCGGTCTCGGCTTCGCCGTCGCCGATCACGCAGCAGGCGATGAGCGCCGGGTTGTCGAACACGGCGCCGTAGGCGTGCAGCAGCGAGTAGCCCAGCTCGCCACCTTCGTGGATCGACCCCGGGGTTTCGGGTGCGACATGGCTCGGAATGCCACCGGGAAAGGAGAACTGGGTGAAGAGCCGCTGCATGCCGGCCGTGTCGAGGCTGACGTCCGGATAGACCTCGCTGTAGGTGCCTTCGAGCCAGGTGTTGGCCACGACGCCGGGGCCGCCGTGGCCGGGGCCCGCGACGAAAAGCGCATCGAGGTCGCGCGCGACGATCGCGCGGTTCATGTGGGCGTAGATGAAGTTCAGGCCCGGTGTCGTTCCCCAGTGGCCGAGCAGCCGCGGCTTGATGTGCGCCAGTTCGAGCTTCCGCTGAAGCAGCGGGTTGTCCATCAGGTAGATCTGGCCGACCGACAGGTAGTTGGCGGCGCGCCACCAGGCGTCGAGGAGGGTGAAGTCTTCGGGTGGGGCGCCTTCAGGTGGACGGGTCATGGGGAGGCTCCGGTGGTTTGATGAAGAGAAAGCACTTGGCAGGCTTCGTCGGCGATCACCTGCTCTTCGTCGGTGTGCATGACGAACACGGCGATCCGGCTGGCCGAGGGCTCGGGCGCCACGCCGAGCCAGGCGAGATGGCGACACACGGCGTCACGCACGGCCGGCTGGTTCTCCCCGATCCCGGCTGTGAAAACGAGTGCATCGAGCCCGCCGAGCGTCGTGGCGATGGCGGCGACTTCGCGCGCGATTCGCAGTGCATACAGCGAAAGCGCTTCGCGTGCCTCGGGCGCGTCACTCGCGAGCAGTATGCGCACGTCGCCCGAAATACCGGAGAGGCCTGCCAGGCCCGAGTGGTGATAGAGCATGTCTTCGACTTTGTCGATCGACTGACCTGGCTGCTTGAGCAGGTAGAGCAGTGCGCCCGGGTCGAGCGCGCCGCTGCGCGTGGCCATCGGAATGCCGTCGAGCGTCGAGAAACCCATGCTGGTCTCCCGGCTGGCGCCGTCGAGCAGGCCGCACAGGCTGGCCCCACTGCCCAGGTGCGCGACCACCACCCGGCCCGCGGCAATTCTGGGGTGCTGCTGCCGCAGCTGCGATGCGATGAATTGGTACGACAGTCCATGAAAGCCGTAGCGCTTGATGCCTTGGCCGAACAGCGCGCGCGGCAGCGCATAGCGGCGCGACGCTGGGCTCTGACTGCGGTGGAAGGCCGTGTCGAACGAGGCCGACTGCGGCAGCGTCGGTGCGGCACGCCGCAAAGCGTGGATCAGCTCCAGGCTCTGCGGCTGGTGCAGCGGCGCGAGCGGCGCCAGCGACTCGATGAGGGCGAGCGTGTGCGCAGTGATCGCCACCGGGCCGTCGAACGCGTCCCCGCCGTGCACGACGCGGTGGCCGGCAGCGATGAGCCGTGCGCGCGGCGCGACATCGTTCACCCAATCCAGCGCCTGCTCGATCACGCCGGACAGGGCATCGGGCGGCGCATCGAAAGAGCGTCGGGCAACGACGCGCGCCGCGCCGGCGTCGATCGCAAACAGGCCGAGCTTGATCGACGAGGACCCAGGATTGAAGGTGAGCAACACATCGCCTGTCATGCGGCCATCATGCACCGCTTACCCGGTCTGAAGTGTCAGGAATGGTCTCGCTCGCCGCCCAGCGCGAAGTGGCAGGCGCGATTCAGCGCTCTGTCGTCAATTCAGCCCGGGCGAACGCGCTGCCCCAAAGTGCCAAGGCATGCACGGCTTTGTTGAGCTCGTGGCCGGGGTCCGTCAGGGAGTATTCAACGTGCGACGGATACCCCGCATAGGCTGTTCGCCGCACCACGCCGCGAACTTCAAGTTCTTGCAGCTGCTCCGCCAGCACCTTCTCGCTGACGCCGGGCAAGCGTCTGCGCAAGGCACTGAAGCGCAATGGCGCGAGATGCAACTCCCAGATGATCGTCGGCTTCCATTTGCCGGCAATGACGGAGAGTGCGGGTCCCAGCCCGCAGGCGGAAAGATCTTGGTCGGTCATTCGAAGGGCGCTGCGAGGACTAACCTCGAGGTAAGCCATTGAGTCGGTTGAATTCTGCACCTACAGTGCGTCGCTCTTCAACAGAGCGAGATGAAATGCAAACTCAAGAAACCGAAGTCACCGTCATCGGCATGGGTGAGATGGGTTCTGCGCTGGCGCGAGCGTTCCTCGATGCCGGTCGCACATCGACCGTCTGGAATCGAACGCCCGCAAAGGCGATGCCGCTCGTCGAAAAGGGCGCTTCCCTGGCGGGCAGCGTCGCGGCCGCTGTTGCGGCGAGTCCCGTGGTCGTTGTCTGTGTATCGAGCTATGAGGCGACGCGCGCCATCGTTCAAGACACCGCGGCCGAAAAGCTCTGGCAGGGAAAGACCCTCGTGCAACTCAGCACCGGCATGCCGAACGACGCCCGAGCGCTCGCAGCCTGGGCCGGCAAGAACGAAGTGCAGTATCTCGACGGCGGCATCCTTGCGTGGCCGAGCCAGATCGGAGGCGATGCCACCGCCATCGTGATGTCCGGCGATGAACGGGTCTTTGGTGCGCAAGAGGCTACTCTCAGAACACTGGGCGGCGGACTCAAATGGCTGGGGGCGGACCCGTCTCTCGCTTCGGCAATTTTTGCGTCAGTGCTCGCCTATATGGCAGGACACTGGATCGGCTTTTGCCATGGTGCCGCTATCAGCGAGTCCGAAGGACTTGATGTCGCCGACTTCGGTGCACTCATCGCGGACTTCGCGCCGGCGCTGGCTGGCGACGCGAGGCACATGGGCCAACTCATCTCGATGAACAAGTTCGCGGGTCCTGAGAGCACGCTGAGAACCGCGGGGCTCGACATTGCCAAACTGGAGCAGCATGCGGCGGACACGGGCCTGAGCGCTTCCTTTCCCCGGTTTGCCGCAGGTCTTTTCTCCGAAGCGGTGCGCTCAGGGCTTGGTGAAGAAGAGCATGCCGCCATCATCAAGGTCATGCGCCCGATCACCGCATGAGGTCGCGGCAGGCGCGATTCAGTTGATGATCTCTCCCCTGCCTGCGCGTACGTGCTCCTCGAGCTGCCGAAGGTATTCCGCATCGAAGCGCTCCCAGGTCTCGAGCTCGCCGACGATCCGCAGCGGCTCCCGGCTGCGGTACGAGCGTGTGGGATTGCCCGGAAACTTCTTGTCGGTGACGTTGGGGTCGTCTTCGAATGCGCCCGTAGGTTCGACGATGTACACGCGGCCGGGGCCGTCGCCTTTCGCCATCTCGGCGGCCAGTCCGGCGCCCTTGGGCCAGGCGGTGAAGTAGATGTGGTTCATGACCACGCGGCCGTCGTAGTTCGAGCGGAAGCCCGCGGTGAGCAGGTCGCCCACCTGGAGGTCTGCCCGCGTGCCGTGGAAGAAAGGGCCGGTGTCCAAGGCAGTCATCGCGCGTCGCTCCTCTGCAGAAAGGAAAAAGCCGCGGAGTTTACTCGCGGCGTCCTACCCTGCAGCGGCGCGCCCGCGCGCTGATCAATCGATCTTGAGCTTCGCCACCTTCGCCAGGTTCTGCCAGGTCTCGATGTCCTGCCGCACCGTCGCCGCGAACTGGTCCGCGCTCTTGATCGGCGGGCGCGCCATGTTCTGGGTCGCAAACTTCTGCACTACTTCGTCGGTCGCGAGGATGCGGTTGATCTCCTGGTTCAGGCGCAGGACGATCTCGCGCGGCGTGCCCGCAGGCACGAAGACGCCGTACCACCCGTCGACGTCGAACCGATAGCCCTGCTCGGTGAGCGTCGGCACCTCGGGCAGCGCGGGCCCGCGCGCGGAGCCTGTGCAGCCGAGCGCCACCAGCCGGTTCGAACGGATGTGCGGCACGGGCGAGGCGATGTCGGCGAAGGCCACGCCGATGTTGTTGGCGAGCACGTCGGTCACCACCTGCGCGGCGCCCTTGTACGGCACGTGTGGCATCGCGAGGCCGTAGTGCGCCTTGATGCCTTCCATCGCCAGATGGCCCGTCGAGCCGCTGCCCCAAGAGCCGTAGGCGAGCTTGTCGGGGTTGGCCTTGGCATGGCGCACCATGTCCGCGAGCGACTTGAAGCCGGTGGACGGATGGGCGATGAGCAGGATGCCTGCGGCGCCGATCTGCGCCACGGGCACCAGGTCCTTCTGCGTGTCGTAGGGCATCTTCGGCTGCACGATCGGATTGATCGAGATGGCCGACGAGGGCGTGAAGAGCACGGTGTAGCCGTCGCCCGCGGCCTTGGCGACCGCGTCGTTGCCGATCAGGCCGTTGGCGCCGGCCTTGTTGTCGACGACCACCGGCTGGCCGAGCGCCGTCTGCAGCGCCACGCCGAGCATGCGGGCGAAGATGTCCGAGCCCGCGCCGGGTGGGCCGGGCACGACGAGGCGGATCGGGCGCTGCGGCCAGCCGCCGCTCGGCGCGGGGCCCTGGGCGCGTGCCGGCAGCGCGAGCAGCGAAGCGGCGGCGCCGGCCAGCAGGCTGCGGCGGCGAAGTAGAGAAGAAGAGGGGTGACGAATCATGTCGATGTCTCCTTGTCGTTGGTATGGGATCGTTCGGCGCCTGGGTGCAGCACCTGGCCGGTGAGGAACTGCGCGCGGGCGCCCGCGACGTAGTCGAGCAGCGGCATGCAGTCGCTTGCCGCCACACCGGGTTTGGGCTGCAGTGCGTTGATGCGCAAGCCGTGCGCGCCCCATTCGGCCGCGAGCGTGTCGACGAGCATGTGCGCGGCGGCCGCGTCGCCGGCCTGCGCCCAGGGTGTGTCTGTCGAGGGCGCCGGCAGCAGCAGGGTGAGGCTGGCCTGCGCTGAATGCTGCGCGCGAAAGCGCCGCGCCGAGCGCAACGCGGCGTCGAGCACCGCACCGGGTGCAGCGTCGAACGCGGCACCGTCGAGCACGGCGGTGTAGGCCACCGTGTCGGTCGCTCGGCTCGCTCGCACAGGCGCGGCTTCGCGTGTATCGAGCGCGCTGCGCCAGGTGGGCGCATGCAGGTCGATGCAGCGCAGCGCCGTGGGCAGATCGAAAGGCAGCGCCGGCCGGATCGCCGCGGGCAGCGGTTCGCTGCCGCCATACACCGACGAGCCGCCGTCGAGCACCAGCAACTGGCCCGAGAGCGGGCGCGCGCCGGGGCTCGCAAGAAAGCACAGGGCCTCGGCCATGTCCTCGGGTTCGGCCATGCGTCCGAGCGGGATCTTCGCCACCGCCTGCGCGGGCTGCAGGCGGCCGCTGTCGATCAGGCCCTGCACGAGCTCGGTGCGAACAAAACCCGGCGACAGCGCGGTCACGCACCAGTCGGGCCGCGCGCGCGCGAGCGCCAAGGTCTGCGCGATCAGTCCGGCCTTGCTGGCGCTGTAGAGCCCGCGCCACGGAATGGCGCGCAGGCCCGCGCCCGAGGCAAGGTTGACGATGCGCGCGCCGGGGCGCAGCAACGGCTCGCAAGCCTGCACGAGCCGTGCGGGTGCGACGAGATTGAGCGCGAGCAACTGCGCGGCCGACCCGCCGTCGCCGCCCGAGAGCGCGTCGGCGCCGCCGGCCGAGCGCCCGGCGTTGTTGACCAGCGCATCGAGCGGCGGCAGTGCCTCGGCGAGCCGCGCGATCTGCGCCGCGTCCGTCAGGTCGCAGACGAATGCCTGCGGCGCGGCGCATGCCACGGGCCAGCCGGCCTGCAGGCGCTGCAGTGCCGCCGCGTCGGCATCGACGAGCAGGCAGCGCCAGCCCGCGCGTGCGAGGCGCAGCGCGGCGGCGCGGCCGATGCCCGCCGCCGCGCCCGTGACGAGCACGCAAGGCGCTGCGCCGCCGCCGGTGATCACGCAGCGGCCTCCGCGGCGCCATGGCCGCGCACCTGCGCCAGCAGCGCATAGACCGCATCGTCCGGGGCCGCGCGACCCACGGGCTGTCGCTGCACGAACAACGCCGCGTCGTCCTGCGCGAGCTCGGGGCGAGTGCGTTCCTCGATCCAGTCGTACACGACAGTGCGCGCCGCAATGCGCCACTCGCCGCCCCGCCGCTCGAAGCGATCGACATAGCGCCCGCAGAGAAAAGTCTCCTGCGCGGGCGTGGCGGCGGGCGCCTGCAACGCGAAGAACGCGCTCTCCACGGCGGCTACGTCGCCATGCAGCTCGATGCCGACCTGCGTCACCTGGTGCACGCGGCGCCCGCCCTGGCGCAGCCGTGCGAGCGCCTGAGCGATGAAGCCGGCCGCACTGCCGTTCCAGGCACCGTGGCAATCGGCCGCGTCGTCCCAGTAGGCCGAGCGCAGCGCCGCTTCGTCGGCGCGGTCGATGCCGCGGCAGTAGCGCGCGAGGCAATCGCGGATGGCCTCGCGGTCGAGCAGCGACTGCAGTGCAGCCGCGGGGTTCATCCGGCTGCCTTCGCGCGGCGGAACAGCTGCACGACGTTGCCTTCGGGATCGCGCAGCGACATGACCTCGCCGTGCGCGCCCATGTCGCGCGTGCCGAGTACTTCGCCGCCCGCGGCTTCGATGCGCTCGCGCGCCCCGTCGAAGCCGGCGACCTCGAACACCATCACCAGCCCGCTGGTCGCGGGTGCGGCTTCTTCGCGGCAGGCCAGCGCCACGCTGGTGTTGCCCACGCCGTACTGGAACCAGCGGTCCTTGTCGTGAAACTTCAGCGTGAGACCGAGCGCCGACGCATAGAAGGCGTGCAACTCGGCCGGCCGATCGGCCACCACATAGACGTTCTGCAGCCGCTCGGGCGCATGCGCGGACACGGGCGCGCTCACAGCGAGGTCTCCGAGGCGCCGCCGTCGAGCCGGATCACTTCGGCATTGACGAAGCGCGCGCCGTCGCCGGCCAAAAAGCAGATCGCGTCGGCAATGTCGCCCACCGTGCCGAGCCGGCCCAGCGGCGTGCGCGCGATGCGCTTCGCGTCGAGTTCGGCATTGCGGTGCTTGGCGGTGCCTTCGGTGGGCACAGCGCCCGGCGCCACGGCGTTGACGCGGATGCCGCGCGCGCCCAGGTCGGCCGCCGCGGCGCGCGTGATGCCGAGCACGCCGGCCTTGAGCCCGCTGTAGACCACCGAGCGCGCGGGCGACTTGAACGCGGCGATCGAGGCCACGTTGACGATCGCGCCGCCGCGCGCGGGGTCCATCGCCTCGGCCGCGGCCTGGATGCCCCAGATCACCGACTTGAAGCCGATCTCGACCATGCGGTCCATCACCTCGGGCGTGATCTCGGCCAGCGGCTGGTAGCGCACCCAGGCGGCGTTGTTGACGAGGATGTCGAGCCGCCCGGCCTCGCGCGCGAGCTGCTGCACGGCCTCGCGCATGCCCTCGCGGCTGGCCACGTCGCGCGCGAGCGGAATGGCCTTGCCGCCGAGCGCACGGATCTCGGCCGCGGCCTCTTCGACGAATTCCGGCTTCAGGTCGTTGACGCCGACGGTGGCGCCGAGGCGTGCCATGGCGAGCGCCGTGGCGCGGCCGATGCCGTGGCCCGCGCCGCTGATGAAGGCCACGCGGCCTTCGAGGGAGGATGCGTTCATGGGGTGTCCTTGGTTGCTTCTGGCACCAGCAGGGCGTCGAGCGCGAAGGCGCCTTGTCCCTGGTCGAGCACGACCAGCGGGTTGATGTCGATCTCGGCAACGCTTTGTGCATGCCGCGCGGCAAAGCGCGAGAGCGCTGCCACCGCGCGGGCGGCCGCCGCCACGTCGGCACGCGGCCGGCCGCGCGCGCCGTCGAGCAGCGCGAAGGCCTTGAGCGAGCGCAGCATCTGCAGTGCCTGGTCTTCGGTGACGGGCGCGGGCTGCAGCGCCACGTCGCGCAGCACCTCGGCGAAGATGCCGCCCAGGCCCACCATCACGACCGGCCCGAACACCGGGTCGCGCGTGGTGCCGAGGATCAGCTCGGTCCCGGCGGGCGCCATCTGCGCCACCAGCACGCCGGTGATGCGCGCGCCGGGTGCCTTCTGCGCGACGCGCGCGAGCAGGGCGTCGTATTCGTCCTGCAGCTGCGCTTCGGAGGCGATGCCCACCACCACGCCGCCGACCTCGGTCTTGTGCGCGATGTCGGGCGAGACGATCTTGAGCACCACCGGAAAGCCGATGTCGCGCGCGGTAGCGAGTGCCGCCTCCCGGCTCGTCGCCACGGCTTCCTTCAACATCGGAAGACCGGCCTGCGCAAGCACCGCCTTGGCGTTGGCCTCGTTCGCGAACGCTCCGGCCGGCAGCGGCTCGGCAGGCGGCAGCGCCGCAGCGACGGGCATGACCTCACCGCGCGTGCCGAGCCGCACCAGCGCCGCGAGCGTGGCGCAAGCCGCGTCGATGGTCTCGACCGTGGCAAGGCCCATGCGGTGCAGCTGCGCGAGGGTGTCGCACGGCGCCTTGCAGCACAACAGGATCGGCTTGGAAGGATGGTCGCGGCGCACCTGATCGAGCGCGGCGAGGTACACGTCGCGCAGCCGCGGCATCTGGAACGCATAGGCCGACTGCAGCAGGATCGCATCGCAGCCCGGGTCCTCGGCCACGGCCGACAGCACCTGCACCAGCAGCTCGGGCCGGCTCGAGACCTGCGCCGTCATGTCGACCGGGTTGCGGGGCGACGCATAGGGCAGCGCCGCGACGATGCGCGCCTGCGTGTCCGCCGCGAGCTTTGGCAGCGCGAGGCCCTGCGCGCTCGCCGCATCGGCCATCAGCACGCCGAAGCCGCCCGAGGCCGTGACCAGCGCCACCCGGTTGCCGCGCGGAAGACCCGCGGCGCCGGCCACCGCAACCGCATGTCCGACCTCGATGAGCTGCTCGATGCTCGGCACGCGCAGCGCGCCGGCGTTGGCGAGCACCGCATCGAAGACCGCATCGGAACCCGCCAGCGCACCGGTGTGCGAAGCGGCGGCCTCGCTGCCCGCGGTGGAGACGCCGACCTTGAGCACGATCACCGGCTTGCCCGCTTCGCGCGCCATCGCGAGCGCGCGCACCAGCTTGCCCGCGTGGCGGCAGGTTTCCATGCAGCACAGGATCACCGAGGTGCCCGGGCCGGCGGCCAGCGAGGCGATGCCGTCGGCGATGTCCACATCGCATTCGTTGCCCGTGGTCAGGAGCCGGCTGATGCCGATGCCGCGCTCCACCGCAAGCCGCATGGTGTAGCTGCCCAGGTTGCCGCTCTGCGAGACGATGCCCACGGGGCCTGTGTCGGGGAACGCCGATTCGAGCGCGACCGAGAAGGTGGCGATGCTGCGCTCGGCGACGCCGATCGCGCCAAGGCAGTTGGGCCCCACCACGCGCAGGCCCGAAGCCCGTGCCACGTCGCCGATCTCGGCCTGCAGCCGCGCGCCGGCCTCGCCCATTTCGGAGAAGCCCGAGGACAGAATGACCGCCGCGCGCACACCGCGCGCTGCGCAGTCGCGCACCGCCTCGAGCACGCTCTCCGGCGGCACCGCCATGACCGCGAGTTCGGGCACCTGCGGCAGCTCGGCAAGGCTCGCGAACGCGGGCAGCGACTGCACCGTGCCGCCCTTGCGGTTGATCGGGTAGATCGCGCCGCGATAGCCGTACTTCTGCAGGAACTGCAGCGGCCGGCCGCCGATCTTCGTCACGTCGTCCGAGGCGCCGAAGATCGCGATCGAGCGCGGACTGAAGAGCGCATCGAGGCCGCGGCCGACTTCGTTTTGTATTTGCATTTCAGTTTTCCATGGCGCTGCGCAGCCGAAGTTGCTCCCTCCCCCTCCGGGGGAGGGTGGGGGTGGGGGCCAGCGGCGCTAAACCCGCGAGCGCCGTGCCTGCCCCCATCCCAGCCTTCCCCCAGAGGGGGAAGGAGCCTGGCGTGCTGAACGTGGTGCCCTGTTTCATTTCAGCGGCCCTTGTAGACCGGCTGGCGCTTCTCGAGGAAGGCGCGGCGCGCCTCCTGGGCGTCTTCGGTCTTCGAGAGCGCCATCGTGAAGTTCTGCTCGAAGCGGTAGCCGTCGCGCTGCGGCATCAGGTCCATCATGTTGGCTGCCTGCTTGGCATAGGCGATCGCGAGCGGCGCCTTCGATGCGATCTCCTGCGCGATCTCCATCGCGAGCGGCATCAGCCGCTCGGTGGGCACCACCTCGTCGATCACGCCGCGGCGATACAGCTCGGCGGCCGGCACCTTCATGCCGGTGAAGAACATGCGCCGCGTGAACGAGCGGCCCACCATCGTGCGCAGCATCGAGACACCGCCGGCCAGGCCCACGTTGATCTCGGGCATGGCGAAGGTCGCATCCTCGCCTGCGAGGAAGATGTCGCACGCGGCCATGAGCCCGAAGCCGGCACCGAGCGCCGGGCCGTTGACCGCGGCGATCACGGGCTTGGCGCATTCGCGGATCGCGTTGCCGGTCTCGCGCGTGAGGCGGTTGTGGCCGAGGAAGTCGCCGGCCTTGTCGGGATCGGGGCGGTCCTTGAGGTCGGCGCCGGCGCAGAAGTGCTTGCCCGTGCCGGTGAGGATGGCCACGCGCACGTCGCCGCGCTCGGAGATCTCGTCGAAGGCGTCGATGAGGCGGCGCCGCGTCTCGCGGTCGACCGCGTTGACGGGGGGCTTGTCGAGGCGCACGACGGCGATGTATTCGGAAACTTCAAGGTGGACGGTCATCGTGCACTCCCGGTGAGGTTGGAAGAAACAGGGGAAGGCGCCGCGTCGGCCGCCACCGGGTGCAGGTGCGCGGCATGCGTGAGGCGGTCGCCGTAGCGGAACTCGGACGCGATCAGGCGCTGCGCGAGGCGGGTGGCGAGCACCTCTTCGCTCACGCCCATGCCGCCGTGCATCTGGATCGCGGCCTCGGCGCAGTGGCGCGCGGTTTCGGCGAGCGACACCTTGGCGAGCCGCAGCGTGCGGCGCAGGTCGGGCGCCTGCTGGTCGTGCGCCTGGAAGCAGTGCGCGACGAGGCCCTTGGCGCCGAGGTACTTCACGTACATGTCGGCCGTGCGGTGGCGCAGCACCTGGAAGGTGGCAAGCGCCACGCCGAACTGGCGGCGCTCCTTCAGGTGCGCGACGGTCTGGCGGATCAGCGCCGCGAGCGCGGCCACCGTGTCGGCGGCCGTGAGCAGCAGCGCAGCATCGGTGGTGGCCGCGAGCGCGGCGCGCGCCGCATCGCCGCGCGCGAGGCAGGCGCTTTCGGGCAGCGCGAGGCCCGTGAAAGCAAAGTCGGCACCGTGCCGGCCTTCCATCGTGCGGTAGCGCGCCGCGGGCGCGCCGATGCGTTCGGCATCGACGAGGAAGATCGCCGCCTCGCCATCGACCTCGGCGGGCACGAGCCAGTGCGTGGCCGCGAGCGAGACGTCGACGCCGTTCACCCGGCCGTCGAGCTCGTAGCCGATGTCGAGGTGGCGTGCCTGCACCGCGATCTCGTCGGGCGTGGAAGACAGCGCCACGAGCGGCGCGACCTGCGCGCTGCCCTCGGCCACGGCCTGGCTCCAGCGGTGGGCGGCCTCGGGCGCGGCGGCCTGCAGCAGCAGCGGTACGACCGCGCAGGTTTCGACCACCGGCAGTTGCAGGCCGTGCGTGGCGAGCCCTTCGGCGATCGATGCCAGGTCGGCCAGCGTGCCACCGACGCCGCCGGACGCCTCTGGCACCAGCGTCGCGGCCCAGCCGAGTTCGCGCACCGGGTCGCCCGGCAGTTCGGCCGCGCCGGCGTGGTCCTGCGCATAGCGCTCGGCCGCATCGAGCAGCATGCCCGGGAAGAGGGAGGGGAAGGATGTGGACATCGGGTGTCAGGCTCCGAGCAGTTCGTTGGCGACCACATTGCGCTGCACTTCGGAGGTGCCGCCGGCGATGGTGCGGGCGCGCGTGAACATGTAGTTCTGGATCCAGGTGGCGGCCGGCACGTCGGTGCCCTCGCCGCCGTCGTCGTTGACCAGGGCCAGGAAGCGGTGCGCGGCCTCGGGGCCGACCGCATCGAGCGCGATCGTGGTCAGGCGCTGGGCCACGTCGGCGCAGGTCATCTTGATGGCCGAGGGCTGCACGCCGAGCGGGCGCTGGTGGATCAGGTCGTCGGTGGCCTCGGCCATCATCACGCGCGCGCCCTTCACGTCGGCCTCGCACAGCAGCAGCTTGTGGTGCAGGCTGCTGAAGTCGCGCTTGCCCGCGGCGGCGCGCGCGGCCTCGTCGACCAGCCGCGCCACCTGGCGCCGCACGAGTTCGAGCCGCGCCACGTTGGCCGGCGGCAGGCGTTCGCGCTCGAGCAGGAACTTGGCGCAGGTCCAGCCCTTGCCGACCTCGCCGATCAGGTTGTCGGCGCGCACGCGCACCGCATCGAAGAACACCTCGTTGAGATGGTGCCAGCCGTCGATGGTGCGGATCGGCCGCACCGTGATGCCGGGCGTGTCCATCGGCACCAGCAGCAGCGAGATGCCGTCCTGCTTCTTCGCCTCCTTCGAGGTCCGCACCAGCATGTAGATCATGCTGGCCTCGTGGGCATGCGAGGTCCAGATCTTCTGGCCGTCGACGACCCATTCGCCGCCATCGAGCCGCGCGCTGGTCGAGAGCGAAGCGAGGTCGGAGCCGGAGCCCGGCTCGGAATAGCCCTGGCACCACCAGTCGCTGCCGTCGAGGATGCGCGGCAGGAAGCGCGCCTTCTGCTCGGGCGTGCCGAAGCGGATGATCACCGGCCCGATGTGGCCGAGGCCGTGGTGGTAGAGCGGCGGGCAGTCGTTCTCGGCCATCACCTCCTCGAAGATCAGGCGCTGGCGGATGTCCCAGCCGGTGCCGCCGGCATCGACGGGCCAGCTCGGCGCGCCCCAGCCGCGCGCATGGAGGATCTTCTGCCAGGCCTGGTACTCGCGCTTGGTGATCTTCTGGCCCGCGGCCACCACCGCGCGGATCTCGGGCGGGCAGGCGGTGCGGGCGAAGGCGTCGAGTTCGCGCCGGAACGCGGCGTAGTCGATGGACATGATTTTTCTGTCTCCTTGGATGTCGTGGTCGCGGGCCTGTCAGCCCTTGCGCAGCTGCGCGATCAGCTCGTCGAGCGCGGCCGCGGCGCCCGCGGCATCGCGCGCACGCAGGCGCGCGGCGATGTTCCGGCGCAGCGGAAAAAGGTCGGGGCGCGGGCGCACCGGCAGCACGTGCGTCATGCGCTCGCGCAGCACGCTCGTCATCGTCTGCGCCATCAGCGTCAGTGCCTCGTTGTGGCCCGCGGCGGCGATGGCAGAGAAGAAGCGGCTCGCGGAATCGATGCGGTCCTTGCGCGGTGCATCGTCGGCATGGGCCTCGATCGCATCGACCGCGGCCTCGACCGCGTCGAGCTCGGCCTCGTCGGCGCGCTCGCAGGCCAGGCGCAGCAACGTGCCGTAGAGCGTGCGGTAGGCCTCGTCGACATCGGCGTCGCCGAGCCGGCCCTGCAGCACGAGCTGGCGCAGCGACTCGGCCAGCATCATGTAGGCGCCCTTGTAGAACACCAGCGCATGGTCGGCGGCGCCGGCGCCGAGGTGGCGCACCTCGCCGATGCACACCACATGGTCGCCGGCCTCGTGGCGCGCGAACACGCGGCATTCGAAGCTCGCGAGGCAGTCGTCGATCAGCGGCATGCCGAGCTGGCCGGGGCGCCAGGCGACGCCCTCGAATTTGTCGGCGATGCGGCTCGACGCGAAGCGCGCCGAGAGCGCGTCCTGCTGCGCCGAGAGGATGTTGATCGCGAAGCCCTCGGCCTGCTCGAAGGTCGCGAGCAGCTTGCTTGCCTTGCGCAGGCTGAACAGCACCAGCGGCGGCTCGAGCGACACCGAACTGAACGAGTTGCAGGTCAGGCCCGCGGGCTCGCCTTCAGGCGTGCGCGTGGTGATCACGGCCACGCCGGTCGGGAAGCAGCCGAGCAGCTGGCGGAACAGCGTGGGCTCGACCGCTGCCGGGGCGCCTTGCGCGGCGCGTTCGACGACTTCGCCGGACATGGCGCCGCCTCAGGCCGCGGCGGCGAGTTCGCTCGCCACCGCCTTGCCGCCCGCGTGCGGCGGGTCGTTGGCGATCTCCTGCTGCACCGCGGGGATGATCACCTTGGCCCAGGTCTCGAGCTGGCGCAGCATGGTCGGATGGTCGAAGTCGCCCATCTGCGTCTGGAAGCAGTAGTGCACGGGCTTGAGCGTGCGGATCTCTTTCACCACGCGCTCGATCACCGTGTCGATGCTGCCCACGGGCAGCAGCGCACGCATCTCGTCGAGCGTGGGCTCGCCCTCGACGATGCCTTCCTCGACCTGGTAGTCGTCGGCGATCTGCGCGGTGCGGCGCTTCAGGCTCACCGCAATGCGGCGCTGGTAGCGCGCGCAGTCGAGGTAGCGCTCGACCTCGTCCTTGTTGTCGCTCGCGTAAGCGGCGCGCAGCAGGCCCACCTGCACGCCCGCCGGGTCTTTGCCTTCGGCGCGTGCCACCTTGTCGATCAGCGCGCGCGTGCCGGCGAGCTTCTCGAGGCCGCCGTCGCCGCCCGAGACGAACACGTGGTGCTCGGCGCGAATCGCGCGCGAGAGAAACGCCGGGTCGACGCTCGTGATCCACATCGGCGGCATAGGCTGCTGCACCGCGCGCTGGCTGATGGCGCTCATCGGCTGCTGGTAGAACTCGCCGTCGTAGCCGAACTTGGGCTCTTTCAGGCCCATCTCGAGCATGTCGAGCATCTCGAAGGTGCGGCCCTTGGCCGTTTCGAGCGAGACGCCGAAGCGCTCGAACTCGAAATGCTGGTAGCCCGAGCCGATGCCCAGGTTGAGGCGGCCGTTGGAGAGCTGGTCGACCATGGCCACGTCGGCGATCAGCCGCGCCGGGGTGTACAGCGGTGCGACGACAATGCCGGTACCCAGCCGGATCCTGCGGGTGGCCGCGGCGCAGTGCGCGATCATCGTCAGCGGCGACGAGCACATGCCGTAGTTGCTGAAGTGGTGCTCGGCGAACCAGGCCGCGCCGAAGCCCAGCTCGTCCGCGAGGCGCGTCTGCTCCACCGCGTCGCGAAGGATCTGGTGGGAGGTCTTATGCTTGTTCCGTTGCTGCATCAATATGAAGATTCCGAAATCCATCGCTGGGCTCCTTGTAGGCTGGTTGCGTGCCGGGAATCGTAGGAGCGGGGTGCGCGCGCGGCGCACCATGCTTCGCACACCTTCTTTGCGTGGATTGAAATGAAAGCCCTCGACTCGCTGCGCATCTTCGTGATCGTCCAGAGGAAGGGCAGCCTCTCGGCCGCGGGGCGCAGCCTGAGCCTGTCGCCCGCCACCATCTCGCGGCGCATCAGCGCGCTCGAAGAAGAACTCGGCGTGCAGCTGGTGGACCGCACCAGCCGCAACCTCAAGGTCACCGAGGCCGGCCAGGCCTTTCTCGAGCATGCGGAAGAGGTGCTCGAGGCGATGGCGCGTGCCGAGGAGGCCGCTCGCAACGCGAAGCTGCTGCCCGAGGGGCGGCTGCGCATCCATTCGCGCACCCAGCTCGGGCTGCGCGTGATCGCACCGCTGCTGCCGGGCTTTGCCGAGCGCCATCCCGACATCCAGCTCGAGCTGGAGCTTTCAGAGCATCCGGTCAACCTGGTCGAGCAGGATTTCGACGTCGACATCCGCACCGGCGAATCGAACGATTCGAGCTTCGTCATCAAGCGGCTGCTCAGCAGCGACGAGGTGCTGGTGGCGAGCCCTGCGTTCATGAAGGTGCACAAGCGCATCCGCCACCCGCGCGACCTCACCGAGGTGCGCTGCCTCACCTACCGGCGCGAGCGCGAGGCCACCACCTGGAAATACATCGACGAGGAGGGTCAGCAGCAGGAACTCGCGATCCAGGGGGTGCTGAGCGCGAACAACGGCGAAGTGCTGCGGCTCGCGGCCATCGGCGGCATGGGCATTGCACTGCTGTCGGAAGCCACGGTACGCAGCTGCCTGCACGACGGCACGCTGGTGCGCGTGCTGCCCGACCACCGCTTTGCGGTGCGCGCGTTTTCCAACGGCATCTATGCGGTGTTCCGCAACAGCCGTACGCTGCCGCTGAAGGTGCGCGCGTTCGTCGATTTCATCGCCGAGGCGCTGCGCGAGGGTTGAGCGCAGCGCCGTTCAGTCCGCAAAGCGGTGCGGCGCCAGCCCGGGCGCGGGCAGCCCGCGCACCTCGAACAGCGCGCCGTCCTGCGGCGCCGTGCCCGTGAGGTTGGTGCTCTTCGAGATCGAGGTCACGAAAGCGCGGTCGAGGCGCTCGCCGCCGAAGCACAGGCTGCTCGGGTAGGTCGCGGGCAGCGCCACCGTGCGGTCGAGCCGGCCGTCGGGCGCCAGGCGCACCATCCGCGCCGCACGGGGCAGCACGGTCCAGACGAAGCCCTCGGCGTCCACCGTCGCACCGTCGGGCCCGGAGCCGAAGGGCTCGGTCTCGGCGAAGACGCGCCGGTTCTCGAGCGGGCCGTCGGGCGTGTAGTCGAAGGCCCAGATGGTGCGGGCAGGGCTGTCGGCGATGTAGAAGGTGCGCCCGTCGGGGCTGAAGGCGGGGCCGTTGGCGAGCGCGAAACCTTCGGCGAGGCGCTCCACGCGGCGGTCGGGCCGCAGCCGGTAGAGTCCGCCCAGGATCGGGTCGCCGGGCGCGCGGTGGCCATGCAGCGTGCCGGCGATGAAGTTGCCCCAGGGGTCGCACTTGCCGTCGTTGAGGCGCACGTCGGGGTGGTCGGTGTCGATGCCTGCGATCGGTTCGAGCTGCCGCGTGGCGAGGTCGTAGCGCGCGAAGCCGTGCTGCAGCGACACGAGCACCGCGCCGCTCTCGCAAGGCGCGGCGGCGCCAACGGGCGGGGGCAGGTCATGTCGTTCGGCCTTGCCGTCGGCGAGGCGGCGACGGTGCAGCGCGCCGCCGAATGAATCGATCCAGCACAGCGTGCCGGTTCGCGCGTCCCAGAACGGGCTCTCGCCCAACAGGTCGCGGGTGTCCCCGAGGATGCAAACGGCCGGTTCCTTCATGGCC
The DNA here is from genome assembly GCF_057656815.1 of Variovorax sp. Soil_C_39. Lineage (NCBI taxonomy): Bacteria > Pseudomonadati > Pseudomonadota > Betaproteobacteria > Burkholderiales > Comamonadaceae > Variovorax > Variovorax sp. Soil_C_39. The sequence continues at coordinate 218,160 of NZ_JBDGJQ010000004.1, forward strand.
TGCAGTGTGGCGCCGACGCGCGCACGGCGGCTGCGGCCGGCGCAAAGCAGCTTTTCAGTCCTTGCAGCGCACCGGCGCCGCGGCTCGCTAGACTGCCTCGGCGGACGGAAGAACGGGCCCGGTCAGGCCCCTTTTCGCCGGCCTCGATTCAAGCGAAACAGGAGACAAAAAATGGCTCGATTCAAGTTCATCGCGCGCGCGCTGCTCGGCCTCTGCCTCGTGGCGGGCACGGTGGCCCATGCGCAGCAGCCGGTGCGCCTCGTGGTGCCGTTCGCCGCGGGCGGCGGCACCGACCAGTACGTGCGGCTGCTCGCCAGCGAGCTCACCAAGAAGGGCACGCAGGTCATCGTCGAGAACAAGCCCGGCGCCAGCGGCATCGTGGCGGCCGACCACGTGGCGCGCGCAAAGCCCGACGGCAACACGGTGCTGGTGTCCTCGCTCGGTACGCTGGCCAGCAACACGGTGCTGTTCGAGAAGCTGCCCTACGACCCGAAGAAGGATTTCGCGCCGGTCACGCAGATCGGCTACCAGCCCGCGATCGTCATCGGCCGCATGGACCTGCCCTACAAGAACATCAAGGAGATGGTGGCCTATGCCAAGGCCAACCCCGGCAAGATCAACCGCGGTTCGCCGGGCGAGGCGATCATGACCAACTTCGCGCCGCTGAGCTTCGAGAAGATGGCCGGCATTTCGACCACGCATGTGCCGTTCAACGGCGATGCGCCCGCGATCCAGGCCCTGCTGAGCGGCACCATCGACATCGACGGCACCTCGATCACGGGTTCGCTGTCGCTGATCCAGAGCGGCAAGCTGCGCGTGCTCGGCGTGATGGACAGCCGCAGGCTGCCGCAGGTGCCCGATGCGCCCACCTTCAAGGAGCAAGGCTTCGACTTCGAGGCGCTGCTCTGGTATTCGCTCTCGGTGCCCTCGGCCACGCCGCCCGACGCGGTCCAGCGTCTCAACAAGGCGGTGAGCGAGGTCATCGCCGACCCCGCATTCGTCACCAAGGCGCGTGCCATGGGCATGGAGCCGCGCGGCAGCACACCCGAAGAGCTCGCCAAGTTCGTGCAGGCCGAGTTCGACCGCTGGGTACCTGTGCTGCGCGGCCTGAACCTGCCAAAGCAGCAATGAACGTGCGGGCCGCCGCGGCGGCGCCTCAGTTGGCGGTGTAGCCTCCATCCACCGGCAGGATGGCGCCGGTCACATAGCGCGCCTGGTCCGACGCGAGGAAGACCACCGGCCCCGCGATGTCGTCGGGCGCGCCCGCGCGCTGCAGGAAGGTGCGCTCGACCATCCGCGAGAAGCGCGCGGTGTCCTGCGCGACCTGCGTGGTCATCGGCGTCATGACCAGGCCCGGCGCCACCGCGTTGACGCGCACGCCGTGCGGCCCGAAGTCGCGTGCCAGGAATTTCGTGAGCTGCCCGACCGCGCCCTTCGATGCGCCGTAGGCCAGGTGCGCACGGGTGGCGACCAGCGTGGTGATCGAAGCCACGTTGACCACCGCGCCGCGGGTCCGCTTGAGGCCTTCGGCGCAACTCATCGTGAGCTGGAGCAGGCCCTTCACGTTGACGGCCATCACGCGGTCGAGGTCTTCGGCAAGTTCGGCGGCGTCCTCGGACTTGCTGCGCCCACCCACGCCCGCGTTGTTGATGAGCACGCCGACCGGGCCCCAGGTGCGATCGAGGTCGGCGACCACGGCCCGGCATTGCGCGGCGTCGCGCACATCGAGCGCGTAGGGGCGGCAGCGTCCGGCGAACGACTGGTCGAGCGCAGCCGCTGCCTGCCGGGCGCCGTCGAACTGAACGTCGGTGAGCGCCACGCGGCAGCCGGCTTCGAGCAGGCGGTGCGCAATCGCCTGGCCGATGCCCTGGCTCGCGCCGCTCACGAGCGCGACCGTGTTGTCGAAAGCGGGTGGCAGGGGCGTGTGTTTCGTCATCGGGTGCTGGCCTTGAAATCGGGTCGGCGCAGTCTAGGCACCGGCCCGCGGGATGGCGTTGATGAAAGCGAAAACCTCCTTTGCGGCCTTCGTTTAAGCTTCACCGATCCCACTTCCCTCGAGGTTTCGCCATGCTTCAAATGCGCCCCGGATGCGAGTGCTGCGACCGCGACTTGCCGGCCGATTCGACCGATGCCCGCATCTGTTCCTTCGAGTGCACCTTCTGCAGCGATTGCGCGAGCCACAAGCTCGCAGGCACGTGCCCCAACTGTGGCGGCGCATTGCTGCCGCGCCCAGCGCGGCCTGCGGCCAAGCTCGCGAAGTACCCGGCCTCGACCACGCGGGTGTTCAAGCCCGAAGGCTGCGCTGCGGCATCAGCAGTAGCAGCTTCCTGACGCGCGTTCCGGCATGCAGCAAGAGGTTCTTTCCGCGCACGACATCTTTCCGCACATCCGCATCGTCATGGGCATGGTGATTGGCCTCGGCCTCACGCGCCTGCTCTCGGGTGTCGCGCGCATCGTGCAGCATCCGGCCCAGTACCGGCTCTATGCGGTGCACCTTGCCTGGGTCGGTTCGGTGTTGCTGGCGCTGGTGCATTTCTGGTGGTGGGAGTTCGGCCTGTTCCAGGTCCATGTCTGGACCTTCGGGACCTACGCCTTCCTCGTCAGCTATGCGGTCGTGCTGTTCCTGCTGTGCGCGCTGCTCTTTCCCGACAGCATGCGCGACTACGAGAGCTACGAGGACTACTTCTATGCCCGGCGCGCCTGGTTCTTCGGCCTGCTGGGCGCGACCTTCCTGCTCGATGTGGTCGACACCCTGATCAAGGGCGAAGCGCACTTCGCGCGCTTCGGGTTCGAGTACCTGATCCGCACGCCGGTGCTCGTGCTGCTTTGCGTCGCGGCGGCAATGAGCAGCAGCCGGCGCTTCCACGGACTCTTCGTCGCCGCGATGCTGGTCTACCAGCTGTCGTGGATCTTCCGTCTTTTCGACACGCTGGATTGAGGACCCTTATGAAAATGATTGCCCAACGCGCGGCCTGGTGGCTGGGTCTCGCGATGTCGGCGGCGCTCGTGTCGCCGGCGCAAGCCGACGATGCCTGCATGGACAAGGCCCAGACCCAGGCCCAGCTGAATGCCTGTGCCGCAGCCGACCTGAAGCAGGCCGACACCCGGCTCAACCAGCTGTACAAGCAGATGCAGGCGCGCTTGAAAGCCGACCCGCGCACCAGCAAGCTGCTGGTCGATGCCCAGAAGAAATGGCTGGCCTTCCGCGACGCCGAATGCACTTTGCGGACCGTGCGCAGCGCCGATGGCAGCATGCAGCCGATGAACGTTTCCAGCTGTGTGGCCGGGCTGACCGCCAGCCGTGCCAATGATTTCGAAGACCTTCTGAAATGCAGCAGCGCGGCCGATGAGCAGGAGCGCGCGAGCTGCGCGATACCTGGCGCGCGTTGAGGCTGCATGGGTGAGGGCGGCCTGGCCGTAAGGACTTTGCTGCACCGGCCGCGCCCCCCCCTCGATATACTTGGCCGATGCGCCGCTGGCTCCTGGTCTTTCTTCTGTTCGTGCTGCCGCTCCAGTTCGCCTGGGCCGGTGCGGCTGGCTATTGCCAGCACGAGCAGGACGCGAAGGCGTGGCACCTCGGCCATCATTCGCACGAGCATGCCGACGGGCAGGGTGCCGCGGCAAAAACCTCGCAAGCGGCACCGGACAGTGACGGCGACAGCGCCGCGCCGCTCGGCCTGGACCACGGCGACTGCAGCGTCTGCCATCTCGGCTGCGCCAAGCCGTTCGCGAGCGCGATGGCCGACTGCACGCTGGACCTGCGCCAGCACTTTGCCAGCGCATCGCCGCCCCCGCATGCGGCGCTCGGCGCCGATCGCATCGACCGCCCCAATTGGGTCCGCGTCGGCTAGTCCGGCGCGCCGCCCCCGACCCCTTTTTCCTCTTCGTATTCATCTTCGGATGATGCGTTGACGCGCGCGCCGGATTCCCCCGTTGTTCCTTTCACAACCTGGAGAATTCGATGCACAGGCTTCTTGTGCCGCTGGCTTTTTTGGCGGCATTGGCAATCAACCCCTCGCTCGCGCAGCCCCCCTTGGCGGCCGCGCCAGCAACTACACACCCGCTGACGCTGGCGCGCGCCATCTCGCTCGCGCACGACCGGCACCCCGACTTGCGCGCCGCGTCGCGCGAGATCGAGGCCGTGGACGCCGCGCGCGAACAGGCCGGCGTGCTGCTGCCCAACCCGACGCTCGGCGTCGAGATCGAGGACACGCGGCGTGAAACGCGCACGACCACCATCCTGCTGAGCCAGCCGATCGAACTCGGCGGCAAGCGCGCCGCGCGCATCGATGCGGCCGAGCGCGCACGCGAAGTGGCACGCACGCAGCGAGAAGTGCGCGAAGCCGAGGTTCGCGCCGGCGTGAGCGCGGCCTTCTTCGCGGCGCTGGTTGCTCAGGAGCGTGTCGGGCTCGCCGAGGCGCTGCTGCGGCTGGCCCGAAGCGGTAGCGAGGGCGCCGCCAAACGGGTTGCGGCCGGCAAGGTGTCGCCGGTCGAAGAAACCAAGGCGAAGGTCGCCGCGGCCAGCGTGGCCGTCGAACTGGCCCAGGCGCGCAGCGAACGCGAAGCGAGCCTGCACAGCCTGCGCAGCGCAATCGGCGTTGCCGATCTCGACCTGTCGCAGCTCGACGGCAGTGCGCAAAGCCTGCCGCCGCCGCCGCGCGGCCCCGACCTGGCACAGCGCCTGGACGAGGCACCGGCCCTGCGGCTGGCGGCGCTGGAGGTCGAGCACCGGCGCGCACTCGCGTCGATCGAGCGGGCCGGGCGCGTGCCCGATGTCACCCTCACGCTCGGTGCGAAGCGCACTCCCGATTCGGGTCGTGATCAGGTGCTGATCGGTATCTCGGTGCCGCTGCCGATCTTCGACAGCAACCGCGGCAACCTGCGCGAGGCGCTGCGCCGCGAGGACAAGGCACGCGACGAGGCGGACGCGGTCGGGGTGCGCCTGCGCGCGGAGTTGCTGCTTGCACAGCAGCGGCTAGCGACTGCACGCATCGAAGCCGAGACGCTGGAGAGTGAAGTTGTACCCGGCGCGCAGAGCGCCTTCGATGCCGCCACCCGCGGCTTCGAGCTCGGGAAGTTCAGCTTCCTCGAAGCGCTCGATGCCCAGCGCACGCTGTTCCAGGCCCGTGCCCAGCACCTCAGGGCGCTCGGCGACGCGCATCGCGCCGCCGCCGACATCGACCGGCTGATCGGCACGTCCGCCGTACCGCTTGCCGCAACCTCATTCCAGGACCGACCATGAAACCCGAACAGAATTCCCCGCGCCCGACCGGCCGCAAGCAGTGGATCGCGGTGGCGCTCATCGTCATCGTCGGCATCGTTGCCGGCGCCATGATGCTTCGCCCGCAGACAGGCGGCATGCCTGGCGGCGAGCACGCACATGAACACGGCCACGGCGAAGGCGGAGGGCATGAGGAGGACGAGGGCACTCACAAGGAGGAAGACGCCGACAAGGGCGAAGCCGAACATGCCAAGGAGCCCGGCAAGATCGCGATGTCCGAAGCCCAGGCCAAGGCCGCGGGCATTGCGCTGGAGACCGCCACCGAGGCCACCCTGCGCCAGGTGCTGCAGTTTCCCGGCGAGATCCGCTTCAACGAAGACCGCACGGCGCACGTGGTGCCGCGCGTTGCGGGTGTGGTCGAGCGCGTGTCGGCCGATCTCGGCCAGCAGGTGAAGAAGGGCCAGGTGCTGGCGGTGATCTCGAGCGCCGCTGTCTCCGAGCAGCGCAGCGAACTCGGCACCGCGCAGAAGCGCCTCGAGCTCGCGAGAACCACCTACGCGCGCGAGAAGAAGCTCTGGGAGGAAAAGATCTCGCCCGAGCAGGACGTGCTGCAGGCGCGGCAGGCGCTGCGCGAGGCGGAGATCGCCGCGGCCAACGCCGGCCAGAAGCTCCAGGCGCTCGGCGCCACGCCCTCGGCGGGCAGCCTCGGGCGCTACGAACTGCGCGCACCCTTCGACGGCATGGTGGTCGAGAAGCACATCGCGCTCGGCGAAGCGGTCAAGGAGGACGCCAACGTCTTCACGGTTTCCGACCTGTCGACCGTGTGGGCCGAGATGAATATCGGTGCCGGCGACCTGCCGCGCGTGCGCGTGGGCGAGCAGGTCATGGTGCGCGCCAGCGCCATCGATGCGGCGGCCGAGGGCAAGGTGGCCTACGTCGGTTCGCTGATCGGGGAGCAGACGCGCACCGCGCGCGCCCGCGTGGTGCTGCCGAACCCCAGCCTCGCCTGGCGTCCGGGCCTGTTCGTGAACGTCGAGGTCGTCGCCGAGGAGACCCGTGCGCCGGTCACGGTCGCGACCGAAGCCCTGCAGACCATCGACGGCAAGCCGACGGTCTTCGTCAAGGTGGACGGCGGCTTCATGGCGCACCCGGTGCAGACCGGGCGCACCGACGGCAAGCGCGTGGAGATCGTCAGAGGGCTCGAAGCCGGCGCCGCGCATGCCGCCGCAGGCAGCTTCATCGTCAAGGCGGAGCAGGGCAAGGGCTCCGCGTCGCACACCCACTGAGCCCACGGAACGAAGAACACATGTTCGAACGCATCATCACCTTCGCCATCGCGCAGCGTTGGCTGGTTCTGCTCGCGGTTGCCGCGATGGCGGGGCTCGGCGTCTACAGCTACCAGAAGCTGCCGATCGACGCCGTGCCCGATATCACCAACGTGCAGGTGCAGATCAACACCGAGGCGCCGGGCTACTCGCCGCTCGAGGCCGAGCAGCGCATCACCTATCCGATCGAGACCGTGATGGCCGGCCTGCCAGGCCTGCAGCAGACGCGCTCGCTGTCGCGCTACGGCCTGTCGCAAGTCACGGTGATCTTCGACGACGGCACCGACATCTACTTCGCGCGGCAGCTCGTCAACGAGCGCATCCAGTCGGCGCGCACCCAGATGCCGGACGGCATCAGCCCGGCCATCGGGCCGATCTCGACCGGTCTCGGCGAGATCTACCTCTGGACCGTGGAGGCGGACGAGGGCGCGCGCAAGGCCGACGGCACGCCCTACACGCCGACCGACCTGCGCGAGGTGCAGGATTGGATCATCAAGCCGCAGCTGCGCAACGTGGCCGGCGTGACCGAGATCAACTCGATCGGCGGCTTCGAGAAGGAGTACCAGGTGGCGCCGAACCCGGAACGCCTGTCGTCCTACGGCCTCACCATGGCCGACGTGGTCAGCGCGCTCGAGCGCAACAATGCCAACGTGGGCGCGGGCTACATCGAGCGGCGCGGCGAGCAGTACCTGATCCGTACGCCGGGCCAGGCCCGCGGCATCGAGGACCTGAACAACATCATCCTGGGCAACGTCGGCGGCGTCGCGATCCGCGTGCGCGACGTGGCCGAGGTCGGCATCGGGCGCGAGCTGCGCACGGGCGCGGCGACCGACAACGGCCGCGAAGTCGTGCTCGGCACGGTGTTCATGCTGATCGGGCAGAACAGCCGCTCGGTGTCGCAGGCGGTCGACCGCAAGATGCAGGAGATCAACCGCACGCTGCCCGCGGGGGTGAAGGCGGTCACGGTGTACGACCGCACGGTGCTCGTCGACAAGGCGATCGACACGGTCAAGAAGAACCTGCTCGAAGGCGCGGTGCTGGTGATCGCCGTGCTGTTTTTGTTTCTCGGCAACATCCGCGCCGCGCTCATCACCGCGATGGTGATTCCGCTGTCGATGCTGTTCACCTTCAGTGGCATGGTGAGCCAGAAGGTCAGCGCCAACCTCATGAGCCTGGGCGCGCTCGACTTCGGCATCATCGTGGACGGGGCGGTGGTCATCGTGGAGAACTGCGTGCGGCGGCTCGCGCATGCGCAGGCCCATGCCGGGCGCGCGCTGACGCGGCGCGAACGCCTCCACGAGGTGTTTGCCGCGGCCCAGGAAGCGCGCCGGCCGCTGCTCTACGGGCAGTTGATCATCATGATCGTGTACCTGCCGATCTTTGCGCTCACCGGGGTCGAAGGAAAGATGTTCCACCCGATGGCGTTCACCGTGGTGGTCGCCCTGCTCGGCGCGATGATCCTCTCGATCACCTTCATTCCTGCGGCGGTCGCCCTTTTCATTGGCCACAAGGTGGCCGAGAAGGAGAACCGGCTCATGCAGTGGGCACGCCGCGCGTACGCGCCGCTGCTCGACCGCGCGATGAATGCCAGGCCGGTCGTGGTCGCCTTTGCGATCGTGGCGGTGGTGCTGTCGGGCCTGGTCGCCACGCGGCTGGGCAGCGAGTTCGTGCCGAGCCTCAACGAAGGCGACTTCGCGGTGCAGGCGCTTCGCATCCCGGGCACCAGCCTGAGCCAGTCGGTCGAGATGCAGATGCAGCTCGAGCGCCGGCTCAAGGAACGCTTTCCCGAAATCGACCGCGTGTTCGCGCGCACGGGCACGGCCGAGATCGCATCCGACCCGATGCCGCCGAACATCTCCGACGCCTACGTGATGCTCAAGCCGATGGACCAGTGGCCCACCCCGCGCAAGACGCGCGATGAACTGCTGGCCGCGGTGCAGGAGGAGCTGGCCGCGCTGCCCGGCAACAGCTACGAACTGTCGCAGCCCATCCAGCTGCGCTTCAACGAGCTGATCTCGGGCGTGCGCAGCGACGTGGCCGTCAAGGTCTTCGGCGATGACATGGATGTGCTGAACGACACTGCCACCGCGATCGCCGGCGTGCTCGGCACGGTGAGCGGTGCGGCCGAAGTCAAGGTCGAGCAGACCACGGGGCTGCCGATGCTGACCGTGGACATCGACCGCGGCAAGGCGGCGCGTTACGGGCTCAACATCTCGGACATCCAGGACACCGTGTCGACCGCCGTGGGCGGGCGCGAAGCCGGCACGCTGTTCGAGGGCGACCGGCGCTTCGACATCCTGGTGCGGCTGCCAGAGGCGCTGCGCGGCGACATCGCGGCCATCCAGCGCCTGCCGCTGGCACTGCCGCGTTCGGACGAAGCGGGGGGCGGGGCCAAGACCCACTTCATCCCGCTCGGCGAAGTCGCCACGCTGCGGCTCGCGCCCGGTCCGAACCAGGTCAGCCGTGAAGACGGCAAGCGCCGCGTGGTGGTGAGCGCCAATGTGCGCGGGCGCGACCTGGGCTCGTTCGTGAGCGAGGCCGGGGAGGCGATCCAACAGAAGGTCAAGGTGCCGCCGGGCTACTGGACCACCTGGGGCGGGCAGTTCGAGAACCTGCAGTCGGCCACGCGCCGGCTGCAGGTGGTGGTGCCGGTGTCGCTGCTGCTGGTCTTCATGCTGCTGTTCGCGATGTTCGGCAACGTGCGCGACGGATTGCTCGTGTTCACGGGCATTCCGTTCGCGCTCACGGGCGGCATCGTGGCGCTCTGGATGCGCGGCATTCCGCTCTCGATCTCGGCCGCGGTCGGCTTCATTGCGCTGTCGGGCGTGGCGGTGCTGAACGGGCTGGTGATGATCTCGTTCATCCGCAACCTGCGCGAAGGCGGCATGCCGCTCGACGCGGCGATTCGCGAAGGCGCGCTCACGCGGCTGCGGCCCGTGCTGATGACCGCGCTCGTGGCGTCGCTCGGCTTCGTGCCGATGGCCATCGCCACGGGCACCGGTGCCGAGGTGCAGCGCCCGCTGGCCACCGTGGTGATCGGCGGCATTCTTTCGTCGACCGCGCTGACGCTCTTCGTGCTGCCGATCCTCTACCGCATGGTGCACCGGCGCGCCGAGGAAGCGGAAGAAGCGCTCGCCGAGCCGGACGCCGCCGCGGGCTGAACTCAGGCACCCGCCGCGAGCGCAAGGGCGTCGGCGCCGGCCGGGAAGTGCAGGCGGTCACCAGGGTCGGTGGCCGCCTGCCAGACGGCCTCGGCGACGTCCGCTTCGGTGGTCACGGCCGGCATCGTCGTGAACATCTCGAAGACCGACTGCGCGAAGGGTGCATAGGCTTCGGTCACCAGCCCCTGCATGCGCGCCTCGCCGTTGGCGGCGAAACGCGTGGTCGGTGCATAGCCGGGTTCGACGAGCTTCACGCGAATGCCGAAGCCCGCGAGTTCGTGCGCGAGCGAGGCGGTGAAGCCCTGGATCGCCGTCTTGCTGGCGGTGTACGTGGCCACCAGAGGCATCGGCGCCAGCGTGGCGCTCGAGGTCACGTTCACCACCACGCCGCGGCGGCGTTCGCGGTAGGCGGGCAGCACCGCCTGCGTCATCGCCATCACGCCGAAGGTGTTGGTCTCGAAGAGCTCGCGTACCGTGGTCATCGGCGTGGCCTCGAATGCGCCGAAGAGGCCGATGCCCGCGTTGTTGACGAGCACGTCGATGGGCCCGGCCGCTTCCAGTGCGGCTGCGATGCTCGCGGGCTGCGTGACGTCGAGCGGCAGCACGCGCATGCGCGGCGAGTCGGGCAGAAGATCGCCGCGCGGCGTGCGCATGGTGGCGACGACGTGCCAGCCCATGGCATGGAAATGGCGGGCGGTCTGCAGGCCGTAGCCGGACGAGCAGCCGGTGATCAGGACGGTGGCGGTGTTCATGGTGTTCCTTGCTGGTGGTGCGTGAAGCCTCGACGATAGAAGGACCGGGACGGACTTTCTACAATCGGGAGTCCACATTCCATTGGCAGGAGTCCAGGCATGACCAGCGATCCGTTGGCCGAGGTGATCGCCATCCTCCAGCCGCGCGCCGTTTTTTCGAAGGTGATCAGTGGCGCCGGGCGGTGGGGCGTGCGCTATTCGGCGTTCAAGCAACCCAGCTTCTGCACCATGCTCGAAGGCAGCTGCCTGCTCGCGCTCGATGGGCACGCGCCGATCACGCTCACGGCCGGCGACTTCGTCCTGCTGCCTGCAACGCCGGGCTTCACCATGACCAGCCTCGTGCCGGGCCCCGCCGTCGCCATCGATGCGCTGGCCGCCGCGGCCGGCAGCAACAACAGCGGCGGCGCCGGCGAGATCCGGCACGGCACGCGCACCGGCCGGGCCGAGGTGCGGATGCTGGGCGGCTACTTCGCGTTCGGCTCGCCCGATGCGGCCATGCTGGTGTCGTTGCTGCCGGCCGTGCTGCATGTGCGGGGCTCGGAGCGGCTGCCGCTGCTGGTTCGCCTGGTGCGCGACGAATCGCTCGAGCGGCGGGCCGGGCGCGAACTGGTGCTCACGCGTCTCGTCGAGCTGCTGCTGATCGAGGCGCTGCGCACCGCGCCCGGCGACGCGGCGCCGCCGGGCCTGCTGCGCGGCCTGGCCGACGCACGGCTGGCTGCCGCGTTCCGGCAGATGCACGGCCATCCGGGCCGCGCATGGACGGTGGCGCAGCTCGCCCGCAAGAGCGCACTCTCACGCTCGGCCTTCTTCGACCGTTTCACGCGCGCGGTCGGCATGCCGCCGATGGAATACCTGCTGTCGTGGCGCATGGCGCTCGCCAAGAACCTGCTGCATCGCGACGGCCTGGCAATCGCGCAGGTGGCGGAGCGCGTGGGGTACGGCTCGGCCAGCACCTTCAGCACCGCGTTCAGTCGCCATGTGGGGCAACCGCCGGGGCTGTATGCACGGGTGGGCGAAGAGGCGCTTCGCGCCTGAGGGCTGAGGCAGCCCCTCAGGCGCGCAGGTCCAGCCCCCGCCACGCCTCGAACATCTCGACCTGCTTGTGCAGCCAGTCCGCAGGCGCCGAGTTCGTGCCCCAGTGGTGCAGCCGTCCGGCGGCTTCGCCGATGTTCCACAGGTGCCGAAGCTGCACGAAGAGCGGCAGCGCCGCGATGTCGCGCTCGCTGACTTCGCCGCCGCCCACGCGGTAGCCGCGCAGGTAGTGCGTCCAGCGCTCGCGCAGCACGTCGTCGGGTTCCTTGAGGTTCTTGCGCATCAGGTGCGACCATGGAAGCACTCCGAGCTCGTACGCGAGAAAGCCGGGGCCCGCATCGTCGAAGTCGAAGAACACCGACCGCGCGGTGCCGGCCGCGTCGGTGTACACATGGTTGTTGAAGCCGTGCGTGTCGCCATGGCAGATCACGCGCGTCAGTCCGCCCTCGACCGCGGCGAGCTCGTCGACGAGGCGGTGCGTCAGGCTGCGGTACGCATCGAACAGCGCGGCGTCGAGCTCCGGATGCGTCCGGAGGTGGACCAGGGTCCTGCCCGCCAGATGGTGGCCGTCGATCGTGTAGCGGCTGGGCGGGCCCGCGTAGTCGCGCGCTGCCTCGTGGATGTGGGCCAGGGTGCGGGCCGTCAGTTCGTAGTCGGCGAGCGAGTCAGGCGTGGTGCCTTCGGCATGGTGGAACAGGGCCAGTGCGCGCGGTCCTTCGGGAAACCGCAGCCGGATGTGCGTGCGCCCGTCCGCCGTCGGCACCGGCGCCGCCACGCCCGCGCCCTTGGCTGCCAGGTGGGCGAGCAGCGCGAGTTCGAAGTCGATGTTGAAGTCGCCGCGCGGACGGATCGAGTACAGGCGCGCCACGTAGCGGGTGCCGTCGATCGAATGCAGCGCGTAGTTGTCGTTCAGGCCGCGGCGGATCAGGTGGCACTGCCGCACGGCGATGCCGTGGTGCTGCGTCACCCATCGCACCACCGAGGCATGCGCGGCGGTGGTGTGGGTGGCGACGAGATCGGGGTCGTGGTCCCAGGTCTTGATTGGCGTGTCGACCACCTCACGCATCAGCGGCCGTCGGTGCATGGCAGGCGACGCACAGCCTGTTCGCTTCGGGTTCGCGAACGGATGCGCCGTGGTAGTCGTGGGGGTGGTGCGGGCGAAGGCCTGAAAAGCACAGGCTGCGGTCGAAATCGCTGACGCCGAGGAAGACATGGGAAAACATTCGGGGTCCTTGGTTACACCCCCATTGTCTCAGTGCCGACCTGCGCAGGCATCGGCGGGCCGCCAGCCGACGCCGCGCGCACTCAGAACTTGTAGCTCAGCGTCGCCACCGCGTTGCGCGGCGTGCCGAAGAACGCCTGTCCGTCGATGTTGCTGTAGTAGCGCTTGTCGAGCAGGTTCTCGATGTTGAGCTGCAGCGACAGCTGCGGCGAGAACGCATAGCGCGCCATCAGGCTCACGACCGCGCGGGAGCCTTGGGTGTAGCGCATGTCGACGCCGCCCACGCTGTACGGGTGGTACACGCGGTTCTGCCAGTTGACGCCGCCGCCGACGGTGAGCCGGTGCCAGGCGCCCGGCAGGCGGTAGCTGGTGAAGAGCGTGGCCTGCGTGGTCGGCATGGTGGGGTTGATCCGGTCGCCGCTGCCGTCGCGGCCGAGCGTGCGTGCGATGCCGCCGTTCAGCTGCCAGCCTTCGGCCAGCTCGCCGGACACCTGCAGCTCGATGCCCTTGCTCGTCACGCCGCGCGCGCCGTAGTAGGCGCCTTCGGTCGAATTGGGCACGAGTCGGGTGCCGTCGCGCTGTGCGACGTTCTCCTGCTCGGCGCGGAAGATGGCGATCGATGTGTTGAGCTTGCCGTTCAGGTGCTCGCCCTTGATGCCGACCTCGTAGCTGCGGCCGGTGACCGGGTCGAGGTAGGCGCCGCTCGCGTCGCGGTAGTTCTGCGGCTGGAAGATGTCGGTGTAGCTCGCATACAGCGAGACGCTCTCGTTCAGGTCGTACACCAGGCCCGCATAGGGCGTGAACACCTCGTGGCGGCGCGTGGCGCGGTCGTCGTCCGAGAGGCGGTGCGAGCGCCAGTTGTTCTGCCGGCCGCCAACGATGAGCTTGAGCGAATCGGCCAGCGACAGGCGCGCGGCGCCGTAGTAGCCGGTCTGGCGCGTCTTGTTGACGGCTGTCACGTCGAGCGCGCCCCAGCTCGGCTCGGCGTATGCGCCGTTCCAGAGATAGAAATTGCCGGTGCTGGGCAGCGGGCTGTTGCGCGCATGGTTGGCCTCTTCGTAGCGCGAGACGCTGTGCGTGATGCCCACCACGAGTTCGTGCTGCCTGCCGAGCAGCCGGAACGGGCCGGTCGCTTGCAGGTCGAGGCTGTTCTGTCGGAACGCATGCTCGAAGTAGCCGGGCAGCGAGCCCAGGCCGGTGCCGCTCAGGCGGTCGAGCCCGCCGAAGAGGTACAGCAGCTTGGCGTTCTGCTTGCTGTCGCGATGCGACGCGTTGGCCTTGAGCGCCCACCCGTTGTCGAGCCGGTGCGCCAGGTTCGCGAACGCCGTGGTGCTGGTCGTGTCCCAGTGCGTCCACGGCGTGCCGATGGTCTTGCCCGCATCCCAGCGCGTCGGGCCGCCGTCGGCAAAGGTCAGCGGCAGGCCGCCCCAGGTCGACGAGGTGGGCCGGTTGGCTTGCGAGTCGATGCCCACGCTCAGCGTCGTGTCGGGCGAAAGATCGGCGTCGACCACGCCGTAGAGCACGTGCTTGCGCCCGTGGTACATGTCGATGAACGAATCGCGGTCTTCCGTCATGCCGATGAAGCGCGCACGCACGCGGCCGTCGGCCGTCACCGGTGTCGAGAGATCGACCGTGGCGCGGCGCAGGTTCCACGAGCCCAGCGCGAGCGACGCGGTGCCCGCGAACACGCGGCTGTCGGCATGCTTGCGCACCAGGTTGACCGAGGCCGACGGATTGCCCGCGCCGGTCAGCAAACCGGTGGAGCCGCGCACCACCTCGATGCGGTCGTACAGCACCGGGTCATTGGTCGAGGCGCCGAAGAAGTCGGTCGTGACGTTGGTCGGCACGCCGTCGTACTGGTAGTTGTCGATGTAGAAGCCGCGCGCGTAAAGATCGGTGCGGTCGCTGTCGGAGCTCACCGAGAAGACGCCGGGAACGCTCTTCATCGCCTGGCCCAGCGACAGCAGGTTCTGGTCGTCGATCTGCTGGCGCGTGATGACGGTCACCGATTGCGGCGTTTGCCGCAGCGAGAGCGCGAGCCCGGTGGCGGCGGCCGTGGCGGGCGTGGTGTAGGCGCCGGTGCCTTCGGTGGTGCCGCTGCGGTCGGCCGCGGCCAGGACGGTGATCGGCGCCAGCGTGGCGATGCCCGCAGCGCTGCCGTCCGCACCGCTGCGGCTCAGCGTGTAGCTGCCGTCGCTGCGCAAGGCGAGCTGCAGGCCGCTGCCGGCGAGCAGCCGCTCGGCGGCCTCGCGCGCGGTGTAGCGGTCCGACACCGCCGGGCTGCTTCGGCCCTGCGTGAGCGCCGGGTCGAACGACAGCGCGATGCCGCTGCCCGCCGCGAAGCTGGACAGGGTGCGGCCGAGTGGGCCGGCGGGAATGTTCCAGCTGCGGGGCGAGGCCGCGTCGAGCGTCGCTTCGCCGGCCGCGAAGGCGGGCATGCCCGCGCTCGCGAGCCCGCCGAGGGCGAGCGCCAGCACGGCCTGGCGAAGGGCGGAAAGGGCGCGAAGAGAAGGAGGAAGAGAAAGTGGCATGTCGTTCGGACCGGTGGAAGAAGGAGGCGTGTTCACTCCCTTGCCAGCCGAAACGAAAAAAAGTCTCACCCCGCCGCGGAAATATTTTTTCGAGCCGGTCCCGGCACCAGCGTGACCCAGTGCCCGCGCAGGCGGCTCACCGCGTCCACCGGATAGGTCGACACCAGCATGCGCAGCACGCGGTCGGTGTCGTCGAGGGGAAACGCGCCCGAGATGCGCAGGTCGGCCACGGCCGCGTCGCACTGCAGCAGGCCGGGCCGGTGGCGCGACAGCTCGGCCGCGAACTCGGCCAGGCGCATGCCGTCGGCCGTCAGCATGCCTTCTGCCCAGGCCGCGTCGGCCGCATCGGCCGGCGTGAAGTCGCCGATGCGCTCGGCCGTGAAGCGCGCCTGCTGCGGCGCCGCGAGCACGCGCGATGCGGCCCGGTGCGGCGCAATGCGCACCGCGCCTTCGAACACCGCGATGCGTGTCGCGCCGCCGTCGTCGTCGCCGGTGCGCACGCTGAAGCGGGTGCCCAGCGCTTCCATTACGCCGCTTTGGGTCGCCACGCGGAACGGCCGGTGCACGGCTGTGCTGGTGTCGGGCGCGGTCGCGACCAGGATCTCGCCCGTGCGCAGCACCAGCAGGCGCTCGGCCGCGTCGAAGCGCACGTCGATCGCGCTCGCGGTGCCGAGCGTCACGCTGCTGCCGTCGGCCAGGCGCAGCACGCGGCGTTCGCCGGTCGCGGTCCGGTGCTCTGCGGTCCAGCCGCGCTCGGTGGCGAGTTGCCAGCCGAGCCAGCCTGCGGGCACGGCCGCCGCCAGCGCGGCCAGCCGACCGACCGCGGCGCGCCGTCCGCCGTGCCGGCGTTCGGTCCGCGCCAGCGACGGCATCGCGAGCGACGAGGGCAGGGCGCCGAGCTTGTTCATCAGCAGCTCGGCGCGGGCCCAGGCGCGGGCGTGGTCGGGGTGGCTCTGGCGCCAGCGCTCGCAGGCGCGGCGGTCGTCGTCGGAGGCGGCGCTGTCGTTCAGCCGCATCAGCCATTCGGCGGCCTCGTCGAGCACGCGCGGCGCGAGTGCGTCCATGCCTTTCACGCCGCTCAGCCTTCCATCAGCGCCAGGCAGCCGCGAAAGCCCTGCTGCATGTAGCGCTTCACCGTGGCGAGCGACAGGCCCAGTTCGCGTGCGATGTCCTCGTACTTCCAGCCATCGATCTGCGACAGCAAAAATGCGCGGCGCGCGGCCGGCTTGAGCGCATCAAGCATGGCGTCGATCTCGTGCAGCGTCTGCAGGATCGCCAGGCGCTGCTCGGGCGACGGTGCCTCGGGTTCGGGCATGGTGGCCAGCGCCTCGAGGTACGCGCGCTCGAGCGCCTGACGCTGATACCAGTTGACGAGGATGTTCTTGGCCACGCTCGTGAGGTAGGCGCGCGGCTGCACGATCACTTCGGGATGGCGTGCGGTGAGCAGGCGCGTGAAGGTGTCCTGCGCCAGGTCGGCCGCATCGCTCGGATTGCCGAGCTTGCGGCGCAGCCACGACTGCAGCCAGCCGTGGTGGTCGCTGTAGAGGGTGCGGACTTGCGGGTGGGCAGCTTGGACGGCTTGGGCGGCGGGCATGGCTTGCGGCACGCCGGCCGGGCCGACGTTATCAAATAAGAAGCATTCTCATTCTAGCCGGCCCTGCCCACGCCGGGCAGCCGCCTAGAACTTCCCGCGCAACGTCACCATCGCGCTGCGCGGCTCGCCATACACGTTGCCCCATGCCGGCGCGCCGATGGTCTGGTAGTAGGTCTTGTCGAACAGGTTGCTCACGTTCAGCGCGGCCGACCAGTTGCGGTTGATCTGGTAGCCGATGCGCGCGCCCCAGACCGCGTAGGAGGCCTGCTCGAGCGTGATCGCGCCCGTGGTGCGCGAGCTTGCGGTCTGGAAGTTGACGCCGCCGCCCACGGTCCACGCGTTCAGCGCGCCGGGCAGGCGGTAGTCGGTCCACAGGCGCAGCATGTGCTTCGGCGAATAGGTGCTGGCAAAGTCGATGCCGGCGTTCGCGGTGTCGTTCAGGTACCTGAATTCGTTGAAGGTGTAGCCCGCGAACACCTGCCAGCCGCGCGCCACCTCGCCGCTGATTTCCGCGTCGAAGCCCTGGCTGCGCACCTTGCCGGTGGACACGTAGCAGTAGGTGCTGCGCGAGCAGACGTTGGTCAGGTCTTCCTGGGCGCGGTTGTTCTGGTCCACGCGAAACAGCGCCAGCGACGCATTGACCTTGCCGTCCATCAGCTCGCCCTTCAGGCCCAGTTCGTAGTTGCGGCCCTTCACCGGCGGCAGCATGTCGCCGGCGGCGGTCACCGCGTTCTGCGGCTGGAAGATGTCGGCGTAGCTTGCATACGCCGACCACTGCGGGTTCAGCGCGTAGACCAGGCCGCCGTAGGGCGTGAGGACGCCGCTCTCGCGGTACGGATCGACAATTGCCTCGCCGGTCATGCGGTCGCGTTCGTTGGCCTGGTAGCGCGTGACGCGGGCGCCGAGCACCAGCGTCAGCGGATCGCTGAGGCTCAGGCGCGCCACGCCGTAGGCGCCCGACTGCGTGATGCGCGTGTCGGTGTCGCCGCCGCGGTAGCGGTTCGCCAGGAAGGTGCCGCGGGTCGGCTCGGGGATCGCCGAAACCGGCGCGAAGACGTTGTTGGCGACGCCGGGCAACTGGATCAGCGAGAAGTCGCTGTGGTTGCGCATGCGGGCGGTGTTGGCGCCGAAGTTCACCGAGTGCTTGCGGCCGAAGGCCTCGAACTTGCCGTCGACGGCAACGTCGAGCGTCTTGTTGTCGGTCTCGAAATCGAACAGCCCGGCGTACATCACATTGCCCCTCAGGGTCGCCGGGTTGACGGCCCCGAGCGCGAAGGCGTACTTGATGTCCTGCGCCTCGCGCACGTAGCCCGCCGTGACCTTGAGCGACCAGTCGGCATTGAAGCGGTGCGCGAGTTCGGCGAATGCCGAGGTCTGCGCGCTTTCCCAGCGGTTCCAATCGGCCGCCAGCGAGGTCGAGCGGCGCAGGCGCAGGTCGGCGCCGTCGCTGTAGCGCGGCAGGCCCTGGAAGAACGGCCGCGCGCGCAGCGTCTCGTGGCTGGCGCCGACGGTGAGCAGCGTCTGCGGGCCGAGGTCGGCCTCGAGCACGGCATACAGCACGCCGGTGCGGCTCTTCGCATGGTCGTAGAAATAGTCGCGGTCGTTGGCACTGCCGACGACGCGGCCGCGCAGCGTGCCTGCTTCGTTCAACGGGCCGCTCGCATCGACCTCGGCGCGGTAGTTGTTCCATGAGCCCGCGCCGGCCGACACCTGAAGTTGCTTGTCAGCCGTCGGGCGCTTGCGCACCAGGTTGATGGTGGCGCTCGGCGAACCGGCGCCTTGCAGCAGGCCGGTGGCGCCGCGCACCACCTCCACGCGGTCCAGCGTGGCGGCATTGCTCGTGAAGCTGTTGGCCTGCGGATAGTAGAAGGCGCGGTTCACGCCGTCGTACTGGTAGGTGTCGACGCGAAAGCCGCGCGAATAGACATAGCGCCCGCCCATCGGGCTGTCGTACATCGTGATGCCCGTCGACTGGGCCAGCACGTCGTCGATGGTGTTCAGGTTCTGGTCGTCCATCTTCTGGCGCGTGACCACCGTGACCGACTGCGGGATCTCCTTGAGCGTCTGCTCGCCCTTGCCCACGGTCACGCGGCGGCTGGCATACGAGCCCGAGCCCTCGGTGACCGCGCTGCGCTCGGCCTGCGCCGTGACGCGCACTTCGCTGAGCATCGGCGCGCCCGCGCCCGCCGATGCGGCGGAGGGGCTCGCGTCTGCCGCCTGCTGCTGGCGCAGCGTGTAGCCGCCGCCTTCGCGCGGCACCGCTTCGAGGCCGGTTCCCGCGAGCAGGCGCGCGAAGCCTTCGCCCACTGCATGGCTGCCGCGCAGGCCACCGGTGCGGCGGCCGTCGGTCAGCGACGGGTCGAACGACAGCGTGACGCCGGCCTGCGCGGCAAAGCGCGACAGCGCCGGGCCCAGTGCGCCTGCGGGAATGTCGTGGGCCGCGGTGGCTGCGCCGGCGGGCGGGTTCGCCTGCGCTGCGGCCGTGCCGCCCGAAGCGGCGAGCGCGATGGCCAGGCAGAGGGAAGATGGGCGCAGGGCTGCGTTGCGGGAAGAGGGCGTTGGCATGGTCGGTGGTGGTCCTGTTCTTGCCGCACTTGCAGTGCGGCTCCATGGCTTGCCCGACGAACCACCAAAAGGGGACAGGGCCGGCGGAAAAAATCTCAGGCCGGCGCCACCGTCACCCACCACCGCGTGCGCATGAGCACCTGCACCGGCAGCGTGCTCGCCACCATCGACAGCACGTAGTCGGTGTCGCGCAGCTGAAAGGCGCCGGAGATGCGCAGGTTCGCGACCTCCGGGCTGCAGTGCAGCAGCCCGGGCCGGTAGCGCGACAGCTCGGTGCAGAAGTCGGCCAGGCGCATGTTCTCGGCGTAGAGCACGCCCTGCGTCCAGGCCTGGCTCTCGGGGGACACCGCGGCGAGGGCCGAGGCGCCCTGGCCGCTCAGCACGGTCTGCTGGCCGGCGGCCACCACCGCGGCCGGCGACGAGGCACCTCGCAGGGTGACCTCGACGGCGCCTTCGGTGACGGCCAGCCGCACGGCAGGCCCGTGCGTTGCCGCGGTCTCCGCGTCGTCCTGCCGCACGGTGAAGCGCGTGCCCAGCGCGCGAAGCCGGCCCTGCACCGTCTCGACGACGAACGGCCGCGCATCGGCGGCGGTGCTGACCCTGATCGCGCCGGCGCGCAGTTGCACCGTGCGCTGCAGACCGTCGATGCGCACGTCGATCGCGCTGCCGGTGTCGAGCAGCACGCGGCTGCCGTCGACCAGGTGCACCTCGCGCCGTTCGCCGGTGGCGGTGGCGTGGTCGGAAGTCCAGCTGTCCCACGGCGCGAGGCGCCAGCCGAGCCAGGCGGCCGGCGCGGACGTGGTCACGAGGGCCAGCGTGCGCAGCGCGGCGCGTCGGTTGCCGCGGGCCTGCCGCGCGAGCACCGGCACGCCGACCGCTGCGGGCACGGCACCGAACTTCTGCGACAGGCGTTCGGCGCGCCGCCATGCGTGCTCGTGGGCCGGGTCCGCATGGCGCCAGGCCGCGCAGGCCGCGTGGTCCGCTGCGCCGGCCTGGCCCGAGTGCAGCCGCACCAGCCACTGCGCGGCTTCGCGCAGCACGGCGGCGTCCGGCACCGGCGGCAAGGCGCTCACGGGTGCACCCTTGGCGCTGCGCGCCTTCCCGCCAAGCGGGAGCGAGCTTGCTTGGGGCGGCCCGGCGCGGCGCTCACTCGACCAGCGCCAAACAACGCTCGAAGCCCAGCGCCATGTGGCGCTTGACGGTGCGTTCGCTGATGCCCAGGCGCTCGGCGATCTGCGCGTAGGTCAGCCCCTCGAGCTGCGACAGCACGAAGGCCTCGCGC
The DNA here is from genome assembly GCF_057656815.1 of Variovorax sp. Soil_C_39. Taxonomy (NCBI): domain Bacteria; kingdom Pseudomonadati; phylum Pseudomonadota; class Betaproteobacteria; order Burkholderiales; family Comamonadaceae; genus Variovorax; species Variovorax sp. Soil_C_39. Next base: position 238,845 of record NZ_JBDGJQ010000004.1, read on the forward strand.
GCCTTGGGCGGCAAGCCGTCGAGCATCGCGTCGATCTCGTCGAGCGTCTGCAGCAGCTGCAGGCGGTCTTCGGGCGACAGCGCCAGCGCCTCGGGCATCAGCGCGAGCGCCTCGAGGTAGGCGCGCTCCAGGGCCTGCCGGCGCCAGTGCTCGCTGACCACGCCCTTGGCCAGCGTGGTCAGGTAGGCGCGCGGTTCGCGCAGCGTGGGCAGCACCTGCGGGCGCAGCAGCACGCGCACGAAGGTGTCTTGCGCCAGGTCGGCGGCGCTGTGCGTGCAGCCCAGGCGCCGGCGCAACCAGCTGCTGAGCCAGCCGTGGTGCTCGGTGTAGAGCGCCTGCATGGCGCGGGTGTCGGCGGGAGACATGAAGGAGGAAGAAGACGCCAATGCAATTGAGAACTAATCTCATTTTATAAGCATCGATGCCCGGCCGCGCCGCGCGGGCTTTCGGATGGCCCTTTTTTCGGCCTCGTTGCGCATGTAGGGGAGAGGTGCTTTTTTTGTTGGCGCCTCGTCCGCTCACTCACCCCGCCCGATGCCTTCTTCCATCCTTGCCCATCCGGGCCTTGCCGTCCTTTCCCGCCTCGCGGCCGCTGTGCTCGGCGGCTATGCGCTGGCTGCCGCGCTGGCCGTGTTCGTGGGCGCGGTGCTGCCGTCCGCGCGCGCCGATGCGGTGCTGGCGGGCATGCAGCTCGGCTTTGTCGCTTATCCGCTTGCCGTGATCTGGGCTTTTTCGCCGGTGCCACTGGCCCGCATGTGGGCCGGCCTTCTCGTGCCGACTGCCGCGCTCGCAGCATGCGGCTGGCTGTGGCCGCGCCTGGGAGGCTGAGATGAGCAGTGCTGGCGAAGGCGGCTTCCGTCAGGCGCAGGCCTGGCTGCACACCTGGTGCGGGCTGTGGTTCTCGTGGCTGCTGTTCGCGGTGTTCCTCACCGGCACGCTGGCGGTGTTCGCCGAGCCGATCTCGCACTGGATGACGCCCGAGCACCATGCCGAGGAAGAGAAGGCGGCGGACACGCCGAACGGCACGGAGACCGGCCGCGCGCAGCGCCTTGCCTGGGGCGCGGCCTACATGGCCGAGCACCACCCGTCGGCGCCGATGTGGGAGATCTGGCCTTCGGATGCGCAGGGCGGCGGTGGGCTCACCGTGTACTGGTTCGATGCCAGGCAGCAGTACGTGGCCGCCAAGCTGAACCCGCGCACCGGCGCGCCGCTGGCCGCGCAGACGCACACGCCGGCGCGCGACACCTTCGGCGGCCAGCATTTCATCGACCTGCACTACGAACTGCATGCGGGCCGCATCGGCCTGTGGACCGTGGCCATCGCGACGCTGGCCATGCTGGTGGCGCTGGTCTCGGGCGTTGTCACGCACAGGCGCATCTTCAAGGACTTCTTCACCTTCCGGCCGAAGAAGGGCCAGCGCAGCTGGCTCGATGCGCACAACACCGCCGCGGTGCTCACGCTGCCCTTCCAGTTCATGATCGCCTATACCGGCATCGTCATTTCGGGCATGACCTTCCTGCCCGCGGGCAAGCTCATGCACTACGGCAGCGACCCGGTCGCAGAGCGGCAGTTCGTCGCCGAAATGAACGGCGGCGGCCGGCCGGCGCCGAGCGGTAACGCAATGCCCGTGCCGGATCTCGAAGCCTTCGCCGCGCGCGGCCAGGCGCTCATGGGCCAGCCGGTGCGCGCGATCGTGATCGACCACCCCGGCGATGCCGCGGCGCGCATCGGCGTCTACGGCTGGAACGGCGACGCCGACACGCTGCACCGGCTGAGCGCCACCACCGGCATGGCCATGTTCTCGGCCGCCACGGGCGAGACGCTGCAGGTGCGCCTGCCCGGCATGGCCGACGGCGGCGCCGCGGCGCGCGCGCAATCCGCAATGGGCGGCCTGCACAAGGCGACCTTCGGCGGCTGGGCCGTGAAGTGGCTCTACTTCGTTTGCGGACTGGCCGGCGCCGCGATGATGGCCACGGGCGCGATCCTGTTCATGGTCAAGCGCCGGGGCCGGCACGGCGGCGAGTTCGGCAGCGCCAGCGCGCGCGTCCATCGGTGGATCGAAGGGCTGAACGTGACCGCGACCGCGGGGCTGGGCATCGCCTGCGCAGGCTACCTCTGGGGCAACCGGATGCTGCCGCTGGACCTGGCGCACCGCGCCGAATGGGAATTAGGCGTCTTCTTCGGGCTCTGGCTGCTCGCACTGTTCCATGCGCTGCTGCGCCGGCCGAGCGCTGCCTGGCGCGAGCAGCTCGCGCTGCTGGCGGGGTTGTGCCTGCTGCTGCCGCTGTTGAACTTCGCGACCACCGGCGACCACCTGCCCGCGCAATGGCTGCGCGGCGACTGGGAAAGCGCGGGGGTCGAGGCGGTGTCGCTGGCCTTCGGCCTGGCCGCCGTGGGCGCCTTGCGTTTTATGCGCGGGCGCCGCGCGCAAGACACCGCGAAGGCGGTGCCATGAGCACCTTTAATGCGTCGCTGCTGGCGCTTGCGCTGGCCTTTGCCGGCATGGTTGCGCTGAGCTTTTCGATGGACCGCCATTTCGAGCAACTCACGCGTCGGCGCGACACGCCTCGCCTGCTGCGGGCGCTGCTGCGCGCGCTCGGCAGCCTGCTGATCGCTGCCGCGCTGGTGCCTTGCCTGCTTGCCTGGGGCGCCAGCGTGGGCATCGTCGTGTGGCTGTGTCTGCTGAGCGCGGGCGCGTTGGGCGTGACGGTGTTGCTGTCCTGCCTGCCGGGCCGCGCGCAGGTCAGGCCAGCTTCGCCCCCTCGCTGAGCAACTTCTCACGCAGTTCCCGCATCGGCACGCCGCGGACCTCGGCGCCGTGCGCCGACGCCGCCATCGCCGCGGCCAGCCCGGCGGCGTGGCCCACGGCCATCGAGATGGTCATGACGCGAATCGCCGCGTGTGCGCTGTGCGTGGCCGAGATGCCGCGTCCCACCACCAGCGTGTTGTCGAAAGCGACCGGGATCAGGCTGCGGTAGGGGATCTGGTAGGCGTGGTCGTCGCCGAGGCCTTCGTACTGCAGTGCGCCGCCCGTGGCCGGGTGGATGTCGATCGGGTAGGCGCCGGCCGCAATGGCATCGGGAAACTGTTCGGGCAGCAGGAGTTCCTCGCTCGTCAGGATGTGGTCGCCGACGATGCGCCGGGTCTCGCGGACGCCGACCTGGGTGCCGAATGCGCGCAACTGGCCGTGCTCGCAGCCCGGCACGCATTGCCGAAGGTACTGCGCCGCCTTCCAGGCCTGCCTGCGGCCCTCGATCTCCGCGGCGCCCAGTGCCATCGCGTCCGTCGCGTCGATCCCGAGGCGGCTGATGTTGAACCAGGCATCGTCGCTGAACGGATCGCGGCTCGAATGCAGCGCAGCGCGCGCGAGCTGCCCGTCTTCGTAGCCGCGCGCGGCCAGGGCGGCCACCTCTTCGCGAGAGAGCGCGTCGAAACGCGCGAAGTCGATCGGCCCGAAGCGGAACATCATCGTGGCCGGCTGCAGCGCCTCGCCGGCCTCGAGTTCCTGGAAGGCGGCGCCCGCACGCTTCATCGCGTCGATGTCGCCCGACGCATCGACGAGCACCTGGCCTTGCAGCGCGACGACGCCGCTTTTCGTGAGCACCAGCAGGCCATCGACGCGGCGCCCCGTGACCACGACGTCGAGCACGCTCGCGTGCAGCAACGGGCGTACGCCGGCCTCGCGCACCATGTCGTCGAGCACCAGCTTGAGCACTTCGGGCGCGTACTCGACGCGGTCCATGCGGTGGCCCGTCGACATCGTGAAGGTCGCATGCGCGCCGGCACCCCCGTAGCGCGTCAGGCGTTCGACCACTTCATCGGCCAGCCCTGCGACCACGCGGCGTCCGTTGGCGGTCTGCCAGCTGTTGAACTGCGCGACGGCGCCGGCCGTGGCATTGCCGCCGAGGAAGCCGTAGCGCTCGACCAGCACGACCGACGCACCCGCGCGTGCCGCCGCGACCGCGGCCATGGCACCCGCCACGCCACCGCCGCAGACGATCACCTGCGCATCGATCGTGGCGGCGACGCGAAAGCCGAGGGCGGCGCGGTCCATCACCGGTCCACCTTGATGCCGCGCGCCTGGATCACCTGCCGCCAGCGCGCCGCTTCTTCCTTCAGCAGCTGCGCCGTGGCATCCCGCGTGCGCACGACGGGCTCCAGGCCGCTGGCCGCAAAGCGTGTCTTCACGGTGTCGCTGTCGAGCGCCTGCGCGAGCAGGCCCTCGAGCCGCGCGAGGCCGTCTGGCGGGATGCTGCCCTTCGGCGCGACGATGGCCGCCCAGCCTTGCACCTCGAGGCTGGGCCGGCCCAGCGAGCGCAAGGTCGGCACGCCGGGCAACTCGGCCACCGGCGCCGGCGCAGACACAGCCAGCGCGCGCAGCCGGCCCGACTTGATGTGGGCGATGACGCTCGGCAGGTTCAGGAACCCGCACGACACCAGCCCGCCGATCAGGTCGGGCAGCAGCGCGCTCTCGCCCTTGTAGGGCACGCTGGTGACCGCGGTCTGGGTCTCGAGCGCGAACAGCTCCGCCGTGAGATGCGCCAGCGTGCCGTTGCCGCTGTTGCCCGCGGTGAGCGCACCGGGGCTGGCCTTGGCCTGGGCCACGAGCTCGGCATAGCTGGTGATCGCCGACGTTGCCGGCACAACCAGCACCAGCGGCTGCGCCGACACCATGCCCACCGCATCGAAGTCTCGCGCCACGTCGTAGCTGATCGACGGGTTGAGCACCGGGTTGATCACCATGCTGTTGCTGCCCATCAGCAGTGTGTGCCCGTCCTTGCTTTGTGCGGCCGCCATCACCCCGATGGCGCTTCCGGCGCCGGGCTTGTTCTCGACGATCACGCTCTGGCCCAGCTTCGGGGCCAGCAGTTCGGCCAGGATGCGCGCCGAGCTGTCGGCGCCGCCGCCCGGTGCGAACGGCACGATGATGCGCACCGTCTTGCTCGGCCAGGCCTCTGCGGCCCAGCCCGGTCCTGCGTGCGCGAGGGCCGCGGCAAGCGCAATGGCCGACAGGGCGGTGCGTCGGTTCGGGCGGAAAAGCGATGTGTTCATCCGTGGTGTCTCCTTCATTGGTGTGATTCGGGCATCTTAGAAAGCGCCGCCCAAGCCAGCCAATACCAAGATCGGCCGCTCCCATAACATGAGGGTATGTGGAGGCTCCCATGAACCTGAGGCAAATCGAGGTGTTCCGCGCAGTGATGCTCGCGGGATCGGTCACCGATGCGGCGCGGCTGCTCCATGTGTCGCAGCCCGGCATCAGCCGCATGCTCGCGCACATCGAACTGCAGTCGGGCTTGAGGTTGTTCGAGCGGCGCAAGGGCCGGCTGCTGCCCACGCCCGAGGCGCAGGTGCTGCATGCCGAGGTCGCCGAGGTGTATGGCGGCATCCGCCGGGTGAGCGAGCTCGCCGAAGAGCTCAAGGCAGGCGCGAGGCTCTCGCTGCGCGTGCTCTGCAGCCCCAGCACGGCGCTCGTCGCGATGCCGCGCGCCGTGGCCAAGCTGGCGGGCGAGTATCCGGCGGCGAGGATCTTCATCGAGACGTTGCCCACGCGGGAGATGCTGGCGCGCCTGACCCACCGCGAAGCCGACCTCGCGATCTCGACGATCCCGACCGACAACGCCCTGCTGGCCTCGAAGGCCATCGGGAAGTGGCGCCTGGTCTGCGTGTTTCCGAAGGGCCATGCACTGTCGGCGAAACGCCTGCTGCACCCGCGCGACGTGCTTGCGGAGCGCCTGATCTCGTTCAGCCGCGACACGCCGCAGGGCCGCATCATCGACGACTGGTGCAGCAGCCGGAAGGTGAAGCCGGCGTCGTCGGTGGAGGTTCGCTCGGGCCAGATCGCCTGCGCGCTGGCTGCGAGCGGCGCGGGCGTCGCGATCGTCGACGACCTGACGGCGCACGCTTTCCGGAGCCAGGAACTGGACTTTCGCCCGATCGTCGGCAGTCCGACGCTCGGCATCTTCGCGCTCACGCACGCGGGTTTCGCAGGGTCGACGCTCGGCGACAGGATGGTCGCGCTCGCGGCGGCGTCGTTGAAGAACGCCGGCCGCGACTGAGGCGACTGCGCAGCGGTCTACCATTGCTGGGTCTTTCACAAGGATTTCTTCCCCATGACCATCGAAACGCAGGACGACGTCATCGCCCTCAAGCGCATCGGCCGGATCGTCTCCCTGGTGCTCCGGCAGATGCTCGATGCCGCAGAACCCGGCATGACCACGCGTGAGCTCGACCGGCTCGGCGAGCGCCTGCTCGACGAACACGGCGCGCGCTCCGCGCCGCGGCTGACCTACAACTTCCCGGGCGCGACCTGCATCAGCATCAACGAGGAAGCTGCTCACGGCATTCCGGGCGACCGCGTGATCCGCGCCGGTGACGTGCTGAACATCGACGTGTCGGCGGAGCTCGGCGGCTACTTCGCCGACACCGGCGGCACGCGCGTGGTGCCGCCGAGCACGCCGCAGAAGACGCGCCTGTGCCATGCCACGCGCACCGCTCTGGCCGAGGCCATGAAGAGCGCCAAGGCCGGCATGCCGATCAACGGCATCGGCGCGGCCATCGAGCGCACCGCCAAGGCCTACGGCTTCAAGGTCATCGAGAACCTCGGCAGCCACGGCGTCGGCCACGCCCTGCACGAGGAGCCGGAACACATCGCCGGCTACTTCGACCCGTCGGACCGGCGCCTGCTCGAAGAAGGCATGGTCATCACCATCGAGCCCTTCCTGTCGACCAAGAGCCGCATCGTCTCGGAGACGGGCGACGGCTGGACGCTCGCGGGTGCCCGCGGCAACCTCTCGGCGCAGTACGAGCACACGATGATCATCACGCAGGCCGCACCGATCGTCGTCACGCTGCACTGACTCCACTGGCGGTCCGCTGCTGCACCCATCGCAGCGAGACCCAGGTGCCTTCGCCGCGGCGGCTCTCGATGCGCAGGCTGGCGTCGATGGCATCGGCCTGCTCCCGCAGGCCCACCAGGCCGTAGTGCCCCGGCGCACCGGCGCTCGGCTCGAAGCCGACGCCGTCGTCGCCGATCTCCAGTTCGACTTGTTCCTCGCCCGCGCGCCGCAGCCGGATCAGCAGGCGCCGCGCGCCCGCATGGCGCTCGACGTTGCGCAGCACCTCCTCGCACATGTGGAACACGGTCTCGGCGGGCTCGGCGGCGAGCGCGGCCAGCGCCGGCTCGATCTGGCAGTCGAGCTCGAGGCCCGAGCGCTCGCTGAGGTTCTTGGCCAGTTCGGCGAGCGCCGCGCCAAGCCCGATGTCGCGCACCGGGTTGCTGCGCAGCTGCTCGATCGCGCGGCGTGCCTCGTCGAGCCCGTCGCGCGCGGCGCGCTCGGCGCGCACCAGCTCGTCGGGCAGCGCATCGGGCCGGCTCGATGCGAGCCGCTTGAGGACGCGGATCTCGGTGAGCATGGCCATCATCGAATGCGCCAGCGTGTCGTGCAGGCCGCGCGCGAGGCGCAGGCGCTCGCGCACCACCGCGGCATCGCGCGACTCCTGCGCGAGCCGGTTGATCTGCCCGGTGCGCTGCTGCACGCGCTCGTCCAGTTCGGCATTGAGGCGGCGCAGCTCGTCGCGCTCGCGCTGCAGCGTGTCGAGCAGGCGGTCGAGCGCGCTGCCCAGCCGCGCGGCCTCGTCCACGCCATGCGGCACCTCGATGCACGTTGCGCTGCCGGCCAGCACCGCGTCGGCCGAATGCGCGATCAGGCTCACGCGGCGCGTGAGCCGGCGCGCCACGATGATGCCGGTGACAGCGGCGCCGAGGCCCAGCAGGCTCAGCACGATCGAGATGCGCCACTCGATGGCGGTCGCGAAGGCCGCGACCGATTCGACCGGCTGGATCACCACACCCTGCCAGCCGAGCCGGCGCAAGGTGCCGTCGCGCGCGCTCGGCGGGCTTGCGATCAGGTAGGGGCGGTTGTCGAGCAGGCGCCGCGTGCGGATGCGCGTGGGCAGGTCGGCGCCGTCGTTGCCGAGCCCGGCCACCGCCGGGTCGAAGGGCGTGACCGGATCGCCCACGTCCTCCCAGCGCTGGCCCAGCAGCGCGGGCGGCCCATGGCGCACGATGCCGTCGCGGTCGATCAGCAGCCATTCGCCCGGTGAGGCGCGGATCTCCGACACCATCTTCTGTACCCAGCGCCAGCTGAGGTTCGCAGCGACCACGCCGATGATCGCGCCGTCGGCATTGCTGACCGGCGCGGTGAGCTTCAGGAAGCGTTCGGCCGGCGAGCGGCCTTCCTCGATCCATGCCGCGTCGAGGCCCTGCGAAAGCCACGCATGCTGGTTGACGTTCTGGCCGACCACCTGCGGGTCGGTCGCGGCCACGATGAAGCCGTCGGCGTCGGTCACCGCGAGCCAGATCAGGTCGGGCACGCCCTGGCGCACCGCCGCCAGCGAACGCTTCAGGCGCTCGCCCTCGCTTTGCTGCACGTCTTCGGACAGCATGGCCGCCACCACGCTCACCGCCTGCAGCCGCAGCAGCAGCGCGGTGTCGAGTTCGGCGTTGACGTGCTCGGCCGCGGCCTCGAGGCGCTGGCTGTGCTGCTCGAGCAGCGTCGCGCGCACGAAGCTGCGCAGCCACAGGTTCGCCGCCAGTGCCAGGCACAGGGTGAGCGCAATCAGCAGCCAGCCGATGGCGGCGGCCATGGATCGTCGGGGGTCGATGCGGCGCGCGAGGTTCATGGGGCCCGCGCATTCTCGCAAACAGCGGCCATGACTTTCGGCACGGGTAGTTCCCCTGAGACCTCGGGGTTTGTCTCGACTCGCCGCGTGACTTCCGGCAGGCGCGGCGGCGGCCGATTGCGGCAACAGTTGCATCCCATCGCGATCCGTGCCTCAGCGCGATGAAACCAACCCCCGAACGTGCCGCAACGCGATCGGCATGACATCGAATGGAGACAAAGCGAATGAACCCTTCTTCCCCGACCCAGACCGTGTCCGGCGCACCGCCGCGGCTGTTCGACAACCGCTGGTTCCAGCTGGTGGTCGGCATCGTCTGCATGATCGCCACCGCCAACATCCAGTACGCCTGGACCCTGTTCGTGCCCGAGATCCAGGGCAAGTTCGGCTGGGAGCGCGCCTCGATCCAGATCGCGTTCACCATCTTCGTGCTGGTGCAGACCTGGCTCGCGCCGATCGAAGGGTATTTCATCGACAAGTTCGGGCCCCGACTGATCGTGGCCTTCGGCGCGCTGTTCATCGGCGCGGCCTGGATCATCAACTCGCAGGCGACGACGCTGCTGGGCTTCTACATCGGCGCGGCCGTTGGCGGCATCGGCGTGGGCTCGATCTACGCGACCTGCATCAACAACGCGCTCAAGTGGTTCCCCGATCGCCGCGGTCTCGCGGTGGGCCTCACCGCGGGCGGCTACGGTGCCGGCTCGGCCGCCACCATCCTGCCGATCGCTGCGATGATCGAATCCTCCGGCTTCCAGGAAGCCTTCCTGTTCTTCGGCGTGCTGCAGGGCACGCTGGCCTTCCTGGCCGCGTGGTTCCTGCGTCAGCCCAAGGGCAATGAGGTGCGCGCATCGTCCAAGCTCGCACAGAGCCGGCGCGACTACACGCTGGGCGAGGCGCTTCGCACGCCGCTGTTCTGGCTGATGATCCTGATGTTCTCGTGCGTCGTCACGGGCGGCATGATGGCGGTGGCGCAGCTCGGCGTGATCGCACAAGACCTGGGCGTGAAGGACTTCAAGGTCGACCTGTACTTCGTCACCATGGCCGCGCTGCCGCTCGCGCTGATGCTCGACCGCATCATGAACGGCATCTCGCGCCCGCTGTTCGGCTGGATCTCCGACCACATCGGCCGCGAGAAGACCATGGTGATCGCCTTCACGCTCGAAGGCTTCGGCATCATCGCGCTCGGCTACTTCGGCCACAACCCGTGGGCCTTCCTGATCCTGTCGGGCGTGGTGTTCCTGGCCTGGGGCGAGGTGTATTCGCTGTTCTCGGCGCTCGCCGGCGACGCGTTCGGCACCAAGCACATCGGCAAGATCTACGGCGTGCTGTACTGCGCCAAGGGCGTCGGCGCGCTGTTTGTGCCGCTGGGCAACCTCATGATGGAAGCCACGGGCACCTGGTCGTCGGTGCTCTACACGGTGGCCGCGCTCGACCTGTTCGCCGCGTTCCTCGCGATCGTCGCGCTGCGCCCGATGCTCGCGAAGCACACCGCGGGCAATGCGGCAGCCGCCCCGCCGCCGGCCGCACCCGACCTGGCGATGCCGGGGCTCTCGCCCGCCGGGCGCACGGCCTGACAGACGCAACCTCGCCCGCCTGATCGGGCGGGCCAGCGCACCCGTGGAACCGGCGATGCCGGGTCTGCGGGTGCGTTCCCTTTTGGGAAGGCGCTTCGGGGGTTACTTCTTCAAGACCAGTACCGCGAGTTCGGTGCGGGTGTTCGCGTGCAGCTTCTGCATGATCCGGCTGACGTGGTTCTTGGCTGTTCCCTCGGCCAGGTTCAGCGCGGTGGCGATCTGGCGGTTGCCGTAGCCCTTGGCGATCAATTCGAGCACCGCGACCTCGCGCTCGGTCAGCGGCTTGGTCGCATCGGCCGGCGACAAGGGCTGGCCCGCCGCCGGCAGTTCAGGCGCAGGCGCGGGCGCCGGCTCCTGGGCCACACGGTCGGCCAGGAGCCGAAACTGGTCCATCACCTTGCGCGCGATCTGCGGCGTGAGCCGCGACTCGCCGCGGTGAACGGCCCGCACCGTGTCCAACACCTCTTCCTCCGAAGCGTCCTTGAGCAGGTAGGCCTGCGCGCCGGCGCGCACCGCATCGAAGACCAGGTCGTCGCGGTCGAAGGTGGTCAGCACCATCACGCGCGTGTGCGGCAGCGCGGCTGAGATCTCGCGCGTGGCGAGCACGCCGCCCTTGCGCGGCATGTGCAGGTCCATGAGCACCACGTCGGGCAGCAGGCGGCGTGCGAGGTCCACGGCCTCGATGCCGTCGGCGGCCTGGCCGACGACCTCGATGTCGGGGTCGGCGTCGAGCAGCATCGCCATGCCGCGGCGTATCAGCGCCTGGTCGTCGGCGATCAGCACGCGGATGCGCGGCGCAGCGCGCGGGGCGGGAGGCGAGAGTTCGGCGGTGGTGCTCATGGCGAGGCCATTGTGCCCCGATGCGTGCGCAGCCGGCGTGCCTGCGCGCGCAAAAAAGACAGCGCGTTCGACCCGCGCGCGCTCAGCCCGGCTGGTCGGCGCCCACGCCTGTAGACGGCAAAGCGGCCTCGGTCAGCGCGACCGATACGCACTCGAGCGCTATCGCCAGTTCGGTGACCGTGGGCAAGCCGAAGCCCAGGCGGAACACCAGCGGCTCGTCGCCGAACCAGGGCCCGGGTGCCACGCGCGTGCTGTACCGGGCGAGCGTGGCATAGAAGCGCGCAACGGCCGCCGCATCGAACACCTCGCGCTTCAGCCGCACGCAGCACAGCGCGCCGGCGTCGGGGCGAACCCATTCGATCTGCGCGGCATGGCGCCCGACCCAGTTGGCGACCACCTGCAGGTTCTGCGCGAGCAGCGCGCGCCGCTCGCCGATGATTCGGCCGCGCTGGCGCAACACCGCGAGCGCGAGCGCCTCGTCGACCGGCGAGCACGAGATCACGGTGCTGAACTTTGCCGTCACCAGTGCCTGGCGCAGCGACGCATCGCGCGTGATGGCCCAGCCGATGCGCAGGCCCGCCGCGCCATGCGCCTTGGACAGCGACGACACCGAAATGACCTTCGGCCCCAGGCAAGCTGCGCCGGGTGCCACGTCGTCGTTGCCGTAGGCGGCCTCGCGGTAGGTCTCGTCGATCACGAGCCAGGCTTCGGGCGCATGCGCGGTGAGCATCGCCGCGACGGCGCGCAGCGTGCGTGCCGGGATCGCGACGCCCGAGGGGTTCTGCGGCGAGGCCAGGCTCACGAGTTTGGTCTTCGGCGACAGCAGCGCGCGCAGCGCCTCCAGGTCGACCTGGTAGCCGTCGTCGAAGCTGAGCGGCAGCGCGCGCGGGACGGCGCCGACCGCCGTCAGTGCATTGCGCGCGAGCGGAAACACCGGCTCGGCCACGATCGCCTCGTCGCCGGCCTGGCACAGCGTGAAGGCAATGAGGAAGAGGGCATGCATGCCACCGACCGTGACCACCACGTCATCGGCATCGACGCCGTTGTCTGCCGCGATCTCGCCGCGCAGCGCGGGGCTGCCCGCGGCGGTGCCGTAGTCGAGCGCGAGGCCGTCATCGCCGAACGCCGTCTCGAACAGTTCGGCCAGCCGCACGCTCGGCCCCACGCTCTCGGCAAGGTCGAAGCGCGGTGCCTTGCTCACCAGGGAAATGATCTCGTTGTCCGGAAAACGTGCCATGTGCTGTTGTTGTTGCCGCGCGATGCGTCGATGTGTTGTCGGGATGAAGCCAGCATCGATGATGCAGATTCGGGGCTCGCGATAACAGCCACAATTTTCCTGAATTCGATGCAGTACAGTTGGGTCCGGCGGCGCAGCTGCGCTCGCCACAAGGCAAGGAGCAGTCCCCGTGTCCCAGTCGCCCCGGTTCCGCTATGAAGAAATTGCAGATTTCGTCGCCGGGCTGGCCGGGCGCGGCGCGCTGCAGCCGGGCATGCGGGCGCCGTCGCTGCGCGAGATCAGCACGCAGCAGCGCACCAGCCTCAGCACCGCGGTGCAGGCCTACCGCCTGCTCGAGGACCGCGGCATCCTCGAGGTGCGGCCGCAGTCGGGCTACTACGTGGCCAAGCCGCCGCCTGCGCTCCCCGTGCCGACGACCACGCGGCATTCGGTGCGCGCCGCCAACGTCGAACTGTCCGGCCTGATGCTGCACCTGCTCGAGCACGCCTCGGACGAGGCGCTGGTGCCGCTCGGCTGCGCCATCCCCAACCAGCGCCTGCTGGCCTCGTCCAGGCTCGACCTCGTCCTGGCGCGCACGGCCCGCGTGAAGGGCGGCCGCTGCAACACCTACTCGCCGCCGCGCGGCGAGCTCTCGCTGCGCCAGGAGATCGCCCGTCGCGCGCTGCGCTTCGGCCAGGCGCTCGCGCCCGACGACATCGCCATCACCTGCGGCTGCACCGAGGCGCTGGCGCTCGCGCTCGACGCAGTCACGGCGCCGGGCGACACCGTCGCCATCGAGTCGCCGACCTACTTCGGGCTGTTGCAGGTGCTGCGCGCCAAGAAGCTCAAGGTGGTAGAGCTGCCGACCGATGCGGTCACCGGCGTCGACGTCGAGGCGCTTGGCAATGCCGTGGCCTCGGGCAGGGTGCGCGCCTGCGTGCTGGCGTCGAGCTTCAGCAATCCGCTCGGCTGCACCATGCCCGAGAAGAACAAGCGCGCCGTGCTGCGCCTGCTGGCGGCGCACCGCGTGCCGCTGATCGAGGACGACGTCTACGGCGACCTGCATTTCGGCGAGGAGCGGCCCAAGCCGTTCAGCGCGCTCGATACGCACGACAACGTCATCCACTGCGGCTCTTTCTCGAAGACGCTCGCGCCCGGCTACCGCATCGGCTGGATCTCGACGGGCCGCCACATGGCGCGGGTGCTCGAGGCCAAGTTCGCCACCAGTCTCGCCACGCCGGTGCTGACGCAGGTGGCGCTTGCCGACTTCCTGTCGAACGGCGACTACGACCGCCACCTGCGCCGCATGCGGCGCGGCTTCGCCGACACCCTGGTGCACATGACGCGGGTGATCGAACAGGCCTTTCCGCCGGGCACCAAGGTGTCGAGGCCGCAAGGCGGCTTCGTGCTATGGGTCGAGCTGCCGGCCCCGGCGGACACGCAGCGCCTGTTCGCGCACGCGCTCGACAAGGGAATCTGCTTTGCGCCGGGCGTGGTGTTCTCGGCCAGCGGCAAGTACGCGCATTGCCTGCGGCTGAGCGGCGGCCATGGTTGGGATGCGCGCATCGAGAAGGGCCTGCGCACGCTCGGCGCGATGGCGGCAAAGGCGCTGCGCGCCGAAGGCAGCGCTCAGTAGAGGCTGTCGCCCGGCACCGCGTCCGCGATCTGCTGGCGCCGCGATTCGCCCGGGTTCTCGCGGTAGTAGCGCGTCTTGTCTTCGTACATCGCGCGGTCGGCGCGCTGCAGCGCGGCATCGAGCGGCTCGCCGGCCTCGCAGGTGGCCATGCCGATCGCCAGGTGCAGGAGCCGGCCCGTGTGCCCGGCATAGAACTGGTTGTTGAGTTCGAGCATCGACACGATGCGCTCGCGCACCGCCTCCGCGCCGCGCTCGTCGGTCTTCGGCAGCACCACGGCGAACTCGTCGCCGCCGATGCGCGCGGGCCAGCCTGGCTCCTCGACCGCCTTGGAGAGCACCTCGCCCACCCGACGCAGCAGGGCGTCGCCGGCGGCATGGCCTTCTTCGTCGTTCACCGGCTTGAGGCCGTTCATGTCGATCACCAGCACCGACACGGGCCATGGCCCCTTGCGCGAAAGCCGGTTCAGCTCCTCGCTGAAGAACGCGCGGTTGCGCAGCTGCGTCAGCACGTCGTGCTTGCCGAGGTATTCGAGGTAGGCCTCGGCCTTCTTGCGTGCGGTGATGTCGATCAGCGAGACCAGCACCAGGTCCCAGCTGTCGAGACGATCGTCGAGCACCGCGAACTGCATGTGGATGTTGACCAGCTCGCCGGTCAGCGCGTAGTTGACCACCTCGCGCTGCTGCTGCATCTTGCCGTTCCACAGGTCCTGCAGCTGCTCGGCGAACGAGTCGTGCATCTCGTCGCGAAACACGTCCGACAGGTTCTGCAGCAGCGTCTCCTTGTCGGCGGCGGCGAACATGCGCAGCGTCTCGCGGTTGACGTCGATCACGCGGATCTCCTTCATGCAGCGCGTCACGAACTCGGGGTGCACCTTGATGAAGGTCCCGAAGTCCGTGATGCCGCGCGCGCGGATGTCGTCGAGCAGCGCCTTCACGGCGCTGAAGTCCTCGACCCAGAGCGACACCGGCGAGCGCTCGAACAGTTCGCGCGCATAGCGTTCGCTCTCGTCGCGCAGCCGCTCGGCCTGCACGCGAGCCGTGACGTCCTCGAGCGACACCAGCACGCGGTCCCACGATGCCTCGTGGCCCGGCAGCACGCGCACGCGCACATGCACGTCGAGCCGGCGGCCATCGAGCGTGTAGTTGAAGCTCTGGTTGTCGAAGCACAGGTTGCCGCGCCAGAGCTGCTCGAGCTCGAGGATCACCGGCGCCGCCATGTCGTCGCGGAACACGCTGTGCAGCTGCGACAGCAGCTCGGCCTGGTCGCGCGCGCCGAAGAGCGAGAGCGTGCTGCGGTTGACGCTCACCACCTTGAGCTGGGCCATGCAGTCGCGCACGCGCTGCGGGTCGGCCTTCAGGTGTGCGGCGACATCGATCACGCCTTCGGCGCGCCAGGCCCCGAACAGCCGCTGCAGGCCGCTGTAGTCCTCGAGCCACAGCGACATGGGCGCGAACTCGAACATGGACTCAAAATCGTTGGCAGATGGCATCGCACGCTCCTTTTGTTGAGGATTGTGGATGCAAACGGGGCATAGGTACCCCGGTCGCGCCGCGCTCACATCAGTTGCAAGCCCCGTCGTGGACGCGCGCGCGGGTGCGGGGTGTAGGGCCGGGGCGCTGGCGGCCGGTTCATGGCCGCAAGTTCGGCGCGCCCTGCCTCGGTGATGCGAAGCACGGTCGCCAGCCGCGGCAAGGCGTAGCGCCCGGACGGATCGGCCGGCGCGATCTCGGCCTCGATCAGGCCGGTGGCGACGAGCACCGAGACCTGGCGCAGTTCTTCAGGGCATCCCACGCGGACAGGGAGTTGCACATGCTGCAGTCTCATCAGAAATAAAAGCGGCATTCATTCCTCCGATTGCTGGCATCCAGGACGGCGCAGCAATGGCGGCACCGGCGGGACAGTTGATTTTGTTGACACATGTATGTCAAAGAAATCACAAACTAGCTGTCTGCCTCGGCAGCCGCACTGCGCCTTCGCGCTGCGCTCGTGTAGGCCCAAAGCCTTACAAAAAGGAGGCCGCCGACTGCGGCGACTGAAGGCCATAGCAACAGCCCGCGGCGCCGAAGCGGTCGCTCGCTTCGGCGGGGCGCACGCTGGCCGGCCAGGTCATCTCTGCAAGAGATGGTGCCTTCTCCCATCGGTATGAATTTCGCGAGTTAACCCGGTACGTCCGGTTGCCGCGTGGATCGACCATCGTGCCGAGCAAGCAACGCGAGGCACACGAAATGACCACCACTACCCTGTCGGCCCCCCACGGCGGCGCGGATTCTCTTTCTTCGGCTGCGGATGCGGTCTACCGCAAGGTCAGCTGGCGGCTGATACCGCTGCTGTTCCTCTGCTACATCGTCGCGTACCTGGACCGCGTCAACGTCGGTTTCGCCAAGCTGCAGATGCAGGATGCGCTTCAGTTCAGCGAAGCGGTGTATGGCCTGGGCGCGGGGATCTTCTTCGTCGGCTACTTCCTCTTCGAAGTGCCCAGCAACGTCATCCTGCACAAGGTGGGCGCGCGCCGCTGGATCGCCCGGATCATGGTCACCTGGGGCCTGCTGTCGGCGGCGACCATGTTCGTGAATTCGCCGATGACCTTCTATGTCATCCGCTTCCTCCTGGGCGCGGCCGAGGCGGGCTTCTTCCCCGGCATCATCCTTTACCTCACCTACTGGTATCCGGCTGCCCGGCGCGGCAAGGCCACCTCGCTCTTCCTGGCGGCGATCCCGTTCGCCGGCATCCTGGGTGGGCCTGTCTCCGGCTGGATCCTGCAAAGCATGGCGGGTGTCAACGGCTGGCAGGGGTGGCAGTGGATGTTCCTGTTGCAGGGGCTGCCCACCGTGGCGCTTGGCATGGTGGTCTGGCGCTACCTCGACGACCGCGTGAAGGATGCGGCCTGGCTGAGCGCGGAGCAACGCGAGCTGATCGCACGCGACATCGCCGCGGACGGCACAGGCAAGTCCGAAGCGAGCGTATGGCGTGTGGTCTCGAACGGCCGGGTCTGGCTGCTGGCCCTGGTCTACTTCTCCTTCGTGGCAGGTCTCTACGGTATCTCGTTCTGGCTGCCCAGCATCATCAAGGCCATCGGGGTGAAGGGTGCACTCGACATCGGCCTGCTGAGCGCGATCCCCTGGTCCTTCGGCGTCGTTGCGATGTACCTGACGGCACGCAGTGCCGACCGTCGCCTCGAGCACCGTTGGCACTCGGCCATCGCGGCCGTGGTGGGCGCGGCGGGACTGATGATGAGCGTGGCGATGCATGGGAGCGCCACCTGGTCGATGGTCGGCCTGACCATTGCGACGATGGGCATCATGTCGACCCTGCCCGTTTTCTGGGGCATGCCCACCGGGTTCCTCGGTGGTGCCGCAGCAGCGGCGGGCATTGCCTTCATCAACTCGTTCGGCAACCTGTCCGGCTTCGCCGCGCCTTTCATGATCGGTGTGATCAAGGATGCGACCCAGAGCACGGACGCCGGGCTGCACATGCTCGCAGCACTCCTGGTACTGGGCGCGGTGCTGGTGTTCTGGGTCAAGCCGTCGAGCCCGACCGCCCAACGCACGGCGCGCTAGCACCATGGATGCCGATCTGATGAACCCTGTGCGCGCCGTTGCCGCGCCCGGCGACCGCCGCGCACCGTCTGCCGAACTCCTGGCGTCCTTGCGGCACCGCTTCGGCGCGCGGCTTTCGACGGCCGACAGCGTGCTGCTGCAGCACGGCAGCGACGAGTCGAGCTACCGTCCGGCACCGCCCGACGCGGTGGTCTACGTGCACAGCACCGACGAGGCGGCGTTCGTGGTGCGCGCCTGTGCACGCGAGCGGGTGCCGGTGATCGCCTTCGGTGTCGGCTCGTCGATCGAGGGCCACGTGCTGGCCGTCGAAGGCGGCGTCTGCGTGGACTTCTCGCAGATGAGCGAAGTGCTGGCGATCCGCACCGAGGACCTCACGGCGACGGTGCAGGCGGGCGTGACGCGCAACATGCTCAATGCGGCGCTGGCGGGCACCGGCTTCTTCTTCTCGGTCGACCCCGGCGCCGATGCCAGCATCGGCGGAATGGTCGCCACGGCCGCTTCGGGGACCAACACGGTGCGCTACGGCACGATGCGCGACAACCTCGTGAGCCTGACCGTCGTGACGGCGCAGGGCGATGTCATCCGCACCGCGTCGCATGCGCGCAAGAGCTCTGCAGGCTACAACCTGACGCAGCTTTTCTGCGGTTCCGAAGGCACGCTCGGGCTGATCACCGAGGCGACCGTGCGCATCCATCCGCACCCCGAAGTGGCCGCAGCCGCCGTGGTGCATTTTCCGACGGTGCGCGCGGCCGTGGATTGCGTGATCGAATCGATTCAGCTGGGCGTGCCGCTCGCGCGCGCGGAGATGCTGGACGCCTTGACGATCAAGGCCGTCAATGCGCACAGCCGCACCACGCTGACCGAGCGGCCGACGCTCTTTCTCGAGTTTGCGGGAAGCCAGGCGCAGATCGACGAGCAGGCCGCCGTCGTGCGCGACATCGCCAACGGCCATGGCGGTGGCGAATTCCAATGGGCCATCCAGCAGGAAGAGCGGTCGCGGCTCTGGACGCCGCGGCACCACGCCTATTTCGCCTCGCTGCAACTCAAGCCCGGCAGCCGGAGCATCACCACCGACGCATGCGTGCCGCTGTCTGCGCTGGCTACCTGCGTGGAAGAGACGCTGGACGACATCCGGGCGCACGGCTTGCTGGCGCCCGTCTTCGGCCATGTCGGCGACGGCAACTTCCATTGCCTGGTGCTGGTCGACCCTGAGGCGGCCGAACAGGTGGATGCAGCCGAAGCCTTCAGCCATCGGCTGGTCCAGCGTTCGCTGAAGCACGGCGGCACCTCGACCGGCGAGCACGGCGTCGGGCTCCACAAGATGCAGTACCTCGTCGAAGAGCACGGGCCTCACACGGTGGCGCTCATGCGCGCGATCAAGCGGAGTTTCGATCCGCACAACATCTTCAACCCGGGCAAGGTTGTCCATTTCGGCTGAGGGCAGCGCCCTGCAAACAGCCGATCACATCACCAAGGTATGACCATGCATTTCTCGCGCAGCGTTTGTTTGATTGCCGTGCTGACGACCGCGGCATGCGGCGGCGGCGGCGGGCACGGCAGCGGCTTCGTTGCCCCGCCGCCCGCACCTGCACCTGCCCCCGCGCCGACGCCAACGCTTGCCCAGAAGTGCCCGCTGCTGGCCGGCCAGGCCCTGGGCGGCGGCGCCACGGTGCAGAGCGCACAGGTTGTTGCCTCCACCGGCGCGCAACCCGAATACTGCGTGGTGCAGGCCAGGCTCGACGGCTCGACCCTGCGCTTCGAAGCCCGCATGCCGACCAGTGGATGGAACGGCAAGATCGCGTTCCTCGGGGGCGGCGGTTTCGACGGCACCATGCCGGTCGCCACCGACCTGCAGTTCAGCCCATCGATCGTCGGCGAGCGCTACGCCACGCTCGGCACCAATGGCGGCTACGACTACCCGGGCGTGCGCGGCCCCGACTACTTCAAGGCAGCGTTCGCGCTCGACCCCGAACAGCTGGCAGACTTCACGCACCGATCGGAACACCGCGCATTGCCCGCGGGCAAGGCGCTCGTTGCCGACTTCTTCGGTGCGCCCGCGTCCCACAGCTACTTCGAGGGTTGCTCCATGGGCGGGCACGATGCATTGGTGCAGGCACAGCGCTACCCCGAAGACTTCGACGGCATCGTCGCGCGGGCGCCGGCCGGCAACATCATGGGCCTGTTCATGCAGTTCAACCGCATCGCGAAGCAGGTGCGCACGCCCGCGAACACGCTCGATGCGCCCAAGCAGAGCCTGCTGGCGAACGCGGTGCTTGCGCAGTGCGACGCGCTGGACGGCGCCACGGACGGCGTGATCTCCAGGCCCGGCGCATGCCACTACGATCCGGCGCCTCTGCGCTGCGCAGGGGGCGCAGACGCAGGCGACACCTGCTTGTCCGATGCGCAGATCGCCACCGTCCGAACGGTGACGTCGGCCATCGCCACCGCCGACGGCGCCTGGACGCATCCGGGCTACAACCCGGGTGCCGAGAACACGGCCAAGGGCTGGGGCGAATACATCTGGCCCAGCATGGCGCTCGGCGGCAATTCGGTGCAGGGCATGTTCTCGGACGGCTTCGTGCGCTCCTTCATCACGCAGGATGTCGGCCATGACACGCTCTCCTGGAACTACGACGACTGGCTGCCGCGCATGGGCGTGGTCGGAGGCATGTTCCAGGCCTTCGATCCCGACCTGACGGCGCTGAACGCCCGGGGCGCCAAGATGATCCTCTGGAACGGCACGACGGACAGCTCGGTGAGCCCGCGGGACACCGAGCGCTACTACGACGATGTCGTGGGCTCCATGGGGCAGGCCAAGGCCGACCAGACCGTCGAGCTGTTCCTGGCGCCCGGCGTGGGTCACTGCTACGGGGGCGCCGGACCCGACCGGGTCGACCTGCTCCAAGCCCTCGCGACATGGGTGGAGCAGGGCACGCCGGCATCGGCGCAATCGCTGGTGCATCGCAAGGTCGATGCGGGTGGCGCGACCACTGCGTCGCGCCCGCTTTGCAAGTACCCGGCCTACCCGCGCTACAAGGGCAGCGGCGACCTGAACGACGCGGCGAGCTTCGTCTGCGCGAGCCCCTGAACGCGATCGGTTCAAAATCCGGGAATGGAACTTCGCCAGCTCAAATACTTCCTTGCAATCGTCGAGAACAAGAGCCTGTCGCGCGCCGCCGAGCACCTGCACGTGGCGCAGTCGGCACTGAGCAAGCAGGTCGCCGAACTGGAGTCGGAACTCGGCGTGCAGCTGTTGTCACGCAGCCGAAGCGGCGTTGCAACGACCGAAGCAGGCAAGGTGTTCTACGAGTACGCCCAAGGCATCACCAAGCAGATCAGCGATGCCCGGGCGGCAGTGCTGCGCTCCGCCGACACGGTGGTCGGCTCGGTGGTGGCGGCATTGCCGCAGAGCGTGGCCGCCACGCTCGCGCTCCCGTTGATGCGCGCGGTGTCACGCCGCTATCCGAACATCCTGTTCCACCTGAACGAGGAGCTCACCGGCAACATGGCGGACCAGTTGCTCGGCGGCCGCGTCGACGTGGCCATCTTCACCGACACCATGCCGCCGCGCGACATCGTCTTTACGCCGCTGGTCGAGGAAGCCTTCGTTCTCATGCATTCGCCGCAGGACCCGCAAGCGCCCGCGGCGGGCGACGTGTCGCTGCACGCGGCCGTCGCGCGACCGCTCGTCCTGCCGAGCCCGCAGCATGGCCATTGCACGCGCTGGACCGTCGACAACGCCTTGAAGCGTGCCGGCCTTCCGCCGCAGAGCATCGCGGCCGAGATCAATTCGGTCTACGTCCTCAAGAGCGCCGTCGAGGCCGGCATCGGTCCCACCATCATGCCGCTCGGCCTCGCACAGCGCGAGGTGGCGGACGGGCGCCTCGTGGCCCACCGCATCGACTCGCCAGACATGGTGCGCGTGCTCGGCCTGTGCGTCTCGCGCCACATCCCGGCGACCAACGCCAAGCTCGCGATCTGCCGGCTGATCTGCGAGCTGGTGCGCGACCTCTGCGAGAGCGGCCAGTGGTCGGGCGCGCGCTACGTCGCCAGCGGCGCGCCGCCAAGGCTTCCGGTGGTCAGAACGGATAGTGCCGAGGCGCCATCTGCACCGTGATCCAGCGCAGTTCCGTGAAAGCCTCCACGCCCGCCCGCCCGCCGAAGCGCCCGTAGCCTGACGCCTTGACGCCCCCGAATGGCATCTGTGCCTCGTCGTGCACCGTCGGTCCGTTGACATGGCAGATACCCGCCTCGATGCGCTGCGCCACGTTCCAAGCGCGCGCCACGTCGCGGCCGAACACTGCGGACGACAGGCCGAACTCGTTGTCGTTGGCCACTGCCACGGCCTCTTCGACGCCGTTCACGCGCACCACCGCCTTCACCGGCCCGAACGATTCTTCGCGGTAGATCGCCATGGCGGGCGTGACGTGGTCGAGCACGGTGGCGGGCATCAAGGTGTTCTGCGCCTTGCCGCCGCACACGAGCACCGCGCCCTTGGCGAGCGCGTCGTCGATCAGTGCGTTGCAGCGCGTCACGGTGCTCATGTCGACCACCGAGCCGAGCACCACGGGGCCTTCGCGCGGGTCGCCCAGCGGCAGGGCCTGCGCGCGGGCCGCGAACCTGGAAACGAACGCGTCGGCAACGGCGTTGTCGACGACGATGCGTTCGGTCGACATGCAGATCTGACCCGAGTTGGCGAACGCGCCGAAGATCGCGCCGTTCACGGCCGCGTCGATGTCGGCGTCGTCGAGCACCACGAAGGGCGCCTTGCCGCCGAGTTCGAGCACGGCGGGTTTCAGGTACGTCGCGCAGGTCTGCGCGATGAGGCGGCCGACGCGCGTGGAGCCCGTGAAGTTGACGCGCCGCACCGCCGGGTGCGCGACCATGGCCTCGACCACAGCGCCGGCATCGGCCGGTGCGTTGGTCACGAAGTTGACCGTCCCCTTGGGCAGGCCGGCCTCGGCGAGCGCTTCGATGATGAGCGCATGCGTCTCGGGGCACAGCTCGGAACCCTTGAGCACGACGGTGTTGCCGCAGGCCAGCGGCGTGGCGATGGCGCGCGTGGCCAGGATCACGGGCGCATTCCACGGCGCGATGCCCAGCACCACGCCGGCCGCCTGCCGCACGCCCATGGCGAGGCTGCCGGGCACGTCGGACGGAATGACCTCGCCCGCGATCTGCGTGGTGAGCGAGGCGGCCTCGGTGAGGATGCCGGCCGCGAGGTGCACGTTGAAGCCCGCCCACAGCGCCGAGGCGCCGGTCTCGCGCGCCATGGCCTGCACGAAGGCGTCGGCACGCGCCTCGAGCGCGTGGGCGGCCTTCAGCAGCAGCGCGCGGCGTTCGTTGGGCCCCGTCTGCGACCAGGTGGCGAAGGCGCGTTGCGCGGCCTCGACGGCAGCCACGGCATCGGCCGGCGTGGCCGCGGGGGCGCGCGTGGCGATGCCGCCGTCCAGCGGGTTGCGGCGCTCGAAGGTCGCGCCGCCGGTGGCCGCGCGGCGTTCGCCGTCGATGAGCATGGAGATGTCGGTCATGGGTGTCCTTTTCAAATGAAGAGAGGAAGAGGGGTGTTCAGGCTACTCCCAGGTAGGCCTGGCGAACGGCGTCGGAATGCAGCAGCGCCTGCGCTTCGCCCGCGGCGACCACGCGTCCGCGCTCGAGCACATAGCCGCGGTCGGCGGCCTGCAGCGCCTTGCGCACGTTCTGCTCGACCATCAGCACGGTCACGCCCTGGTTCGCGATGCGGCGCACGATCGCCAGCAGTTCGTCGACCATGCGCGGTGCGAGGCCGAGCGAGGGCTCGTCGAGCATCAGCAGGCGCGGCCCGCTCATCAGGGCGCGCGCCACGGCGACCATCTGCTGCTCGCCGCCGCTCATGGTGCCGGCGAACTGCGTGGCGCGTTCTTTCAAACGCGGAAAGTCGTCGAAGGCGCGCGCCAGGCGCTCGGCGCGCAGCCGCGCGGGGACCAGCCAACCGCCGAGCTCGAGGTTCTCGGTGACGGTCATCTGCGGGAACAGCTGCCGGCCTTCGGCCACCAGCGCCAGGCCGCGCCGCACGCAGGCGGTGGCGTCGGCGGATGGCAGCGCCGCACCGTCGAGCACTGCGTCGCCCGTGCGCGCAAGCAACCCCGCGAGCGCCTTGAGCAGCGTGGTCTTGCCCGCGCCGTTGGGCCCGAGCACGACGGTGACGCCGGGCGTCACGTCGAGGTCCAGGCCCTGGATGACCTGGAAGCCGTGGTAGCCGGCCGCAAGGCCGCGCACGGTCATGGAGGTGCCGCTCATGCCGTGGCCTCCATCTCGTCGCCCAGGTAGGCCTCGACCACGCCGGCATCCCGCACCACCTCGGCCGGCGTGCCGTCGGCGATCTTGCGGCCCTGGTGCAGCACCAGCACGCGCTCGACGTACTTGAGCAGCGTGGTCACCGCATGCTCGATCCACACGACCGTGAGGCCGTGGTCGTCGCGCAGGCGCCGGATACGCCTGGCCATCGCATCGACCTCTGCCTCGGTGAGGCCGGCCGCCACTTCATCGAGCAGCAGCACGTGCGGCCGCGTGCCGAGCGCCATGCCGATCTCGAGCAGCCGCTGTTGCGAGGGCGTGACGTCGGCCGCGGCCTGCGTCGCCAGGCCGGCCAGTCCCAGCATGTCGAGGATCTCGCCGGTGCTGCCCAGGCCCGCGATGGGCGCGCGGCGGCGTCCGGCGAACTGCATGCCGAAGCGCACGTTGTCTTCGAGCGTCATGTCGGCCATCACGCGCGGCGTCTGGAAGGTGCGTGCGATGCCGTGCGCGGCGTACAGGTGCGGCCCGCGCCGGGTCAGGTCGACATCGCCTTCCACCAGCAGCCGCCCCGAGGTCGGCATGACCACGCCCGAGATGGCATTGAAGAAGGTCGTCTTGCCTGCACCGTTCGGGCCGATGATGCCGACCAGCTCGCCGGCATGGAAGGTTGCGCTCACGGCATCGACGGCCGTGAGTCCGCCGAAGCGCACCGTGAGTTCACGGGCTTCGAGAAGCGGGGTTGTTGCCGTCATGGCGCATGCCTCCGCAGGGCCGCGCGCTTGCGTTGCCACAGCGACGCGAGGCCGTTGGGAAGGTACATCACGCACAGGATCAGCAGCAGCCCCAGCACCATCATGTAGCCGTAGGGCAGCTGCAGCCGCAGCGTTTCCGACAACAGGCTGAACACGATGGCCGCGGCCACCGGACCGCCGATGCTGGCGGCGCCGCCGATCATCGCGATCAGAACGGTCTGGAAGCCGATGAAGGGGCTGAACACGGCCGCGGGCTCGATGTAGGTCCAGCGCACGGCCATGGCCGCGCCGACCGCACCGGCGAAGGCGGCGGTGAGCGCGAAGCCGGCGATCTTCACGCGGCGCGTGTCGACGCCCAGCGTCTGCGCGCGCTGCTCGTCGGCGCCGATGCCGGCCAGCGCAAGGCCGAAGCGGCTGCGCTTCACGAGCAGCGCGGTGGCGATGGCCGCGCCCGCAATCGCCAGCACCGTGAGGTACACCGTCTCGTTCGACGGCACCACAGTGAGCACGCGCCCCACGGTGCCCGAGACCTGCTTCTCCACGAAGGTGACCGCATGGCGGATCAGCTCGGTCATGCCGAAGGTCAGCACTGCGAAATAGGTGCCGCGCAGGTGCAGCACCGCCGCGCCCATCAGCACAGCCACCGCGCTCGCAATGGCCGCGCCACTCAGAATGACCAGCGGCCAGGGCAGCACCTCGAGCAGCGTGGCGCTCGCATACGCCCCCAGGCCGAAGAAGGCCGAGATCGCGAGCGAGAGATACCGCGTGGCGCCGCAGAACAACGACCAGCTCGTGGCCAGCGCGATGTACATCAGGCAGCCGAGCGCGACCGACGCGATGAATTCGCTCGCGATCCACGGTATGGCGGCCGCCAGCGCGAGGCCGATGCACAGCACCCACCACGGCTTGTTTTGAAAGAGTGAAATCATTTGCGGGAGAACAGTCCGTTGGGCCGCCAGATCAGCACGCCGATGAACACGGCATACGACAGCAGCATCTTGAGCGAGGGGCTCGTGTAGTACATGCCCAGCGCCTCGACCACGCCCAGCAGCAGGCCGCCGACGAGGCTGCCCGCGATGCTGCCGAAGCCGCCGAGGGTGATGACGATCAGCGCCGTCACCGTGTAGGGCTCGCCCATCGAGGGCGAGATTTCATAGGTCATCGACAGCAGCGCGCCGGCCACGCCCGACAGGCCCAGGCCGATGCCGAACATCAGCGGGTGCAGCCGCTTGGTGTTGATGCCCACGAGCTGCGCGCCGGTGGGCGACTGCATCAGCGCGCGCACCGCCTTGCCCAGCAGCGTGAGCTTGAGCAGCGCGATGAGCACGAGGCTCAGCGCCAGCGCCACGCCGAACAGCACCAGCTTGTTGGCGGTGAAGCGCATCTCGCCTAGCTGCACCGGTTCGGCCAGGTAGTCGTAGCCGCGCAGGTCGCCGCCCCACACGAGCAGGGCGGTGTTCTGCACGAAGAACATCAGGCCGAAGCCGACCATCAGGCTGCGCGCCTCGAACACGTCGACGTTCGGCGCACGCGCCGCCACCTGCCGGAAACACAGCCAGTGCACCGCCATGCCCAGCGCCATCAGCAGCGCGAAGGCCACCGGCATGAACAGGAGCGGCGAGATGCCCAGCGCCGTGTGCGCCCACCACGTGAGAAAGGCGCCGAGCATCAGGAACTCGCCGTGCGAGATGTTCATGATGCGCATCAGCCCGTATTGCAGGTTCAGCCCGATGGCCACCAGCGCATAGATGCCGCCCGTGATCAATCCGCCGGCCAGCAGTTCGGCCCATCCAGAGAACGACACGCTGCTATTTCCAGGCCGGCTTGGGCATCAGTTGCGCGGTGGCGCGGTCTTTCGGCCACACCACTTCGAAGTCGCTGCCCTGCCACTGCGACACGGTGCCGGGGATCGACGCGTTCTCGCTACCCTCGAATCGGATCGGCCCGAGGATGGTCTTGAACTCGTTCCTGGCGATTTGCTCGCGCAGCGCCTTGCGGTCGAGGCCCACTTTCTCCACCGCCTGCTGCAGGATCTGCAGGCCGGCCCACGCGTGGCCGCTGGCCCAGCGGTCGGGCTCCTTGCCGAACTTCTTGGTGTGCGCATCGAAGTAGGCGCGGGCCTCGGGGCTGGTCTTGCCGTTCCACGAGCCCATGCCGATCACGCCCTCGGTGTTGGCGGCCATCACGTTCTTGTAGAGCTGGAAGGCGGTGCCCACCGAGGCGTAGAAGTACTTCGGATTGAAGCCCACCTCGCGCGCCTGCCGGCTCGCGAGGATGGTGTCGGGCGGGTAGGTGATGCCGATGAAGGCATCGGGGTTCAGGTCCTTCATGCTGCGCAGCACGGGCGCGAGGTCTTTCACGCCCAGCGGGTAGCTCTTGCGGTCGAGCACCTGGATCTGCGTCCT
Organism: Variovorax sp. Soil_C_39; assembly: GCF_057656815.1. Lineage (NCBI taxonomy): Bacteria > Pseudomonadati > Pseudomonadota > Betaproteobacteria > Burkholderiales > Comamonadaceae > Variovorax > Variovorax sp. Soil_C_39. Next base: position 265,781 of record NZ_JBDGJQ010000004.1, read on the forward strand.
TTTCAGCGCGTTGTTCAGTGCCGCGAAGTTCTCCAGCCCGAACAGGTCGTCCATGTAGACGATGGTGATGGTCTTCACGTTCTGCGCCACCAGCATGTCGACCAGCGCGCCCATCATCTTGTCGGGCTGCTGCAGCAGCGAGAAGAAGAAGGGCAGGCGCATGTCGATGAGCTTGCGCGACAGCGCCGTGGGCGCCAGCAGCGGATAGCCGAAGCGGTTGGCCAGCGGCGCGACCGCGAAGTTGGCGCCCGACCCCCAGGGCGGCAGCACGAGGTCGACCTTGTCGCTGCCCATGAGCTTTTCGAAGGTGCGCACGCAGGTCTCTGTCTCGCTGCGGTCGTCGTAGCCGATCAGCTCGATCGGCCGCCTGGCGCCCTTCACCGACAGGCCGCCCGCGGCGTTGACCTGCTCGGTCCACAGCAGGTAGTTGGGCTCCTGGCTCACCTGGGCGCCCGCGGCCCAGGGGCCGGTGCGGGCGATGGCGTAGCCGATGCGAACCGGCGCGCTTTGAGCGAACAGCTGCGGGGCGACGGCGGCCGCGCCCAGCGCGGTGGCCGTGCCCTTGATCCAGTGGCGGCGGGTGGGGTGAAGCATGGAGGTCTCCTTCCGGGCGTCGGTATGCGCCCGCTGACCGGGATCGTAGGAAGGCACGCCTTCGGCCGCTGTGCCCGCCGCGCACAAAGCACTTGACGCAGCGTGCAGGCGCCTAGTGGTTAACCCGCAAGGGCGAGGGCCTTCCGGGCACTCCACAATGCGCGGCACCCGGCTCCGTGCTGCAATCTTTCGTTCGTCTTCACTGCTTTCGCCCATGACCGCGTCCCTGCTCCTGTCCACCGACCAGATTCCGCCGAAGGAACGCGGGCCGCTGTGGTGCGAGTGGGTGTGGCGCCACTTCGGCGGGCTGGGCTCCGACCTGTACGGCGACAGCGATTTCGACGGCCACCTCGCGTCCTCGCACGCGGGCGACGTGATCCTCACGCGGCTCGAGGCCAACCGGCATCGCGTCTTGCGAACCCCGCAGATGGCGCGCCTGAGCGACGCGCCCTACCTGAAGATCGTCGCGCCCTGGCAGGGCTCGGCCGAGGTCACGCAGCGCGGGCGCGCGGCGGCGGTGCGTGCGGGCGGCTGGACGCTGTACGACACCACGCTCGACTACACGGTGGCCAACCCCGAGCGCAGCGACCATCTCATCGTGATGCTGCCGAAGGACCAGATCGCCTCGCCCGCACTGCCGTTGCGCGAGCTCGTCGCGCGGCGCATCGGCGGCGACAGCGGCATCTCGCGCGTGGCGCTGGAGACCATGCGCAACACCTACCTGGAGCTGCCCTACATGAGCGAGGCCGCCGCGCGCGGCGCGGGCGAGCTGCTGATCCAGCTGGTGCGCCTGTCGCTCATGGAACTCGCGGGCCAGGGCACCGCGCAGACCCAGCGCGAGGCGCTGAAGGACCGCATCCAGCGCCATGTGGCGCAGAACCTGCGCGACCCCGCGCTGTCGATCGACGGCATGGCACTGGCGCTGCGTTGCAGCAAGCGCCTTCTGCACCAAGCCTTCGCGGGTGATGACGACACGCTCACCGGCTACATCCAGCACCAGCGGCTGGCCGCCAGCATCCGCGACCTGATCGACCCCGCGAACGCCGCGCGCTCCATCACCGACATCGCGCTCGGCGCGGGCTTTGGCAACCTTTCGCACTTCAGCCGCGTGTTCCGCGCGCACACGGGCGGCAGCCCGAGCGAGTTCAGGCGGCAGGCGGGCTCGCCCGCACAGGTCCTTCGCGCATGAATGCTTCTCACCGCCGGCCGGTTTCATTGAACAAGGCCTACCGGCTGCTGAACCACGGACCCACCGTGCTCGTGAGCGCCGCGCACGACGGGCGGCGCAACATCATGGCCGCGGCCTGGGCGATGCCGCTGGATTTCGACCCACCCAAGGTCGCGGTCGTGCTCGACAAGAGCACCTGGACGCGCGTGCTGCTCGAAGGCGCGGGCAGCTTCGCGCTGCAGGTGCCGACGCGCGCACAGCTCGACCTGACCGACGCGCTGGGCAACAGCTCGGGCCGCGAGATCGCCGAGCGCGACGGCAGCGACAAGTTCGCGGCCTACGGCCTTTCGACCTTCACTGGCGAGGCCACCGGTGCGCCGCTGCTCGAAGGCTGCGCGGCCTGGCTCGAATGCCGGCTGTTGCCCGAGCCGCCGATCCAGCAGCGCTACGACCTGTTCCTGGGCGAGGTGATCGCGGCGCAGGCCGACGCGCGCGTGTTCTCCGAAGGGCGCTGGCACTTCGAGGGCCACGACGATCTGCGCACGCTGCACCACGTGGCGGGCGGGCACTTCATCGTCGATGGCGAGGCGGTCGATGCGCGCCCGCTGCCGCGAGCGGCGCCGTAGCATGCATGTCGAACAGAAGCCGACGCTTGGCATCCTTTACCGAAACGAGAAGCACACATGGATTCGCCACTGGGAACAGTCATCATCTACGCCAGAGACATGCAGAAGACGGCTGCTTTCTATGCCCTGCATTTCGGCTTCCAGACCACCGGTGAGGTCATCGAGGGCCTGATCGAGCTGAAGCATCCAGGCGCCGGCGCCGGCTTGCTGGTCCATCAAGCAGCCAAGTCTGTGAAGCTTGGCCAAGTGGGTGTGAAGCTGAGCTTCCACGTGCGCGACGTCGCGGCATTTGCCGCGCAAGCCAAGATGCGAGGTCTCGCATTCGGTCCAGTCCACGAAGCCAACGGGTATGCGTTCGCAAATGCGAAAGACGTCGACAAGAATTCCATCAGCATCTCAAGCCGGGCGCATCGTGCCAATTCGGTTGAGGGCAGATGACTGAAACGCTAGGCAGCCGCGTCGTCGCCGTGCTGCGCTGCTTCGAACTCGGCGCGGTTGAACAGGCCGAAGTACAGAACCTCTGACCACTGCAGCCCCAGCGGATATTCCGTCGCGCGGCTGCGCGTGCTGTCGCAGTCGTCGTCGAAGCGCAACCCGAAGAAGGCATCGAGCGGCGCCGCCTGCTTGGCCGCACCGGCCTCGCGCAGCAACTGCGCCGCCGCCGCGATGTCTTGCGGCAGCGCATCGAGCGCGGCGCCGGCCTGCTGGCAGCGCGCCAGCTCCTGCTCGACGCAGGCCCGCAGCGGGGCTTCTTCCGATTCGGACATGGTGTCGAGCTCGACCGTCTCCAGCAGCAGGTGCTCATCGCGGTGGGCTTCAAGAAAGACCAGGGTCTCGTCCAGCCATGCTGGCAGCTGCGTTGAACCCGTCGCGGGTGTGGTGGCTGCGGGCGCGGCAATGGCAGGGGGCGCCTTCGATGCGGCGGCCGACGATAGCCGGCCCTTGATCCGGTCGATCAGCGACAGGGCCTCCGGTGCCGCAGCAGGCGCCGCGGGCGGGGCCGAGGGCAATGGCATCGGCCCCTGCGCTGCCAGAAACCGCACGATCTCGATGAAGCGCTTCACCCGCGCAAAGCCGGGCTCGAAGCGGCTGCTGATCGCATACAGCTTCACCTTTTCGTCCGCCTCGTCGTCGTCGAGCCCATCGGCGATCAGCGACGCGCACAGCTGTGGGTCGCCCGACATCAGCAGCCGGTACATGAACGGCACGTCGTAGTTCCACTCGGACACGCCCGAGATCGTTTCGGGCCGGTCCACATACGACGTGGGCCGGTTGCTGAGGCTGTACAGATAAGAGCGATTGGCCATGGAATCAAAGTGTGAATGGCGGCTGCAGTGTGAGTGCGCCGCCGTTGCAAGAATGAAGAAGTTCCGCTCCTCGCGAAGCGGTCTTCGGCCTGGTCGGGTGATTCTGCCCGCGCCAAATCTACACTGCGGCTGCGCGTCAGTTCGGCGCGCGCACATCCGGCACGCCGGCAAGTCAGTAATCCGGAAACTCCTCGAGCAAGACCATTCCATGCGATACGAACTCACGGATCTTCGGCTCTTCCTGGAGATCGCCCAGGCGAAAAGCCTGACCGCGGCAGCTGCAGCCTTGTTCATCACCAGCTCGGCAGCCAGCTACCGGCTCAAGAACCTGGAGCAGGCCCTTGGTACACCCCTGTTCGAACGCAACTCGCGCGGCATGGAATTGACCCGAGCCGGCGAGGCGGTCCTTGCGCATGTTCGAGACATCTTCGAAGACGTCGAAAGAATGCAAGGCGACGTGCGCCTGTTCATCTCTGGCATCAAGGGCCACGTCCGCATCATCGCCAACAGCAGCTCACTGAACAGCTTCGTCACCCAGACCCTGGGGCGCTTCCTGGTCGCTCACCCTGGCATTGATGCAGATGTCGAGGAGCGTCAGAGCGAAATCATTCCGGCCGCGGTGCTCGCCCGAGAGGCGGACATCGGGATCTTTGCCGGCAAGACCGATGTCCAGGGCTTGGCCATTCACCCCTACGCCATCGATCAGCTGGTCATCGTTGCGCCGCCGGAGCATGAGATATCGACGCGTTCGTCCGTGCGCCTGTGTGATGCCTTGGACTTTGAGTTTGTTTGCATGCATCGTGACAGCAGCAACTACCTGTTTCTTCGCGACGCGGCCGCCATGCAAGGCAGAACAGTCACGGCGCGGTTGCATGCACAGGGGTTCGAAGCAGTGCTCTCGCTGGTAGCCGCGGGCGTCGGGGTTGCGCTGGTTCCTAGCAGCGTTCTTGAGAATCGTCAGGAGCCTCGCCGGGTCGCACGGCTTGCCCTTGACGAGCCTTGGGCACGCCGAGAACTCAGTCTGGCCGTCCGAGCCGATGCGCGCTTCCCGGACTTCATCAAGGCGTGCGTGGACTTTCTGCTGGACGACCCCCGGGTGGCAGCGACGCGACAGGCGAGCGACGGCGAGCAGTGACGGGGCTCGCTTGGCCGCGTCCAACTTTCACGAACGCTCACTTTGATACTGTTCAATTGACCCTCCGATACGCTGCGCCAAGAATCGGGCCCAGCTATCGGAGATTGAATGCTTGCAAATGCGCTTAGCGGCGTCCGTGTCGTCGACCTGTCGAGAATCCTGGCGGGTCCGTGGTGCACCCAGAACCTCGCGGACCTCGGTGCCGACGTCTTGAAGATCGAGCGCCCGCAGGTGGGCGACGACACTCGCAGCTGGGGCCCACCCTTCGTGGTCGGCGAAACCGGAGAGCAAGTCTCCGCCTATTTCCTGTCGTGCAATCGCGGCAAGCGCTCAGTCACCCTCGACTTCGCCCGCCCTACCGAGCGTGAATGGCTGATTCAGCAGATCCGTGAGGCCGATGTCCTGGTCGAGAACTACAAGGTAGGGGACCTCGCGCGCTACGGCCTGGACTTCGAAAGCATGGTCAAGATGAATCCGCGGCTGATCTACCTGTCCGTGACTGGCTTCGGACAAGCCGGCCCGTTTGCTCACAAGCCAGGTTACGACTACATCTTCCAGGGCATGGGCGGACTCATGGGCTACACCGGCATACCCGACGGCGAGCAAGGCGCAGGACCACTTCGCGCGGGAGTCGCAGTCGTTGACCTCATGACGGGAATGTATGCGACAAGCGCCGTGCTGGCGGCACTGATCGAGCGCGGACGGACCGGCACGGGGCAGCACCTGGACATTGCGCTCTTCGACGTATCGGTGGCCATGAACGCGAATCAGGGTGCCAACTACCTGGTCTCCGGACAAAGCCCGACGCGCAGCGGCAACGCTCACCCGAACCTGGCGCCCTACGAGGTCTTCGAATGCGCGGACGGCTACATCATCCTGGCCATCGGCAACGACAAGCAGTTCGCGTCCTTCTGTGCGCTCATGGAGACTCAATGGCATCTGGATCCCCGGTTTGCCAGCAACGCGGGGCGCCTGACCAACATGCGTGAGCTTCGTCCACTCCTTCGGGACGCCATGAAGCGCTGGTGCGCAAGCCCTTTGGGGGAGGCACTGGATTCGCGCGGCATCTCCTGGGGAAACATCCACACCATGGAGCAGGTTTTCCAGCATCCGCAGGTCGTTCACCGTCAGATGCTGCAGACCGTCGAGCATCCGACGTTCGGCACGCTCAAGCTCGTGCGCAACCCCATGGTCTTGCCCGACGAACAGAACACGGTTCATCCACCGCCTGCGCTGGGCCGATCAGCCGTGGAGAACGCCAGGCCAGAACTCGCCTAGGTCCAAGCAATCACCCGCGCGCCTGCGGCTCGATGTGGCTTGGTGCGCGATGACGGTCAACTTCAAGAATGGAGACAGCAGTGAAACTCTCGACAACCATATTGTCCCTGGCGTTGTGCATGAGCGCCCTCCCCATGGCGCAGGCGGCAGACGCCTCATCGTATCCAGATCGTCCAGTTCGCCTGATCGTTCCCTATGCGGTGGGTGGTGCGACCGATGTGATCGGCCGCGTCATGGCGCGCTACCTTGGCGAAGCGCTCGGTCAGTCGGTCGTGGTTGAAAATAAGCCAGGGGCCGGCGGCAGCACCGGATCGAGCTTCGCGGCCACCCAGCCCGCAGACGGCTACACGCTGGTCATGATGGTGGAAAGCTCCCACGCCGTGAACCCGAACGTGTATGCAACCCGGGCTTACGATCCCGTCAAGGACTTCACACCCATCACCAACATCGCCAACGTTCCCGGTGTGATGGTGGTGAACCCGTCATCGAACTACAAGAGCGTCCAGGATGTCATCGACGCCGCGACGAAAGCTCCGACCAAGCTGAACTACGGATCGTCGGGCAACGGCGGCTACAGCCACCTGAGTGGCGCGCTTTTTGGAAGCACGACCAAGACCCAGATCACCCACGTGCCGTACAAAGGCCTGGGCCCGGCCTTGAACGATCTGATGTCCGGCCAGATCGACGTGGTCTTCGACAACATGCCCTCCTCTGGCGGGCTGATCGCCGGGGGCAAGTTGCGCGCGCTGGCTGTCTCGAGCCCGGAGCGTCTGCCCCAGTTGCCCAACGTTCCAACCTTCGCCGAGGTTGGCCTGAAGGCTATGAACAACATGTCCTGGTATGGAATCGGCGCGCCCAAGGGCCTGAATCCGGCCGTCCTTGCCAAGCTGAGCTCGGCAGCCAGGAAAGCGCTGGAGAACCCGGGAATGAAAAAGACGATTCAGGATCAAGGCGCCATCATTGACTACACGACGCCGCAGCAGTTCAAGGAAACGGTGGAGCGCTCGAACAAGGCATGGTCCAAGCTCGTCCAGGACATCGCCTTCGAGAAGATGTGATGGCAGCGACTGAACAAATGAATGCAACGGCTGCCCCTGCGGAGGTCTCGTTCCCGATGCCCGCCACCGCGGTGGTCACCATCACCGCCGGCGGCGTCCTCAACGTGCTGGGCACGCCAGTGATTCAGGGCCTCATCCAGACGCTGGAGCGCCTGGCAAGCAATGAAGACATCAACTGCGTGGTTCTGCGCGGCAGTGGCTCGCGGGCCTTTATTGCGGGCGCGGACATCAAGGAGATGGCAGGCCTCGATGCTGAGAGCGGCCGAACGTTCATCAGCGGTCTGCGCGACCTTTGCAATGCCATCCGCCACTTTCCGGTGCCAGTCATCGTGCGCCTGGAGGGGCATACCCTGGGGGGTGGCCTGGAGGTGGCGATGGCGGGCGACCTGAGGATCGCAGCTGACAACGCCGTGGTCGGGATGCCGGAGGTCAAGGTCGGCATCCCATCGGTCATTCATGCGGCCATGATGCCTTCGCAGATCGGCACGACCCGGGCATCCTGGATGCTGCTGACCGGCGAGAACATCGGCGCCATCCAGGCGCGCGACTGGGGCCTCATCAGCGAGTGCGTGCCGCAGGACCAACTCGATGCGCGGATCGAGGCCGTCGCGCATGCGTTCTCGCAGATCGGGCGGTCGGTGCTGCGCCAGCAAAAGCGCCTGCTTCGCCGGTGGGAGACCATGACGCTCGACGCTGCCGTCGAAAACAGTGTGGCGGAGTTCGGCGAGGCCTTCAACACGGGCGAGCCGCAGCATCACATGAATGCCTTCTTGAGCAAGAAGGCCAAGGGCAAGTCCGCCTGACTTGCCACCTTTCTCGAGATGTCGAACGCCGCATCAATCGGCGTATTCCCCCGCCTCCTTGATCACCTTCGACCACCGCACCTTCTCGGCTTCGAGGTATTTCCTGTGCCCCGCAGGATCGAGCCGGTCGTCATTCACGATGCTGAGCCCGAGCGCTTCCTCGCGCTTGATCAGCTCGGGGTCCTTCAAGGCGGCGCGCAACGCGGCGTTGAGCTTCGCGAGCACCGCGCTCGGCGTGCCGCGCGGCGCGTACAGGCCGTGCCACACCTGGACGTCGAAGTCCTTCAGGCCGGCTTCGGACAGGGTCGGCGTGTCCTTCAGCGCGGCGAGCGGCAGCCGCGCCAGGCTGGTGACACCGTAGACCTTGACCTTCCTGCCCTCGACCTGCGGCACGGCGTTGGTCGCCTGTTCGCACATCACATCGACCTGGCCGCCGATGAGGTCGGTCATCGCCGGTGCGGTGCCCTTGTAGGGCACGGGCGTCATGCTCGTCTTCAGCGCGCTCTGGAGCATCAGGCCGCACAGGTGCGATGCGGAGCCCACCCCCGCGTTGGCGAGGTTCACCTTGCCGCCGCTCGACGCGATCCATTGGCGCAACTCGGCGAAGCTGCCGGCGGCCAGGCTCGGCCTGCCGATCAGCACCGAGGGCGCTTCGTTGATGAGGCCCAGGGTTTCGAAATCTTCCGGCACCTTGTAGCTGAGCTTGCGGTACAGGGCCGGCGCGGTGGCCATGCCGATGTGGTGCACCAGCAGCGTGTAGCCGTCCGGCGTGGCACGGGCAGCCTTGGCCGAGCCGATCGTGCCGCCCGCGCCGGGCGCGTTGTCGACCACCACGGTCTGGCCGAGCGGCTTGCGCAGCGCCTCGGCCAGGTCGCGCGCGATCTTGTCGCTCGGGCCACCGGCGGCGAAAGGCACGATCAGCGTGACAGGCTTGTCGGGAAATTCCGCGCAGGCCAGCGAAGCAAAGCCGAGTGCGGCGAGGGCGGCGCCGCAGCGCCAGAAATGGGTCATGGTCTTGTCTCCTGGGGTTTTTCTTGGATGGGGGGTCAGGCCGACAGCGCCTGCATCTCGCGGTACAGGTCGGCCTTGCCCTCGAAGCCGATGCCGGGCAAGTCGGGCAGCGTCACGAAACTGTTCTCGACCTTCACGCCGTCAGGGAATCCGCCGAAGGGCTGGAACAGATCGGGGTACGACTCGTTGCCGCCCAGGCCGAGCCCGGCGGCGATGTTCAACGACATCTGGTGCCCGCCGTGGGGGATGCAGCGGGTGGCCGACCAGCCGTGCTCCTTCAGCATGTCGAGCGTGCGCAAGTACTCCACCAGGCCGTAGCTCAGCGCACAGTCGAACTGCAGCCAGTCGCGGTCGGGGCGCATGCCGCCGTAGCGGATCAGGTTGCGCGCATCCTGCATCGAGAAGAGGTCTTCGCCCGTGGCCATCGGGTTCTTGTAGAAGTTGCGCAGCGCCGCCTGGAGCTCGAAGTCGAGCGGATCGCCAGGCTCCTCGTACCAGAACAGGTCGTACTGCGACAGCGCCTTGGCGTAGGCGATGGCGGTCTCGAGGTCGAAGCGGCCGTTGGCATCGACGCAGAGCTTCTGGCCGTCCTGCAGCACTTCCATGATCGAGTCGATGCGGCGCAGGTCTTCGTCGAGCGAGGCGCCGCCGATCTTCTTCTTGACCACCGTGTAGCCGCGGTCGATGTAGCTGCGCATCTCGTCCTGGAGCTTTCGGTGGTCCTGCCCCGGGTAGTAGTAGCCGCCGGCGGCGTAAACGAAGATCTTGCGGTTCGGCTTGCCGTCGCCATAGCGGTCGGCCAGCAGCTGGAAGAGGGGCTTGCCTTCGATCTTGGCCACTGCGTCCCACACCGCCATGTCGATCGTGCCGATCGCGACCGAGCGCTCGCCATGGCCACCCGGCTTCTCGTTGGTGAACATGGTGCTCCAGATCTTGTGCGCATCGAGGTTGTCGCCCGTCTCGTCGACGAGCGAAGCCGGGTCCGCTTCGAGGATGCGCGGAATGAACCGCTCGCGCATCAGCTTGCCCTGGCCGTAGCGTCCGTTCGAATTGAAGCCGTAGCCGACCACGGGCTTGCCGTCGCGGATGACGTCGGTGATCACCGCAACCAGGCTCAGCGTCATCTTGCTAAAGTCGATGTAGGCGTTGCGGATGGGTGAGCTGATGGGAACGGTTTTCTCGCGGATCTCGACGATCTTCATGCTTGGGCTCCAGGGGGTCTTTGATTGAGAGCCTGTATGCTCCGCCGCCCGGGCTTGCAGCGCCAATGCTCTTTTTCGCTGCTTCCATGCACCGGACGAACCGCACATGAACCTGATCTGGCTTGAAGACTTCGTCGCGCTCGCCGCCACGGGCAATTTCTCGCGCGCGGCGGAAGACCGCCACAGCTCGCAACCGGCGTTCAGCCGGCGCATTCGTGCCCTCGAAGAGTGGATCGGTGCCGAGCTCGTCGACCGGCGTTCGCAACCGGCCAAACTCACCGAGGTCGGCGAATGGTTCACCGGCGTGGCACAGGAAATGATCGCCCGGGTCGCGCGGGTGCCCGGTGACGCGAAGAAGATCGCCGAGGCCAGCTCGGTCACCCTGCGCATCGCGTCGACGCATGCGCTCTCCTTCACTTTTCTGCCGCGGTGGTTGCGAAGCCTCGAATCGAGCACCGCGCTCGGGCCGGTGCAACTGATGTCCGACGTGCTCTTGCGTTGCGAAGCGCTGATGCTGCAAAGCAAGGTTCAGTTCGTGCTGAGCCATGCGCATGGCAAGGCGCAGGGGGCGCTGGATGCGGAGCCGTACCGGTCGACCCGGGTCGGTGAGGATCTGCTGATTCCGGTGTCGGCGCCGGACGAGGCAGGCCGCGCGCGCCATCGTCTCGCGGGCCAGGGCGGCCCCGCAGTGCCCGTGCTCCAGTACACCGAGGAATCAGGGCTGGGGCGCATCCTGCGCGCGGTCATCGGCCGCAGGCTGGAGTCGGTTCCTGCGCAGACCGTCGTCACGGCGCACCTGGCCTCGGTCCTCAGAACGATGGTGCTCGACGGCCGGGGGATCGCCTGGTTGCCGAAGACGCTGGTGCAAGACGATATCGACCAGGGGCGGCTCGTTGCCGCGGCGAGCAGCGATTGGGAAGTGCCGCTGGAGATCAGGCTTTATTGCGACAGCGAGCTTCTGGGGAAGGCCGCCAACGCATTCTGGAACGCCGCGATCGGCGTGTAAGCCATGGTGTCAAGGCCGCGCTTCGCCTTGCAGCGCTTCGCGTGCTCCGGCTATCGACGAAGCCCGCACGCGGAAGTAGCTGATGCACAGCAGAGCCATGCCTACTGTGACCATCACGTAGTATGCGGGAATCATCTTGCTGCCCGTCTGCTGCGCCAGCCAGGTGCAGATCAGCAACGAAAGGCCGCCGATGACCGTGAAGTTGATGTTGTGAATGAGGGCCAGGCCCGTCGTGCGCACGTTGCTCGGGAACAGTTCCGAAAGGAAGGAAGGCATGGCGCCTTGAAAGACCATGACGCAAGCCGTCAAGGCCGTAACGCAGAGCGTGTAGTTCATCACCGTGGGGTTGTCGATCATGAAGTGGAACGCGGGCAAGCTGAGGACTCCGGTCAGCAGCGTTCCGATGGTGATCATCCGCAAGCGGCCGACGCGATCGGACAGCGCCCCCATCACAGGCGGCAAGAAGATCTGGGCGACCGAATAGCCGATTGCACCCCACATCGAATCGGCGGGGGACAGACCCAATTCACGCTGAGCGTAGAGCGGCATGAACACGCCGAGGAGGTAGTTGGTAGAGGCTGCCAGCGAATAGATGCCGATGGCCGCGGCGATGCGGGCTTTTGCCGAGGTCAGCGTGGTTTTCACCGGGCTGCTCACCTGGCTGGTATTCAGGAAGGTTGGCGTCTCATCGAGGTTTCTGCGAAGCCAATAGCCGAAAGGGACGATGAGCAGACCCAGAATGAATGGCATGCGCCAGCCCCAGTCGAGGATCGCCGTCTTGTCGAGGTGCGACGTCAGGCCCAGGCTGACGACGCTGGCCATGCCGGTCGCCAACCCGATACCGACCACCTGGAAGCTCGCGAAGTATCCACGACGGTTGCGGGGCGCGTGCTCCGTCACGAAGGACACCGAGGTACCGAATTCGCCGCCGGCGGAGAAGCCTTGCAGCAGCTTGCCGGCCACCAGGATCAGCGTACCTGCGATGCCCGCGGTGGCGTAGCTCGGCGCGAATGCGATCATCGCCGTTCCCAAGCCCATGGCCCAGATGGTCAGCATCATGCCTGCCTTGCGGCCTTTCCGGTCCGCGTAGCTGCCGATCAGCAGGGCGCCGAGCGGCCTGACGAAATAGCTGACGCCGAAGGTCGCAAGCGCGACGAGCAGAGAGGTGGCCGGATCGGCCGCGGGGAAGAACACCGCGGCGATATAGACCGCCAGGAATCCGTAGATGAAGAGGTCATAGAACTCGAGCATGTTCCCGACCAGCGCGGATGCGATCACCTTCCGGAAGTATGCTTTCTTCTCAGGCGTAAGTTCATCACTGACAGTTGCGGGCATGGTTGTCTCCGTTTATCAAGGTCATTTGCATTGAAATTGCGAATCGAGACCGGCAACATTCCACAGGTGCAGTGAGGCTCAGCGTCGTGGAAGCGCGCCATTCATTGGGAGGTCACGCCGTGAGGCCCAAAAGCTCTTCCGCAGCGGCGCGGTGTACGCGATACACCTTCAGCACATCCTGCACCGTCACATACTCGTCAGGCCCTCCCATTCCGTGTGCGTACGGGCCGTATGTCACCGCGGGCATGCCCGCCAGCCGGAAGAGGCGCGCATCGGTAAGACCGATGCGCATGTTCGCGACGGCGTCCGGAAAAGCCAGCGCGCGCGCATGACGCAGGAACGCCCGGACCAGCGGATGGTTCGGGTCTGTGAACGCGGGCTCGGTCGCGCTGCCGGGCAGGATGTCCCACTGCACTTTCGGATGCGCTTCCAGGATGTCGCGGATCAGGTCCTCCATGGCCGAGATAGTGAGAGGCGCCGGGAAGCGAAGGTCAAGGAAAGCTTCGGCGTCGCCGGGCACCAGATTCGGCACGACGCCAGCGTGGAAGGCGCCGGCATTGACGGTGATGCCGCTCAGGTTTTCAAACTCGCCCCGGCCCCCGACTTGCTCGGAAACGGACCGGGCCTCCAGCATGGCGCTACGCATGCGGGGATCAATCACCACTTCGTGGGCACGCAGGCACTGGATGGCCTGCACCGCGGCCATCAGGCTGTCGAGCGCGTTGTCGCCCAGGTGCGTGTGCGCACCGTGCGCCGCCTTGCCGCGGGTCTTCACACGCAGCCACATCACGCCCTTCTCGCCGTAGCGCACGACGCGCGGATGTCCGGCATCCGCGTTGACCACGTAGTCGCCGCGGCAATGCTCGACGTTGTCGATCAGCCAGGCCGTACCAAAAGCACCGCCCGTTTCTTCGTCGGCGACCAGGGTCAGCACGGCCTCGCCCCGCAGTTGCGCCTGCCGCTCAGCCAGACCGCGCAAGACGGTGATCAAAACGGCGTCGCCAGCGCACATGTCGCCCGCGCCCCGGCCATAGAGGCGATCGCCATCCCGATAACCGGTCAGGGGCGGAACCGTCCAAGCTTCGCGCGCACCGACAGGGTAGGTGTCCAAGTGGCCATTCATGATGAGGCGCGGTCCCGGCAGGGCGCCTCGAACGCGCGCGACGACGTTGACGCAGCCAGGCTTCGGCTCGTAGAGCGCCACCTCGATGGCAGGATGGGCCAGCGCATCGCGAGCCAGCGCCGCGACGGCCTTGGTGTCGCCGCCCGGGTTTTCGCTGGGTGTAGAGATCAGGCGCTGGGCAAGTTCAATGATCGATTCGATCGTCGCGGCTTCCGACGGGTCGGTCGCGCTGCTTGAGGCGTCGGGAAGTTCTTCGATCAGTCTGAGCGTCATCACAGCGTCTCCGTGTCGTTGCATGAGGCGGATGCTAGGGACCGCTGTTCGATAACTCCAATACATTTTGGGAAGCAATTCCAAACTGCTGGTTATGATTTAACGCGTTCCTCGTGGACCACTCAAGGATGCATATGGCTCGTTCAGCTCCCTTTCGCCTGCACCACATCCAGCTCCTGCAGGTCGTCCTGCAGTCGACGACGATGACGGAGGCCGCCAACCGGCTGCACATTTCGCAGCCTGCGGTGAGCAAGCAGCTCAAGCAGCTCCAGGAGGACGTCGGGTTTGCTCTGTTCGAGCGCCAAGGCCACCGCCTGCAGGCAACGTTCGAGGCGCGGGCACTCCTCGACCAGGTGAATCGCGTGGGGGCTTCTCTCCAGGTGCTCAATCAACTGGCGACAGACATGCGAACGGCCCATCAAGGCCACCTGCAGATCGGTTGCATCGGGGCCGCCGCCGATCTCTTGTTGCCACGCGCGCTGAGCCAGACGTTCGGGCCGCAGTCGCGGCTGCTGTGCACCGTCGAAACCGGCAACACGGCCCAGGTGCTCGAGTGGGTGGACACACAGCAAGTAGATCTAGGCATCGCCATGAAGGTGCGCGATGTGGGGCATCGCTCCTTTGAGCCACTCGGTCCTCTGCGGCTTGCGTGCCTCATGCCGGCGGGCCATCCTCTGGCCAAACGCCGCCGCATTCGCCTGAAGGATCTGGCAACCGAATCGGTGATCGCCCTGAAGCTGCCCAGCCTGGTCGATTCTCAGGAGGCGGCGCAGTTCGACATCGCCCAGGACATCACCGTGCACATGCAGGTCGACTCATCGCGCATCGCAGGGCGCATGGTGGAGGCGGGCTTGGGTATTGCGGTGTTGGAAGACCTGAGCGCGGCCCACTATGGACGTGGAGAGTTGGTCTGCCGCCCACTCGAACACCCATTCCGCACGGAACTCGGCATGTACCGGCCCGCCTATCGCCCGCGAAACACCGCGGTGGAAGATCTGGTTCGCGCACTCGGCGACAGCATCAGGACACGCAACGCACCGAAACGCCCCGGCGCACCCTAAACCACCCCACACGCACGCAGGCGCCCGAGCTCCTCACTGCCGACGCCCAGCGCGCCATACACCACTTCGTTGTCCTGCCCCGTCCGCGGCCCCACCGCCGGCGGCGCAACGGCCGCGCGGCCCACGAAGCGCGGCACGGCCGCGGGCGCCGGGATCGCGCCCAGTTCCGGGTCCTGCAGTTCGACAAACGCCTCGCGTGCGCGGAAATGCGGGTCGTCCATGACGTCCGCGATCGAATAGACCTTGCTGAAGGGCACATCGTGGCGCTCGAGCTGTGCCGAGAGCGCCTCGAGCGAATGGCCCGCGGTCCACGCACCGACGATGTCGTCGATCTCGACGTGGTGCCGCGTGCGCTGCACGTTGGTGGCAAAGCGCGGATCGACCGCGAGCCCAGGCTGTTCCATCGCGGCGCACAGCCGCACGAAGATCGGATCGGAGGAGCCGACCAGCGTGATCCAGGCGCCGTCTGCCGTGCGGTAGACGTTCGACGGCGCGGTGTAGCTGGCGCGCGAGCCGGTGCGTTCGCGCGCGCTGCCCGAGAAGCGGTATTCGGCCGCGAGCGGGTCCAGCAGGCGCAGCAGCGCCTCGGTGGCCGAGAGGTCGATCTCGGCGCCACGCTGCGCCTCGCGCGGCAGCCCATTGCGCTCGGCCAGCGCGGTGCTGATCGCGAAGGCGCCGAACAGGCCGGCGATCGCATCGCCGAGCGGATAGTTCATGTGCTGCGGCGGCCCGCCGGCTTCGCCAGTCAGGTGCGTGAAGCCGCTCATGGCCTCGAAGATGCGCGCGAAGCCGGGCTTGCGCGCATTGGGCCCGGTCTGGCCGAAGCCCGTGAGGCGCAGCACGATGAGACGCGGGTTGTGCGCATGCAGCGTCGCGAGGTCGAGGCCCCACGCATCGAGCGTGCCGGTGCGGAAGTTCTCCACCAGCACGTCGAAGCCGTCGACCAGGCGCAGGAACAGCGCGCGCCCCTCGGGCTTGCGCACGTCGAGCGAGATGCCGCGCTTGCCGCGGTTGGCCGTCTTCCAGAACAGCGCGTGGCCCTCGTGCACCGGCGCGAGCCCGCGCAGCGCGTCGTTGCCTTGCGGCAATTCGAGCTTGACGACTTCGGCGCCCATGTCGCCGCACAGCGTGGCCGAGAAGGGCGCGGCGAGCACCGTGGCCATATCGAGGATGCGCACGCCCGCGAGCGGCAGGCCTTGTCGGGGCGCGTTCATCAGTTGCTGCTCAGGTCGATGGTCTTGAGCACCGGGTCCCAGGTGCGGCTGTCGGTCTTGATGCGCTCGCTCCAGGCCCCGAGGCTCGGGTCCAGCGTGGTGGCGCCGAGCTTGGCCAGCTTCTCCTTCATCGCCGGCGTGGCGAGCACCTTCGCGAGCGCCTGGTTCAGCGTGTCGACCACGTTCTTCGGCGTGCCCTTGGGTGCCGCCAGGCCCATCCAGAGGCCTGCGTCCATGCCCGGAAGGCCGAGCTCGGCGAAGGTGGGAACGTCGGGCACGGCCGTCGAGCGGGCTTTGCCGGTCTGCGCAAGGATGCGGATCTGCCCGCCCTGCATGTAGGGCAGCGTGCCGCCCAGGTTGTTGCACATCACCGGAATGTGGCCGGCCATCACGTCGTTGACCGCCGGTGCATTGCCCTTGTAGGGCACGTGCTGCATCTTGATCTTGGCCTGGTGGTTCACCATTTCGCAGACCAGGTGCGACGGCGTCGCGACACCGGCCGAGCCGAACGACAGCGCGTTGGATTTGGACTTGCCCGCCGCAACCAGTTCGGGCAGCGTTTTGTAGGGCGTCTTGGCATTCACCGCGATCACGTTGGGCAGGTCGGCCACCAGGCCCACGCCCGTGAAGTCGTCGGCCAGGTTCGCCTTGAGGTTCTTGTGCACGTACGGCAGGAACACGTTCGTGAGCCCGGCCATCAGCAGCGTGTAGCCGTCGGGCGATGCCTTGGCCACGAACTCCGAACCGATCAGGCTGCCGGCGCCCGGCTTGTTCTCGACCACGATCTGCTGGCCGAGCGCGGCACCGAGGTCCACCGCCAGCACGCGCGCCACCAGGTCGGTGCTGCCCGCGGCGGCGAAGGGCACGATGAGCTTGATCGGCTGGTCGGGGTAGGCGGCGTGGGCCGCGGAGGCCGCGAAGGCGGCGGCCGCAAGCGCGGTAGCGAGGCGAAGAGAAGTGCTGGCAGTCATTGGATGTCCCCTGGTGTGTTGGAAAGATGAAGAAAACGGCGCCCGAGCGTGGCCCGGTGCACCTCGGAGGCGCCGTCGTAGATGCGGAATGGGCGCAGTTCGCGCAGGATCAGCGCCACGGGAGCGTCCTCGCACATGCCCAGCGCGCCCATCAACTGCGCCGCGCGGTCGGCCACGCGGTACAGCGCCTCCGAGACGAAGACCTTCGCCATTGCTGATTCGGTCTTCACGGAAACGCCCGCATCCATGCGCGTCGCGCAGTCGAGCGTCAGCAGCCGGCTCGCATGCAGGTCGATGTGGCAGTCGGCCACCATCGCCTGCACCTGCTGGAGGTCGGCGAGCCGGTCGCCGAAGGCGCTGCGCGCGTTCACATAAACCTCGGCGAGTTCGAGCGCGCGGCGCGCACGCCCGATCAGCCGCATGCAGTGCGACACGCGCGCAGGCTCCAGGCGCTGTTGCGCATGGGCCAGGCCTTGGCCGACCTGGCCCAGCACCGCATCGTGCGGCACCAGGCAGTCGACAAGCTCGATCTCGCCATGCCCGCCGATCGCATAGGGGTCGATCGCAGCGATCGCGCGCTGCAGCCGGAAGCCCGGGTTCGCGCATTCGACGATGAACTGCGTCGGGCCGTCGTCGGTCTGCGCGAGCACCACCGCGAAGCGCGCGCCGACCGCGCCGGTGATGAACCACTTGTGGCCGTCGATCACCCAGCCCTCTGCCGTGCGCCGTGCCCGCGTGCGCAGCATCGAAGGATCGGAGCCCGCGCCGGGCGCCGGCTCGGTCATCGCGAAGCACGAACGCAGTTCGCCTGCCGCGAGCGGACCGAGCCACGCCTGCTGCTGCGCCGCCGTGCCCAGGTTCAGCAGGCTGATCATGTTCGGCTGGTCTGGCGCCGCGCAGTTGAGCGCACCGGGGCCCAGGTAGCTGCGGCCGGCTTCTTCGAGCACCACGCTGCGCGCGACCCAGCTCAGGCCGAGGCCGCCGTGCTCGGGCGGCAGCTGGGGCAGGTAGAGGCCATGCGAGCGCGCCAGCGGCCGCAGCACGGCAAGCGCGGCATCGAGCGCCGCGGGGTCGTGCACGTGGCCGCGCTGCTCGAGCGGGATCACCTGCGTGTCGACGAAGGCGCGCACGCGCAGCCGCAGTGCCGCCAGCGCCTCGTCGCGCTCGACGTCGAGCAGGTTCATTGCGCGGCCGCCTTCTTCTCGTGCTCGCGCAGCGTGAGCTTGGCGATGTTGAGCTGATGGATCTGGCTCGTGCCTTCGTACAGGCGGAACAGCCGCACGTCGCGGTAGTAGCGCTCGATGGGGCTGAAGTCGGCCACGTAGCCTGCGCCGCCGAACATCTGCACGCAGCGGTCGGCCACGCGGCCGCACATCTCGGAGGCGAAGTACTTGCACATCGAGGCCGACAGCGCCACGTCCTCGCCGCGATCGCGCGCCCGCGCGGCCTCGAGGATCATTGCGCGCGCAGCAAAAATCTCGGTGCGGCAGTCGGCGATCATGGCCTGCACCAGCTGAAAGTTCGCCACCGGCTGGCCGAACTGCGAACGCCGCGCGGTGTGAGCGACGGCCAGGTCGAGCATGCGGATTGCCGGCCCCGTGCACAGCGCCGCCAGGTGCAGCCGCTGCTTGTTGAGCACCTTCATTACGGTGCGGAAGCCCACGCCCTCCTGCTCGCCGATCACATGGCTCGCCGGGACGCGGCAGTTCTCGAAATGCACGTCGGACACCGGCGAACCCGCCTGGCCCATCTTGCGGTAGGGCTCGCCGGTGCGCAGGCCCGGTCCGCGCTCCACCAGAAAGGCGGTCAGCCCGGCATGGCCCTGGGTGCCTTCCTCCGTGCGCGCGATCACGGTGAACAGGTCGGCCAGCGGCGCATTGGTGATGAAGCGCTTGGTGCCGTCGAGCACGTAGTGGTCGCCCTCGCGTCGCGCGGTGGTGTGGATGTTGGTGGCTTCGGAGCCGGCCTCGGGCTCGGTCAGCGCGAGGCATCCGGTGAGTTCGCCGCTGGCCATGCGCGGCAGCCACTTCGCCTTCTGCTGCGGCGTGCCATCGGCCACCAGCGCCTCGGAGCCGATGCCGGTGTTGGTGCCCACGCGGGCGCGCAGCGCGACCGAGGCCTGCGACAGCTCCATCGCGCACAGCACCAGTTCCTCGGTGGTCAGGCCGAGGCCGCCGTGTTCTTCGGGAATGCTCCAGCCGAAGTAGCCCTTACGGCGCAGCAGGTCGACCGTGGCCGGCGGAATCTCGCCGCGCTGCTCCACCTCGTCTTCGAGCGGATGCCAGGTGGTGCGCACGAAAGTGCGGATGTCGTCGAGGAGGGTGTCGAGTCGGGTGGTGTCGCGGATCATGCGGCGGACTGTAGGCCGCAGGTTTGCATCGGCGAACACGCGTTTCGAATATTGGAACGACGATGCGCAAACGTGCCCCGACGTGGAGAATGCGCAGCATGCGTGCCGCCCGACCCCTCCACCAGCTGAAGAACCAGCAGGACCTGCGCCGCGTGCGCGCCGACGATCCCGACTTTTCGGGCACGCTGGCCAAGGGACTCATGATCCTGCAGAGCTTTGTCAGGGACCCGCGCGCGCATGCCAACAGCGAGTTCGCCGAGCGGCTCGGCATTCCGCGGCCCACCGTCAGCCGCCTCTGCCGCAGTCTGCAGGCGCTGGGCTTCCTCGACCACGACGAGCGCCTCGACCGCTACTTCATCGGGCCCGCGGCGGTGACGCTGGGCTATCCCTACGTCATCAACACGCCACTGCTGGCGCAGTTGCGCCCCGCGATGCAGTCGATGGCCGAGCGCTTCGAGGGCGCCGTCTCAGTGGGCGTCACCATGGACCTCGACGTGGTGTACGTGGAAACGTGTGCGCAGGAGCACGGCACGCTCAAGCGCCCCGGCGTGGGCGCGGTGCGCGGCATCGTCGAGACCGCCATGGGCCGGGCCTGGCTGGCGCAGTTGTCGCCGGCCGAGCGCAACCGGTTCCTTGCGCGCGCCAAGCGCGAGCGTGCCGACGAATACGTGCGCTGCACCGAGGGCCTGGCGGCCAGCCTCGCCAACTACGAGAAGCGCGGCTTCTCGATCAACATGGGCGATGCGGGGCTCGGCGTGCTCGCGGTCGGGGTTGCCTCGGGCATTCGCTACGGCCCGCGAAGGTTGCTGTTCAACTGCGCCGTCCCGGGCTACCGCGCCAAGGCCGCCGACCTGCTGAAGACCATCGGGCCCGCGCTGGTGCAGCTGGTCAACATGGCGGGCCGGCAGGGCGCCTGACCTGCAACGCCGGTCAGTCCACGCTGACCCGCATGCCGAGCAGCATCTGCGCCATGCCCTTGCCCATCGGGTCGGGCCGCAGCGAACTCGGTCCACCGCCGTCAAGTGCCTCCGTCAACAGGAAATTGAAGGCATGCAGGCCCGGCACCTCGTAGCGCGTGACGCTGCCCTTGACGAGGTGGGCGAGGTGCGCGCGCACCCGCTCGGGCGTGAGCTCGCGGCGCAGAATCGCCACGTCTTCGGGACGGCGCGCGATCACGGCGATGTTCGAGGTGTCGCCCTTGTCGCCGGAGCGCCCGTGGGCCAGTGAGATCAGCGCCGCGGTGCGCGCGCCCGGCCGCGGCATGGGCGCCGCATCGTCGGGTTCCGCACGCGGGACATGGCCGGGTGCCGGCACGGCCTGGCCATCGCAGGGAATCTCGATCGTCTCCTCGACTCCCGCGATCACCACGCGCGGCGCGGGCAACCTGTGCTTCGCCACCAGGCAGGAGAAAAGCCGAAAGCGCGGCTCGACGGCTGCGCGGCCGTTGAGGGTCAGGGCGCTGCCGCTGGTGGTGCCCGGCGCGAAGGACACGCCCGGCGCGCGCGCCTCGCGTGAAAAGATGTCCAGCGCCTCGGCACGCGCATGGGTCACGGCCACGCGCGCGACCGCCTCGCGCGGCGCGCCCGCCGCGGCGTGCGGACCGTAGCTGTCTTCCGCGCCGAGCACGGACACATGCGTCTTGTCGAAATCGCCCAGAGCCTTCTCCTGCAGCAGCGTGTGCACGCGCGCCAGCAGCGCCTCGCCGGTGCGGCGCGCCTTGGGCACCGCATCGATGCCGAACACCGACACCTGTGCCGTGCAGCGCCAGCCCTGCTGCCAGGTGGCCGACAGCTTGTAGGTCGGCGGCGGTGCCATGCCGCGCGCGCCCGTCACGTGCACCCGGTCGCGGCCTGCGGCCACGGCCGTGACCTGCGTGAAATCGCACACCACGTCGGGCAGCACGTAGCGCGACGGATCGCCCACTTCGTAGAGGATCTGCTCGCTCACCGTGGCCGGGGTCACGCACCCGCCCGTGCCCGGCGGCTTGGCGACGACGAAGCTGCCGTCGGCACTGCATTCGACGTAGGGATAGCCGATGTTCTCCCAGTCCGGCACCTCGGCCCAGTCGGTGAAGATGCCGCCGGTGGCCTGCGCGCCGCACTCGAGGAGGTGGCCGGCCAGCGAGCCCGCCGCCAGTCGGTCGTAGGCATCGGCGGTCCAGCCGAATTCATGCATCAGCACGCCGAGCGTGGTGGCGCTGTCGACGATGCGCCCGGTCACCACGATGTCCGCGCCGAGGCCGAGCGCGCGCGCGATCGGCAGTGCGCCCAGGTAGACGTTGGCGCTGTCGATGCCCGCGGGCATCGGGGTGCCTGCATAGAAGTCGAGGGTGCCTTCTTCGGCCAGCGCCGGCAGCAGCGGCAGGCTGTCGTCGCCTTCGATGAAGGCGACGCGCGGCGTGCAACCCAGTTCGCTGGCAAGGGCCTCGATGGCTGCCGCGCAGCCGCGCGGATTGAGCCCGCCGGCATTCGCCACCAGGCGGATGCCGCGCCGCATGCACTGCGGCAGGATCTCGCGCAGCGTGACCTCGACGAAGTCGGTGGCGTAGCCGAGTGCGGCATCGCGCTTGCGCGCCTGCGCGAAGCTCGACAGCGTCATCTCCGCGAGATAGTCGAACACGAGGTACTGCATGCCCTCGACGCTGGCGAGCTGGCGCGGCCCGATGATGCTGTCGCCGATGAAGGCACAGGCACCGCCGATCTTCACGGTGCGGGGTGTGGTTGTCATTGTTGGCGGTCCCTAGTCGAGCGTGATGGCGAGTTGCCGGATCACCTCGCCGTTGACCTTGGCCTCCGTGGCGATGAAGCGTGCGAGCGCTGCCGGCGTGCCGCCCACGGGCTCGGTGCTGATGGCCGCCAGCCGCGCGCGCAGGTCGTCGCCCTTCATCACGGCAGCGATCTCGGCGGCCAGCCGTTCGACGATGGCCGGCGGCGTGCGCGCCGGCGCGAGCACGCCGGCCCAGGCATAGGTCGCGAGCTCGGGATGGCCGAGCTCCTTGAGGCTCGGCACCTCGGGCAGCAGCGGCGAGCGCTCATGCCCCGTCACCGCGAGCGCCGCAAGCCGGCCCTGGCGGATGTGCGGGCCCATGGCCGAGATTGCGTCGAACATGAAGCCGACGCGCCCGCTCACGAGGTCGGTGGTCGCGTCGCTCGTGCCCTTGTAGGGCACATGCATGGCGCCCTTCATCGCGGTGGCGCGCGCGAAGCGTTCGCCCAGCAGGTGCGCGGCCGAGCCGACACCGCTGCTGGCGAAGCTCAGCGGTGCGCCCGCGTCGCGGCCGGCGCGCACCAGGTCGTCGAGCGTGCGGATGCCGGGGCGCGCGGTCACCAGCACCAGCGAGGTCCGCGTCAACTGCGAGACCGGCGCGAGGTCGGCGGGCCGGTACGGCAGGTTGCGGTAGAGCGACTGGTTGTTGGCATAGGCACCGATCGCCACCAGCAGCGTGTAGCCATCGGGAGCGGCCTTGGCCACGAGGTCGGTGCCCAGGATGCTGTTGGCGCCGGGCTTGTTGTCGATCACGATCGGCTGGCCCAGCCGCGCCGACAGCGCCTTCATCACGTCGCGCGCAATGATGTCGGTGTTGCCGCCGGCGGGGTAGGGCACCACCACGCGGATCGGGCGGCTGGGGTAGGCGTCCTGCGCGCTGGCCGTGGCGGCGCCGAGCAAGCCCGCGATGGCGAGGCTGGCCACGCGCAGCGCGGTCCGCGCCCGGTGAGCGAATGTCGGCATGTCTCTTGTCTCCGTTTGTTGTCGTCGTGCTGTCCGCATCGATTATGGAAATCGCGCGCGGCTGCAGCCAGTCCTATCATGGGGTTTTGCGATAACGGTTTGGAATCGCGCCATGCTGCTCAAGGACCTCCAGTCGTTCAGGATCGCCGCCGATTTCGGCAACCTGCACAGCGCCGCCGATGCGCTGGGCGTGACCCAGCCCGCGCTCTCCAAAGCGATCCAGCGGCTGGAGACCTCGCTCGGCGTGCGGCTGTTCGAGCGCACGCCGCGCGGCGTGGCGCTCACGGCCATCGGCCAGGCGCTGTATGCGCGCAACCTCCAGCTAGGGCAACTGGTCGACGACATCCACAACGAGGTGCAGGACCTGAAGACCGGGCAATCGGGCGAGCTTCGCATCGGCACCGTGCCGGCGATCGTCGAGTCGGTCATGACGCCGGTGCTTGCGTCCTTCCTCGGTGCGGCGCGCGATGTGCGATTCCAGGCGCATGTGCAGCTCAGCGGCGTGCTGATGCACCAGCTCGAGACGGGCCTGCTCGACTTCGCGGTGGCGGCGATGCAGCCCGAGACCCCGGCGGCGCTGTCGTGCGTGCTGCTCGGCGAGCAGCAGTCGTTCGTGGTCGCACGCAAGGGCCATCCGCTGCTGCGCCGGCCCTTCACGCTGCGCGACATGGCGGCGCAGCCGTGGGTGCTGCCGCCACCGAACATCGCGCTGCGCGCCTGGGTCGCGTCGATGTTCGATGAAGCGGGCATCGCCATGCCGGCTGCGTTCCTGCAGGCCGATGCATCGCCGGCCGTGTTTGCGCCGCTGGTGCGCGCAAGCAACCTGCTGACCGTGATGACGGCCGACTCGCTGGGCGCAAGCACCGGCGCCGGCCTGAGCGCCTTGCCGGCCCCGGCGCCGGTGTGGACGCTGCAGATCGGCCTGTTCTGGCGGCGCAATGCCTACTTCTCGTCGCTGATGCGGGACTTTCGCGACAAGGTGATCGAGGTATTCAGCGCGCGCGATGCGCAACTGCATCGGCGGCCGGCGCGCTGAGCGCCGGGCCCATGGCGCCGTGGCGCATCACCGCGAGCGCCTGATAGCGCGTGGTGACGCGCAGCTTGGCGTAGATGTTGCGCAGGTGCCATTTCACGGTTTCGCCCGACATGCCCAGCGCCCGCGCGATCTCCTTGTTGGGCAACGCCAGCGCGAGCTGCTGCATCACCTCCGCCTCGCGCGCGCTGAGTGCTTCGGGCGCCGCCGGCGCAGGGGCCAGGCCGGGCTTGCCGAGCGCGGCGCCGGCCAGCGGGCCCTGCCCGGCCGCCGCGCGCATCCGATCGGCATGGAACGAGAGCAAGGTGTCTTCCCTGGCCAGCGAGAGTGCGCCGTCGAGCAGTTCGCACACCGACGGATGCGCATCGAGCACGCTGCGCACCAGGCCGAGCCGTTGCGCGAGCCTGAGTCCCCGGAGTGCGCTCGCGGAGGCCAACTCGCCTTCGCCGAGCGCTTGCGCAACAGCCGCACGCTGGAACAGAAGCGCGGCGACGCGGCGCTGGCGGCCACGCGCCTCGCAGAGCGCGATCAGCGCATCGATCCGCCCTCGCGCGATTTCCAGCCGGCCCGCGTAGATGTGCGCGAGGATCTCCGCCCGCCGGGCGACGATGGCGATCTCGCTCAGCGCCGTGCTGTCGCTGCGTTCATGCAGCGCATGCAACTGTGCGATCTCGTCCCAGGTCGCATGCGCCTGCGCGGTCTCGTGCCGCGCCAGCTGCAGGCGCATGCGCTCGAGCAAGGCATAGCAGAGCAGCCGGTCGAGCCGCCGCGCGCGCGCATACATGCGCAACCCTTCGGCCACGCGCAACGCCGTGTCAAGCTGTCCCAGCACGGCATGGGAACGGCAGATGCCGAGCATGACGCGCAGCAGCGGATCGGGCAGCGAGTGGGTCATCAGCTCCGGCAGCCTCGCCTCCAGGGCCAGCACGCCCGCGAGATCGTTGATCTCATAAAGGGTCTCGCCGAGCAGGCCGATGGCGAGCACCTTCGGATCCAGGAACGCGCGGCCGCCAGGCTCCGCCTCGCGAAGCACCTCGCGATAGACATGCTCGGCCTTGCTCATGTGGCCCTCGAGTGCAAAGCTCAGGCCTTCCAGGCACCGGCCGCTGAGCGTGCCGAACAGCGTGCCGTGCGGTGCTTCGCGATGGCCGGCCGATCGTTGAAGGCGGCGGGCGTCCGCGTACTGGTTGCGGTAGATGCGAATCCACGACCAGACGTTGCGCTCGCCCGCGAGCGTGATCGGGTCGACGCGCAGGTCCTTGGTGCGCCGGGGCGCGCCGCGCAGCGCCGACTGCGCCGCATCGATGTCGTCCCGGAACATGGCGAGCCATCCGCGCAGAACGCACATGCGCCGCCGGGTGGTCGAATCGGCCGCACCGACATCGCCGTCGAGCGCGGCGAGCATGGCCTCGCAGGCGTCGAAGCGCTGCTCGGTCAGCGCGAGCAGCGCCACCCACAGCCGAAGCTGTGGCCGGTGGCGGGCTGCGGAGGCCGGCACGAGGCGAACCAGTTCAGCCAGTGCATCGTGCCGGCCCGACTGGAAGAGGGCGCCGGCCCAGGTCTCGACAAGGTCGGCTGCCCGGGCCAGGTCGCGACCCGCCACGGCTTGGCGGACCGCGTCCGCAGGGCGGCCTTGCGCGGCAAGGTACAGGCTCGCGATGCCATGCCAATGGCGGCGCTTCAACGCCTTCAGGCGTGCGAACCGGCGTTGGAGGACCGTGGCCATCATGGGATGAAAGCGCCACCAGCCGTCCGGCGAAGCCGCGTCGAGAAAGCCTGTGCGTGCGAGGCGATGGAGGAATTCGAGGGCTTCGGGCATCGACATGCCACCGGCCGCTGCG
The DNA here is from genome assembly GCF_057656815.1 of Variovorax sp. Soil_C_39. Classification (NCBI taxonomy): domain Bacteria; kingdom Pseudomonadati; phylum Pseudomonadota; class Betaproteobacteria; order Burkholderiales; family Comamonadaceae; genus Variovorax; species Variovorax sp. Soil_C_39. Next base: position 291,899 of record NZ_JBDGJQ010000004.1, read on the forward strand.
ACAAGGCCCACATCGAAGGCCGCCGTGGCCGAGAGCACCGCCACGGTCCTGCGCTGGGCTTCGGTCCAGTCGGAGAAAACCTGCGTTTCCAGGCAGTGCGCGGCAGCTTCCGGCACGAGGTCGGCCGCTTCGCCCGACCGGGCGCCGCGCTGCAGCGCTTCGCAACTTGCCACCAGGCCCAGCGTCCAGCCGCGGCTAGCCTGCTGCAGGGCCGGGGCTTCGGTGTCGTAGCCCAGTCGGGACTGGACCAGCGCGTGGGCCTCGTCGTCGGACCAGCGCAGATCCGCCGCGCCGAGTTCGAGCAGTTGCCCGTGCATGCGCAAGCGCTCCAGGGGCAGCGCGAGGCCGTTGCGTGAAGCGAAGACGCATTGCAGTCGAGGCGGGGCGTAGTCGAGCAGCGGCTGCAGCGCGAGCAGCACCGAGGCGTCCGGGACGTGATCGAGGTGATCGATGACCAGCACCACCGGCTTCAGCGACGCGGCGGCATGGCGCATCGCCGTCACGGCGACGTCCAGCAGTTCGGAGAACGCGTCCCTGCTGCGCGCGCGCCGCCGCGGCGGCGGCGCCGGCCAGCACGGAAACTGCTCGGCACAGCGCGCGGCCATTTCAGCCGCCAGGCCGCGCGCGCTCGCGGCATCGACCCAGACCACCGTGCGTTGCGTGCGCAGCTGGCGTGACCACGCCGCCAGCAGCGCGGTCTTGCCGCTGCCGGCGGGCGCGGCGAGCACCACGCAGCGCCTGTCCTGCGCGCGCCGCAGCGCTTCGAACAGACGTGGCCGCGCGAAATGGGTCTCGGTGGTGTCGGGATGAACGGTCTTTCGCACGGCAAGGATTGTACGGATCCGGTGCTAACCCGACCCCCCGAAACGGGGGGGGCGCCGTGACGAAGGCAGCGCAAGAATCGGCACACAAGGACCATGCAACTGCAGGAGACATCGATTGAACCATCCACTCATCACGCGGCGTGGGGCCAACGCAATCGCGCTGGCCTGGCTGGCCGGCGCCGCGCTGCCTTCGCACGCGGCCGCCTATCCGGACCGCCCGGTAAAGATCGTCCTGGGCTTTGCGCCCGGCGGCGCGACCGACGGCCTCGCCCGTGTGCTGGCGCGCAAGCTCGGCGAGCGCATGGGCCAGCAGTTCGTCGTCGACAACAAGCCGGGTGCGGCCACCCGCATCGGCATGGAATTCATGCAGAAGGCACCGCCCGACGGCTACACGCTCGGCCTGGCCACGGCCGTGACCACCACGTTTCCGCTGATGTTCGAGAACCTGGCATTCGCGCCCGGCAAGGACTTCGTTGCGATCAGCATGCTGGGCCGTGCACCCACCTTCCTCATGGTGCGCCACGACCTGCCGGCCAAGGACTATGCCGGGTTCGTGGCCCTCGGCAAGAAGACCGGCCAGCTCACGCTGGGCCATCCGGGAAACGGAAGCAATCCGCACATCGCCGGCCTGGCGCTCGCGCGCGCCGCGGGCATGCCGGTCGTCGCCGTGCCGTACAAGGGAACGCAGCCCACGGCCACGGCAGTGGGCGCGGGCGAGGTCGATTTCGCGATGATGGAATATGCCGTGGCGCGGCCGATGCTGGAAGCCGGCAAGGTGCGCCTGTTGGCGGTCACGGAGCCGGCGCGATCGCGCATCCGGCCCGAGGTGCCGACCGGCCGCGAGGCCGGCATCACGCAGGACATCGAAGGCCTGACCCCGTGGTTCATGCTGCTGGCCCCTGCGGGCACGCCTCCAGCCGTGGTGGATGCGCTCAATCGCCAGGTGCGCGAGGCGCTCGCGGACAAGGAGGTGCGCGAGCAGTTGGCCAACCTCGGCGTGGAGCCCGAATCGAGCACGCCGGGCGAGGCCTCTGCGTACTTCATGGCACAGCGCCAGCGCATCGCCCGCCTGGCCGCCGAGCTCCAGCTCTCGCTGAAGTCCTGAAAGACCGGGAGTGACCGCACCGACCTTCCAGGCGGCATCGCTGCGCGTGAGCGGCGAGGTTGCCGAATTCGTCCACACCCGGCCCGAGGCGCGCAACCCGCTGGGGCAGGCGCTTCGTGAAGACTACGTCCGTCTGCTCGACTGGATGGGTTCCGGCGGCAGGGCGGTCCGTGCGCTGGTGCTGCGCGGCGCCGGCGGCAGCTTCAGCGCCGGCGGCGATGTGCGCGAGATGGCGGCCCGGCTGCAGAACCCGCAGCAGCACACGCCCGAGCAGACCGAGGCGCGCATCGCGTCGGCCAACCGCTGGTTGCAGCAACTGCTCGGGCTCGATGCCGTGGTCATCGCGGCCGTCGACGGCCCGGCGTTCGGCGGGGGCTTCAGCCTCGCGCTGCATGCGGACCTGGTGCTCGCCACGCCACGGGCGCGTTTTTGCATGTCGTTCACGCGCGTCGGCGCGGTGCCCGACTTCGGCGCGCACTGCCTGTTGCCGCGGGTGGTCGGCCTGGGCGTCGCCCGCGACCTGCTGCTCACCGCGCGCTCCATCGATGCCGAAGAGGCCAGGCGCCTGGGCATCGTGCACGCGGTCCATCCGGTCGATCAGCTGCCGGAGTGCGCCCTGGCGGCGGCCCGGCAGCTGGCGCGCGGCCCGCGCGACGTGTTCGCCGCGACCAAGCAGCTGCTGCAGCGCAGCCACGACGCGGACTACCTTGCCCTCGGCGACATGGAGGCGCATGCCCAGGGCCTTGCCATGGCCGCGCCCTATCACCACGACGCGGCCCGCCGCTTTCGCGACAGGCAGCCGCTCGCCTACGACTGGGACCGCGATGCCGCCGCGCCCGGCACCGACAAAAAACGACCAGATGGAACCCCCGCAACGTGATTGACGCTTCTTCCTTCCCTGATTCTTTTTCCCCTTGTGCGCCACGCACCGCACGCGGCGGGCCGCTGGCCGGGCTTCGGGTCATCGACATCGCCACCATCGTGGCGGCACCGACGGCCGCCGCATTGCTCAGCGACTATGGCGCCGACGTCCTGAAGGTCGAGCTGCCGGGCGCAGGCGACGGACTGCGCACCTTCGCCCCGTTCAAGGACGGAAGGTCGCTGTGGTGGAAGGTACTCAACCGCGACAAGCAGCTGGTCTCGCTGGACCTGCGCAAACCGGAGGGCAGGGTGCTGTTCCTGCGCCTGGTCGAGGAGGCCGATGTGCTGGTGGAGAACTTCCGGCCCGGCACGCTCGACGGCTGGGGCCTGGACGCGCAGACGCTGCGCAAGGCGCAGCCGCGGCTCGTGATCCTGCGCGCCACGGCCTTCGGACAGGACGGCCCGTACAAGGACAAGCCGGGCTTTGCGCGCATCTTCGAGGCCATGGGCGGCATGGCCTACATCAGCGGCGAGCCCGACGGAGAGCCGATGCATGTCGGCTATCCCATCGGCGATTCGATCGGCGGCCTCTTCGGTGCGCTCGGCGTCATGTCGTCGCTGTGGAAGCTCGCGCGCGACCCGCTGGCCAAGGGAGAGGACATCGACCTGTCGATGACCGAAGGCGTGCTCAAGCTGCTGGACTTCCTGACGCTCAAGCAGGATCTGCTCGGCACCACGCACGAGCGCTCGGGCAACGTGAGCCAGTACGCGGCGCCCACCGGCGTGTACCGCACGCGCGACGGCCATTGGGTGTCGCTGTCTGGCAGCACCAACGCGCTCTATGCGGCGAACTGCCGGGCCATCGGGCGGCCCGAGCTGATCGACGAACCGCGCTTTCGGCATAACGTGGACCGCTGCGCGCATGCGGGGGAGATCAACGGGATCTTCCGCGACTGGTTTGCGGCGCACGACCTCGACCATGTGCTCGCACGCTTCGAAGCCTGCGGCGGCACGATCGCGCCGGTCTATTCGTCGCAGCAGATCGTGGACGACGCCCAGGTCAAGGCGCGCGGATTCCTGCAGCCGGTCGACGACGAGGACTTCGGACGCGTTCGCATCCCGGGCGTGGTGCCGCGCTTCAGCAACCATCCCTGCACCATCTCGCAGACCGCGCGCGGCATCGGCGCGGACAACGCGGCCGTGTTCAAACGGCGGCTCGGGCTCAGCGACGAGCAGCTCGACCGCCTCGCCGAACAGAGGGTGATCTGATGGAAGCCATCCACAGCCACCGCGAGGGCGGGGTGCTGGTGCTGGAGATCGACCGCATCGCCCGGCGCAACGCCATCGACCTTGCGATGTTCGGTGCGCTGGCCGAGGCCTTGTGCGCCGCGCAGGACCAGGTCGACACCCGCGCCGTGCTCTTGTGCGGCGCGGGCGAGGGCTTCACCGCAGGCCACGACCTGCAGGCCTTTGCGCAGTGGCCGCAGGCCGCGCACGATCCGGTCCCCCGGTTTCTTCATGCGCTCGCCGCGTTGCGCAAGCCGCTGGTGATTGCGGTGCATGGCTTTGCGGTCGGCATCGGTGCGACGGCGCTGCTGCACGCCGACTGGGTGCTCGCCGAGCCCGACGCGGTCTTGCGGTTCCCCTTCGTCGACCTGGGCATCGCGCCCGAGGCCGGCGCGAGCCTGCTGCTGGCGCCGGCCGTCGGAACGCTGCGCGCGCGGCAGTTGCTGCTCGGCGGCGGCCCGATCACCGCGCGCGAGGCCTGCGCCTGGGGACTGGTCACCGAGCTGGTTCCGCGCGCCGAACTCCGTGGCGCCGCCATGGCGCGCGCGCGCGAGCTCGCGGACAAGCCGCAGGGCATGGTCAGGCGCATCAAGGACTGGCTCGCGCCGGCGGATGCGCTGCATGCGCGGATCGACGAGGAGATCGAAGCCATCAACCAGGCCGTGCGCGAGCGCCGGCCGTCATCCGTGTCCCATCCATGAAGCAGGCCCACATCGTCTACTGCCATCCCGAGCCGAAATCGTTCGTCCACGCGATGAGCCGCACCGCGCGCGATGCGCTCGAGCGCTCCGGCTGGTCCGTGACGCAATCGGATCTCTATGCCAAGGGCTTCAATCCCGTGGCCGGGGCCGGTGACTTCGAAAACCGCAGCGATCCCTCGCACCTGGTGTATTCGCTCGAGCAGCGCCATGCGCGCGCGCAGGGCACGCTGGCGCCCGACATCGTGGAGGAACTCGAGCCCGTGCTGGCGGCCGACCTGCTCGTGCTCGCCTTTCCGGTTTTCTGGTTCTCGGCGCCCGCGATGCTGAAGGGATGGTTCGACCGCGTGCTGTTGTCGGGCACCTTCTATGGCGGGCGGCGCGTGTACGACCGTGCGGGCATGGCGGGCCGACGCGCGATGGTTCTGACCTCGCTCGGTGGAAGGGCGCACATGTTCGGCACCGATGCGGTCCACGGCGAGCTGCCGATGGGCATGCTGCGGCATGTGATGCAGGGAACGCTGGGCTATGTCGGGTATTCGGTGCTCGAGCCCTTCATCGCCTACCACGTGCCCTACGTGAGCGACGAGGAGCGCCGGCAGATGCTGTCGTCGCTCGATGCGGCCGTGGCCAATCTGGCCGAGCGGCCATTGCTCTCGATGCCCTCGCTGGAAAGTTTCGACGAGCAGTTCCGCCCGATAGGCAGCGGCCAGTTGCCCGGGGTGTAGTGGGGCAGCGCCGTGCGCAGATGGCGCGCTGGCTGCGCGCCGGCTCCGACGCCGCCAGGTGAAGGGCACCTACGATGCGACCGTGCGCTGCTGGCCAAGCTCCCGGCTTCCGATAGCACCGCCGGGGGAGACTGCATGAAGACCAGCGCCAGCACACCACACACTGCCGCAGAGAACGCGCTGCTGGTCTGTCCGGGCTGGGACGACCATGGCAGGCCGCAGTACGAGAAGCTCAGGAACGAACTCGCGGGCCGGGGCTGGGCCTGCCGGCGCGCGCGGCTGCCCGACGCCACCTGGCGCGACGAGGAGCGCGCAGGCATCGTGCCGCGCGACAGCCTCGACCAGGTGGTGGAAGACCACGATGCACTGGTGCACGCCATGGACCGCCCGCCGCGCCGCGTCGCGGTGCTCGGCTTCAGCTACGGCGGCTACATGGCCGCACTACTCACTTCGGTGCGGCGCGTCGACCTGCTCGTGCTGCGCTCGCCGGCGCTCTACCCCGACCGCGACTGGACCGAGGAGAAGGAACAACTCGATGCGGCGAAGCTGCGCGACTTCAGGATGCGGCCGCATGCGCCTTCGGACAACCGCGCGCTGGCCTGCTGCGCATCGTTCGAAGGCGATGTGCTGCTTGCCGCGTCCGAGCACGACGAGGTGATCCCACCCCCGGTGATCGAAAGCTACCGCCGCGCCTTCGGCCGTTCCCGTTCGCTGGCCTTCTTCATGGTGCCTGGTGCGGACCACGCGCTCACAGCCGAAAGCCACAAGGCCGCGTACCACCGGCGCGTGGTCGACTGGTTGCAGGCCGTGCCGACCCCGTGAGCGGAATCCGTCCGACACGCCGCCATCGTGTGGCCGGCCAGTGTGGAACGCCTGAGCGGGCAGCGCGCCACGGCCACCGCGCCACGGCCACCGCGCTTACAGCCCGGGCAGCTTGCTGGCCTGCCTGACCCAGTCGGCGAACTGGTCTCCGTCGAACGGCGCGTCCTCATGGATGTCGAGATAGCGAACCTCGGCCTGCTTGGATGTGCCCGGCGGCACCGGGTCGAGCAACGCACCGCGGAAGAACGCCACCTTGAGGTAGCGCGTGAACGCATGGATGCCGAGGAACCAGCCGTTGGCCTCGGTGCCGTAGTGCGGCGAGTTCCACTTGACGGCCTTCTTCACGTCGGGAAGGGTGCGCACGATCACTGCGTCGAGGCGCTCGGCGAGCGGGCGCTTCCAGCTCGGCAGCGCGGCGATGTAGGCCTGCACGGGCGCGTCGCCTTCGCCTTTGGGGATCTGGGGATTGCCGCCCGAGAGCAGGCGCGGCTGGGTGGTCGCTGCGTCGGGCGCCGGCGGCTTTGCGGCGGGCTTCTTGCGTGCGGGATCGGCCATGGTGCTCCTCATGCTTTTGCCGGAACGGGGCGGCAGTTCGGACTGTATCGCTAGCCGCGGCCGAGGGGGTCGGCGGCGATCGCGTGTGCCAGGGCCTCGATGCCCCGTGCGAGCCCATCTTCCGCACGCATGCGCGCGCCCAGCGCCGCCGCGCGTTCGCGCACCTCGGGCTGCTCGGCAAAGGCGATGCCGCGCGCGAGCGCGTCCGCATCGATGCGGCTGCCTGACACCGCCGCAGGCGCCACGCCCGCCAGCGCGAGCCGGTGTGCCCAGAAGAACTGGTCGCCCGCGAACGGCACCACCACCGACGGCACGCCCGCGCGCGCGGCCGAATGCGTGGTGCCCGAGCCGCCGTGATGCACCACCAGCGCCATGCGCGCAAAAAGCCAGTCGTGCGGCGTGTCGCCCACCACATGAAAGTTGGGCGGCAGGCCCTGCGTGTCGAAGCCGCTCCAGCCCGGGTTGAGCACCACGCGCCGCCCCGCGGCCGCGGCCAACACCACCTGGCGCAGGCGGTCCGCGTCGAAGCCCGTCATGCTGCCGAAGCCGATGTAGACCGGCGCTTCGCCCGCGCCGAGAAAGGCGCTCAGCGTCGCGGGCGGCTGCCAGTCGGAACTCGCGGGCGCGAGCCACTGGCCGCAGACCTGCGCATTGGAGGGCCAGTCGGCGGGCCGCGGCAGCAGGCTCGGCGAATAGCCGTAGATCGTCGGATGCGTGGTCCACAGGCGCCGGCGCGGCGGCAGGCCGCAGGCCTCGGCGCGCGCGGCATTCACCGCGGCCCGGAACGACCGCCACAGCATCGTGTTGACGAGGTGGTGGCTGGCGCGGTTGAGGAAGCGCGGCACGCGCGCGGGCGGTATGAAGGGCGTTGCGAACTCGCGCGTGGGCGTGAGCGGGAACATGCCCGCGCCCACGGCCGGCACGCCGAGCGCCTCGGCCGCCGAGAGCCCCACGAAGGCGGCGAGCCCCGAGCAGACCACGGCATCGCAGCCGCGCGCGGTCTCGACCGTCTGGCGGAGCCACGCCGTGGCATGCGTGTTGGCGATCGCGGCCAACGCCTTGGCGGCCGCGCTCGGGCGTTCGCTGTGCGCCACCACGTTCGCGATCGCGCCGCTCGCACCGAGCGCGCCACGGATGTCGCCCGCAAGCGCCTGCGTGCGCACGCCGAGCCGCTGCGCGGCGCCCAGCGTGGCCGCATCGGCCAGCAGCACCGACGCATGGCCGGCCTGGTCGAGCGCATGGCACAGCGCCGCGAGCGGGCGCGCGTCGCCCTCGGTGCCATAGGTGAGCACGGCGATCTTCATGCGGCGCGCCTCCTCTGCGGCGCCTTGGCGGTGCCACGGGCACCGTCGACGAACAGCGCGACGATGGCCTCGAACTCCTCGGCCAGCACCAGCCCCGGCAAGGTCAGCCAGCGCATCAGCGCGCCGAAGTAGAGGTGGTGCAGCAGCGAGGCGAGGTGCTCGGCGGCGAGATCGCTGCGCAGCGTGCCGTCCTCTTGTGCCTGGGCGATCAGCTGCGCGAACAGGCCCGCGAGATCGCGCGGGCGGTCTTCGGTCTTCCCACCGCCTTCGAGCTCGTCCTCGATGTTGAGGAAGCGGAAGCGGAAGTAGTCGAGCAGGTAGGCGCGGTGGCGCTCGGACCACCGGGCCGATGCACCGAGCAGCTCGCGCAGCCGCGGCGCAAAGGCACCCGGCTGCGCCACCACCTCGGCCAGCCGCTCGGTGTCGGCCGCGAGCTGCATGTGCACCCAGTGCGCGAGGATCGCCTCCTTGGTGGCGAAATGGTTGTAGAGGGTGCCCTTGGCCACGTCGGCTGCGAGCGCGATCTGTTCCATCGTGGTGGCGTCGTAGCCGGCGGACTCGAAGAGCCGCATCGCGGTGGCGGCGACATGGTCGAGCGTCTGGGCGCGCCGTCGTTCGCGGCGGCCGGGGAGTTCCGGAGCAGGCAAGAAGGTGGTTCCAAAAAAATTGAACGTCGTACAAGTTTATACGACGTTCGGAATTGTGTTGCAAGGCTTCGCGGGAGCCCCGTCAAAGAGCCCCATGGCAGACCGCCCCGGTGCGAAATATGCATTCGGGGACAATAGACACCGCGCGCCATTCCCTCGCTTCCTTGAATTCCTGTCTCAGAGCCTCCCGTTTTGCTTTTTTCGAACGCGTCCCCCGACTTTCCCGCAGCACAGCCCCATGCGCCCTCCGGCGCCGCCTGCTGATCCCCCGATGCAAGCGATGTTGTCTTCTGCCGGCCCAGTGCTGGTGTTCATGGCCTGCGTGGCGCTGGCCACCTATGCGCAGAACCTCACGGGCTTTGCGTTCAGCCTGATCCTGCTCGGGCTGGTGTCGGTGTTCCATGTCGCGAGCGTGAGCGATGCCGCCAACGCGGCAATGGTGCTGACGCTGACCAACGCCTGGACCTACTTTCGCGCGCGTCCGGGCGTGGTGCCGTGGCGGCTGATGAAGCCGGCGCTCAGCGGCAGCACCGTGGGCGTGCTCGCCGGCCTCATGCTGCTGGCGTGGCTCAGCGGCGGTGCGGTCGACTGGCTGCGCGGGCTGCTGGGCGTTTCGATTCTCGGCTGCGCGCTGCTGCTGATGCTGCAGGCACGGCCGCTGCCCGCGGTGTCGGGGGCTGCAAGCTTCTCGGTGATCGGCGCGCTGTCAGGGCTGCTCGGTGGGCTGTTCTCGAGCTCGGGCCCGCCGATCGTCTTCCACATGTACCGTCAACCACTCGACCGCGAGCTGGTGCGGCGCGGGCTGCTGCTGATGTTCGCGTTCAACTCGCTTGTGCGGCTGGTGGTCGTGGTGGCAACGGGCCACTTCTCTGCGCGCTCGGCGCTGCTCGCGGGCTGCGCGGTGCCGGTGGTCTATGGCGTGACGCGGCTGCACCACCGGCTGCCGAACAAGCTGAATCCGCGCACGCTCAAGTGGATCGTGGGCGGGCTGCTAGGAGTGGCCGGCTCGACGCTGGTCGCCACCTCGTGGATCGCGATCGCGCAGGGCTGAAGCAGCTTGCGCTCAACGGCCGCCGGTGAAGTAGCGTGCCGTCGACATCATCCGGACGCTCTTCGTTGCGTTGACCGACGGGGTGTGCAGCAGGCGCATGTCCATCAGGAACACGTCGCCCGCGCGGCCCGACATCTCGAGGATGCTGAGTCCGCGCTCCTGCAGCCGCGCCTCGAGCGCGTCCGCGGTCTTGAGCAGCGCGCGCAGGTTCGGCGCCTGCGCCTTGTTGCCGGCTGCCTCCCGATGCGAGCCCGCGAGCGCCAGCGTCGCGCCGCCCTGCGGCGCCACGTCGTCGATCAGCACGAAGACCTGGATGCCCGGCAGGCGATCGGGCGGATCGGCCGCCACGTCCACATGCCAGTTCAGCCGGTCGAGTGACCATTGGCCCTGGTGCGGCGGCGAGAGCAGCAGCTGCATGCCGCCCGACGGCGAGAGTGGGCCTTGCGCCAGGCCGCGCAGGATGGCCAGTAGCTCGGGCGTGACCATCGCCTCCTCGAGGCCCGGGATCTTCACCAGCGTGGAAAGCCGCGCGATCTGCTGGAACGGTGTCAGGCCCGCGAGCGGGCTGCCGCCGCGGTGGTGCTTCCGGTCGCTCCCGAGGCCCAGGCGCGAGAGCGCGGCCTGCACCTGGCGGCGCAGCGATGCCATGCGTTTTGCCGGGTGGAAGCCTGCGAGGCGCACATGGCCGTGCGCGTCAAATGCGTCGACGAGCGCCGGCTCGATCATGGCTGCGACGCGGGCGGCATCGGAAGGTCGAAGTGCAGCACGTCCTCGCGCACGCCGAGCTTCGAATACAGCGCGACCGCGGGTTCGTCGGGCGGATCGGCCTGCACGAAGACCACCCAGGCGCCGCGCGACTGGCCGATGCGCTGCAGCGCGCGGATCAGTTCAGTGGCCACGCCCTTGCGCCGGTGCGACTCGGCCACCGCAAGGTCGTAGATGTAGATCTCGCTGCGCTCCTGCTCAAACTTCTTGAGCTCGTAGGCCGCCAGTCCGCCGATCACCTGCTCGCCCTCGCAGGCCGCGAGCGCGATGAAGGCATCGCCCGCGAGCAGCTGCCGAAGGTATTCGGGCCGGGGTCGGCGTGCTGTGTAGGTCTCGGGGTCATCGAAGGCTTGACCGAACATGGTGAGCAGGCCGTTCATCAACCGCTCGTCTTCCGCCGCGAGCTGGCGGACGGTGAAGTGGGGTGTCGTGGACATGGGCGGATGGTAGTGCAGCGGCAGAATGGCGCGCACGTCGGCTCCCCACGGCCGTGGTGCAGTTGGCGCGTGCGTGCTTTCAAAAAAAGCAGCCGGGCGATGAGTCAATCATCCCCGGCTGCTGCAGTTCGTTCTTCGAAGGCATCGCGTTGCGCCTGGCTTCGGCGATGGCCGAGGCTGGCGCTGCGATCCGGGCGGGTAGGCCCTCTTCGACAACGTTTCCCCGCGGGGACAGGCCGATGCGGCCTGTCCCTGGGGGCTGTCGTTCTTCTCCTCTTGTTGTCCTTTCGTCCTTAGCCGAGCAGGCCGTGCAGGATGCTCGACACCGGCGTCAGCACGCTGTTGCCGCCCGCGACCTGATCGACCAGGCTGGTGATCGGGGTCACGGCGTCGGTCAGCGCCGGCGCAGCTTGTTCCACCGTGTCGACCAGACCCGCAACGGTCTCGACCACCGGCGCCAGCGTGGTGCCCGTACCGGCCAGGATGTCGGTCACGGGCTGGGCCACTTCGGAGACGGTGCCGATCACCGGCGCCAGGGTTTCTGCCGCGCTGCCAACCGTGTCGAACACCGGTTCGAGGATGTTGGCCACTGCGCCGCCGCCGAGCAGGTCGCCACCGAGCAGGCCGCCGAGGAGGTCACCACCGAGCAGGCCGCCGACGATGCCGTCTTCGCCAAGCACGCCGCCCAGCAGGTCGCCGCCAAGGAGGTCGCCACCGAGCAGGCCGCCGACGATGCCGTCTTCGCCAAGCACGCCGCCGAGCAGGTCACCGCCGAGGAGGTC
>NZ_JBDGJQ010000004.1:303863-595983 GCF_057656815.1 Variovorax sp. Soil_C_39
AAGCACGCCGCCGAGCAGGTCACCGCCGAGGAGGTCGCCGCCCAACAGGCCGCCGACGATGCCGTCTTCGCCGAGCACGCCGCCGAGCAGGTCGCCACCGAGCAGGCCGCCGACGATGCCGTCTTCGCCAAGCACGCCGCCGAGCAGGTCACCGCCGAGGAGGTCGCCGCCCAACAGGCCGCCGACGATGCCGTCTTCGCCGAGCACGCCGCCGAGCAGGTCACCACCAAGGAGGTCGCCACCGAGCAGGCCGCCGACGATGCCGTCTTCGCCGAGGATGCCGCCGAGCAGATCGCCACCAAGGAGGTCGCCACCGAGCAGGCCGCCTACCAGGCCGTCTTCGCCGAGGATGCCGCCGAGCAGGTCGCCACCCAGGAGGTCGCCACCGAGCAGGCCGCCGACGATGCCGTCTTCACCGAGCACGCCGCCCAGCAGGTCACCGCCGAGCAGGTCGCCACCCAATAGGCCACCACCCAGCAGACCACCGAGCAGGCCGTCTTCGCCGAGCACGCCGTCCAGCAGGTCGCCGCCGAGGAGGTCTCCGTTCAACAGACCACCGACCGGACCGTCGTTACCCAGCAGGCCGCCGGAGCCGAAGAGAATGCCGCCGGCACCGCCGTCGCCAAGCAGGCCACCAAGCAGGCCGTTGTCGCCGAGCACGCCATCGAGCACACCGCCAAGCAGGGCGTCTTCGCCGCCGAGCAGGCCACCCAGCGGGCTGTCGGCGAGCACGCCGCCCAGCACGCCGTCAGCGCCCAGCAGGTTGTCCACCACGCCGTCCTGGCCCAGCAGACCGCCGGTCAGGCCTTCGCTGCCGAGCAGGCCGGCAAGGGCGCCGTCGCCGCCGAGCAGGCCACCGACCAGGCCTTCGTCGCCCAGCAGGCCGCCGAGCGCACCGTCGTCGCCGAGCAGGGTGCCCAGCAGGCCCTCTTCGCCGAGCGGTCCGCCGAGCAGGCCGCCCAGCAGGCCGTCATCGCCGATCAGGCCACCCACGAGTCCGTCGTCGTTCATCACGCTGCCGAGCAGGCCGCCGACCACACCGTCTTCGGCGAGCAGGCCGCCGACCAGGCCCTCTTCGGCGAGCAGGCCACCCACGAGACCTTCTTCGCTGACCAGGCCGGCCACGAGGCTGTTGTCGCCGAGCAGGCCCTCGACCACGTTCTCGACCACGCCGCCGTCACCGACCAGGTCGTTGACGACGCCGTCCAAGCCGAGCGCTTCGGTGGCGCCGCTCAGGATGCCGTCGGTGCCCACGAGGTTGTCGAGGCCGTTCTGGAGCGCATCGGTCACGTAGTCGACCTGGCCGACCAGCGAATCGGTGGCGCCAGCGCCGAGCAGGCCGTCCAGCGCGGGGCTGATGGCTTCGCCGACGCTGTCGAGCACGGTCTCTGCCACGTCGTCCACCGGGTCGAACTGGTTCGGATTGTCGGGCGTGAATTCCTCACCCAGCACTGGGGCCAGGATGTTGTCGACCAGGTCGGTCGTTTCGTCGATGACGCCGGTAAGCGGATCGAGCGAGTCGCCCAGGCCGAGGCCGTCGCCGGTCGAGCCGATGATGCCGCCGAGGAGGTCGTCGCCCGGATTGAGGAGGGCGTCGCCGTCTGCGTCTGCATCAGCGTCGGCGTCGGCGTCGGCGTCGGCGTCTGCATCGGCGTCGGCATCTGCATCTGCGTCTGCGTCTGCATCTGCGTCTGCGTCTGCGTCTGCGTCTGCGTCTGCATCGGCATCAGCGTCCGCATCTGCATCAGCGTCCGCATCGGCATCGGCATCGGCATCGGCATCGGCATCTGCATCTGCATCCGCATCTGCATCAGCGTCCGCATCCGCATCCGCATCTGCATCTGCATCTGCATCTGCATCAGCGTCCGCATCTGCATCTGCATCAGCGTCCGCATCTGCATCAGCGTCCGCATCGGCATCCGCATCCGCATCGGCATCGGCATCTGCATCCGCATCCGCATCCGCATCTGCATCCGCATCCGCATCCGCATCGGCGTCCGCATCCGCATCGGCGTCCGCATCGGCATCTGCATCGGCATCGGCGTCGGCATCGGCATCTGCATCGGCATCGGCATCTGCATCTGCATCTGCATCTGCGTCGGCATCAGCATCAGCATCTGCGTCGGCGTCGGCGTCGGCGTCGGCGTCGGCGTCGGCATCGGCATCGGCATCGGCATCGGCATCGGCATCGGCATCGGCATCGGCATCGGCGTCGGCGTCAGCATCGGAATCAGCGTCCGCATCGGAATCAGCGTCCGCATCGGTGTCCTCACCTCCGCCCGGGGGAGGCGTACCACCGATGCCGGAGAAGAAAGGAACGAAGCCGCCGTCACTGCCGCCACCGCCGCCGCCCAGCGCAGCGCCAAGGCCGACGGCACCGAGTGCGCCGAGCGCGAACTCGCCAAGGCCGATGCCGCCAGCTGCGGGCACGGATTTCGTCACTGCGACTGCTGCAGCATCGGCGTCGCTGTCGGGCGGTGTCATCTGGAGATCGCCGGCCGCCACGTCGACATTGACCTGCTCGAGGCCGCCAGGCAGCTTGGTCGAGCCGATGGTGGCGTCGGTGCCGCCGGTGAGGACGCCGGCGAGCGGGGCCTTGTTGGAGGCCGAGCCGGGGAAGATCACATTGGCAGTGCCGTCCTGGGGCACGATGACGCGGTCGCCGGGAATCAGCGCTTGCGATCCGTTCACGGGCATCTGCACGCCGTCGCGGATCACCATGGTTCCTGGCGTGGCCTCGGTGATCGAGCCAATGCCGCGGGCTTCCGGCGCCATTCCGGCGACCACAGGCGCCACACCGCCGGACATGACGGGCGTCTGCCCGCTCTGTGCAATCACTACGGGAGCGACCTTGCTGTCGCTCGCCAGGGCAGAAGAAGAATTCGAATTGTCAGCAACAGCCATGAGGGCCTCCTCGGTGAATAGTCCGAACACAGGGGCAAGTTGCGTGCCGTGTTCAAAGACCCCCTCAAAAGGCCAAAAATGCGCAAAAGATCACGCTTTCAAGCGGTTTTGAGCCGGTTGCGTGGGTTGTCGTTACGTTACGAAGCAGGACGGAACGCCGTAACGTCCCCAGACAACAGGAGGGGGAAAACCCGAGGCCTCTGGCATTCGACCGCGTCAGACGAGTACTTTGGACGTCTGAAGAGGCGGTCGAAGAGGCGGTCGAAGAGGCGGTCGAAGAGGCGGTCGAAGAGGCGGTCGAAGAGGCGGTCGAAGAGGCGGCCGCCCGGCCGAAGATGGCAACGGGATCCGGCCAGTCCCGCTCAGTCGGCGGCGCTGCAGACCAGCTGAGGCCGTCGAGGTGGCGCGCCACGTCGTGCTGCGATCATGAGGCCGAGGCGTTCGGGAGCAGGGCGGCTCGACATCGGGGCGAGCGTCATCCCGGCCCGGCCGGCGAGTCGTCATCCTCGCGCAGCAGCGCCATCGCGTGGCTGTCCTCGTAGCGGCCGTCCACGCGGGTGGCGCGCCGCAGCAGTCCTTCGGTGGCGAAACCGAGCCGCTGGTACAGCGCCTTGGCACTCGCGTTGTCCGTGCGCACGCTCAGTTCGATGCGCGTGAGCCCGCGGGCCCAGGCGCCCGCGATCGCGGTCTTCAACAGCAGCTCGCCGATGCCACGCCGCCGGAACGATGGCAGCAGCCCGATGCCGAGCGTGCCGACGTGCGCGCGCGCCTCGCCGCGCACCGGCAGCACATCGCACCAGCCCACGACCTGCGCGTTCCAGAGCGCGACGAACATGCAGTCGCCACCGGCGATGACCGAGCGGTAGAACTCGAAGGCCGCCTCGCGCGGGGGTGCCTGCGTGAAGGCGAGGTATGTCTTCTCGCGCGCGACCGCGTCGAGTGCGGCGTGCAGGCCCCCGAAGTGGGCCTCGGCAACGGGCTCGATGGAAAGGCTCATGGCGATGCGCCCGAGGGTGCGCCCGCAGTCACCTCGAACACATCGCCGTTCGTCGGCGTCGCGTTCTCGTGGTAAATGTCGTAGAGATATTGCCCGAGCTCGCCGGCTGCGAGCTCGGGAGGAATCGCGAGCTCCATCGGCCGGCGCTTGCCTTCGGGGCTTACGAGCCAGGGCCGCCACGCGCCGCCGTCGCTGCTGCGTTCGACGCGGACCATCTGGCCGAAGACGTTGAACAGGTGGTGCATGGCGCTGCGCCTATGCCGTCTTGGGTTTCGTCGCGGTCTTGGCCTTGACCTTGGACGCGTTGTGCGCGGCCGCCGAACGGACCAACGCCTTGAATGCGACCGCATCCACCGACTCGCCTTCGCGGATGTCGATCGCGCGGCGCATGTTGCCGTCGAGGCTCGCGTTGAAAAGGCCGGCCGGATCGTCGAGCGACGCGCCCTTGGCGAAGGTCAGCTTGACCCAGGCCTTGTAGGTCTCGCCGGTGCACAGGATGCCGTGGTGCGACCACACGGGCGTGCCCATCCACTTCACTTCTTCCACCACCTCGGGCACGGCCTCGCGGATCAGTGCGCGCATGCGGCCGAGCGTCGCGCCGCGCCAGTCGCCGAGCTCGGCGATCTTGCGGTCGATCAGCGCCGAAGCGGCCGGCTCGCTGTCGGTGGAAGGACTGGCGGAAGGGACGGTGGTGTGGGGCTTGGCCATGCGCGTTCCTCGGGGTGGAGCATCGGTTCTCTCGAGATGCTAACTGCCCGCGATGCCGCGCCGCGCTCACAGGCTCACTCGGCGCGGATGCCGTTGCGCAGCACGCCGATCGCATCGACCTCGACCTCGACCACGTCTCCAGCCTTCATCCACACCGGCGGCGTGCGCTTGGCGCCCACGCCGCCCGGCGTGCCGGTGACGATCACATCACCCGGCGCCAGCGGCATGAAGGCCGAGATGTGCGCGATCTGGCGCGGGATGCTGTGGATCAGCTTGTCGGTGGTGGTGCGCTGCATCTCCTGGCCGTTGAGCCGCGTCACGAGCGTCATGACCTGCCCGTCGGCGATCTCGTCGCGCGTGACCAGCCATGGGCCGAAACCGCCGGTGCGCCAGAAGTTCTTGCCGGCGGTCCACTGCGGCGTGGCCGACTGCCAGTCGCGCAGGCTGCCGTCGTTGTAGCAGGCGTAGCCCGCGATGTGGTTCCAGGCATCGGCCTCGGCGATGCGGCGTCCGCCCTGGCCGATGACGACGGCGATCTCGCCTTCGTAATCGAGCTTCGACGATTCCGGCGGCAGCACGATGTCTTCGCCGTGCGCCACCTGCGACTCGGCCACGCGCAGGAAGAGGGTGGGCTTCTCGGTCACTTCGCGGCCGGTCTCGCGCACATGCTCACCGTAGTTGAGGCCGACGCAGACGATCTTGCCCGGGTTCGGGATCACGGGCAGCAGGCCGAGCGCGTTCAGCGGCAGCGTTTCGCGCGCACCGGCGACGGCCGCGGCCGCTTCGCCGAGCAGGTCTGCCGCGATCAGCGCCTTGAGATCGGCGGCGCGCGCGCCGAAGACCGCACGCAGGTCGACGACGCGGTCTTCGCCCGTCACCGCGCCGTAGCTGTCGGTGCCGTTGTATTGGTAGCTGATGAATTTCATGGTCTGTCCGTGAGGAAGGTTGGTGGGGAAGGTTGAAAGGAAGCACCTACGCCAGCCGACCTCCTATGCGCGACGCGCCTTCGGTGACGAGGTGGACCAGCTTTTCGAGATCGACGATGGCGAGGCGCGAGGTGTCGAAGACCAGCGAGATCGCCGCCCAGGCGCCCCCGTCGGCCTTGCGGATCGGCGCGGCGACGGCCGCGAGCTGTGGCTCGAGTTCGCCGATCGACACGTAGTGGCCGGCCTTGCGGATCGCCGCGTAGTGGCGGCGGAACTCGCTCCATTCGGCCGGCAGGCCGCTCTGCACCGCCTCGTCGTGGCGCGCATCGAACACCTTGCGCAATTGCGCCGGCGCGAAGGTAGCGAGCAGCACCTTGGGCGCACCGCCGCGAAAGAGCGGCCGCGGCCGCCCGCGGCCGTAGGCCAGCGTGGCGGGCACGCCGCCCATCTCGCGGTGCGTGTCGAGCACCTGCATGCCGAAGAGCCCGGAGGCGACGCAGTCGAAGCCCGTGGCCGCGACCAGTTCGCGCATCACCGGAACGCCTTCGCGCAGCACCGGGTCGGCCTTGCGGATGTAGTGGTCGAGCAGGATGATGCGCGGCCCCAGCGCGTAGTGCGAATCTTCCACGCGCTGCAGCAGCCCGGCCTCGAGCAGCAGCCGCACATAGCGGTAGCCCGTGGGTAGCGAGACGTCGAGCGTGGCCGCGATGTCCTCGGCCGTGCGCGTGAGATGCGTGTCGTCGAACAGGTCGAGCACGCCCAGCATCCGTCCCAGGCTGGACATGGATTTTTCCGGCACGCCAATTCCTCCAGGGTTTCATGGCGCGACGGGGAGGTATTGCGAAATGCGATCCAGATCGGCCCCCGTGCGCGCGACACCGACGATATATCGGTCGGGCCGCAGTATCACCGCATGGGCCGCATGGGCGTCGAGCCAATCGCCGATCGGCGCCTCGGGCCGATCGATCACGAGCGCACCGCTGCGCCGCCAGCGCTCGGCGGTCGCGGGTGCCGCGGCGGCGAGCGCGTCGGCGCGGCCGATGACGGCGCTGCGGCGTCCGAGCAGCTCGTCGAGCAGCCGGCCGTCGCCCAGGCGCGGCTGCGGAAACGGGCGGCCGGCGGGCGTGCCGGGCGCCGGCTCGAAGGCGCCGGCACCGAGCATCTGCGGCGGCAGCTCGAAGACCTCGGGCCGGCCGGCGCGAAACCGCGCATCGCGCTCGGCCGCGCGCACGGGATCGGTGGTCTGGATGATGTCGCCGAGCCGCACCGCCATCTCGATCAGCGCGCGCACATGCGGCGCGCGCTCCGACTCGTAGGTGTCGAGCAGCGAGGCCGGGGCCCGCTGCGCGAGCACGGCCTCGAGCTTCCAGCCCAGGTTGGCCGCATCGCGGAGGCCGGCGCACATGCCTTGGCCGAGGAAGGGCGGCGTCTGGTGGCAGGCGTCGCCCGCGAGCAGCAGCCGGCCCTGGCGCCAGCCCTGGGCGATGACCGAATGGAAGGTGTAGATGGCCGCGCGTTCCAGCCGCGCCTGCTCGGGCTGCAGCCAGGGCGCGACCAGCCGCCAGAGCGATGCGGGCTGCACCAGCGCCTCGCGGTCGTCGCCGGGCAGCACCATGATCTCCCAGCGGCGCCGGTTGCCGACCACGTTGCAATAGGTCATGGGGCGTGCCGGATCGCAGTACTGCACCGTGTGGCCGGGCAGGTCGACCGACTCGCGCAGCACCACGTCGAACACCAGCCACGGCTGGCGCAGCCCGAGGTCGACCATGGCGCTCTGCATGTGGCGGCGCACCGGCGAGCGCGCGCCGTCGCAGCCGACCGCATAGCGCGCCCGCACGCGCGACGTGCGCGCGCCCTCGTGCAGCAGGTCGCGCACCTCGAGCGTGACGCCGTCCGCGTCCTGCGAGATGCCGGCGAGCTCATGCCCGAGCCGCACCTCGACGTTGGCGAAGCGCTTGAGTCCTGTCCGCAGCACGGCCTCGAGCTCGGGCTGGTGGAAGTAGTAGTTGTTGGCGCCGCCGTGCGGCCCGAGCGCGGCGGTGCCGCCGCGGATCAGCATGGTCTCGCCCGCGGCATTGACGAAATGCATGCCCTGCTCGCCGGGCCGTGCGATGGCCAACGCCTCTTCGCGCAGCCCGGCGGCCTGCAGGATGCGCAGCACCTCGCCGTCGAAATGGATCGCGCGCGGCAGCGCGAAAACCTCGCGTTCCTTCTCGAGCACCAGCACCGAAAGCCCCGCGGCACCGAGCAGGTTCGCAAGCACCGCCCCGGTGGGGCCGAGCCCGACGATTGCCACGTCGTGGCAGCGCTGCGCGGGCTCAACCACGCTGCTGGTCCTGCGCCATGCGGCGCGCCACCTCGGCCTGCCATTGCGCGCGCGGCATGAAGTTTGGAAAGCGCTTGGCGATGGCTTCGGCGCGCGCCAGGATCTCAGCGTCGGGCAGCGAGAGGTCGACCGGCTCGCGCAGCGGCTGCTCGCAGTACCAGGGTGTGTCCATGAAGAGCTCGAGCCGGTTGCCCTCGGGATCGCGGCCGTAGAGCGAGACCGCGTTGCCGTGCGTGACCGGATGCATGTCGGTGCCGCCTTCGGCGATGAGCCGCTCGTGGAACCAGCGCAGCGCCGCGAGGTCGGGCACGCGGAACGAGATCTGGTTGACCACGTTGAAGCCGGCATCGGCGGGCCGGCCCGTGGCCAGCACCAGCTGGTGGTGCTCGCCGGGATCGCGGCTCAGGAACACCAGCTGCACCGCGCCCAGATCGCCCGCATCGGTCTGCGTGAAGCGCAGCGCCTGCTTGTAGAAGCGCGCCATCCGCGGCAGGTCGGTGACGTAGAGGCCGATGTGGCTGAACTGCAGGCCGGGGGTGCTGGTCGATGTCATTCGAATGTCTCCATGCGATAAGTAGTACGGCAATTCGCACTGCCGCATGGATAAATAATAGCGTGATTATCGTATTTTGACAATTAGAATGTTTGATTCCATCATCCGGCCCGTGCGCCCCGCACGCATTCCCATACGGAGACAAACCATGCAGCTTTCGATTAGGACCACAATGCCGGCCATGCGCTGGCTGGCAGGCGTCGCGCTTGCGGCGCTCGGCGCGACCGCGGCCGCGCAGGCCGACTACCCAGCCAAGCCGGTGCGCATCATTGCCCCCTTCCCGGCAGGCAGCGGGCCCGACGCCAACGCGCGCGAGATCGCGGCCGAACTCACGAAGCTCCTCGGCCAGAGCTTCTTCGTCGAGAACCGCCCCGGTGCCTCGAACATCATCGGCACCGAGGCCGCGGCCAAGGCGCCGGCCGACGGCTACTCGCTCTACATCGGCACCACCAGTTCGCTCTCTGTGGTGCCGCATCTCTATGCGAAGCTGCCATTCAATGCCGAGAAGGACTTCGCCCCCGTGAGCCTGCTCGGCGTGCTGAACACCGGGCTGATCGCCGCGCCGGGCGTCGAGGCTCGGGACGCGCGCGCGCTGATCGCCGCACTCAAGGCACGGCCCGATTCGGTGGCGGTCGCGACCGCGGGCATCGGCAGCTATTCGCACCTGTCGGCCGTGTGGTTCAACCGCGCCGCAGGCGTCAAGACGAATCTCGTGCCCTACAACAGCAACAGCCCCTACACCGACCTCCTGGCCGGGCAGGTGCAGCTCATGTTCGACGGCCTGCCCGCGGCCGCCGGCAATATCCACGCCGGCAAGCTCAAATTGCTGGCCATCACGGGCAAGGAACGGTCGGCGAGCTTTCCCAATGTGCCGACCTTCGCCGAGGCCGGCCTGCCCGACTACGCGCCGATCGCGTGGCAGGGCATCCTGGCGCCCGCAGGCACGCCGAAGCCGGTGCTCGACAAGCTCAGCGCCGCGATGCAGAAGGCCTGCCAGTCGCCCGAGCTCGCCCGCAAGTGGCGCGACTACGGCGGCGAACTGCGCTGCAACACGCCGGCCGAGTTCGCGGCCTTCATCACGGCCGACCGCGCGATGTGGGGCAAGGTGATCCGCGAAGCGGGGGTGAAGCTCGACGGGGAGCGCTGAAAAGCCGCGCGTTGCGGCATCATGCGTGCGTCGTTTTCATCTGATCTCGCCGCCCATGCGCCTTGCTGTCGCACTGTTGTCCGCCGCCTGCCTTTCGCTTGCACTGCCCGCATGCGCCCAGCCGCTCTCCGGTGCGGACCCGGAGTTAGTCCCGTTCGCCGATGCGCACGTGCACCTGAACGACCCGGACATGCAGCTGCAGCTGATGGCGCGCTGGGGCGCCACGAATGCGGTGGTGTTCTGGGGCGGCCGGAGCAGCAACGACACGGTGCTGGAAGCGGCGCGCCGCCATCCGGGCCGGCTGATCCCGTTCGCGTCGATCTCGCCCGAGCGCACGGCCTACCGGCCCGCCTGGGAGAGCGACGACCCGTCGCTGCTCGCGCAACTCGATGCCTTGCTCTCGTCGGGCGAGTTCAAGGGCATCGGCGAGATCTCGGCCGCGCACTTTCCGTCGGCCGGCTTCGCCGAGACCGACTTCAGCCCCACCGGCGCGATGATGACCGGCATCATGGCGCTCGCGCGCAAGCACAAGGTGCCGGTGATGGTGCACGTCGAGTCGACCCGCATGGCCGAACTGGGCGAGATGCTCGAGCGCTTTCGCGATGTCGACGTAATCTGGGCCCATGGCGGCTACACGCCGCTGTTCCTGGCGCGGCGCATGCTCGAGCGCCATCCCAACCTCCACTACGAGCTCAGCGCACGCACCTGGCCGCGGCATCCGCGCTCGCCCGATTACACGATCCTCCGGGATCACGAGAACGTGTGGCCCGAGTGGCTGCGGCTGATCGAGGACATGCCGCACCGCTTCATGGTCGGCACCGATGCGAGCCATCGCTCGGCCCCGCTGGAGGCGATGAAGTTCGCCAGTGTGCAGAACTTGCTGCGCCAGCTCGCGCCGGCCGCGCGTGAAGCGGTGGCGCGCGGCAACCTGCTTCGGCTGGTGGGCATGGCGCCCTGATCGTTCAGGCTGCGGGTCAGCCCGAGCCCTTCAATGCCGTGACCTCGATCTCGATCTTCATGCGCGGGTCCGCGAGCCCGGCCGAGATCATCATCGCGGCCGGGCGAACGCTGCCGAAGTACTTGCGCAGCACGGGCCAGCAGACCTCGAAGTCGGTGCCGTCGGGCAGCACGTAGGTCACGCGCACCACGTCGTCTATGGTCGCGCCGGCCTGCGCCAGCGCCGACACGATGTTCTTCAGGCACTGCTCGGCCTGCGCGACGACGCCCTCGGCGATGGTCATCGTCGCGTAGTCGAAGCCGGTGGTGCCCGAGACGAAGACCCAGTCGCCCGCCACCACGGCGCGCGAATAGCCGATCTGTTCCTCGAAGGTGGAGCCTGAGCTGATGCGTTGTCGCGCCATGGTTCTGTCGCCAGTCTGTGGGAAGGCTGGCGATGCTAAACCACGCGCGGCAGTTGCCGTGCCGCGTCTGCCGTCAGCGAAAAGCCGATCTCCGTCACGCCCGAGCACGACGATGCGCAGGTCTGTCCACCATGCATGCGCGCGATCGCCGCCACGATCGCGAGGCCCAACCCGTGGTGCTCGGACGATGCGGTGCGGGAGCGCTCGCCCCGATAGAACCGCTTGAAGAGCTGCGGCAGCAGTTCGGCCGGAATCGGCTCGCCGCGATTCGCAACCTTGATCCAGACACCGTCAGCATCCTCGTCGATCGTCACTGCGATGCTGGACCCCGGTATCGCGTAGCGGCTTGCGTTGCTCAACAGGTTCGACAGCGCCCGCCGCACCAAGCCTGCGTCGATGCCGACCTGTGCGTCGCCCCGGAGCTCGACCCACAGGCCCGAGGCCTCGAGCATCGCCTCGTGAAAGTCGAGCACCGTGCGCACCTGCTGCGCCAGGCTGACCGGCACCGAGCGCCGTGCGACGGCGCCGCGGTCCGCATGCGACAGGAAGAGCATATCGGCCACGATGGTGGACATGCGCCGCGCCTCTTCGAGCACGGACAGGAGCACCTCGTGCAGCTCCTCCGCCGAGCGTGGCCGCGCCAGTTCGACCTCGACCATGCCGGTCAGGTTCGCGAGCGGGGTGCGCAGTTCGTGCGCGACATCGGCATTGAAGGCTTCGAGCTGCTGGTAGGCCTGTTCGGCGCGATCGAGCACCGCGTTGAACTGGACCACCCAGGGCCTGATCTCCGAGGTGTAGGGCGCGGGGTCGATGCGACGCCCTGGAAATGCAGGGCCTGTGGCCGCGGTCTGTTGAACCAGCGTCTGCAGCGGCTTGAGGCCGCGGCGCACCAGCAGCGAGCCGGTCCAGGCGACCAGCAAGGCACCGAACACCACCGCGCCGACGAGTGTCCAGGCGAGGCGCGTCAGCAACCGCCGGTCTTCCTGAACGTCGATGGCGAGCTGCAGTTGCATGGTGCCGGCCTCGGAAGGGTGCCGTTGTCCCGTGCCGGGCATCCATTGCCAGAGCGCCGACGTGCGGCGCGGTTGAGAGGCGTAGATGACCGTGTCGCCTTGTCGAAGCACGAGGCTGATTTCGGAGTGGGTGGCGAAGAAGTCGTCGAGCTTGTGGCGCAAGCTGTCGCCGCCGGGGTTGTCGCGGGATTCCTGGATCAGGTGCCACACCAGCTCGGACTGGCGTTCGAACTCGCTCTCCTGCTTGACCTGGAAGCTCCAGGATGTCACCACGTAGATCGCGATGCACACCACGCTCAATCCCGCCAGTGTCTGGGCCGCGAACCAGCGCGACAGCGAGCGCTCGATCGAACGCGTGCTCACCGATCGGGACCCTGGCGGCTTTCGAGCACGTAGCCCATGCCGCGCACGGTGTGCAGGAGCTTTTCCCTGAACGGATCGTCGAGCTTGCTGCGCAAGCGGCGAATGGCCACTTCGACGATGTTGGTGTCGCTGTCGAAATTCATGTCCCACACCAGTTCCGCGAGCTGCGTGCGCGAGAGTACGTTGCCTTGCCGGCGCATCAATTGCGTCAGCAGCGCGAACTCCTTGGCCGTGAGGTCCAGGCGCTGGCCGCTGCGGTTGGCCTTGCGCGCCGCAATGTCGAGGGTCAGGTCCTTGAGGACGTAGGCGGAGACTTCCCGAAGCTGGCCACGCCGCAGCAGCGCCTGGATGCGGGCCAGCAGTTCCGAGAACGCGAACGGCTTGGCCAGGTAGTCGTCGGCACCGCTTTGCAGCCCGCGGACCCTGTCGGCCACCTCGTCGCGCGCCGTGAGCATCAGCACGGGCATGGCCTTGGACTTGCGCACGCCCTCCAGCACGGCAAAGCCGTCGATGCCCGGCAGCATCACATCGAGCACCAGCAGGTCGTACTCGCCATCGAGCGCAAGTGGACGTCCTTCGATGCCGGTGCGTGAGAGATCGACCACGAAGCCGCTTTCGGAGAGCCCTTTCTGCAGGTAGTCGCCGAGCTTCGGTTCGTCTTCGATGACCAGGATTCGCATGGCGGGGATGGTAGCCGCAGGCAGGGCAGGCGCAGATTACTTCTTTGTAATGCAAATGACGGGTGATCGACGGATGCGATTTCTAGAGTTGAGCCGTGCAAGTCGAAAGGCTCGCATCGCCGGTTTGTAAAAGGGCAGCCGGCGATCGCAGGAATGCGTCTCTTACTGACATCGACCGAAGGAAACTCCTCATGACGAACCGCCATACCCTCTCTCTCGCATTGGCCCTTGGCTTCGGCAGCATGGCCGCGGTGCCGCTCACGGCGTTCGCCGACGGGCCATCGCATTTCGCACCGACCGAAGCGGGCATCGTCTATCACCCAGCCGCCGCGGGCAAGCCGAAGACGAGCGCAGAGGCTGCTGCCGATCTGGCCGCCGCGCAAAAAAGCCCCCAATGGGCGGGCATGCTGCGCTGGGGCGTGCGTGCGACGCCAAAGGTTGGGCCCGCCAAGTCGCGGCAGGAAGTTGTAGCCGAGCTGGAGGCCGCGCGATCGCAACCCAACTGGGACACCTATTCGCGGCTCGGCCCGCGCTGAGACCCGCGAGCGGCCTCCGGCGCAAGCTTGTCTCTCAGGCCTCTTAGAATAGGCAGCATGCAAAGGGTCCGCCTCTTCGTTTTCTGGCTCGTCGCGCTCGCAGTGCCTTTCCAGGCCTATGCGGCGGCGGCCATGGCATTCTGCGAATCCGAGCATGGCAGCGTGGCGAGCGCGGCACCCGCTGCCTCGCACGACGCCCATGCGATGCACGCGTCCGCGGCAGACGATGCCGGGACAGGGTCCATCCATGCATCCGACGATGCCGCGCACAAGTGCGGAAACTGCGGCGCCTGCCAGGCGACCGCGCTCACCTGCACGCTGGAACTCGTCGTGTTCCAGGGTCTTCCCCGCGCCGACCTGACCGAGCCGCCCTCCGCGCTGGCCACGGTCGCGCCGCGCCTTCTCGACCGACCTCCTCGCGCCTGAAGCGTTGCTGATTCGCGCGCGCTCGCGGTCCGTTCGGACCACGGGCGAGCGCCTGCATCGCCTGCGTCATCCGCGCACGGCCGCTTTCGCGGGCCGCGCCGACGCATTCCGTTCCTGAACGCGCGAGGACCGACTCCATGTTCCATTCTTTGCCGGCCGCCTGGCTGGCCGTCTTTTCCGCCATGGCGGCGGCGTCCGCTGCCGTGGCACAGCCCGCTCCCGCAACCGCCATCCCGCGCTACCAGAGCGCATTCGAGGGCTACCAAGCCTTCGCCGACGAGAAGCCCATTCCCTGGAAGGAAGCCAACGACACGGTCCACCGCCGTGGCGGATGGCGCGCCTATGCCAGGGAAGCAGCCGAGCCGTCGTCCGAAGCGGGCGGCGCGGGCCAAACCGCGCCCCCCGATCCGCATGCGGATCACCATCGCCACGACCCCGCGCCGTCGAAGGAGAAGCAGCCATGAGTCGCATGCTGTTGTTGCCGCTGCGTCCCGTGGCGGCCGCGCTCGCGGTGCTCGCGCTGGCCGGCTGCGCCTCGGTCGGCATCGACGAGGCCCTGCAGGACACCAACACGCAGGCCGGCCAATTCACGCACGGCCAGCTCGAACTGGCGCGCACCCCCGCGCAGCGTGAGCGCCGTGCAGCGCTGGCCGAAGACCTGCTGTCCCGCCCGCTGTCGCAGAACGACGCCGTGCGGCTGGCGCTGGCCAACAGCCCCGCCGTGCAGGCGCTCGTCGCCGAGGGCTGGGCCGACATGGCCGCGGCCGACCAGGGCGGCCGGATCGCGAACCCGGTGTTCAGCTTCGAGCGCATGCGCATGGACAGCGAGCTCGAACTCGGGCGGCTGCTGTCCATCGGGCTCGTCGACCTGATCCTGCTGCCGCAGCGGCTGTCGATGGCACGCAGCCAGTCGGCCGCGGCCAGGGTGCAGCTCACCGGTGCGGTGGTCGACCAGGTCACGCAGGTGCGCCAGGCCTGGGTGCGCGCCGTGGCCGCACAGCAGCTGCTGCACTACGCGCGCCAGGTGAACAGCGCCGCAGAGGCCAGTGCGGAGCTCGCACGGCGCATGCAGCGCATCGGCAACTTCAGCAAGCTGCAGCGTGCGCGCCAACAGGTGTTCTATGCCGACGCGGCCACGCAGCTGGCCTCGGCGCAGCATGCCGCCACTGCCGCGCGCGAGGAACTGGTGCGCGTGCTCGGCCTCGACGACGCACAGGCCGCCAGGCTGGCGCTGCCCGAACGGCTGCCCGATCTGCCGAAGGCGCCGCGCGAAGCGGGCGAGGTGGCCGCCACTGCCACCGCGCAGCGGCTCGACGTGCAGCTGGCGAGCGCGCAGCTCGACGTGGCGGGCCGGTCGCAGGGCCTCAACCTGCTGTCGAGCTTCATCGACGTGGAGGTGGGCGGGCGGCGCGACACCGTGTTCGACAATGCCGACGGCCACCGCAGCACGCGGCGCGGCTTCGAGCTCGACATCCGGTTGCCGCTGTTCGACTGGGGCTCGGCGCAGCGCGATGCGCTCGATGCGCGCTCGCTGGCCGCGGCCCATCGCTACGACGCCGCCGTGCGCGGCGCTTCGTCGCAGCTGCGAGAGGGCTACTCGGCCTACCGCACCGCCTACGACATCGCGCGGCACTACCGCGACGAGATCGTGCCGCTGCGCCAGGCCATGGCCGACGAGAACGTGCTTCGCTACAACGGCATGCTGATCGGCGTGTTCGAGCTGCTCGCCGAGGCGCGTGACCAGATCGCGAGCGTGACCGGCGCCATCAACGCGCAGCAGCAGTTCTGGCTGGCCGATGCGGCGCTCGCCGCATCGCTGATCGGCAAACCCGGCGCCACGACGGCCATGGCCGCATCGGCGGGCACTGCCGCGCCTGCCGGCCCCGCCCACTGAACCATTCGAACGACCAATCCAATGACCAACAGACGCAATTTCCTCGCGGGTGCCATCGCCGCCGCGGGCGTGAGCAAGGTCGCCATGGCCGCCTTGCCTGAGCCCGTGCTGCAGACCCGCCCCGACACCATGCCGCCGCTCGTGCCGGCGACCGGCCGGCCCTACAACCCCGTGGTCACGCTCAACGGCTGGACGCTGCCATGGCGCATGAACAACGGCGTGAAGGAGTTCCATCTCGTCGCCGAGCCCGTGGTGCGCGAGATGGCGCCCGGCTTCAAGGCCAACCTCTGGGGCTACAACGGCCAGTCGCCCGGCCCGACCATCGAAGTCGTCGAAGGTGACCGCGTGCGCATCTTCGTGACCAACCGGTTGCCCGAGCACACCAGCGTGCATTGGCACGGCCAGCGCCTGCCCAACGGCATGGACGGCGTCTCGGGCCTGACCCAGCCGCCGATCCGGCCGGGCAAGACCTTCGTCTACGAGTTCGTCGCGCGCCGCCCCGGCACCTTCATGTACCACCCGCATGCCGACGAGATGACGCAGATGGCGATGGGCATGATGGGTTTCTGGGTCACGCACCCGAAGGGCGAGCATCCATTGATCGAGAAGGTCGATCGCGACTTCGTGTTCCTGCTCAACGCGTACGACGTGGAGCCCGGCAGCGCCACGCCCAAGATCATGACGATGCTGGACTTCAACCTCTGGTCGTGGAACAGCCGGATCTTTCCCGGCATCGACTCGCTCAACGTGCGGCTCAACGACAAGGTGCGCATCCGCATGGGCAACCTCACCATGACCAACCACCCGATGCACCTGCACGGGCACGAGTTCCTGGTGACCGGCACCGACGGCGGCCCCACGCCGCGCAGCACGCGCTTTCACGAGGTGACCACCGACGTGGCGGTCGGCCAGATGCGGCAGATCGAGTTCGTGGCCGACGAGGAGGGCGACTGGGCCTTCCATTGCCACAAGAGCCATCACACGATGAACGCGATGGGCCACGAGGTGCCCACGATGATCGGCCTTGACCACAAGGACGTGGCACGGCAGATCACGCGGCTCGTGCCCGACTACATGGTCATGGGCGAGCGCGGCATGGCCGACATGGCCGAGATGGAGATGCCGCTGCCCGACAACACCGCACCCATGATGGCCGGCCAGGGCCCGTTCGGCTCGGTCGAGATGGGCGGCATGTTCAGCGTCGTCAAGGTGCGCAAGGACCAGAAGCCCGGCGACTACGCGAACCCCGGGTGGTTCAAGCATCCCCAGGGCACCGTGGCCTATGAACTCGACGGCGCAGGCGCCGAGGCGCCGCCACCACCACTGCAACGGCACGGCGGCCACGCCGGCGCCGCCGCGATGCCCGCGCGGAACATGCCCGCATCCGACATCGAGGTGCAGGTGCGCAAGCCACGTGGCGGGCATGCGGGGCATTGATCCTTGTTTTCCTGTTTTTGACTACCCACTCCCGAAGGACACCATGAAACACATCCTGCGCAACACCACCATCTTGTTCGCCACCCTGGCGGCGACAGGCGCCATGGCCGCCGGCACCCACGCCGGCGGCCATGGGCACGACGCCGGCAACGCCATCGGCCGGCCCGGCGTGGCGGCCCGGGCCACGCGAACCGTCCATGTCGACATGACCGACAACATGCGCTTCTCGCCAGCCGACATCCGCGTGAAGAAGGGCGACACCGTGCGCTTCGTCGTCCGCAACGCCGGGCAGCTGAAGCATGAACTCGTGCTCGGCACCCAGAAGGACCTCGAGGCGCACTACGAGGCGATGAAGAAGAACCCCGAGATGGAACATGCCGAGCCGAACATGGTGACCCTGGCCGCCGGCAAGACCGGCGAGATCGTCTGGCGCTTCACCGAGGCCGGCAAGGTCGATTTCGGGTGCCTGCAGCCGGGGCACTACGACGCAGGCATGAAAGGGGCCGTGAATGTCGGCAAGGTGGCGGCAGCTGGTGCCGCAGCCAAGTGATCGATCAGATGAAGGAGCACAGAAGCATGATGAAGAATTTTTGGGGTGATTTCACCCGCAAGGCATTCGCCGCGTCGTTGTTGGTGATCGCCTCGGTGTCCGGTGCTGTTGCTGCCGAACTCGCCGACGGCGAGATCCGCAAAATCGACAAGGAGAACAGCAAACTCACGATCAAGCATGGCCCGCTCAAGAGCCTCGACATGCCGCCCATGACGATGGTGTTCGGCGTGAAGGACGCGGCGCTGCTCGAGAAGCTCCAGGTGGGCGACAAGGTGCGGTTCGATGCGGAAAAGGTGGAAGGGAAGATCGTTGTGACGCGGATCGAAGGCGCGCGCTGAGCCGTGTGCGGCTTCGCGCCTACACCGTCGGCACCGTCCCCCCGTCGATCAGGTGCTCCGAACCCGAGATCGAAGCCGCCCGCGGAGACACCAGGAAGGCAATCAGGTCCGCGACTTCCTGCGGCTTCGCAGGCCGCCCGAGCGGAATGCCGCCGAGCGATTGCATGATGATCTGCTTGCCGCCTTCGTAGTCGGTGCCGGCCTGCGTGGCCAGCCGCTGAGCCAGCGCGACGGACGCTTCGGTCTCGACCCACCCGGGCGACACGCGCAGCACGCGCACGCCTTTCGGGGTCACCTCTTTCGACAAGGCCTTGCTGTAGGTGGACAACGCCGCCTTCGCGGCCGCATAGGCGGTCGTTGATTCCGGCAGAGGCAGCAGGCGCTGGATCGAGCTGACGTGCACGATGACGCCGGCGCCTTGCGCCAGCATCGCAGGCAGCAATGCGCGGTCGAGCCGCACGGCTGGCATGAGGTTCTGGTTCAACGCGTCGAACCACTGCGCATCGTCCAGCGCAGCGAAGCCGCCGCCAGGCGCGCTGGAACCGCCGACCACATTGACGAGGATGTCGACGCCGCCCCAGCGCTCGCGCACTGCGCGTACAACCTCCGCCGCGCCTTCCGCTGTCGACAGGTCCGCGGCGAGATAGGTCACGCCCTCGGCCGGTTGCACGGGCGCAGCGCGGGCGGTGGCCATCACCTCCACACCGGCCGCGCGCAACACCTCGACGACAGCGGCGCCGACGCCTTTGGTGCCGCCCGTGACCAGCGCCCGCTGGCCTTTCAGCTGAAGGTCGAAGCTCATGCCGTGAGCTCCAGCGATGCGATCAGGGTTTCGGAATTCAGTCGATCGGCCTCGAAGTAGGCGGCGATCGGTTCGGGAAGGATCAGGGTGCTCATGGTGACGACTCCTTGGTGGTGAAGCCCTCAGGATGCGCGCTCGGGATAGATTAGTGAATCTCCTAGAATCTTCAGGAGCTATGTAGAGGACGATACAGAATGCGCGGATCCGATTTCGCCGAGCTCAAGGCCTTTGCCGCGGTGGTGGAACGCGCGAGCTTTGCGCGTGCCGCCGAGCACCTGGGTCTCTCGCCTTCGGCGCTGAGCCAGACCATTCGCCAGCTCGAAGCGCGGCTGGGCACGCGGCTGCTGAACCGCACCACCCGCAGCGTGGCGCCCACTGCCACCGGCGCGCGGTTGCATGCGCGCATCGCGCCGCTGTTCCGCGACATGGCCGAGGCGGTGGACGAAGCCAGCGCAGCGGCTGGGCAGACGCGCGGCACGCTGCGCATCAACACGCTCGCCATGGCCGCGTCGCAGGTCATCGCGCCGCGGCTCGCCCGGTTCCATCGCGCGCACCCCGAAGTGGCGCTCGACATCGTGGTCGACGACGGGCTGAGCGACATCGTTGCCGGCCGGTTCGATGCCGGCATCCGCGTGGGCGCGCGGCTGGAAAAAGACATGATCGCCGTGCGCCTCACGCCGGACGTGAAGATGGTCGCCGTGGCTTCGCCCGACTATCTGCAGCGTCGCGGCACACCGCGCGCGCCGGCCGACCTGCAACGCCACGCCTGCATCAACTGGCGGCTGCAGGTCGACGGCAGCGCCTACCGCTGGGAGTTCGGGAAGAAAGGCAAGCGCATCGAGGTGGCGGTGGACGGCCCCCTGGTCACCAACCATTCGGACCTCGGCGTGGCCGCAGCGCTGCAGGGCCTGGGCATCGTGTACGCGTTCGACCGCGGGCGCGTCGATGAACATCTCGCCGAGGGGCGGCTGGTGCAGGTGCTCGCGGACTGGTCGATAGTGCGGCCGGGCCTGTTTCTGTATCACCCCAGCCGGCGCCACTTTCCGGCCGCATTGCGCGCGTTCATCGATTGCATGCTGGACAAGGACCTGCCGGGAGGCGCGCAATCACCTTGATCTCGAAGTCGAACCCATAGAGCCAGGTCACGCCCACGCCCGTGAGCGTCGGGTGCGGCGCTTCGCCCCAATGGTCGGCAGCGGCCTTCCAGATGGTCTCGAACTTCGAGGCGGGATCGACGATGAAGATCGTCACATCGACCACGTCGGCGAAGCTGGCGCCGGCGGCCGTGAGGATCGCATTGAGATTGTCGAACGCCAGGCGAACCTGCGCGGCGAGATCGGGCTCGGGCGAGCCGTCGGGGCGGCTGCCTACCTGGCCGGAGACGAACAGAAAGCCATTGGAGCGGATCGCGGGCGAGTAGCGGTTGCGCTCGTAGAGCGCCTGGCGGCCGGCGGGAAAGACAACGTCGCGTGTGGATGACATGGAACAGCCTTCGTGAAAAGGTTGGGAGTAGGTTGAAAGTGCGATGGGGTCGACCTTACGCAGGTGGCGCCGCGAGATAAACAGGCAGGTCGCACAATGATTGTTTGCTTGCAGCAAACAATCGTTCGGAGGCATGAACATGGACAGATTCGACACACTGCGGGCCTTTGCCCGCGTGGTGGAGGCCGGCAGCTTCACCAAGGCGGCGCAGACGCTTCACATGAGCAAGACCACGGTGACGCAGC
The DNA here is from genome assembly GCF_057656815.1 of Variovorax sp. Soil_C_39. Classification (NCBI taxonomy): domain Bacteria; kingdom Pseudomonadati; phylum Pseudomonadota; class Betaproteobacteria; order Burkholderiales; family Comamonadaceae; genus Variovorax; species Variovorax sp. Soil_C_39. Next base: position 324,552 of record NZ_JBDGJQ010000004.1, read on the forward strand.
AGGTGCAGCAGCTCGAGGCGCGACTGCGCGTGAAGCTGCTGAACCGCACGACGCGGCAGGTCAAGGTCACGGCCGATGGCGCCGCCTACTACGAGCGTGTGGTGCGGCTGCTCGCCGACCTCGACGATGCCGACACCAGCCTGTCGGGCGCCTCGGCGTCGCCGAGCGGGCGCCTGCGCGTGGACGTGCCGAGCCCGTTCGCGCGGATGGTGCTGGCGCCCGCACTGCCGGACTTCCATGCGCGCCATCCCGAGATCGAGCTTCAGCTCGGCGCGAGCGACCGCATGGTGGATGTAATCGGCGATAACGTCGACTGCGTGGTGCGCGGCGGCGAACTGAGCGATTCGTCGCTGGTGGCGCGACGCATCGGCGCGCTCGCACTCGGCGTCTATGCGGCGCCGGCCTACCTGAGGCTCGCAGGCCGGCCCGCGCATCCGAGCGAGCTCGAAGGCACGCACCACCGCATCGTCGGCTACCTGAGCACGCGCAGCGGCAAGGTTGCGTCCCTCGCGCTTCGGCGCGGCGACGAGCACGTCGAAGTGAGGTGCCGGCATGCTGTCGCGGTGGACGACGGCAACGCCTACCTGGCGGTCGGTGTCGCAGGCATGGGCATTCTCTGGCTGCCGCACTACATGGCCGCGCCCCATGCGGCTGTCGGCGAACTGCTGCCGCTGTTCGAGGACTGGCGCATCGAGCCGATGCCGATGTACGTCGTGTACCCGCCGAACCGGCACGTCGGCGCGAAGCTGCGCGCATTCATCGATTGGGTGGGCGAGCTGATGGCCCGGCAGCCTGCTGCCATGCGGTCTGGTGGTGCACTGCTGGCCAGCCTGGCATGACCCTGACCCTGCAAGACAGACCTGCGCATCGGGTGGGACCAGGCCTTCGCCGACCGGGATGGTGACGGCGCAAGCGCGCTCCAAGCTCCTACAGGACACAGCGCTGCGAACTGACCTGGGGATTTTCGTGGTCGCCTAAGTTGGCCTCAGTCGGGCAAACGGTCCGGCGGAATCTTCCCTCAACCATCCGGCCCGTCCGGACTCTCCAGGAGACTCGTCATGAATCGCTCTACCCATCTGATCGCAGCCCTCGCACTCGGCGCCGCAGCAGGCGTCGCCTTCGCTCAAGGCACCCCGCCGACCACTGCTTCGCCCAACCCCGCCACCGGGGCGGGGCAGCAAAGCCAGACCGGCACGCCCATGGGCACCACCGGCGTGCTGACACAGAACAACAACAGCGGTAGCGCCGGCGGCACGTCGTCGGGCACCACCATGTCGCAGGGCAGCGGCACGACCGGCGGCACCGGCACGATGAACAGCGGCGGCGGCACCAACATGGCCCAGGCCGATCCGATGCGCCCGGCCCGTGCGGACCGCAACTAAGGCCGCTATTTCAGCTTTGCCGCAGATGAACACCATCGCGATGCCGATCGCCAGCCGGCGCCGAATGGCAGTGCGCCACCTGGCACCGCTGCTGCTGGCCTTCGCAGCTGCGGCGGCTGTTGCGGGCGGGCGGGTCCCGCCTGTGCCGGCTGCACCGCTCACACCCGATGCCGAACGCATGGCGAAGGCAGCGGTCGCGGCACGCGACAACGGCGGCAAGGCCTTCGCCATCGTCGACAAGAAGGCCGCGAGCGTGTTCGTCTTCGACCCTGCGGGCAGGCTGATCGGCGCCTCGCCGGTGCTGCTCGGCCTCGCGCGCGGTGATGAATCGGTGCCCGGCATCGGCGAAAGGCCGATGGCGCAGGTCCGCCCCCATGAACGCACCACCCCCGCCGGCCGCTTCGCGTCGGAACCGGGGCGCAACACGCACGGCGAAGACATCGTGTGGGTCGACTACGACGCCGCCGTGTCGATGCACCGCGTGCGCACCACCAATGCGGCCGACCGGCGGCTCGAACGCCTGGCATCGCGCACCGTCGCCGACAACCGCATTTCGTACGGGTGCATCAACGTGCCCGCAGCGTTCTACGATGCCTACGTGAAGCCTGCGCTCGGCACGCGGCGTGGCGTGGTCTATGTGCTGCCGGATTCGTCGCCGGTGGCAAGCCGCTTCGATTTTCTGAAGCCGGTCGGGCAGGCACGCGCGCCTGCGGCCGCGCAGCAGCCCGCGCTGTAGCGGCCGCCAGGCTGCCTTCAACACAATGCGGGGCCTGATCATCGTGCTGTCGGCAGCACGAGGTCAGCCCTGCGCCCGCGCTTGCGCGTTTGGCCTACGCGAATGTCCGCTGGCCGCCGTAGGCTCGTCCGGCAGCGGTAGGCGACGCTTGAGGCGACTGCAACATCACCGTCCAACAGAGACAGAAAGGTTTCCCCATGAGCGTCGACACGAAAGCCAAGTCCCTCGAGGGCCCGACCGCCGAAGAGCTCACGCCGCTGGAAATCTCCCAGGCCATGCTCGGAGGCGAGGAGGACCCCAACACCGCGCGGCCCCTGACCCCGCTCGAAAGCGCCGCCACCGGCTCCCAGCAACCGGGCCGGGACGGCGAGCGATCGCGCCTTTCGCGCGCCTTGCACAGCCCCGCCGTGTGGGGCGGCGCGGCGGTCGCGGGCATCGGGCTCGCGGTCGCGCTGCTGTATGCGCGGCGCACGCCGGCGGGCGGGCGGGCGATGGCGAGGCTCAAGGAACTGAAGGGGCAGCTGCCCTCGAAGTCGGCACTGCGCCGGCACAGGAAATCGCTCGAGAAGGCACTGGAGAAGCCGCTGTCTTTCCGAGCCTGAGCCCTTCGCCCTAGGGCGCGAGGATCAGCACCAGCGTCTGGCTCGGCACGATGCGCGCGCCCATCGCGTTGGTGCTGTTCTGCAGCGTCGTGCTGGTGAGCCGCGTCGCGGGCATGCCGTGGAACAGCACGGTGTTCGCGCCCGTCGTGTGGCGGCTCGGGCCCATCACCGTGCCGGAGGCCACGCCCAGCAGCACGCCGGCGTTGTCGCCGTTGGTCATCGGGATGGTGGTGGCGAGGTTGTGCACCGGGCCGCCCATGATGAGCACGGTCGGGCAGTTGGGGATGGCCATGGGCCCCATCGCGATGTTGGGATAGGGCACCGGAATCGGCGATGGCGCGGCCGGCGTCATGCAGACGTCGGGAAACGCCATGTCGGTGCCCATCAACTGGCAGTTGGCAAACATGGGCGCTCTCAGCCGAAATGGATCTGGCCGCCGCGCGCCTTGACCAGCTTCTCGCCGTCGATCAGCGTGTGCTCGGCGCTCATGCGCAGCACGTGCGTCGCCTCCTGCTCGAAGTGGTCCGCATGCACGCGGTCCAGGCCTTCGGTGCGGCGCAGGTGGCTGCGGCTGAAGTGGCTGACCCGCTCGAACACGGTCTGCAGTGCTTCGCCCACCAGCTGTACCTGCCGGCCGAAGAACTTCATGCGTTCTCCGACGAAGCGCGTCTCGTCGGCAGTGAACGCCACGTTCTCGGCGCTGACCGCAAACGCCGCGCTCCGGACGTCCACTGCGTTGCTCGTCACCGTCAGATCGCCCTCCACCTCGAGGCGGACCGGGCCATCGCAGTGCCAGGTCTGCGGCGTGTCCGCCGCGCGTTCGAGCACGGCGGTGATCCATTGCTCGCCATCCGCGCCGCGCAGGCCAGCGACGGTGTCGCCGGCCTCGGGCTTCAGAAGGCAACTGGCGGCGCGGCGCGCTGCACGGCGCGCGCCGTCTTCCGCCACCGTCCATTGGTGGCCATACACGCCGACGACCACGCCCACGAACGTGGCGGCGGTCTCCTTCTGGCGCGCGGCCGAGGAGGGACTTTCGAGGGTCAGTGAATTCAGCATCGCAGGGTTCCGTCTTTCATCGCGTGTCATTCGTTCAAGCGGCCATGGGCATCCAGGCATCGGCTCGGGCGCGGGCCTCGTCGATCTCGATGGCGCGCACCCGGTCCGGCAGCCGTGCCTCCTCGGTGCGCGCGCCATGCAGCAGGGTGCGCACGAGTGTTGCTTCCCGTCCGTCGGCGCCCCGCAGGTCCGCACCGCTGAGGTCGGCGTAGCTCAGGTCGGCAGCGCGCAGCGATGCGCCCGGTAAAGCGGCATCGGCGAAATGGCATTGGTAAAGGTTGGCCCGCTCGAAACGCGCGCCCGGCAGCGTTGCGCCCGTGAACAGCGCCTGCGCCAGGTTCGCGCTCGCAAAGCCCACGCCGGAGCCTGAAGCGCCGCAGAAGATCGCGCCGGTTGCCTGTGCGCCGGAGAAGTCGGCCCCTTCGATCTGGGCGCGCAAGAAGCTGCATTGCTTCAGCGGCACCTCGCGAAAGTCAGCGTTCGACAGCGCGGCCCCGCTGAACTGGCAGGCCTCGAGCGAGAGACCGCGAAACGACCTGCCGACGAGCGAGGTCTTGTCGAAAACGACCCGGCGCAGCGTCGCCCGGTGCCAGGTCAGGCGCGTCACGTCGCATTCGATCACCGCAGCGTGCGCCCAGTGCGTGTCGTCCGCGTTCACGTCGACAAGACTGCAGGTGCTGAAGCTGCTCGACTGCAGCTGCGCGCCCGCCATGCCGGCGTGGTCGAGCGTGCTCCCCGTGAATGCGGCCATCGACAGTGCGCTGCCGGCGAACTGCGCGTGGGTGGCGCGGCAACCCGAGAACACGGCGCCTTCCAGGTTGGCATCGCGCAGGTCCGCATGGTCGAGTTCACACTGGTTGAAGACCGCGCGTCGCAGGTTGGCGCCGGAGAAGAGAACGCCGCGCAGGTCGCAGCGTTCGAAAACGCATTCGCGCGCATCGGCGCCGCGCAGGTCCGCTTCGTTCAGCCGGGTGCGCGAGAAAACGCCGCCCCCGATGCGGGCGCCCGCGTAGTCGCCCTTGCGAAAGTCCTTGCCGTCCAGCGCCTCGCCGAGCAGGACCGCGAGCATCAGGAGGGTGGCGTTCATGCCGGCTGCTCTCCCGGCTGCACCGAAGCCCGCTCGGCCTCAAGGGCTGCGGCCGCCTGCTGCTCGGGCGTGAGGCGTGGATGCGTGCGGGCGCGCTCGAGCAGGGCGCCATCGAAGCGCGCGCTGCCATCGAGCAGGACGCGCGAGAGATCGGCACCAAACAGATTGGCGTTGCGGAAATCGCAGCCGCGAAGATCGGCATGCTGCAGGATCGCTTCGCGCAGGTTGGCGCCCGACAGCGCGGCGCCGGACCAGTGCGAATGCGACAGCTGGGTGCCGCGTGCACTCGCGAGCCTGGCGTCGCATTGGTCGAAGCGCGCGTGCGCAAGGTGCGCGCCGTCGAGCACCGCGCGGGTCAGCCTTGCGGTGCCGAGGTCGCACCCGGCAAGGTTGGCGCCGACCAACTGGGCGCCCGACATGTCGGCTCCGCGCAAAGTGCATGCATCGACGAAGGTGCTCCCGCACAGGTTCGCGCCGGCCAGGCCTGCGCCGTCGATCCGGCATCCCACGAAGGTGGTGCCGCTGAAGTCCGCGCCATGCGCGCGCACGCCCTCGAGGCGACATTCGAGGAACTGGCAGCCGGTCAGATGCGCGCCGTCGAGCACCAGCCCGCGCAGGTCGAGCTTGTGGAACAGCAGGCCGGCGCCGCGCACGCCGCTCCAGTCGGCCGGGCCCCAGGTCGTGTCCATCGACTGCAGCTTGTCGATGACGGCTTCGCGCAGCTGCGTGGAGACGAGCGCGGTACCGCCGAGCTGCGCTCCCGTGAGATCGGCACGGTCGAACACCGCGTTCGCGAGCCGCGTACCGCCGAGGTTGCTGCCTTGCAGTTGCGCCTCGATGGCCACGGCGCCTTCCAGGCAGGCGTGCGCGAGCACGCAGAAGCGCAGCACCGCGCCCGTCAGGTTGGTGTTCGTGAGGTTCGCGCTTTCGAGCCAGGAACCCGTCATGTCCACGCCGCGCAGGTCGAGATTGGACAGGTCGACACCGGTCAGATCGAAGCCGAGCCAGCGTCGAAAGCCGTGGGCCAGCATCCATTGCATTTCGCGACGGCGCTCGGCGGCCTGCGCCGCAGGCAGCGGATCCGCCGGCGGCTGGCGATGCGCCGATTGCAGATAGTTCGAGCGGTGAGCAGCTTCGGCCTGCTGCAGCTGGGGCAGGAAGTCCGCGCTCTCGAAGGGCTTTCCAGCGCGTGCATGCGCGGCCTCGAGCCGGGCGATCTCGTCGCGCGCACTGAACAGGGGCGGCCCGCGGTGTTGCGACTGCTTCAGATCGACCTTGTGCTTCCGTGCGAATTCCTTGGCGTTCTCTAGCAGCGTGACGGTGTCCTCCAAGGCGGCCCACTCCTGGGCCTCGATGTTCTTGATGGTGCGTGCGATGAACGCGGGCATCTCCTCGGGCTTGGGCGGCGGCTGGCGCGGCGGCAGCCGAAGCCCCAGCGCATCGGGATCCTTGCCCTGGGCGCGCACCTGGTCGCGCGCCATGTCCACGTCGATCGCGGCGCGGCGGTACTGCGCATCCTCCTGGAGGCCGTCGGTGCGCAGCGCGGCCTGCGCAGCTTCGGTGGCGGGATCGGTTGTGTGGATGCCGGGTGGCAGGAGTGCGCTGTCGTCGAGCGCATGGAGCGCGGCATGCCGGCCGGTCGACCGCTTGTCCAGCGTGTCGAGGTAGTGCTGCGGATCACGCGGTTCGCCGATGCGCTCGACCGCACCGACCAGTCGGGTGATGTCGGCGGCATCGTCGTGCGCGATCTGTGCCAGTCCGTGGAACACGAGCACAAGGCGCTCGGCGTGCGGGAAGCACCACACGGTCGTCAGCTGCATCGGAACTTCTTCGAGCGCCGCCGATCCGTCCGCGGCCGGTGCTTCATGCGAGGCGCGGCGTCCTGCGAACACCCGCACGCGCAGGCCCGGCAAGCGGCCTTCGAGATGCGGCGTGTCGGGATGCATGTGGTCGAAGGCGAAGTCCTCGTCGCCCACGAGCGGCGCGTCGAACCATTGGTCCTGGCTCGTGAGGTTGAAGAAGCGCCAGTCGGTGTCGGGCGCGAAGCCGGGCGCATGCTGTGTGAGCCAGTCTTCATCGTAGGTGCCGCGCCAGGCGGCACGCTGCGGATGATCGAGGTCGAGCGGGCCGAAGCCTGCGGGCGCAATCGCCTGGTCTCTTTCCAGCAGGCGGTCGCTGGGCAGTTCGAGATGGGGAAGAACCTGAATGCCGTCGACGACGGTACGGCCTCGGCCATAGGGATTCGCGGCAAAGTCGGGCCCGCCGTAGGCATTCGCCCAGTCGAACGCGATCTTCGAGAACGGCTGCGGCACAGTCGGGTCGCGCCCGTCCCATTGGCGATCGCCGAAGACCAGCACGGTCTTGCTGCGCGTGCCGATGCGCGCGCGGACGGCGACCGCGCGCGTGTCCGCCGCGGGCGAGTAGGCATGGCCGTGCACGAGGAACTCGGGGTGCAGCTTGACGATGCCTTCGTCGATGACGGGTTGGGCCATCTCCTTTGCAAGAAAGTCCCACATCGACTGCTCGGCCCAAAGCGTGCCGCGCGCGGCCTGGGCGAAGGGGACGTGGAGGTAGCCGGAGACGCACAGGCCGAAGCGCTTGCGGAACTCCATGGGGCGGAAGGAGAGGCCGAGGGCCTGGGGTTTGATGACCTGCATGGTGTTTGTCAGGGCCACATGGCCATGTTGGCACGTCTCATGGCGACACCCCACCTTCCGGCTCCTCGTCGGGCGGGGGCGTGGACGAAATGTTGCCTTCTGAACTCTGGAGCGGCGACTCCGATTCGGCGGCGCGCAGCGCGGCCTCATGCGCTTCGTATTCTTCCCGCAGCGCGGCGTCATAGTCGTCCTTTTGGTCCAGCATGAATAGCTTCTCTTCTTCGGCGTATGTCGCGATGCCGTCGTCGTATTCGATATCGATGCGCCTGGGTTCCTCGCCGGGCTCCCTGAGCTTGACCTCGTAGCGTTTGTAGTCGTCGGTGAAGTCATCCCCACGGGTTGCCCTGGTACTTGTGGGAGCCTTGCCGTCAGTCAACGGATCGACGCTGTGCCCAGGCATCGCCAGACGCCGAAGTCGTGCCGCCAAGCCAGGATGGCCGGCGCGGGCTGCCGCGACGGCTGCTTCCCGCAGTTCTTTCGTGGCCTCGTGGTTCTGGCTTGAGACTTCCCCACCACCGTAAGTGGTCGTGAAGATTCCGAGTCCGCTGCCGATGACCACACCAGCGATGGAGCTCTGAGTCCACCCGGGTGTCATCAGGTCCTTCGGGTTGGCGTTCGCCGTTCCCGCAGGAAGGTAGAGCTTCATCGCGTTCAGTTCCACGTTGGCACCAGCGCTGGCAGACATCTTCAGCCCTGCGAATGCCTCATAGACAAGGCCGAGGGTGTTGCTCACGACGGGCGCGATCGTCGACTCCATGACCAGCCCCAACGTGGTGCTGCGGCTCATTCCGATGGTCGTCTCGCTCGCGTTGCCGATGTAGCCGCTGCTGTTCGACCCGTAGACCGTCGTGTTGTTCTCGATCGAGGTCTGGTTGATCTTGCCGACCGCCAGGATGGAAGCATCCGTGTTGCTCATCAGCGTGAACTTGTTCGCCATGATGGTGTACGGCCCATCGGGTGACTCCAGCACCATCGAGTTCGCACCCGTGACCTTGAAATCGATGTGCTCGGCTTCGAAGGTCATGTTCGTGGCCTTGTAGCCCAGGTCGCCGTCGACCACGATGGTCTGGTTGCCCTTCACAAGACGCCGTTCGTCACCGTCCGTCATGTCCTGCCGCGACGACTGCGTATGGGTGAACAAGTTGCCCTTGACCACCGTCGACTGCTCGCCGTCCACCTGCGTCATCTGGTTCGACACCACGTGAACATGCTGCTCTTCGCCGATCTTCGTGCGCTGCGTCAGGTCGACCTGGTGCGACTCGTTCTTGCGAATATGCAGTTGGCGGTCGTTGTCCACCCGCAGGGTCTGGTCGTGCTGCACGTGAGTATGCTGGTCGCGATCAACCCGCAGCCGCTGGTCGCGCCCGATGCCCGTGGTGTCGTCGCGCTCGACCACGCGCCGCATGTCCCGCTCCGCATGCACCGACAGCAGCTCCTCGCCCTTGCGGTCCTCGAACTGGATCTCGTTGTAGTTGCTCGCGTCGCCACCGGGCGTGGAGCGCGTGCGAAAGCCGCTCTGCGTCGGCGACTTGTACGGGATCGGCTGGTCGTCGTTGTAGACGCGGCCCACGATCACCGGGCGGTCGGGGTCGCCGTTGAGAAAATCGACGATCACCTCCTGGCCGATGCGCGGCGCGAAGTAGCCGCCCCAGCCCTTGCCGGCCCAAGGCTGCGACACGCGCACCCAGCAGGTCGATGTCTCATTGCTCTGGTCGTAGCGGTCCCAATGGAAGTGCACCTTCACCCGGCCGTGCTCGTCCACATGCAGCTCGTCGCCGGCGGGGCCGACCACGATGGCGGTCTGTGGTCCGGGCATGGCCACGCGCGGCGTGAGCCGCGGTGGCCGGAACGGCAGCTGCATCGGCAGCGTCGTCAAGAAGAAGATGCAGAGGCCGCGCCCGGTGCGCTGCAGCGAGGGATCGCTGCGGATCAGCTCGGCGAGCGTGCCGCCGGCGCCTTCGTTCACCGCGTCGCCGGCGGCCAGCGCGCACAGGCGCTCGGCATGCGAAGTGCCGAAGTGCGGGTCGCCGATGCCCTCGTAGCCCGGGTGGCTCACGACGAAGCTGCACGCGCCGATCAGATGCTCGCCGCGCGGGAGCTCCGGCGCATCGCCTTCGAGCACGAAGCTGCGGCCCGCGGCCACGTCGGGCCAGTGCGTGACGGCCCAGTGGCGATCGCGGCGCGCGATCAGTTCCTCGCCCCGGATCCGGGCCATCGTCTCGGCGTCCTCGGCGTTGAAGTAGTCGCCGGGATACTCGAACTCCTCGAAGTCGGCCAGCGCGTGCGCGTCGGTGGCGTCGATCGCCGCGCCGAGGTTCTTGCGGATGGCCTTGAAGTCGCTGTCGCGTGCGGCGTGCCGGCCCGCGTCGAGGCGCTGCGCCGAAACCCATTGCGCGATCTCGTTGAAGCGCGCTTCGCCGGACTCGCTCGCGAAGCGCAGCACCGGCGACCCCGGCAGGCGCTTGTGGGCGACGAAGCTGGCGTCGGCCAGGTGCATGCGGCCGGGTTCGTCGTGCGCATCGAACCAGTAGTAGACACCTTCGGCTTCAAGCAGCCGCGAAACGAAATCGTGATCGCTCTCCTGGAACTGAACGCAATAGCGGTGCGGCGCGTGCGTGCCGATGACGCCATGCGCGTCCGTGCGCCGGATACCGCGCACCGCGCTGTCTTCGAGCACGCTGCCGATCACCTCGAGCAGGGGCTGGTCCTGGAAGATGCGCGAGTTGCGGCGCTTGGTCAGCAGCCAGAACCACGACGTGAGCGTCAGGCGGTATCGGTGGTAGCGGCCGATGCGGCCTTCGCGCGCGAAGCGCACGGCGTGCCCGTGGCAATGGCGCGCGTGCGGGCGATCGTCGGCATCGACGAAGTCGATGCGGACATCGAAGGCACGGCCCAGAACGTCCTTCGGCTGCACCTGGCCGTTCTTCGACAGCACCGTGAGCTCGTAGACAGCGGCCCGCGACAGCCCCTCATGCCCCACGATGCTCCAGAACATGAGCTCGCTGGCTACGGGGGCATCACTGTCGATGCGGATGTCGGGGGTCTGCATGGCGTGTTCGAGGTTCGGAGTGGCTTGGCCGCCGCGCGGTGCGCGCGAAAAGATCGAGCCTAGGCGGGCGCGAGCGCCTGAGCGGTCAGCGAACGGTAAGCGTGTGGGCGCTGCCGTCGCCCCGCAGCAGGGCCTTGGCGCGCAACACCCGCTCGAGCCCGTCGCCGCCGCGCACGAGCGCGAGCGCCTGCGCCAGTGCGTTCCGGTCCGACGCCGTGGCATCGTGCCGTTCGCAGGCATCGATCCACACCGCGAGCGCGGCCCAGGCGTTGTGCGATGCCTCCGCGTGGCGAAGCGCGCGTGCGAACGCGTGCCGCACGCAGGCGTCGTGCCGGTGCGCGGCGTGCCAGCGGGCATCGAGGCGATGGAGATCGGCAAGGTAGCCGTACTCGCCGAGTTGTTCGGCGCAGTGCAGGCCGGCATCGATCTCGGCACGGGCCTCGTCGAGCCGCCCTGCGCACAGTGCCAGGTCGGCCGCATAGAAGTGCACCTGGCTCGCACCTGCGCGCATCCCGCGTTCCTGGTGCCGGGCGAGCGCGGACCGCACCTCCTGCAGCGCACTTGCAGAGGGCCGGCGCGATTTCCCGGCGACCCAGGCTGCGAACCAGAGGGCGGGCCCTTCGGCCTGCCCGATGTCGTCGGCGCCCGCCGCCGCCTTCAGCGTGGGCAGCATGCGCGCCACGCGTACGGTGTCGTCCATGGCGGCGGCCGCGGTCGCTTCGCCCCAGGCAGCGACCATGCTGGCCATCGGCGCACCGAGCCGGGCGGCGCGCTCGCGCGCCCGTTCGAGGTGACGCAGTGCGGTGCCGATGTCGCCGGTCGCGACCAGCGGATGCGCCGAGTTGGCGAGCAGCGAAACCATCGGATCGACCGGCAGCGGCGCTCCGGCAATGCGCGCTTCCTGCGACGCGCAGATCGCCAGCCCTTCGCGCATGCAGTCCACGGCTTCGGCGTAGGCGCCCTGGAACGACAATGCGACGCCGCGCAGGTTCATCGCGCACACCACCACCGCAGGCTCGTCGAAGCGCTGCCCGATCTCCTTCACGCGCTCGGCCATTCGAAGCGCCAGCGCATGGTCGCCACGCGCCAGATGAACCCATCCGAGGCCGCCATGGGGCCAGCCATGCGCAGCCGCCGGGGCACCACGTTCGCAGAGCGCGAGTGCGCGCGTCAGCGACCGCTCGCGCTCCGGTGCCGCAAAGCCCAGGTACTGCGCGAAGGCGACGGCCTGATGGCCGTTCAGCGCAAGTTCGAGCGCGTCGCGTTCGGCGGAGGGCAGAGTGTTGCAGTGCTCGAGCAGTGCCAGCGCTCGCCGTGAGAGGCGGACGGCCTCCTGCGGCGCGAAGCGCGAGAGTGCCAGTGCCGCCGCCTCGGCGCTGTAGCGGACGGCGGCGGCCGGATCGTGGCTGCGTTCGTGGTGGTCGGCCAGTTCCGCCGGCGCCGTCGGGATGCCGATCCTTCCCGCTTCCTCGAGTGCCCGCGCGGCGCGCCGGTGGAGCTCGGCCCGACGGGCTTCGCCGATGCGGCGATAGAGTACATGCCGGTGCAACGCGTGGCGAAAGCCGTGGCGCGCGTCGAAGCTGTCGTCGGCCAGGCGCTCGACCGACAACGGCACCAGCCAGTGACCCACCCGGGCGAGCCTGTCGGTTTGCGCGCGCACCGACAGGCGCGGGCGCTGGAGCATCGACGCCAGGGGAACGCTCCAGAACTCCACGCCCAGGACCGATGCAGCTTCGAGGAGCGACTGGTCCTCGGCATCGAGCAGGCCGAGCTGGCGCTCGATGAAGTGGGCCAGTCCGTCGGTCAACCGAGCGGGCGGTTCGGTGCCGGCATCCAGCGGGTGCAGGCCCCGGTCGCGCGCGTGCTCGCGGTCGGCGGCCTCCAGCCAGCTGGCAAGGTAGAGCGGCAGGCCGCCGGTCTGCGCGTGCAGCCGCAGTGCCACATCCCGCGCTACGGCTCGCGGCGCATAGCGCGCGGCCATGTACGCGGCCACGTCGTCGGCGGAAAAGGGCGCCAGTTCGATGCCGCGCGCCAGGCCGCGCAGGCGCAGGCGCGCGTGCAGGTCGGCGGCTGCCATCGGACCGCCCGGCGCATCGGCCGGACGCAGCGTGGCCAGCAGCATCCATCGCGCGTGCTCGCGCTGGCTTCCGAGCTGCTCGAGCAGCTGCAGCGTGGGCAGGTCGCTCCACTGCAGGTCTTCGAGGATGAACAGGACCGGACCGGAACCTGCGAGGCGGTTCAGCAATTCGCGAAACTCGCGCAGCACGCGCCCCATGCCGACCCCTTCGATCTCCTGCCGCAACGCGAGCCGTTCGGCCTCGCTCGCGTGCCACGGCATCTGGGCCAGCCAGGTCGGCGCGATGCGGCGGATCTGCGGGATGGCGCGGGGGTGCTCGCGGCACAGTCCGCTGAGCGCATCGAGCACCGGCATGTGCGGTTCGTCCCGTCCGCCCTGTTCGACGCACTGGCCGCGGGCCACCATGGCCGCGCCGGCCCGCCGCGCGAAATGGTCGATCAGCGTCGTCTTGCCGATGCCGGCCTCGCCGACCACGAACACCACCTGCGCGATGCCGCCTTGCGCCGATCGCCAGGCCGAGCAAAGCGCCTCGCGCGCCGCTTCCCTGCCGATCAGACCGTCGGCCGCATGGCGCTCGCCGGCAGGCATGCCCGCGAGCGCGGCCGAAGGCATGCCCTCGATCGCGGCGATGAAGCGGTAGCCCCGGCGCGGCACCGTCTCGACATAGCCCGGCTTCGAGGGATCGTCGTCGAGCGCGCTGCGCAACTGGTTGATGGCCGTCTTCACCACGGCGTCGCCCACGGCCTGCCCGGGCCAGACCTCCTGCAGCAGCGTCTTCTTGGCCACCAGGCTGCCGGGACGCGTCGCGAGCGCGCACAGCAGCGTGAACACCTTGGGCTGCAAGGCCACCGGGTCGGGGCCGCGCATGAGCTGGCCGCCCGCCATGTCCAGGACGAAGGGGCCGAAGCACAGGGCGGACCGGTGAAGGTTCGCCATGGGTTTGGGCGATGGTGTTTGCGCCGGGGCGGCGGCGAGGCGGTGCGTGGTCGGCGAATGCTCTTTCGGCATCGGTGGCAGCTGGGTCGGGTCGGTGAAACTCCAGGACGAATCAGACGGGCGATTTTCGAAGAAAGAACAGCAAAATAATCGCTGGCGCTGCGCCTTGCCAAAGTCGGCAGCCGCGATGGCTCAGGGCGCGGCCGCTTCGGCGGTCTCCGCGGACCCCAGCCGGAACGCGCGCGGCGCCACGCCGTGCTGGCGCTTGAACGCGGCGGTGAACCGGCCGTGGCAATCCCAGCCGGCTTCGGCCGCGATCGCCTTCACGTCGAGCCGGGTCTCACGCAGCAGCCGCGCCGCAAGCAAGAGCCGCTCTTGCACCACCAGTCCATGCACCGTGCGCTCCGCGGCCGCGCGTACCAGCGCCTGGAGCCGGGTGGCGCGCATGTCCAGGCGGCGCGCCAGCGCGTCCACGGTCCAGGCGCGCGAAGGCGCCTCGGCCACCAGGTCGCGCAGCCGCTGCACCGTCCGCGCAGCCTCGTCGCCGCCATCGCCCGAGACCGCGCCCGAGCGCGCCGGCCGCAGCAGCTGCTGCAGGTCGAGCAGCACGCAGGTCAGCAGCTCGGTGGCGCGCGCATGGAACAGCGGCACGAAGGCCGCATGGTCGGCCGGTTCGTCGCGGATGCGCGCCAGGCAGTCGCGCACGCGTGGCGTGAGCGCCGCATTGCACAGCACGCGGCCGTCGTCGCGCTCGACCAGCTCGGCCAGCTGCCGTGCCCCGAGCCGCACGCCGAACGCCTGCAGCCAGCGCGGCAGCAGGCTGCGGCGCAGCCGGAACTGCACGAAGTTGTTGTGGCAGGCGCCGGGCACGTGGATGAGGTAGCCGCCATCGCGGTTGGGCGTGCGTAGAAGCGCGCGGTCGACGCGGAACTCGAGCGCCCGTCCCTGCGCGCTGCCGATCTGGCCCGTGACATGGCCCGCTAGAAAGAAGGTGAGCAGCAGTTCGTCGCCGGGCGGCAGCTGCACGTCGAGGTCTTGGTTGAGGCGGAAGTCGAAGTACAGCGCGCTCGCGCCTTCCCAGGGCGTGGTGCGCAGCCGCAGGATGCGCCCGCCGTCGCGCGGCCAGCGCACCGCGCGGCTGGCGCCGTCGTGCAGGCCGGGCAGCGCGAGCGGGCGCTCGACCGGCAGGCGCAGTAGCGCGGCGTTGAAGTCGTCCTCGCGCAGCGCATGGCCCGCGGCCGGCGAAGGAATCGGCACAGTCTGCGAACGGATCGGCATAGAAAACCCGGCCATCGGGCGTTAGCGTTGCAACACTTTGGTTTTCGCGGAGTTTAGGCATGAATGTTCGATGTGTCTGCCGTTTCCTGGCATTGGCTGCAACCGCCGCAGCGGCGCTGCTCGCAACGCCGCTTCGCGCGGCCGAGGCCTGGCCCGCGCGGCCCGTCCGGCTGGTGGTGCCTTTCGTCGCGGGCGGCGGCGCCGACGTGACGGCGCGCCTCATCGCCGCGAAGCTGCAGGTGCACCTGGGCCAGCAGGTGGTGGTCGACAACAAGCCGGGCGGCAACACGCTGATCGGCGCGAACGACCTCATCAAGGCGGCGCCCGACGGCTACACGCTGATGTGGTCCATCGACCAGACCTTCGTGCTCAACCCGACGCTCTACAACCGCCTGCCCTACGATCCGCGGCGCGACTTCACGCCGGTGGCGCTGGCGATCACCTCGCCCAACGCGCTGATCGTGCGTGCGGGCGCGCCGGGGTCGGTGGCCGACGTGCATGCGCTCGTGAAGCGCGCGAAGGCCGAGCCCGGCAAGACGAACATCGGCGCGGCCGCGATCCTCTCGCAGATGGCGCTCGAGGAGTTCAAGCACGCTGCCGGCATCGAGGCCACGCGCGTGCCCTACAAGGGCAGCGCCGAGGTCGCGCAGGCCACGATCGCGGGCGACATCGACGCGGCCTTCGACGGCATCGCCCCCTATGTGCAGTTCGTGCAGGGCGGCCGCGCGAAGATCCTTGCCTTCACCTCGCTGAAGCGCTTCTCGGGCCAGCCCGACGTGCCCACGCTCGACGAACTGGGCTACAAGGGCGTGGACTTCTCGGTGTGGTTCGGCATCGTCGGCCCCGCGGGGCTTCCGCCCGAGATCGTGCAGCGCGTGAGCGAAGGCGTGGACCGCGCGCTGCGCGACCCCGAGGTGGTGCAGAAGCTGCTGGTGTTCGGCTTCGAGCCCGCCGCCGAGACCAGTGCGCAGGCGCTCGCGCGCCGCATCGACGGCGACATCGTGCGCTACGCGCCGGTGATCCGTCGACTCGGCTTCAAGCTCGATTGAGGGCGCGGTGCGCATGAAAACCGCGGGCCTGATCGGAGGCGTCGCGTGGCCTTCCACGCTCAGCTACTACCGGCTTTTGAACGAAGGGGTGCAGCGGCAGCTCGGCGGGCTGCATTCGGCACGCTGCGTGATCGTGACGCTCGACTTCGCGCCGGTGCACGCGGCCATGGCGGCCGGGCGGCCGGGCGAGGCGAGGGCGCAGATGGAGGCCGCGGCGCAGCAGGCACGCGCCGCGGGCGCCGAGCTGATCGCCATCCTGGCGAACACGGGCCACTTCGCCGCCGACGAGGTCGAGGCCGCGGCCGGCGTGCCGCTGGTGCACGTGGCGCGCGAGACCGCCGCGGCCATCGCCGCCGCGCACCCCAAGCTGCGCCGCCTGGGCCTGTTGGCCACGAGCTTCGCGCTCGATGCGCCTTTCTTCGGCCAGATGCTCGCCAAGGACGCCGGCTTCGAACTCGTGCTGCCCGACGCGGACGAACGCCGCACGCTCGACGCCGCCATTTTCGGCCCGCTGGCGCACGGCCAGGCCACGCCGGAAGAAGGCCGGACCGTCTCGGCCCTTTGCCAGGCGCTGATCGCACGCGGTGCCGAGGGCGTGGTGCTGGGCTGCACCGAGCTGAGCGGCACGCGGCCCTGGCTGCACTGCGACGTGCCGCTCTTCGACACCACCGAGATTCATGCCCACGCCATCGTGCGTGAGATGACGCGCGCCTGAATCCTCGCCCATCCCCTTCATCGACCGAAAGAGAGACACCGCATGCAGACCGCCGAATTCCCGCTGCCTTTCGTGAACGCGCCCTACACCCGCGCGATGTTCGACGACGACTGGATCTTCGTCTCGGGCACCATCGGCATGGACTACGACACCCAGCAGCTCGCCGAGAGCGCCGAAGACCAGACCCGGCTGATGGTGCGCAACATCGCGCGCTACCTCGAGGCCTGCGGAGGCCGGCTGGAGCAGATCGTCAACTACACGCTGATCGTCGCGGGCGCCGAGCACCTCGGCGCGGTGGTGGCGACCCTGTCCGACGTGCTGCCCTGCAAGCCCACCGGCACCGCAATGCTCGCGGGCATCGCGGTGCCGAAGGCCTGGGTCGAGATGCAGGTGATCGCGCGCAAGAGCCATGCGCCGTCGGGGGGCGCGCAGTGAAAGCGGGCTGGCTGCGTGTGGCGGCATGCGCCCTCGCCGTCACAGGCGCGATCGCGGCATGCGGCGGCGGCAATGACGGCGGCGGGCGCGGCGGCTCTTTCCCTGTCGCACCGCCCGCGCCCGAAGACAGGTTCAGCGCCGAGGTGCGCTGGACGCAATACGGCCTGCCGCACGTGAAGGCCGCGGACCACGGCGGGCTCGGCTATGGCTACGGCTACGCGGTCGCACGCGACCAGCTGTGCCTGTTGGCCGAACGCGTGCTGACGCTGCGCGGCGAGCGTTCGGAGCGCTTCGGGCCCGACGGCATGGCGCTGGTGGCGTTCCTGCAGGCGCCGAATCTGGACAGCGACCTGTTCTATCGTGTGCAGCTGTCCGACGAAGAGGTCGAGGCGGCATGGCAGGGACTGTCGGCCGATGCCCGCGCGCTCGCCGAGGGCTATGCGGCCGGCTTCAACCGCCGGCTGCGCGACATCGGCATCGAGGCGGCCGCAACCGCCTGCAAGGGCATGGCGCCGCCGCCGATGAAGGCCAGCGACGTGGTGCGGGCCGTGATGCAGGTCAACTCGCTCTGGAAAGCGCTGGCGGTGGCGCCGTATGCGTCGGCGTCGACGTGGGATCAGCTGGGCGCGCCGCCGCTCGCGAAGGCCGCCGCAGACCGCCCCCCCGCGCAGCGCATGGCCAGCAACGCCTGGGCCTTCGGCGCCGACGCCACCGGCACCGGCAGCGCGATCATGGTCGCCAACCCGCACACGGTGTGGCAGGACCATTGGCTCCTGATGCACCAAATGCATCTCACGATTCCGGGCGAGCTCGACGTGATGGGCGCCGATTTCCTCGGACTGCCGCTGCCGCTCTCGGGCTTCACGCAGCACCTGGCGTGGAGCATCGAGGCACCGTCGACCGTGACCTACCCGCTGCTCGTCGCGCTCGACGTGCAGGACGGCGCGGCGCCGGGGTACACGGTCGACGGGCAGCGCCGCGCGCTCGTTGCCAAGACCATCGCGCTGCGCGTGCGGCAGGACGACGGCAGCGTGCGCCTGCAGCACTACCGCGTGCCGGTGTCGCATCTCGGGCCGCTGTACCGGCTGCCGGCCGCGCCCGGCCGCTCGGCCGGCTGGCATGCCATCACCGATCCGGGCACCGCGAATGCGCGCGCCCTCGACCAGATGCTCACGGCGGCCAAGGCGCGCGACGTCGCTGGGTTTGCGCAGGCGGTGGCGGCCAACCGAGGGATCACCGCGCACCTGATCGCCGGCGACAGCCAGGGCGGCGCGCTGTACATCGAATCGGGGCCGCTGCTGGACATCGACGATGCGACGCTCCGCGGCTGCGCCACCATGCCGCCGCCCGACGAGACGGCCGTGCCGGCCGCTCTCGACGGCAGCCGCAGTGCCTGCGCGGTGCGCGACACCGAGGGCCGCGCGAGGCTGGCACCCGCGGATCGGATTCCCGCCCTCGCCACGCGCGGCATCGTGCAGAACGCCAACGACAGCTACAGCCTCTCGGTGGTGGGCCGGCAACTCGACGGCTACTCGCTGCTGCTCGGCAGCCCGAAGTTGCCGCCAGGGCCGCGCACGCTGATGTCGCAGCGCCAGATCGATGACGGCCTGGCCGACGGCCGCATCGACAGCGCCGAAGCGCTGGACATGGTGTTCGGCAACCGCAGCTACATGGCCGAGACCCTGCTCGACGCGGTGCTCGCTGCCTGTGGCACCGCCATGGGCGACGCGCAGGTGCAGTCGGCCTGCGCCATCCTGTCGGCATGGGACCGGCGCCACAATGCGGAAAGCCGCGGGGCGCTGCTGTTCCACGAACTCGCGCCGCGGCTCGCCGCCGTGCCGGGGCTGCATGCGGAGCCCTACGACTCCGCGCAACCGTTTCGCGTTCGACCGGTATCGACGGCGCCCGGCGTGCGTGCGGCCATCGTGGCGGCGCTGCGCGAGGCGGCGCAGTCGCTCGATGCGCTCGGCCTCCGCGGCGACGAACTCTGGGGTCGCATGCTCGCGCGGCCTGCGTCGCAGGGCCGCGTGCCGCTGCACGGCGGCTCGGGCGAGCAGGGTGTGCTCAACGCGCTGCAGGGTGCGCCGCTCACGAAAGAGGGCTTCGGCGACATCGTGGCCGGTACCGCGTACATGCATGTCGTCACCTGGCAGGAGGGCCGGCTCGATGCGCGCGTGATGCTGGCATCCGGCCAGTCGGGCGATCCGGCATCGCCGCACCGGGATGACCAGTTGGCGCTGTTCTCGCGCAAACAGCTGGTGGTCCCGCCGTTCAGCGATGCGGAAATCGCCGCCGATCCGGCGCTCGAGACGATGGTGCTGCGCGAATGAGGTACGGGTGGCCGGCTCGGGCGGCCCTTGGGCCGCTACCGGGCGGCCAGCCCCAGCACCAGCGTGTCGACCATGCGCTGCGCGAGCCGGTCGAGCGCGACCTCGTCGTCGTCGTCGCGGCGCCGATACCAGATCAGCGACCACTGCAATCCGCCGAGCAGCGTCTTGACCGCGATCGACACGTCGAGGTCGCCGTCGACGCGCCCCGCCTTCTTCGCCGCGGCGAGCTGCTTCTTGAAGAGCTTCTCGAAGCGGTCGCGCGACGCGATCAGCGCGTCGAGCTCCTCGCGCTGGCGTGGCGTGAGCGCGCCGAAGCGGTGCAGCTGCACGCCTTGCACCACCACGCTGGCGAAGGTGTGATGCACGAACAGCGCCAGCGCATGCGCCTTCATCATCGCCGCGAGCACCTCGAGCGGGTCGCCACCGGCGCCCTGCGCGGGTTCGACCGCGTGGAAGAGCAGGTCCATCCCGAGCCGGTGCACGTCGAAGAACAGATCGACCTTCGACTGGTAGTGGTGGTACACGCGTCCCTTGGTCGCGCCCATGCGCCGTGCGACCACGTCGATGCTGGTCGCGTGGAAGCCCTGCGCCATGAAGCACTCGGCCGCGGCCTCGAGGATCTCGAGCCGGGCGGCGGTGAGTTCCGTCGTCATGCCGCCGCCTCGCCGCGCGCCATGTCGCGTGCGAGCTGCTTCGCGTAGCTGCGGGCATCGACCTCGAGCGCATAGCGTGCGGTGCCCACGTAGCGCCGCCGCACGGCCGCGGCATGGTGCTCGATCTCGCGCGCCATGGCCGCTTCGGCCGGCAGCCGCATCGCGCCGCCGAGCAGCGCGGCGAGCCAGCGCGACTGCACCTCGACCAGCGGAATGGTCGGCCCCACCGGCTGCACCAGCCCGAGGAAGAACAGGCCCGGCAAGTGCGGTGGCGCCATGCGGCGGTAGAGGGGAGGTACGTCTTCGCCCACCTCGAACAGCGCGGGGTCGAGGAAGGCGAAGCTGGGGCGGTAGCCGGTCGCGAGGATGATGGCATCGACGGGTTCGCTGCTGCCGTCGTCGAATGCGACGCGCTCGCCCTGCAGCGCCTGCACGTTCGGCTTCATGCGGATCCAGCCGTGGCCGCAGTAGGGCAGCAGCTCCTGGCTCAGCGTGGCGTGCTCGCGCCAGACCGCATGCGCGGGCCGCGGCACGCCGAAGCGCGCCTGGTCGCCCACCACGAGGTACGAGAGCCAGCGCACGAGCGTGCGCGTGACCGGCGTGGGCAGGCGCAGCGTGCGCGCGAAGAGAGCCGACCACCGGTCCACGGGCCGGCCCATGATGTACTTCGGCAGGATCCAGGCACTGCGCCGCGTCGACAGGAAGGTGCGGCGCGCGTTCTTGCAGACGTCCACCGCGATGTCGACCGCGGAGTTGCCGATGCCCACCACGAGCACGTTCTTGCCCGCATAGGCTTCTGCCGTGCGGTAGTGGTGCGAATGCAGCTGCTCGCCGTCGAAGTGCCCGGGAAAGGCCGCCATGCGCGGGTCCCAGAGATGCCCGCTCGCGACGATCACCGCGCGATAGCTGCGCGCTTCGCCGCCCGCCAGTTCGACGCGCCACAGGCCGTCGGGCGTGCGCGCCACGTTCGTCACGGTGGTGCGAAAGCGGAAGTGGCGCTTCAGGTCGAAGCGGCTGGCGTAGCTCTCGAGCCATTCGAGCACTTCGGCATGCGAGAGAAAGTCGGGATAGCTCTCGGGGATCGGATGATCGGGGTAGCCGAGATTGCCGCGGCTGGTGTCGATGTGCAGGCTGCGGTAGGCCGACGAGAGCCCGTTGTCGTTCTCGTAGCGCCACATGCCACCGATGTCGGAGCCTATCTCGAAGCCTTCGAACGGCACGCCGCGCGCATGCAATGCCTTCGCGGCGGCCATGCCCGAGGAGCCGGCGCCGATGATGCAGACCGGGTGTTGGTCAGGTGCGGCGCTCATGCTTGTACGCCTTCGTGTGCGAGAAAGGCCGCGACCAGCGCATCCGCCGAGTCGTCGGGCTTGAAACCGAGCGCCAGCGCACGCTCCGACGTGAAGCCCGCGGGCCAGCCGTCGACGATGCGCTGGACCTGCGCATCGGGCTGCCATGCGACGCGGTCGCCGATGCCGCCGGAGAGCCGGCGCGAGACCGCCTCCACGAGCTGCGCGGGTGTCACCGACAGGCCCGGTAGGTTCATCGTGCGGTGGCCGGCGATCGCCTCGGCCGGCAGCGCGGCCAGCCGCAGAAAGCCCTCGATGACCTTGTCGACCGAGGCCAGCGCGAGCGCACTGTCCGGCGCCATGCGGCAGGTGGTGCGCTGGCCGCGCAGCGGCTCGCGCACCAGCGACGCGACCTGGTCGGAGATGCTGCCGCTCGGCGGCCCGGGGTGCGTAACCACGATCGGCAGCCGCAGCGCGCGGCCGTCGACGAAGCCATGCCGGCTGTAGTCGGCCAGCAGCAGTTCGGTGACGGCCTTGTGCGTGCCGTAGGAGGTGCTCGGCGCCTGGCGCACCTCGTCGCCCACCACCGGCGGGAGCGTGCCGCCGAAGGTGGCGATCGAACTCGCGAACAGCAGCAGGGGCGCGGCGGGCTGCACGCGGCAGCGCTCGAGCAGTTCAATGAGCGAGAGCAGGTTGGTCTCGAGGCCGCGGCGGAAATCGGTCTCGGCGTCCACGGTCAGCGTGGCGGCGAGGTGGAAGATCGCGTCGGGCGGGCGCGCGAACAGGCTGTCGAGCAGCGCGCTGTCGCGCAGGTCGCCGTGCACCGTCACGATCTTGCAGGCGGCATCGGCCGGCGCGGGCACCGGACGCAGGTCGGACAGCACGAGTTCGTCGATCGGCTGCGTGCCGAGCCGCGCATCGCTTGCGAGCCGGCGCGCGAGCCTTGCGCCGAGAAATCCGCCCGCACCGAGGATCAGTACGCGCATGCCAGGGCGTGCTCAGGCGGGCGGCGGGCGAATCGGTTCATCGGCGGGCATCTCCATAAAAAGATACCCGGTAGTATGTCGACGAAAGATCGGCGCGTCAACGCGCCGCAGGTTCAGCGCATGTCGAGCTTCTTGTGTTCGCCGAGCGACGGCGTCTCGTTGCCGGTAATGGCCGCCTTAGCCATCTTCAGCAGCTGCACCATCTTGCTTTCCTTCACGTCCCAGTATTCGGCGCCGACGATCTCGACCGCGAGCAGGCCCAGGTTCGGGTCGGTCACACCGCCCGGGAACCAAGCCTTGGCTGCGGGGTTGAAGAGCTTCTCCTTGAGGGCCTGGTCGTCGCGCAGCATGGCGCGGCCCACTACCGAGACGTAGTGGTCGTCGTCGGTGTTGGCATACGCGATGTTCACGCTGGGGTCGCTGGCCACATGGCGCGCGATGTCGCCGTTCTTCGGCACGAAGAAGTAGAGCGTCGAGGCTTCGTCGATGCCCTTGCTTTGCGTGGTCAGCGGATGGCTGTGCAGCTGGCCATCGCCATGGCGATGGGTCAGCATGCCGTAGCGCGTGTCCTTGATCATGTCCCAGAGCCTGGCGTGTTCGTCGTTGGTGGTCATGTGTGTGCACTCCTTGAAGAAGAGACCACCGTAGCCAGCCGCGTGCGTTCGCCATGCGGCGTTTGGGCGCATGCGCGTGTCATCCGATGCCGACGACGGCTGCTAGGGTTTTTCGAGCGACCGGCGTGCGAGCGCGATGCAGCCGCACAGTGCCAGCGCCAGCAGCCCGAGCCACAGGATCGGCCGGTACATGCCGGCAGGCCGGCCGTCCGCCACTGGCTCGAAGCGCGGCAGCCGGTCGAAGTCGCCGGCCGAGAGCCCGCGGTAGGCCATGACGCGCGGCACGAAGAAGTCGCGCCAGTCGTCCTCGTAGGCATTCACGCGCTCGACGTGCTGCAGGTGGCGCGGCGCGTCGATGCCGGCGAGTCGGTCGGCGAGCACCGCGAGCGCGAGGCTCGGGGAGAGCCAGCTCCGGTCGGCGAGCCACGCGAAGCGGCGCGCGCGCACCGTATCGAAGTGCAGCATCAGCGGCCGGACCATGCGCTCCTGCGCCAGATAGCGCGGCAGGAAAGACACCGGCCAGGTGTGGCTCGTGCGCCCCGCCGGAACGGCTTCGGGGTGCGCGGCATACCAGTCGGCGAGATGCTCGTCCATATGGACTTCGGCCTCCTGCTGGGCCTGGCGCACGGCCGCGATGGCGGCCAGGCGCGAAGGCATCGGCGCCTCGCGGTCGGCCCATGCGGCCAGGGCCGCAGGCACCGCGAAGGTCGACATCAGCCAGCACGCGAGCAGCCCGAGCGCGGCCGAACCCGAGGACAGCGGCAGCAGGTTGAACAGGCCGGCCAGCGCGGTCCAGCAGGCGCAGAACATCGCCACGGCGGCGAGCCAGCCGAGCAGGGCCTGGGCCGTGGCACCGGGATCGAGCGCAAAAGCGAGCGCCGAAGCGGCTGCCGCCACGCACCATGCCGCGGCGCCGCGCAGGGCCAGCGCCACGGCCAGCACACGACCGGGGCGCGCGCACTGCGCCACCACGAGCCGCCATTGGCCGTGCTCGCGCTGCTCCTGCACCAGCCCGTGGCCGAGTGCGAGGATGGCGAGCGGCAGCAGCAGGGCGAGCACCGTGGAGAAATCGGGCAGGCCGAAGCCCTCGAGCAGCGGGTTGCCGAGGCGCTCGGCCTTGCGCGCGTCGGTGTGGCGGCTTTCCACCGTCACGCGGGCGTCGGGTGCGAGCAGTTCGAAGCCGCCAGTGCCGAGCGCGAGGCCGCCGAGCGCCGGCAGCGTGGCCGGCGGCGCGTCGCCGCGCGCGAACTGGAACGCGTCCATCATGGCCTTCGCGGCATCGCGCGAGGCCCCGGCCTGTGCCTGCACCGTCACGCGGCGCTGTTCCCAATGTGCCTGCTGCGCCGCGGCCGCTGCCCGATGCTCCCGTGCAGCGAGGCCGGACCACACCGCACTCGCGCCGAGCAGCAGCGCGAACACGGCGAGCACCCAGAGGTTGGAGCGCTGCCGAACCAGGCGGCGCCATTCGGCCCGCACGCATTGCATCGCGGCCTTCATGGCTTCAGCTTCCGCAGGCTCGCGATGCAGAGCGCACCGGCGGCCAGCGCCCAGGCCAGCAGCAGCGCGATGTCGGGCAGCGCGGCCTTCCAGGCGAAGCCGGTGGCCGGCGCCGCATAGCGAAAGGGCTCGACCGAGCGCCACAGCGAATCATCTGCGTAGCGGTCGTCGAACGAGGTGAGGCCGCGCGTGTGGTCGGCGTCCCAGCGGTCGATGGCCGTGTTGACGCGGCGGCGGTAGGCTTCGGCGGCCTCTTCGAAGTGGCGCTGGTGCGCGAGGTCGGTGCCTGCCATCTTCATCGAGATGGCGCGCATCGCGACCGCAGGACTCAGCGCCCCGGCCGCGCGCAGCCAGCGCTCCTGCAGCGCATAGCGCGCCCAGAGCGCGTCGAAGTGCAGCGCGTGCACGCGATCGGCATAGGCGTCGCGCGCCAGGCGCCGCACCGCCGCCACGCTGAACGGCAGGTCTTCGAGCCGCGTGGCGCCGTGGCGGCGCAGCAGCTCGGCTTCGAGCGCCTTGCCGCGCGCCGCCAGGTCGGCGTCGCCCGGCAGGCCCTGCGTGTAGTCGCGCTGGATGTCGCTCCAGAAGCGTTCGGCCGTGGGCAGCGGCACGGCCTGCGCGGCCGCTGCGGCGCCGAGGCGCGGCACGACGAAGACGAAGGCGACCCAGAGGCCCAGCAGCACGAACAGGCTGGCCCGGCGGGTCGGGAGCCAGGCCGACACCGCGAGCGCCAGCGCGGCGATCACGCCGTAGTAGACGAGGAACGAGCCGGCCAAGAGGGCGCCGCGGCCGAGCGCATCGATGCCGGGGACGGCAGCGCTGCCCGCCGCGAGCAGCAGCCCGCCGCCGAGTGCGGCCAGCAGCATCAGTGCCACCACCGCAAGCAGCGCGATGAGCTTGCCGGCGAGAAGCCGGCCACCGCGCAGGCCCGCGCTGTGCAGCATGCGCAGCGTGCCGCTCTCGCGTTCGGCGCTCACCGCGTCGTAGGCGAGCGCGATGATCAGCAGTGGCATCAGTGCCAGCAGTGCGAAGGCGGGCGTCATCTGCCCGAAGCGCACCGACGGCGCTTCGTCGGCCGCGGGCTGGAAGCGCGTGATGTTGCGGCGGTGGGGCTCGAGCCAGAGCGCCTGTCCGAGGTAGGGCTCCAGGCCGGGATCGATGCCCGCGAGCGGCGAGTCCGGCCGCAGTGCATAAAGCCCGAAATGCGCGCCGCGGTGCGGATGCTTCTCGCCCTGCGCATCCCATTGGCTGCGAACCACCGCGGCGATCTCGGCCTTCTCGGCGGCGAGCCGGCGGTGCTGCTGCGCGGACACGGCGAGCAGGCCGGCCAGCAACAGTCCCGTTGCGAGCGCCAGCACCGCGAAGCGTCCGTCGCGCAGCAGCGCCCGCAGCTCCTTTCGCACCACCGCGAGCAGCATCATGCGGGCACCCCTGCGCCGCGCGTGTGCGCAAGGTAGGCGCGCTCGAGTTCGGCATGGTTCACGGTGTGCGCGTCGAACTCGGCCACCAGCCTGCCTTCGCGCAGGATGCCGATTCGGTCGGCGACCTGACGCGCATTGAAGAGGTCGTGCGTGGCCATCAGCACCGCCATGCCGCCGTCGGCCGCGGCGCGCACGCGCTCGGCGAAATCGTTCGCGGCACCCGGGTCCAGGCCCGAGGTCGGCTCGTCGAGCAGCATCGCCCGCGCCGCCTTGGCATGGGCGATCGCGAGCCCGACCTTCTGCCGCATGCCCTTGGAATAGGTCGACACGCGCGCCCCGTGCGCCTGCAGCTGCAGGCCGGCCTGCGCCAGCAGCGCGCCCGCGGGTTCGCGCGCCAGTTCGATGCCTGCGAGGGTGCAGAAGTACTGCAGGTTCTCCACGCCGCTCAGGTACGGGTAGAGCGCCACGTTCTCGGGCAGGTAGGCAAGCCTGCGGCGCACCTCGGCCGCATCGCCGGTGGGCGAGAAGCCTGCGACGCGCGCCTCGCCCGAGGCCGGCACGACGAAGCCCAGCAGCACGTCGAGCGTGGTGGTCTTGCCCGCGCCGTTGCCGCCGAGCAGCGCAAAGACGCAACCCGAGGGCACATGGAGGTCAAGGCGGTCGATGGTGCGCCGGCCACCGCGCTCGACCGTGAGCGCGCGCAGCGCGAGGATGGGTTCGTCGCCGGCGGTCATCGCGGCCTTCAGAAGAAGTAGCGCACCGACGCGCCGAACTGCGTGCGCGGCTGCGGCGAAAGCAGCAGCCCCGCGGCCGACCCGTAGGCAATGTCGCTCGCGTAGCGGTGCGGCTGGAACACCGCGAACACGCTGAACTGGAACTGGTCGCGGTCGTAGGTGGCCTTGAGGTCGTAGCGCGTGTAGGTCGGCATCATGCGCAGCTGCGTCTGCGGCGTGCCGACGTAGTACGGATTTTTGGCCGTGAGGTAGGCGTCGGCATTGAGCGTGAGGCGCCCCGCCCCGAGGCGCTGGCGGTATTCGACCCCGAGCTTCACCTGGTGCTCGGGCACCGACAGGCGCGCCCCGGTGTTGGGCAGCGGGTTGTTCACGCGCGCCTCGATGATGCGGCCGTAGCTGCCGTAGGCCGACCAGCGCGGACCGAAGCGCAGCCGCGTTTCGAACTCGAAGCCCTTGCGCGTCGTCTCGCCGACCGACTTGAAGGAGCCGTCGGGCTGCGCCACGATCTCGTCCTGGTTGAGCGTGTGGTAGACCGCGCCCGAGGTGGTCCAGTCGGGCGAGGGGCTGAAGCTGAAGCCGAGGTCGCGCGACTTCACCTTCGACGGTGCCACGTCGAACACCGTGCCGCCGGCGGCACCGAGCGGGCCGGTCGCGCCGCTGCTGCTGATCTGCTCAGCGGCCGGCGAGCGGAAGCCTTCGGCCAGGTTGGCGAACACATCGAGCGTGGGCGTGATGCTCCAGACGGCGCCGAGCTTCGGCGTCGTCACTGCGTCGTCGTAGGACGTGGAGGCGCCCGGCAGCTTGCGGTTGCCGATGTCGTAGTCGAACGCATCGCGCCGCACGCCGCCGAGCAGCTTGAAGCCGGGAGCGAGCTGGTACTGGCCCTGGGCGAACAGGCCGTAGGTCAGCAGGTCGAGCTTCTGGGCGTTGATGTAGTTCGCTGTCGGCTGTCCGTTGCGCCAGATGCGGCGCTCGGCATCGCCGCTGTCGCGGCGCAGCTCGCCACCGACCACCAGTGAAGCGTGCTCGCCGAAGACGAAGTTCTGCGCCAGCCGGCCGCCATAGAAATGCCGGTCGTCCGAACCCACCGTGTGCTGCACGCTGCTGTTCGCGATGCCGCGCACGCGCTCGAAGCGCTCGGCATAGGCCGTGGCCGACCAGCCCGCCTCGCCCGTGGCCGGCGTGCGGTTGAACACCAGCCCCGTGCGCTGGCCGCTGCCGTAGCCCGGCAGGTTGAACTGGGTCGCGCGCGGGTCCAGCGCGCCGCGCTGCAGGTCGGGCAGCAGCAGGTAGCCGGGCGCCGCGCTTTCGGACCGGTAGTGGTTGACGCGCAGGCTGTAGAGCCCGTCGCCGACACGCCTGGAGAGCTTCCAGAACAGGTTGTCGCGCTCGGTCCGGCCCGCGAAGCGGAAGCTGTCGGTGCGGTAGCTGTCTGCGACGAGCAGCGACTGCATCTCGCCGAAGGGCTGCGACGACAGCACCAGCGATGCGCGGCGCCCGCCGTAGCGCTCGAGCGAGAGCGCCACGCTCGAAGGCACTGCAACGGTCGGCGTCGCCATGTTGACAGCGCCGGCGCGGTTCTGGTCGCCGTAGAGTGCCGAGATCGGTCCCTTGATCACGTCGACGCGGCCGATCATTTCGGGCGTGAGCCATTCGAGAAAGGCCGGTCCGTGGCCCGCGCCGGCCTGGCTCGAAGGCATGTTCTGCGGCACGCCGTCGACGTAGACGGCGGTGTCGGCGCCATGCGTGCCCTGCGTGGCAAAACCCCGCATGCGAAAGCCGTTGCCGGTGTCGCCCTGGTCGATGTTGTTGGCGACCACGCCGGGCACGCGCCGGAACACGTTGGAGATGTCGCGGCCCACGTTGAGCGTGCCGATCTCTTCGGCCGTGATGACGCTGAGCGCCGCGGGCAGGCCGGTGCTGTCGTTCGTGACGCGGGTGCGGCGGATCTGCCGCGGCGCGTTGTCCTCGCCGTCGGCGGTGACGCTGATTTCGCCGAGCGTCTGCACCGGCCTGTCGTCGGCAGCGGCGCCGGCCGAACAGGCGACGCCGACACTCAATGCCAGTGGGAGGGAGAGGCGAGGTCTGGATTTCTTCGGGCGCGTGTTCATGGTCGGCAAGGGGTGAGCGGAACGTAATGATATTGCAATCGCAATAGCGGTTCATTTCCTCTCGTCCTGGCGCAGCGGCCCGAGCGGGATAGACTCGCTTTCCTTCTCGCCCCGTTCAGCCCCGATGGCCGCCTCTTCTTCGTCCCGACCCGTTCCAGCAGCCCGCGCCGCGGCGGCGTCCGCCGTGGTGCAACGCGGCACGCGCCAGAAGGCCGCGATCCGCAGCGTGATCGATGGCTCGGCGCGGCCGCTGCTGCCGCAGGAGATCCTCGAGGCCGCGCAGCAGGAGGTGGCGGCGCTGAGCATCGCCACCGTCTACCGCAACCTCAAGCTCCTGGCCGAAGCCGAGGAGATCCGCGCGGTCGAGCTGCCGGGCGAGGCGCCGCGCTACGAGTCGACGCGGCACGGCCATCACCATCACTTCCAGTGCCGCACGTGCGCGCGCGTGTTCGACGTGCACGCCTGCCCGGGCAACTTCTCGGCCATGGCACCGAAGGGATTCCGCGTCGACGGGCACGAGCTGACGCTCTACGGGCAGTGCGCCGACTGCCGCGGGCAGGCTGCCACGCCGCGCGCGGCCGAAAAAGGGCCGGTTTCAAGCCTTTCGCGCAAATCACGCAAGGCTTGAAACCTGATATGGGCACGGCATCCGTGTTGCGCGGCGAGCCGCCGGGAATCAGCTGCCCACGTGGATGAGGACCTTGCCGCGCGCGTGTCCAGTGGCCAGCTTCTCCAGCGCCGAACGCGCTTCGTCCAGCGGGAAGATCGAGTCGGTGATGATCTGGATCTGCCCGGCCTGGAACTGTCGGATCGCTTCCGGCAAAAAGGGGGTCGCGCTCGTGAAGAACACGAACTCGCCCGTGTGTCCGTCCTTGGGCTGGATGCCGAACGCCACCAGGCTGGCGATACGCCCACCGGTGCGAAGCACCGACCACGACTTCTCCAACGTCTCGCCGCCGATGGTGTCGAGCACCAGGTCGATGTCGCGCACCTGGGAAAAGTCCTGGGTGCGGTAGTCGATGACCTCGTCCGCACCCAGACTCTTCACCAGTTCGATGTTCCTGGCAGACGCCGTGGCGACAACATGCGCGCCCGCATGATGGGCCTGCTGGACGGCCATGCTGCCGACACCACCCGTCGCCGCATGAATCAGAACCCGCTGCCCGCGCTGCAGACGGCCAACGTCGAAGAGGCCTTGCCAGGCGGCACCAAATGCAGTTGGCATGGCTGCCGCCTGCTCGAAGCTCATCTCTGCCGGGATGACGCACAGATCCGCGGCGGCTGTCACCAGACGCCTGCCGAGCGCGCCTCCCGTGCTGGGCGCGGTACGCCCCACCACGCGGTCACCCGCATTCAGGCCAGTCACCTGCGCGCCGACCGCCTCGACCACGCCGCTGAAGTCCGTGCCCGGTGCATAGGGGAACTCGACCGGGAAGACCTGTTGCATGTAGCCAGCGATGATCTTCAGGTCCAGCGGGTTGATGCCGGCCACTTCGACGCGAACGACGACGTCGTGTGGCTGTGGATCGCGCAGACGGGCTTCGCCGATCGCTACGACATCGGGGCCGCCGAAGGCACGGACAAGAGCGGTTTTCATGGATGACTTCATTCCTTCCTGGCTTGCGGCGGAAACTGCCCGAGCTGGAGGAACAGACCGAACCAGTCCTCCATGTGCCATGTCGTGGTCACGCGCTTGCCGTCGAGCGTGTGGAACTCGTGCAGGCGGAAGCTCACCTTCTTGCCCGTGGGGGCGATGTCGAAGAGTTCTCCCTGATGGGTGCCGCTGATCTCGGCGCGAACGCCGATCTTGCCGGGCTCCTGGACCATGTCGTGGACAGTGATTCGAACGTCCGGGAATGCCTGCACGACGCTTTGGATGATGGGCTTGATGCCTTCCGGTCCGGGGCCTTGCCCAGGCGCCAGCGGAATGTCGTCCCAAGTGGGCGCAAGGACTTCGTCCACCAGATCGGGGTTCCTGTCGCTGAAGGCGCGGTAGAAAGTTTCGACCGCCAGGCGCTCCGCGCGAAGCCGATCAGAGAGGTCGATGCTGGATGTGCTCATGGTGTTGCCCGTGGATGTGTGATTCGTGACGACGCCAATTCTGTGCAGGGCAGTAAGATGCGTCCAACAAATAAGCCATATATAGAGTTATTCGTCCTATGGATTTCCATGGCATCGACCTGAATCTGCTCGTGGCCTTCGACGCCCTGATGAACGAGCGCAACGTGACCCGTGCCGCCACCCAGGTCGGGGTCAGCCAGCCGGCCATGAGCGCGGCGCTGTCGCGGCTGCGCACGCTCTTCGGCGATCCGCTGTTCCTGCGCAGCAGCGATGGCTTGCTGCCGACGCAGCGAGCACGGGACATGGCCGAACCAATTTCGCAGGCCTTGCAGCAGATCGAAACCAAGCTGGTGAAGAAGCCCGAGTTCGTGCCCGGGACGGCGTCGTTGACGTTCAAGCTGGGGCTGTCGGACTACCCGGCCTTCGTGCTGCTGCCTTCACTGCTGCAGGCGCTTGGAAAGAAGGCGCCGGGCATATCGGTGAACGTGCATGCGTTCAACAACCGGGATCATGCGGTCGACTTGCTGGATGCTGGCGCGATCGACGCGGCCATCGGCGTGCCACCTACGCATGCCGATGGCCGGATACTGACGCGCCCCGTGCTCCGGGACGAGTTCGTCACGATCGTCGCCAGCGGCCATCCGGCGGCCAGAATGCGCAGCGCCAAGGATGCACCAGTGAGCATGAAGACCTACCTTGAGTTGTTCCATGTTCTCGTGTCTCCCGAAGGAGAGCTGTACGGGCTCGTGGATCAAGCTCTCGCGCAACAAGGCAAGAAGCGCAAGATCGCGTTGACGCTGCCGCAGATGTTCGCGGTGCCGGCGATCGTGGCTCGAACAAGCATGACGGCCACGGTGATGAAGCGGGTTGCATTGCATTCGCCAGCCGGTCGAAAGTTGGTGCTGTTCCCGCCGCCTGTTGCATTGCCCGAGGTCGTATTCGACCTGATCTGGCACAGGCGCAGCGACGCGCATCCTGCCCAGCTTTGGTTCAGGGAATTTGTCGCCGAGCACGCCGCGTTGTGATTTGGCGCCCGGCTCAGCGCCCGGTCACGGCCGCGAGCAGTTCCTCGTCGAGCCAGCGCTGCAGCCAGCGGCCCGCGGTCAGGTCGGCGAAGCGGCTGCCGCCGTGCAGCATCTGCAGCGCATCGCGCTCGTCCGCGGCGATGCTGCGGAAATGCGGCTGCAGGTCCTTGCGCCACACCATCACCGTCTGCGGCGCGGCCAGCGCCTGCACGGGCGACGGCGGCTCCTCGGCGTCGAGCGCGAGCCAGAGCGCGAGCTTGTTGTGCCGCTGTTCCAGCAGCGTCCAGTTCGGTACCGGCATGAAGCCGGGCGCCGTGCCCGGCCGCAAGGCAAACGCCGTGCGCATGGCTTACTCCCGGCCGTGATGTCGCCGATGACGCCGTTCTTCGACGGGCATTCGCCCGCGGGCGCAGCCTTGAGGCTGTGGCCCTTGCAGGCGCTCTGGACCTTGCAGGTTACACGCGGCCCTCCCGCTCCCGGCTTTCGGAGCAGAAGATTTTTCAGATGTTAGAAATGCGCTTTGGCTGCGAATATCTAGCCAAGTTGTTAAACACGGGCCGGCACCGCTATGCTGCTCCCGTTTTTTCCACGAGCCCGTCGCCCATGACCGTTCCAACGTCCAGCTCGCCCGTCCCCGACAACGCAGCGCCGCGCCGCGACACCGGCTGGTTCACGCGCGCAAGGACGTCAGCACTGCTGCTGATGGCGGTCACCGCGCTGGCGCTCTACCTGTGCTGGAAGATGGCCGAGCCCTTCATGCCCGCGATGGCGTGGGCGCTGACGCTCGCGATCCTCGGTGCGCGCCTGCACCGGCGGCTGTGCGATCGCTTCCAGAAGCCGAACCTCAGCGCCGGCCTGGTGACCGGCCTGCTGTGCGCGCTCGTGGTCGCGCCGTTGGTGGCCTTTGCGCCCACGGCAGTGGACAGTGCGGTCGAAGGCTGGGACAGCCTGCGCTCCGAATCCGTGCGAAGCCGCGTCGACAAGGCGGTACAGGCCCAGCCGGCGCTGGCGCCGGTGGTCGACTGGGTGGCGCGGCAGGCGCCGTCGGGCGAAGAACTCGCCAAGCAGGTCGCGCCGCGCGTGTCGGGGTTGCTCACGGGATCGCTCTGGGCCGGCGTGCAGCTGCTGGTCACGTTCTTCGCGCTGTTCTACCTGCTGCGCGACCGCGAGCAGGCACTCGCGTATGTGCGCACGCTGCTGCCGCTCACGGGCGCCGAGACCGATCGCATGTTCCAGCGTGTCTCGGAGGTGGTGCGTGCGAGCGTGCTCGGCACGCTGCTGGTGGCCGCGGTGCAGGGGCTGCTCGGCGGCCTGATGTTCTGGTGGCTCGGCCTGCCGGCGCCGCTGCTCTGGGGCACGGTGATGTTCCTGCTGTCGATCCTGCCGCTCTTGGGCGCGGCGGCCGTCTGGGTGCCCGCGGCCCTGTTCCTGCTGCTCGAAGGCAGCTGGGAGAAGGCGCTGGTGCTGACCTTGTGGGGGTCGGTGGTGGTCGCGCTGATCGACAACCTGCTCTATCCGATTTTGGTCGGCGACCGGCTGCGGCTGCACACACTCGCGGTGTTCGTCGCGATCTTGGGCGGCCTCGTGGCGTTCGGTGCGCCCGGCGTGGTGATCGGTCCGCTGGTGCTGGCGCTGACCGTCGCGCTGGTGGAGATCTGGCGCGACCGCACGCGCTTCGGCCGGGCGGCCGATGCGGCGCCCACGACGGGCACCGGCAGCGGCAGCGGGGGCAGCGGCTAGGCCCGTTCGCGCAGCGGCTTCAGCGGGCGGTTGAGCGCTTCGAAGTCGAGGTTGTCCACCTGCGCGAGCACCGATTGCCTTGCGCTCGCGGTGCGTGCATCGGGGTCGGGGCCGACCACGGTCCCGCCCTCGAGCTCGTGCCGCACGTTGCCCGCGAGCAGCACGCGGGCGCTGTAGGTGCTGGACTCCAGGCCATGGATCAGGCTCATTTCGTAGGTCACCGTCTCGCCGGTGCCGCTCTGCACATGCTGCCCATCCATCGTGATCATGGTGTCTCCAGTCGATCAGCCCAAAAAAATGCGGGGCCGATCACCTTGCGACGGTCCTGCGCAAGGGTGTGTAGGACAAACACCGGAACTTGCACGGACGCTTCTTTCACCGGCCCGCGGCGCCGACGAAACGCCGGTCGATCGCGTCCTTCCAGCGCCATGGCCAAGTGCCGTGCCAGCTCCACGGTCCCCAAAGCGCGATGGCGCGCCGGTCGGCGGTGCTCAGCAGGTTCAGCGCGCGCACACGCGGCGTCCATGCAGGCAGTGCCTGCCCGGCGCACCAGGCGCGCAGGCTGCGCGCGAGCGGCGCCCCCGCGCGCACCGCGTGGACCCCCGAGCGTGGCAGCGGCTGTGGATGCGCGGCCACGTCGCCGGCCGCGAACACCGCGGGGTGCGACACGCTCTGCAGCGCAGCATTCACGCGCACGAAGCCGTCGGCATCGAGGGCGAGCCCGCTCGCCGCAAGCCAGCGCGGGGCGGCCGCGCCGGCCGCCGTCCAGCACAGGTCGAACGGCAGCGCGCCGCCGTCGTCGAGATCGATCTGCCCGGCGCGCAGGCACGTGGCGCGGCGCGCGCCGAGCCAGCCGATGCAGCGCTGCGCCAGCAGCCCCTGCACCGCGCGGCGCGCACGCGCGGGGGCGCCGTCCAGCGGCAGCGCATCGCTTCCGACCAGGGTCACGCGCAGGTGCGACCAGCCCTCGCGCATGCCGCGGTGGCGCACCGCGAGGGCGAGCTCGACGCCTGCAGCGCCGGCGCCGACGATTACGACATGGAAGGGGCGGCACTGGCTGCCGATCTGTGCCTGCGCCGCCAGCCACGACGCGGCCAGGCGCGACAGCGGGCGCACCGGCACGCAGGCATCTGCGGCCTCGAGTGCGGCCTCGATGGCGCCCACGGAGCCGACGTCGAGCGAGACCGCGTCGAAGGCGATGCGCTGGCCGTCGTCGCAGTGCAGGGCCTGGCCCACGAGATCGAGCGCGACGCCGCGCGCCTCGTGGAACGCCACGCCGGCTCTGGCCGCGAGCGCGGCCACCGGCAGTAGGATCTCTGGCAGTTGGTAGTGGCCCGCGATCCAGCCCGGCAGCATGCCCGAGTAGATCTGCTGCGGCTCCGGCGAGACGAGCTGCACTTGCCAGCCGGGGATCGGCCGGGCGGCCAGCGCGCGCAGCAGGCCCAGGTGCGCATGTCCGCCGCCGACCAGCACCAGCCGCTTCATGGCGCGGGCGCCAGCACGAGGTCGGTGAACCAGGCCTGCACGCTGTCCGCGGTGTTGTCGGTGTCGGCGCCCACGGCAACCGCGGCGATGGGCGGCATCGCGCCGCCGAACGCGGCGTCCCAGTCGGCGCGCAGGTCGCGCCGCACGCTGCGCCACTGCTGCGCGAAGGCGTCGCCGCTGTCCACCACGAATATCCGCAGGCGGTCGGTGTAGGGGTTCCAGCCCGCCGCGCCCGCCGGCTGCGCGCGTCCCCAGACGTAGCACAGCGCCGCCGCGGGCAGTTCGGCATCCGACAGCGCCCGGGCCGCCGCCAAGCGCAGGCGGTCGCCCAGCGAGAGCCGCTCCGACGGCAGGTCGAACAGCACATAGACGCGGGCCGCATAGTCGTCGCCGTCCTTGCTGCCGAGGTCGGAGCCCGCGAGCGCGCGCGAGACCTTCCACTGCCATTCGAGCAGGGGCCGCTCGGGCGTGTCGCCTGAGAGCCTGGCGATCCAGATCGATGCGGCGGCGGCGGAATGCACGTGCAGCACGCGGCGGCTGCCGTCCTGCACGATCTCGAAGCGGTTGGTTTCGGGCACCTTCGGCAGGCGCTGGTGGGCCCAGGCCGGCGCGACGGCGCTGCCCACGGGGGCGGTGGAGAAGGGCGGGATTGCGATGGGCGTGCCAGCGCGCGTGGGCAGCGCAACGCCCGCGGCGGCGAGCGCGCCCGAGAGCAGCAACCCGCGCCGCGCGATGCCGCTGCTTGCTTTGATCGTTGTCGTCATCTGCATCGAGACCTCTTTCATCCGCGCCGCCATGCGTGGTAGCGCGCCACCCACCGCAGCAGCCGCGCGGGCTGGTGCGCGCGCCGCCATTCGCCCGCGGCGTACTTGTTGCCTTCGGACCAGGTCGGGTAGGTGTGGATCGTGCCCAGGATCTTGCCGAGGCCGAGCCCGTGCTTCATCGCCAGCACGAATTCGGCCAGCAGCTCGGCCGCATGCGGGCCGACGATCGTGGCACCGAGGATGCGGTCCTTGCCGGGCACCGTCAGCACCTTGACGAAGCCCCGGGCGTCGCCGTCGGCTATCGCGCGGTCGAGATCGTCCAGGTCATAACGCACCACCTCGAAGTCCACGCCTTTGTCCTTCGCCTCGCGCTCGTTCAGCCCAACGCGCGCGACCTCGGGGTCCACGAAGGTGGCGGCCGGAATCACGCGGTGGTCGACCTTGAACCGGTGCAGGCCACCGAACAGCGCGTTCACCGTGGCGTACCAGGCCTGGTGCGCGGCGGTGTGGGTGAACTGCCAGGGGCCGGCCACGTCCCCGGCCGCGAGGATGTGGGGGTAGCGCGTCCGAAGGCAGGCGTCGGTCTCCACGGTGCGTTCGGTGGGAATGCCGAGGTCCTCCAGGCCGTAGCCCGCGAGGCGGGCGCGGCGGCCGACCGCGCAGACCAGCATGTCGTACGGGATCTCGATCGCCTCGCCGCCCTCGGCGCGCGCGACGAGGAACCTGTCGCCGCCCCGGGTCTCGCAACGCAACGCCTCGTGGCCGGCCAGCACGCGCACGCCGTCGGCGGTGAGCGACTGCTGCACCAGCGCAGACACCTCGTCGTCCTCGCGGGCGAGCAGCCGCGCAGAGAGTTCGACCTGCGTCACCTGCGAGCCGAGCCGCGCGAAGGCCTGCGCCAGCTCGCAGCCGATCGGCCCGCCGCCGAGCACGACCAGCCGCGCGGGCGGGCGGTCCATCGCCTCGAGCGCCGCCCACAGCGTGTCGCTCGTGACGTAGCCGGCTTCTTCGAGGCCGTCCAGCGCGGGCACGACCGGCTCGGCGCCCGCCGCGATCACGATGCTGCGCGTGGTGATGCGGCGCGTGCCGCCGTCGTTCAGCGCCACCTCGACGGTCCACGGGTCGACGATCTTCGCGTGGCCCTCGACCACGTCGACACCGAGGCCGCGGTAGCGCTCGGCGCTGTCGTGCGGCTCGACCGCGCGGATCACGGCGCGCACCCGCTGCATCATTTCGCGGAACGCGAAGGGCGGCGCGCTGGGCGCGAGGCCGTAGCGGTCGGCATGGCGCATCTGGTGGGCCAGCGTGGCCGAGCGGATCAGCGCCTTGCTCGGGATGCAGCCGTAGTTCAGGCAGTCGCCGCCCATCTTGTGGCGCTCCACCAGCGTGACCGATGCCTTGAGTGCCGCGCCGATGTAGGCCGAGACCAGTCCTGCGGCACCGCCGCCGATCACCACCAGGTTGCGGTCGAAGCGCCGCGGCCGCATGCCGCGCCGGCGCGCGTGCGCCTTGCGTGCCTGCAGCGCGGCCACGCCCCGGCGCGCCAGCCACGGAAAGAGCCCGAGCAGGACCAGCGAGCCGAGGATCGACGGCGTCAGGATGCCCCGCAAGGAGTCGAGCGTCGCGAGCTGGGTGCCGGCGTTCACGTAGACGACGGTCGCCGGCAGCATGGCCGCCTGGCTCACCGCGTAGTAGGTGCGCGCCCGGATGCCCGTGAGCCCCATCGCCAGGTTGATGACGAAGAACGGCACCACCGGCACCAGCCGCAGCGTGGCGAGGTAGAGCGCGCCGTCGCGCGCCACGCCGGCGTCGATTTCTTCGAGGCGGCGCCCGAAGCGCTTGCGCACCGTTTCGCGCAGCAGGGTGCGCGAGGCGAAGAACGCGAGCAGTGCGCCCAGGCTCGACGCGAACGATACGAGCAGCGTCCCGGTGAAGAGCCCGAACAGGGCGCCGCCGGCGAGCGTCAGCACGGTCGCACCGGGCAGCGACAGCGCGGTGACCGCGACGTAGACGACGAAATACGTGGCGGCGACCTTGACGGGGTGCTCGGCGTAGACCTCGGCCAGCTCGCGGTGCGCCTCTTTCAAGAAGTCGAGGCTCAGCACGCGGTCCAGGCCCAGCGCGAAGAAGGCGATGATGGCCAGGACGATCGCGGCGGCAATGGCCGCATTTCTTCTGCTCATGGGTCTTGTTCGCGCCAGGGCCGCGATAAGTTACAGGAATGCGCGGGCGCTGCGCGGCCAGCGTGTAACTTCGCATCTTGCGGCAACGAACCAACAGCATCACCACCGAACCCGTCAGGAAGCGCCATGCAAGGAGTCTGCCCCGAAGTCGAAGCCGGACTGCGCACCGCGCTGCGGGCCGGCGGATGGCCCGACACCGCGCTGCAGCCGCTGCCCGACAAGGGGCTTGCGCACCTGCACGTGCGCCTTGCCGGCACCGGCGCGCTCGCGCGCATTCCCAAGCAAAGCCAGGTGGCGCTCGGCCCTGAGGCCAACTTGCTTCACGAGGCGGCCTGCTTCGACCGGGCCGGGGCCAGCGGCCACACGCCGCGGCTGCTCGGCACGCTGCCGGTCTCTTCGCAGCTGCCGCGCGGCGCGCTGCTGGTGGAAGAGATCGAGGGCCGCGCCGCGGCCCTGCCAGCGGACCTGCCGGCCATCGCCGCGGCGCTCGCGGCGGTCCACCGGCTGCCGGTGCCGGCCGCTTCCGGGCGCGCGCCGCTCGCATCGCCGCGCGACCCCCTTCACGCGCTCGTGCGCGAGATCGATGCGCAGGCCGTGCACCTGCCGCGCGCCAGGCTCGCGCCCGAGGTGCGCCGCGCGCTCGAGGACGAACTGCATGCGCTCGGCCGGCTCGCGGGCGAGCCCGGCCGGCCGGGCGTGCACCTCATCGCCTTCGATGCGCATCCCGGCAACTTCGTGCTGCGCGCGCGCGGCGATGCGGTGCTGGTCGACCTCGAGAAGTGCCGCTACAGCAGCCCGGGCCTCGACCTGGCGCACGCCACGCTCTACACCTCCACCACCTGGGACGTGGCCTCGCATGCGGTGCTGCAGGTCGATGAGGTGGCCGGCTTCTACCGCGCGTGGGCCCGCGCGGCCGGGCCGGCGGTCGCCGATGCTGCCCAGCCATGGCACGTCGCGCTGCGGCGCGCCATGTGGCTGTGGTCGATCACCTGGTGCTGCAAGTGGCGCATGCTGTCGGGCGAGGCGCCGCTCGCGGACCATGGCGGCGAGGACTGGTCTTCGGCGCACAGCGACGCGCAGCTCATCGCGCATGTGCGCGGCCGCGTCGACCACTACCTGTCGCTGCCCGCCATCCGCCACGTGCGGGACGAGCTCGTCGCGCTGCAGCAGGTACTGGCATGAGTTTTCTGTGCATCGTGGTGCCCGTGCTCAACGAGGGCGCGTCGCTCGCCGACCGCCTCGCGGCCCTGCGGCCGCTGCGCGAGCGCGGCGCGCAGGTGGTGGTGGTCGACGGCGGCAGCACCGACGAGACCTGGGCCATCGCCTGCCGGCATGCCGACCGCGTGCTGCTGGCGCCACGCGGGCGCGCCGCGCAGATGAATGCCGGCGCCGAAGGCGCGATTGCGCAGGTGCTGCTGTTCCTGCACGCCGACACGGCGCTGCCGCCGCGCGCCGACGAGGCGATTGCCGCGGCCATGGCCGGCGGTGCCGACTGGGGCCGCTTCGATGTGCGCATCGATGGGCGAAGCTGGTTGCTGCGCATCGTGGCGGGCGCGATGAACCTGCGCTCGCGGCTGACCGGCATCGCCACCGGCGACCAGGCCATGTTCGTGCGGCGGCAGCGCTTCGAGCAGCTCGGCGGCTTCGCGCAGATCGCGTTGATGGAAGACATCGCACTGAGCGCGGGCCTGCGGCGCATCGGGCGGCCGGCCTGCCTGCGGCCTCCGGTCTTCACCTCGGCCCGGCGCTGGGAGCGCCACGGCATCTTCAGGACCATCTTGCTCATGTGGCAGCTGCGAGCGCGCTACTTTCTCGGCGCCGACCCGTCGCAACTGGCACGCCGCTACGGCTACGAACCAAGCGAGACACCTCCGCAGGCGGCCATCGCCATCCTTGCGAAGGCGCCCGTGCCGGGCTTGGCGAAGACGCGCCTCGCACCCGGCATCGGTGCGCAGGGCGCGGCGCGGGCGCAGCGCCTTTTCACGCGGCTCTCGCTCGGCGCGGCGCGGCAGGCGGGGCTCGGGCCGGTCACGCTCTGGTGCGCGCCCGATGCCTCGCACCGGTTCTTCCGCGCGCTGGCACGCGTGCATGGCACGAAATTGCTGGCGCAGCCGACGGGTGACCTCGGCGCGCGGCTGCGGGCGGCCGTGACGCATCATTTCGCGCAGGGCGGCGATGCACCGCCGCTCCTGATCATGGGCACCGATTGCCCGCTGCTGTCGCCGGGCCACCTGCACGAGGCGGCGCGTGTGCTGGCCCTGCACGACGCCGTGCTAATGCCGGCCGAAGACGGCGGCTACGCGCTGCTGGGCATGCGGCGGCCGCTGCCCGAGGTGTTCGCCGGCATCGACTGGAGCACGCCGCAGGTGCTGCAGCAGACGCGCGAGCGCCTAGCCTCGCTCGGCGCGCGCTGGCGCGAGCTGCCCCCCGTGTGGGATGTGGACGAACCCGCCGACTGGCAGCGTTACCAGAAACTCATCGGCCGAACCGCCGGCATGGAGCCTTCGCATGACGCCTGAATTTCCCCCGACCGATTGGCTGCACGCCAGGCTCGCCGAACCGAAGGGTCCGGTGCGCGTGGTGATCGACACCGACGCCGCCAACGAGATCGACGACCAGTTCGCGCTGGCCTGGGCGCTGCTCTCGCCCGAGGCGCTCTGCATCGAGGCGCTGCATGCGGCGCCGTTCTCGTTTGCGCACCGGCGCGCGCAGCTCGCGCAGGCGCCGGCCGATGCGCCGCCTTTCAATCCGCCGGCCGAAGGCATGTGGCGCAGCCACGGCGAGATCCTGCGGGTGCTCGACAAGCTCGGCGGCGGGCCGCACCCGCCGGTGCATGCAGGCAGCGAAGGCTACCTGCCGGGCGCCGCAGTGCCGCTTCAAAGCCCCGCGGCCGAGCACCTGATCGCGCTCGCGCGCAGCAGTGCCGACGATGCGCCGCCGCTCTACGTGCTGGTGCTCGGCTGTCCGACCAACGTGGCGAGCGCGCTGCTGCTCGCGCCCGACATCGCGCGCCGGATCGTGGTGGTCTGGACCAGCGGCTATCCGTCGTGCGCGCCCCATGTGAACGACTCCTTCAACCTCGAGCAGGACCTGCATGCGAGCCGCGTGCTGCTCGACAGCGGCGTGCCGCTCGTGTACCTGCCCGGATTTCACGTGGGCGCGCAGCTGCGGCTGTCGCTCGCCGAGGTCGATCGCCACGTGCGCGGGCAGGGCGCCATCGGCGACTACCTGCACCACCTGTTCACGCACAACCCGCTGTGGACCATCCTGCCGGTGGACACCGCCGGCGCCTACAGCTGGGTGATCTGGGACCTCATCTGCGTCGCCTGGCTGATCGATCCGCGCTGGGTGCCGAGCACGCTGGTGCCGACGCCACGCCTCGCGGACGACCGCCGCTGGCAGGCCGCCGCACACCGGCCGCCGATGCGCGAGGCCCATGCGGTCGACCGCGATGCGATCTTCAACGACCTGTTCAGGAAGCTGGCTCGGCCAGCCGCGTGACCGCCGACGCATCGGCCACGTCGGCCGCATCGTGCGTGACGAGCAGCGCGGGAATGCCGCGCGCGCGCACCGTCTCGAAGACGTAGGCGCGCATGCGGTCGCGCAGGGCCGCATCGAGCCGCGCGAAGGGCTCGTCGAGCAGCAGCGCCTTCGGTTCGGCGAGCAAGGCCCGCATCAGCGCCACGCGCGCGCGCTGGCCGCCCGACAGCGTCGCCGGGTCTGCGTCGGCGAAGCCGGGCAGTTCGAGATCGCGCAGCGCCTCTTGCACCGCGCGCTCGCGTGTCGCCCGTGCGCCGGCGGGCGCCGCGAACAGCAGGTTCTCGCGCACGGTCATGTGGGCGAACAGCAGGTCGTCCTGGAACAAAATGCCGATGCGTCGGCGGCGCGTGCTCCAGCCGTCCACGCGCTGACCGTCGAGCGTGACACTGCCTTCGAAGCGCACCGCGGGCGGCGCCGTGCCGCAGATCGCGGCCAGCAGGCTGGACTTTCCGCTGCCGCTCGCGCCCATGAGCGTGTGAACCGTGCCGCCGGGCACGGCCAGCGAAAGGTCGTGCACCAGCGCCTGGCCGGCCACGCTGAGCCGCGCCACATGGACCGAGAGCTGCGCCGTCATGGCTTCGCTCCGCCGCCGAAGCGCCGCGGCCGTCCGGCCCAGGCGGCGACCGCGAAGGCCAGCGCCGGCAGCAGCCACTGCAGCCAGGCATACGCGGCCAGCACCGAGCGCTGGCCGCCGGCCGAAAGCGCGACGGCCTCCGTCGTCACGGTGGCGTAGCGCCCCGCGCCGATGAACAGGGTCGGCAGGTACTGCGCGACGCTCACCGCAAAGCCGATCGCCAGCGCGCCGCCCAGGCTCGCGCGCAGCAGCGGCCATTTCACGCGCAGCAGGAAGGCGAGGGTGCCGCGCCCGAGGCTCGCGGCCACCTGCCGCTGGCGCGGGTCGAACGCGAGGTAGGCGGGGCTCAGCGTGATGAGCACGTAGGGCACCGCCGCCAGCGTGTGGGCGAGCCACAGCCCGGCCCAGTGCGTATCGAGCCCCCACGCCAGCGCCAGCCGGTGCAACCCGACCACCCACAGCACCGACGGCAGCAGCAGCGGCAGGTAGCTCAGCCGGCGCAGCATCGGCAGCCATGCGGGGGGCGCGGTTTCCAGCCATGCCACGGCCCAGACGAGGGCGGTGGCGCCGCTCGCCAGGGCCAGCACCGCGGTCAGCACCACGGTGTCGGCGCTCGCGGCCACCGAGCGCCAGCCATCGAAGCTCCAGTTCTGCGGCCAGAAAAGAGGAAACGGCCAGGCGCCCGAGAGGCTCGCCACGCCGGTGGAGGCCAGCACCAGCGCGTAGACGGCGCCAAGCGCGAGCAGCGGCGCGAAGTCAGTGGCCGGTGCGGGGTCGGCCCGGCCGCGCGTGCCGCGCGTCCAGCGGGCGCGCCAGTGCAGCCGATGGCGCAGGGCCCAAAGCACACCGGCCGCGACGGCCACCACCGCCGCCAGCAGCCAAGCGAGCGCGGCGCCGCGCGCGTTCACTGCCGTGTCCGCGTCGAGCAACCACTGCCACGCGAGCACGGCCGCGGTGGGCGTGGCGGCGGGACCGATGACGATCGCCATGTCGACGACCGTGAGGCTGTACGCGAGCACCGCGATCAGCGGCGCATGCAGCCGCGGCCACAGCTGCGGCCACACCACGCGCCACCATGCGGTGCGACGGCCGTAGCCCATCGTGCAGGCGATGGCGAGTTCGCGCTGCCACCGTGCGCCGACGTCCGCGCGCTGCAGCTGGGTGGCCGCGGTCCAGAGCAGGAAGGGCACCTCCTTGCCGACCAGCGCGGCGACGAGGCCGATGCCCCACCGGTCCTGCGTGGTCTCCCAGGCCGGCGGCCATTCGAAGCCCGTGGCCCAGGGCGAGAGCGCGCGCAGGATCCAGCCGCTCGGCGCGACCAGGAACGCGAGGCCGACCGCGAAGGCGACGTGCGGCACCGCGAGCATCGGCGGCAGCATGCGCATCGCGGCGCCCCAGGCGCGGCTGGCAAAGGCGCGCGACAGCAGCGACGCAGCGAGCGCGAGCGAAATGCCGGTGGCTGCCAGGCCCGTGAACAGCGACAGCGCCAGGGCGTGCAGCCACTGCGGCTCGGCGCCGAGCGCGCGCCAGGCCGCGGCATTCGTGCCGGCGGCCACCGCGGCCACGGCGGACCACAGCAGCGGCACGGCCACGGCCGCGCCCAGGGCGAGCGCAAGCCACTGTGCCGGTGGAAGCGCGGCTAGCCGTAGCGCCGCTGCCACTCGCGCTCCAGCGGATCGACCCAGCTGCCGTGCGGCTCCAGGATCACTGGCGCGGGCATCGCGACCTGCCCTGGGTGCGCACCGGCCGCGAAGAGGGCGCGCTCGGCCCGCGGCAGGCGGTCGAGCGCGAGCACGGTGCCATCGCCCCACACGCCGATGTCCGCCTTGCGTGCCTGCGCTCGCGCCGACAGCATGAAGTTGATCGCCACCTGCGCGCCTTCGGCCGCATTGGCATTGAATGGCACCGCGAGGAAGTGCGTGTTGCCGATGGCGCCGCCCGCGTTCTGCCAGCTGTGCACGCTGGCCGACAGCCGGCCCGCGGCGATCTCGTTGGCCGCCTCGTTCGGGTTGAAGGTCAGTGCGAGCAGCAGTTCGCCGTCGGCCATCATCTGGCGCTGCGCCGCGGCGTTCTGCGGGTATTGCCGGCCTGCGCGCCACAGCAGCGGACGCAGCGCGTCG
The DNA here is from genome assembly GCF_057656815.1 of Variovorax sp. Soil_C_39. Lineage (NCBI taxonomy): Bacteria > Pseudomonadati > Pseudomonadota > Betaproteobacteria > Burkholderiales > Comamonadaceae > Variovorax > Variovorax sp. Soil_C_39. Next base: position 368,738 of record NZ_JBDGJQ010000004.1, read on the forward strand.
AGCCAGGCCCAGAGCGGCCGTGTGGCCGCGTCGAACGCATCGGCCGCAAAGGGGCGGTAGAAGACGGTGCGGTCGGTGCCGAGCTCGAGCAGCGCCTGCTTGAGGAAGGTCGTGCCGACAAAATTCGGCGGCCGCGGGTAGGTGATGCGCCCCGGGTGCAGGCGCGCCAGTTCGAGAAGTGCGGCCAGGTCGCGCGGCGGTTCCGGCAGCCTGTTGCGATCGGCAAAGAAGGTGAGCTGCGCCATGCCCCAGGGCGCCTCCAGGCCATCCACGGGCTCGGAGAAATCGGTGCGCGTGGTGGGCTTGCCGACCGTGTCGACCCAGCGGTAGTTGGGCAGTTGTTCGGCGAAGGGGCCGAACAGCAGGCCTTCGTTCTTCATCGTCAGGAAGTTCTCGCCATTGATCCACACCATGTCGACGCTGCCGCCGGCGAGCCTGCCCGCGGCCTTCTCGCCGCGCACGCGCTTCACCGCCTCGGCGGTGTCGGTGATCTTCACATGCTGGAGCGCCACGCCGTGGCTGCGCGACAGCTCGCCCGCGGCCCACGCCAGGTAGGCGTTGGTGCGCTCGCTGCCGCCCCAGGCGTTGAAGTACACGGTCTGGCCGCGTGCCTTGCGCTCGATCTGCGTCCAGGCGGCGGGCGACCGTGCCAGGGCAGGCAGGCCCATGCCGGTGGCGGCGACAGCGGCGCCGGCTTGCAGGAAAAGGCGGCGGCGTGGGGGGATGGCGTGCATGGCTTCTTCTGGAAAAGTGGCGGTGAATTCCGTTGATTCGAAGCGCAGGCCCTCCGGGTTACATCAGCGCAGGCCGGGCTCGCCCGACGCGGCCATCCAGTCCCACAAAAGGCCCGGCGCTTCGACCATCACGTTGTGCCCGTGCGGGCCGATGTCGCGCGCCGCCGGGTCGAGCGTGCGGGTCTGCGCAAGCGTGACCAGCGCATCGCTGCCGCCGCGGCCGAGCTGCACCGGACAGCGCGCGAGCCCGGCCAGCTCGGCCAGCGGCGGCTTGCCGACCGCATTGGCGCCAGGGTCCATCGCGAGGCGCCAGCCGTCGGCCTCGTGCACGATGCCGCGCGCGGCCACGGGCGATCCGGCGGCTGCGAGGCCGGCCAGGCCCGAGACCTTGAGGTAGCGCTCCCACGCTTCGCCTTCGGTGGCGAACCGCTTGGCGGGTTGCGCGGCGAGCGTCGCCATGCGCTGGAGTTCCTCGTCGCTCCACGCCGCCTTGATGCCGGCACCGAAGACCCGGTGCGGCAGCACGCCGAACCAGCCCGTGGCCAGCGCCAGGCCGACCACGCCGCCCAGCGAATGGCCCAGCACGACCAGGCGGCCGGCGGGGTCGGCATGCGGCAGCACCGCGCGCGCCACGCTCGCGGCCAGCTGGCCGATGGCATACGACGCCTGCCGCGCGGAGTGGCCGTGGCCCGGCAGATCGACCGCGAGCCAGCGGCCATGCCAGTGCGCGCCGGCCTCGGCCACGAAGGGCGACCAGACCGCGCCGGTCGCGCCCATGCCATGCAGCAGCACGAGGAGGTCGGGGCCTTGGCCGCCTTGTTGGGTGTGCATCTCGACGGTCTCCATGCGGGTTCGATGGGGAAGAATAGTCGAGGCCGCAGCGACCGTCAGGCATCGAACAGGTACGCCTGAACCGTCGCCCCGACACGCCGCACCAGCTCTGCGCGCTTCAACCCCACGACCGGCGGCAGCCGGAGCACGTAGCGGCACAGGGCCAGGCCCAGGATCTGCGTCGCGATCAAACCCGCGCGTGCCGCCGCCGCCGAACGCGGCTCGCCGCGCAGCCGGGTGATCAGCGGCACGAGCTGGGTCGAAAAGATCGACTGCATGCGCTCGGCGGCGGCCTCGTTGGTGACGGCCGCTCGCAGCAGGGCCATCAGCGTTTCGTCGCCGTCCCAACGGTCGAGGAAATGCGTCACCAGGGCCGCGCCGACCTGTTCGCGGGCCAACGCGCTGAGGTCGGGCAGGCGCAGGTCGAATTCTGCGGCCGCTGCGAACAGCCCCTCCTTGTTGCCGTAGTAGCGCATCACCAGGGCGGGATCGAAGCCCGCCGCGGTCGCGATCGCGCGAATGGTCGCGCCCTGGTAGCCATGGGCCGCGAAATGCTCGCGGGCCGCCGCAAGGATGGCGGCGCGCGTGGCGTCGGAACGGCGAGGTGAGGCAGGGGTGTCGGCCATGCCGAAGTATATGTCAACGTGTGTTGACAAATTCCGTGGGGGTGGCCTACCATGTCAACAACCGTTGACTGAATGCCGAAAGGAACCGCCATGCCAGACACCGCTTCCGCCGACACCGCTTCCGCCGACACCGCCTTCGACGCCGACGTCCTGATCGTCGGCGCCGGTCCCACCGGCCTCACGCTGGGGCTGGCACTGGCCGCGCGCGGGGTGCGGGCGCTGGTGGTCGATCGCCTTGCCGAGGGCGCCAACACCTCGCGCGCCGCCGTCGTGCATGCCCGGACATTGGAGGTGCTGGAGCCGCTCGGCGTCGCCGCCACGCTCGTCGCACAAGGCCTGAAGGCGCCCCGGTTCACTGTGCGCGATCGCGACCGCGTGCTGGTGCCCATCGCCTTCGACGGGCTGCCGACCCGGTATCCGTATGCGTTGATGATTTCGCAGGCCGAGACCGAGCAGGTGCTGCTGGCGCGCTTCATGGCGCTCGGTGGGGGGGTGTTGCGCCCGCGGCAGCTCGTCGACCTGGCGCAGGAGGCATCGGGCGTCAGCGCCACGCTGGACGACGGCAGCCGGCTGCGCGTCCGCTACGCGGTGGGTGCCGACGGCATGCACAGCACGGTGCGCGAGCGTGCCGGCATCGCGTTCGACGGCGGCAGCTATGGCGAGTCGTTCCTGCTGGCCGACGTCCGCCTCGGCGGCAACCTGTCGGCCGACGAGGTGATCCTCTATTTCTCTCCGGCCGGCATGGTGGTGGTCGCGCCGCTGCCGGGCGGCATGCACCGCATCGTGGCGACGGTGGCCGACGCGCCCGAGCAGCCGGACGCGGCCTGCGTGCAGGCGTTGCTCGACGCGCGCGGCCCGCAGCGCGTGCGTGCGGTGGTGCAGGAGGTGGTGTGGGGCTCGCGCTTTCGCGTCCACCACCGCATTGCCGAGCACTACCGCGTGGGCCGGATCGTGCTCGCCGGCGATGCGGCGCATGTCCACAGCCCCGCCGGGGGCCAGGGCATGAATGCAGGCATTCTCGACGCCGTGCGACTGGCCGCGGCGCTGGTGGATGCGCTGGCCGGCGATGCGTCGGCGCTCGACCGCTACGGGCGCGAGCGCCGCCCCATCGCGCAGCAGGTGGTGGCGCTGGCCGACCGGCTCACGCGGCTGGCGACGGTGCGGCCGGCCTGGCGCATGCCGCGCAACCTGCTGCTGTCGGCGGTGTCGCGGCTGCCGTTCGTTCGCCGCAGTCTTGCCATGCGGCTGTCGGGGCTGGTCTACCGCCGGCCGTGATCGTGTTCAGACCGCGGGTTGCTTCTCGGCTTGCTGCCGTGCCTCGGCTTCGGCCTCGCTCTGCGCACGGCGCTGCGTGCGCCGCATGCTCAGCCACTTGCCGATGGCCACCACGAACATGGCGCCGAGCGCGGGCACCACGCGGTGCAGGCTGTGGCGGTCGGCCACCCATCCGGCGATGGCCGGGTCTCCGATCGCCATCTCGCCGGCCACCCAGCCCAGCAGCGCGGCGCCGAGCATGATGATGATCGGAAAGCGGTCCATCAGCTTCAGGATCAGCGTGCTTCCGAAGATGATGAGCGGGATGCTGATCACGAGGCCGAAGACCAGCAGCGGCACGTTGCCCTTGGCCGCGGCGGCCACGCCGACGACGTTGTCCAGGCTCATCACGAGGTCGGCGAGCACGATGGTCTTGATGGCCCCGGCCAGGCCCGAATGGCCTGCGAGGTCATGCCCGTCGTCCTCCTGCTGCAGCAGGCCGACGCCGATGTACAGCAGGAGCGCCGCGCCCACCAGCTTGAGGTAGGGCAGGGTGAGTAGATAGACCGCGAAGAAGGTCAGCACCACCCGCAGCACGATGGCGCCGACGCTGCCGAACAGGATCGCCTTCTTCTGCTGCGCGGGCGGCAGCGAGCGGGAAGCCATCGCGATGACGACCGCGTTGTCGCCACTCAGCACGATGTTGATCAGAATGATCTGCGACAGGGCGATCCAGAAATCGGGGCTCGACAAAAACGACAGCACGGCGGCTCCTCGGTGGAAATGGGTTCGGAACCACACGCGGTTCCGTCATCCACGAGCGTAGGCGCCTGGGCTGTCGCCTTTCTGCCGCCCGGCTGACAGCAGGCTAACGGCAAGCTGTCAGCCAGCTGACAGTGCGCGCGGGTTGCGCAGCGGGAAGAACACGCTGAAGGTGTTGCCCACGCCGTCGGCGTCTTCCTCGAGCGTGATGCGCGCGCCGTGCAGCGTGGCGATCTCGCTCACGATCGCCAGGCCGAGGCCGCTGCCGTCCTCCTGCGTGCCCAGCAGGCGGTGAAAGCGCTCGAAGATGCGGGCGCGTTCCTCGACCGGAATGCGCGGGCCGTCGTCGTTGATGGCCAGGCGGCATTGGTCGTCGCCGACCTGGCTGGTCTGCACGGTCACGTGGCCGCCGGGCTGGCTGTAGCGGATTGCGTTGTCGATCAGGTTGTTCACCAGCTCGCGCAGGCGGTCGCGGTCGGCATCGATCGTCAGCGCATGGTCGGCGCCCTCGAAGCCGAGGTCGATGTTGCGCTTGAGCGCCTGCGGCACCCATTCCATGCTCACCTCGAGCGCAAGGGCATTCAGGTCGAGCGGCTGCAGCTGCATCGCGTCGAGCGCGCCCGGCTCGTTGCGCGCGAGCGAAAGCAGCTGGCGCACCAGCCGCGAGAGCCGGTCGGCGCTGATGTAGAGCTGCGTGAGCGAATGGCGCACGCGCTCGGGGTCGTTCTCGCGCAGCGCCAGTTCGATCTGCGCCTTGAGGCCACTGACCGGTGTTTTGAGCTGGTGGGCGGCGTCGGCCACGAAGCGGCTCTGGAAATCGAAGGTGCGCCCGAGCCGGGCCATCAGTTCGTTCACGTCGTCGACCAGCGGGCGCACCTCGCCCGGCACGTCGTGGGTGTCGATCGGGCTCAGGTCCAGGTGCGAGCGGTCCGACACCGCGCGCCGCAGCCGCTGCAGCGGCGCGAGCCCGCGCGAGACGCCGAACCAGACCGCCGCGGTGGCCATGACGATCAGGGCCAGCTGCGGCAGCACCACGTTGGCGACCATTTCCCAGGTCAGGCGCGAGCGCTTGTGCAGCGTTTCGGCCACCTGCACGCGCACGCGCGGCGGGCGCGCCTCGGGTCCGGTGGGCATCCAGGCGTCCATCATGCGCACCGGCTCGCCGTGCACGGTGGCACCGTAGAAGTCGGGCCCGGCCGCCTTCGGCGCGCGCGGCGCGGGGAGCTGCGCATCGCCGCCCAGGTGGTTGCCGGCTTCGTCGACGACGCGAAAGAAGATCCGGTCGTCCGGGTCCACGAGCAGGATGTCGGCCGCGGCCTGCGACAGGACGAGCCGGGGGCGGTCGCCTTCGCGCTGCACATGCATCGCGATCTCGCGGCCGACCTCGTGCAGCGCGCGGTCGTAGGCAATGTTGGCGAAGCGCAGCGAATTCCAGTAGGCCGCGCCCGTGTCGAGCACCAGCAGCAGCGCGAGCGGCCCGAGCAGCCAGGCCAACAGCTTGCGCTGCAGGCGGGGCTCAGACCGGTTCATCGCTGCTGTCGATCAGGTAGCCCATGCCGCGCACCGTGCGGATCTCGCAGCCGAGCGGCTCGAGCTTCTTGCGCAGCCGGTAGACGTTGACCTCGATCGCGTTGTCGCCGACCTCGTCGCCCCAGCCGTAGAGATGGTTGACCATGTGCTCCTTGCTCACCACGCGGCCCGCGCGCATCAGCAGCAGCTCGAGCAGCGCAAGCTCGCGCGGCGACAGTTCGACCGGCCGCTTGTCGTGGAACACGCGCCGGCCCACGGTGTCGAAGCGCAGCAGGCCGTGTTCGAGAAAGGGCGTGGAGCCCGTACTGCGGCGCAGCAGCGCGCGCACGCGGGCCTCGAGTTCGGGCAGGTCGAAGGGCTTGGCGAGGTAGTCGTCGGCGCCGAGGTCGAGCCCGTGCACGCGGTCGGCCAGCGTGTCGAAGGCAGTGAGCATCAGCACCGGCAGGGTCGACTTGCGCGCGCGCAGGCGCTTCAGCACGTCGAGCCCGCTCAGGCCGGGCAGTCCGATGTCGAGGATCGCGAGGTCGTAGCTGCCGGCGGCGAGCGCATGGTCGGCCTCCTCGCCGGTGGAGACGACGTCGACCGCGTGGGCGGACTGCACCAGCGCGCGCGAGAGCGCGTCGGCCAGCACCCGGTCGTCCTCGACGAGCAATATGCGCATGGCGTGTCTTGTCTTCCTGCTTTGTGTGCTTGGCGCAGATGCTACGCGCCTACTCGCTCTGGAACAGCGTCTCCACTTGCGCGAAGTCGCGTCCGAACTGGTCGACCTTGGCCTGGAACGGCACGCTCTCGCCGGGCGCGATGGCCGGCAGGTTCTCGAGCAGCGTGAAGCCGGCGAGCTTGCCGCCGGCATCGCGCAGGCTGACCCAGAGCCGCACCTTGCGCACGATGGACTGCGTCGGGTTGGCCACCGTGCCGCTGACCTCGACGTACTTGTAGGTATAGCGCCGGCTGAAGTTGACCAGCACGCTGCTCGTGTCGGCGCGCGTGTCGGTCACGCGCACCTCCAGCGGCACGCGTGGGCCGGGCAGCGCGGCGCGGCGCATCGGCTTCCATTCGGCGCGCGTCGATGTGATGCGCCCGTTGCGGTGCGGCTCCAGCAGCACCGGAAAGCGCTCGCCGGGATAAAGGTAGGCCGGCCCGCCGACGGCCGTGGTGCCGTCGAGCCGGCTGCCGTCGTAGCGCGACACCACAGCACCGGGCGACATCGCGATCGCATCGGTGCTGCGGTTGACGACCTCGGTGAAGTAGACCGGCCGCTGCGTGGTGTCGCGCGCGGCCACGAGCGGCAGCAGTTCGATCTGCGCCGCATCGAAGCGCTCGGATTCGTCGGCCAGCAGGTCCTCGCTGCCGAGCCGCAGCGCGGGGTGGAAGCTCTCGGGCGCCGCGGCAGTGCGGACCACGCGCGCCGCGCTCAGCACGCGTGTGCGGCCTTGCTGCGCGTTGTCGGCCAGGTGGTAGTCGATGCGGTAGTCCCAGGCCGCGACGGGCGTCTCGGGGTTGCCGATGCGCGTCACGCGCACGTCCATCGCGCTGCGTTCGCCCGGTGCGATCTCGCTCGCCTGCGCGTAGCCGCGGCCGAAGCCGATCACCGCGCCGGCATCGTCGTACACCGTGACCAGCGCCTCGGCACCGGCCAGCATGGCGCGGTCGGTGCGGTCGTTGACGATGCGCCCGACCAGGCGCAGGTTGTCGTCCTGCTGCACCAGCCGCACGCGTGTGAACCTGAGCGCCGGCCCCTCGACGCTGCGATAGGGCGCCGACAGCGGCCCCACCACCTGCACCTCCTGGCGCGTGACGTTGCGGTCGCCTGCCGGCATGTCGATCAGCACGGGCGCGCTCTCGCCGGGCGCGAGCATGCCGATGGGCAGCGTCTCGCTGCGCTCGCCGATGCGGCTTTCGCCGTCGTAGAACACCGCCTTGATGCCCGGCCGCTCGAGCGGCATGCCGGTGTCGTTGCGCGCCACCACCAGCAGCCGCGGCTTGGCCGAGTTGCTGTTGGTGCCCGCCAGCACCTGGCGCGGGGTGTCGAGCTTGAGTCCGTCGACGGGGATGGCGCGCGGTGCCGCGGCCGTCACCGGCCGTGCGGCGGGCGCAGGCGATGACTCCCGGCCACTTCCGACGAACACCATGCCGGTGATCAACACGGCCGCGAGTCCCACGACCGCCGCCGCGGCGATGCCGATGGACTTGCCCGCATGCCGCTGGCGCGCCGACTGCTCGGCTGCGAGCCGGCGGCCGGCTTCGTCCTTGACCTGTTCGAGCACGCGCTCCAGGCGGTCGGAGACGTCGTCTTCCACGATCGACACCGAGCCGCAGTGGGCGCAGGTGTACTGGTTGAGCCCGGAGCGCTGGAGCACGCCGCTGCCGCATTCGCCGCACTTGAGCGTTTGCAGGTTGATGGTCACAGGGATTTTCCTCGTTCGAGAGAGCGCGCGGCGCGAGGGTGCGCAGCCGCGCGCATCTTAACGAGACGAAGGAGAAGGCGCGCGCTGGCTCAGGACGGCGCTGCGCCCTGCGTCGCCGTATAGACCGCGTAGAGCGACTGGCTCGCGGCCATGAAGAGGCGGTTGCGCTTGGGGCCGCCGAAGCACAGGTTGCCGCAGACCTCGGGCAGGCGGATGCGCCCGATGAGCCGGCCTTGCGGGTTCCACACCGTCACGCCGCTGTAGCCGAGGTTGCGCCCGGCATTGCTAGAGCACCAGAGGTTGCCGTCGACGTCGGCGCGCACGCCGTCGGGGGCGCATTTCACGTCGTCGACCATGAAGTCGCTGAACCGCTGCCCGCCGCCCAGGCGGTTTTCCGCGCCGACGTCGAACACGTACATGTCTCCCTTGCCGCCCGCGATGGTGTCGCCCGGCCCCTGGCCGGTGCTCACGATGTAGAGCTTCTTGAAGTCGGGCGAGAAGCACAGGCCGTTCGGGTCGGGCACGATGTCCTCGCCGGCCACCTGCGCGAGCGTGCCGTTCTTGTCGAGGCGGTAGACGGCGGTCGGCAGCTCGCGCTTGTACGCGCCGATCTCGGGCGGCTGGCCCAGCCGCGGGTTGAGCCGGCCCGAACGGTTTGCGGGCCCGCCCGGCGCATCGACCGCGCCTTCATAGAGCTGCGCGCCGTAGGGCGGGTCGGTGAACCAGTAGCTGCCGTCGGGATGCGCCACCACGTCGTTCGGCGAATTGAGCCGCTTGCCGTTGAAGTGCGAGGCCAGCACCGTGGCCGAGCCGTCGAGCTCATAGCGCACCAGCCGGCGCGTGAGGTGCTCGCACGAGAGTTGCCGGCCCTGGAAGTCGAAGCTGTTGCCATTGCTGTTGTTCGACGGCGAGCGGAACACGCTCACATGCCCGTCGTCCTCGCTCCAGCGCAGCTGGCGGTTGTTGGGAATGTCGCTCCACACCAGGAAGCGGCCCACCCCGTTCCAGGCCGGCCCTTCGGACCACAGCGCACCGGTCCACAGCCGCTGGATCGGTGCGTTCGGCTGGCGCAGCGCGTCGAACGCCGGGTCGACCGTGAGCACGTCGGGGTCGGTGAAGTAGGTGGTCGGCGCACCGTTCGGGCCGAAGTCGCGCGGCGGCTGCGTGATGGTGCTCGGCGGCGCCGCCGGTGCGGCCTGGGCCTGCACCCACCGCGGCAACGCGGCCGCGGCCGTGATGCCTGCAGCAAGCCCGCTCAATAGCTGCCGCCGCCGCGATGGCCGTTCCGGTTTCGAATCGAACGCTTCCGTATTCATGTCCCACTCCATGCCGTGTCGGTGAAAGATGCTGCGAGCCGAGGGATCGAAGAGCGGTGGATGCTACCCGCTGTCGGCGGGCGTCACCAGCGTGGGCGGCGCGCATGGGGTCGAGGCGGATGGTGCGATGCACTGAATCTGCGATACATTTTTTGAATGAAGAGCGCAACGCTTCCATCTCTGAGCGTCGAATCCGCATTCCTGGCCGAGGTCGAGTCGGTGCTGTCTACAGGCGAGACCTTGCCTGAATTCGTCGAGGCTGCGGTCCGTGCGGAGGTTCAACGGCGTCGCGGTCGGCAGGCCTTCATCGCACGGGGCCTGCGAGCTCGCGATCATTCTCGGCCGGGTGGTGACTACGTTAGTGCGGAAGCAGTTCTGCAGGGCTTGCAGCAAAGCCTGAACATCGCGCGAGACGCAGCGTTGCGGAGCTCGAAAAAGTGAGCTTCAGCGCTTGCGCCACGGGGCGCCCAGAGACGCAGCCCTAGCGACGCACGTCTCCGAACATCCGAAGCCGCGTGTGCTCACAGCCCTTCGCCAATCCGACGGAATGAAGCTGGCGGCGCGCGACGCCGAGCGGCCTGACGCGCCCTTTCTCTGCGCGGCCTGCGCTGCGGAGATGACGCTGCGCAAGGGCCCCGTCCGCATCCACCATTTCGCGCACAAGGCGCCGACATCCTGCCGGGCCGCGGCGGGCGAGACCGAAGACCATCTGCTCGTGAAGCTCGCCATCCACGACGCGCTACGCGGGGAGGCCAACGTCAGCGGCGTCGAGCTGGAGAAGCGGCTGCGCGGTGCGATCGCCGACATCTTCGCGCTCATCTCCGGCGTTCCCGTGGCCATCGAGGTGCAGCGCAGCGTGCTGGGCATCGCGGACATCGAGGCGCGCACCGCCGCCTACCATCGCCTCGGCATCGCCGTGGTCTGGGCGCTGCCCGAAGGCCGGCTGGACTTCGACCGGTACAGCCCTGCGGCCTGGGAGCGTTGGTGTCACGCGGCGTACTTCGGGCGGGTTTACTACTGGCAGCAAGGGCAGCTTCTGCGGCCCATTCGCTTTGCGCCGTTCGCGCTGCACGTGCCGCAGCAGACATGGCGCAGGGCGGGGCGCGAACTCACGGCCGGCGGCTATGACCGGCGCTCCAAGCTCTGGATCACGCCGATGGCGGGCAGGCCGGTGCGGCTGTCGGCCGACTTTCAGCGGCGCGTCCGGCCGGCATGGGCCGGCGGCAAGCTGGCGATCCCGGACTGCACGCTCTTCGTCGACCGGCAGCCGAACTGGTGGGCGTAGGGCGCATCGCGCGCCGCGCTCGCCGGGTTCACAGGCTGCTCACCAAGTCCTGAACTCTTCCCCGAACACGCCGATGCGTTCGACGAGATCGTTTTGTGCAGCGATCCAGTCCTTGTATGTCTTGTCGAATTCTCCCTTGTGCAGGGACCGCGATTTCTTCAGCGCCAAAGCCTCGAGTTCGGCGAAGCGCAGCCGAAACGATGACCGCGACCGTGCGATCGTTCTTCATGACGTGCACGGGCTCGCGCTCGGCTTGGAGGAGGTAGTGGCCGAACCGCTTCCCGACTTCCGTGGCACTGATCTGCATGGGTGAACTCCTCAATCGGTGGGCTATTTTTAGCGATTCAGCAGGACCTCGCCGCGCCAAAGTCGCCCGCGACATCCTCCGCTCCGCAGGGACATCCACCGCCAAGCCACCTCGGCGCCCTACAATATGAATGCGACTCGCTCGCATTCTCTTCGACCACCCCTTTCAGCGCATTCCGATTTTCAAGATGACGCCCTTGCACATTGCATCGCGCGTGGCCGCCAGCCTGCTCGGCGGCTACGCATTCGTCTGGGGCTTCGTCACTTTGGGCATCGCCTTGCTCCTCGCGACCGGCGTGGGCTATGAAGATGCCCGACTGATGTGCAACCTGCTGGCGTTCCTGGTGTTCCTGGCCTGCTTCTGCTGGGCCTTTGCCGCGGCCAGCCTGGCGCGCGTGTGGGGCGTGCTGGCGGGCGGGGGCGCGCTGATGACCGGCGCGGCCTGGCTGCTGCTCGGCGCCTCCCGCTGAGAGCGAGCAAGAGAAAGAAAGAAAGAGAAGAAGTCATGTTCCAGTCCTTCCGCCTGTCGATGGCCTGGCTGCACACCTGGTTCGGCCTGGTGCTCGGCTACGTGCTGATGATCGCGTTCTTCTTCGGCTCGCTCTCGGTCTTCGACCGCGAGATCGACCGCTGGGCGATTCCCGAAACGCGCTTCGAGCCGCAGGTGATGCCCTCGTTCGACCGCATGCTCGAACCGATCTTCAAGACCATCGGCCCCGACGACGACGAGCTCGAAGCGGCGCGCGCACGCGTGGGCGGCCCGCTGCCGAAGGACATGCCGCTGATGAACTGGAGCGCCTACACCACGCACCGCGACCCGGTGCTGCAGATGTTCGCCGAGTACGCGGTCAGCAACAACCCGGACGACCCCGACGACCACGTGCACGGGCACGTCACGATCGATCCGCGCAACGGCGCCGTGCTGCCGCACGACCAGCTGAAGATCGGCAGCCAGTTCTTCTATCCGCTGCACTACAGCCTGCACATCGAGTGGAAATCGGTGGGCTACTGGATCGTCGGGCTGGCGGCGCTGGTGATGCTCGCGGCGCTGGTCAGCGGCGTGGTCATGCACCGCAAGTTCTTCCGCGAGTTCTTCACCTTCCGGCCCGGCAAGCATGTGCGGCGCAGCATGCTCGACCTGCACAACCTGACCGGCGTGGTCGCGCTTCCGTTCCATTTCATCTTCGCGCTGTCGGGCCTGACGATCTTTGCGGGCATCTACCTGCCGGTGTCCGAGACCATGCTCAAGCCCGAGGCGCAGGCGCATGCAATGGCCGACGCCAAGGCCAAGGGCCTGGCCTTCAAGCCCGCGGGCGTGGCCGCGCCCATGGCCTCGGTCGATGCGATGGTGGTCGAGGCCAAGCGGCGCTGGGCTGCGCGCGACATGCCCGGCGAGGTCGGCTTCCTGCACATCAGCCACGTCGGCGACGCCAACGGCTACGTCAGCATCTACCGCGCCGGCAGCGACCGCGTCGCGCTGGTGGGGCAGGCGGTGCACTTCGAGGCGCCCACGGGCAAGGTCATCCTCGAGGAACCGCCGCCTACGCCGGTGGCCAGCATCAACAACTTCCTGACCGGGCTGCACCTGCAGCACTTCGAGCACTGGCTGCTGCGCTGGTTCTACGTGCTGGGCGGCCTGCTGGGCTGCGCGTGCATCGCCACCGGTTTCTTCTTCTTCGTCGAGAAGCGCAAGGCGCAGCATGCGAAGCAGGGCAGCCGCGCGGTGCGCTGTGTCGATGCGCTGGCGGTGACCACGGTCACGGGCATGGTGGTCGCGGCCCTGGTGATGCTGGTGGCCAACCGCGTGCTCCCCACCGACCTCGCGCACCGCGGCGACTGGGAGAAGTGGGCCTTCTGGGGCAGCTGGATGCTGGCCTTCGCGCATGCCGCCTGGCGCAGCGCGCCCGTGGCCGAGGCCCGGCTCGCGCCGGCCTGGCGCGAGCAGTGCTGGGCCATCGCCGTGCTGGCGCTCGCGGCCGTGGCGCTGAACTGGATCACCACCGGCGACCACTTGGGCAAGACCCTGGCGCAGGGCTACTGGCCCGTGGCCGGGTTCGACCTGGCGCTGCTGGTGAGCGCGGGCCTCGCGGTTCTGGCCGCGCTGCGGCTGCGCCGGCGCGAGCGGCAGGGCGTGGTGGCACCCACGGGCGGCGGCGGCTCGCTCAGGCCGGTGCCGATGGCGGAGGCCGACCGCCATGGCTGAGGCCTTGCTGCTGCTCGCGGCCGTGCTCGCCAATTTCGCGGGCATGGCCTGGCTGGCGCTGGCGATGGAGGCGCATTGGGAGCAGGTGCGCGGCAGCACCGCGAGGCTGCGCGCGGGAACTGCGGCAACCATGCGCCTCGCGGCCGTGGTCGCGATCGCCACGGCGTTCGTGCTCTGCCTGCGCGCGGACCATCCGACGATGGCGGTGCTGGTGTGGATCATGACGCTGACCGGCGCAGCCGTGACGGTGGCCCTTGCGCTGGCCTGGCGTCCCGCGGTGCTGGCGCCTATGGTGGCCTGGGTGCGGCGTTGAGCCGCGCCTGACGCGCCCGGCTACCCCACCCGCAACGGCTGGTGCCCCAGCCGCTTCGACACCTCGACCCCGCAGGCCTTCACCGCCTGCGCCTGCGTGCCGTTCCAGTCGGTGTCGAACGAGCGTGAGCGCCCCATCAGCGTGATGCCGAGCACGATGTTCCCCGAATAGTCGAACACCGGCGCCGCGAACGAGCAGACGCCCGGGGTGGGGTTGTTCACGGTGCGCGAGACGCGGTGCTTGCGCACTTCGGCGAGCATGTCCTGCAGGTTGTCGGCGCCCACGGGCGCGGCGATGTCGGGCCCGAGGCGGCGCTCGTCCTCGAGCAGCGATTCCTCGATCAGCTTGGCCGGCAGGTAGGCCGCGAACAGCCGTCCGGTGGCCGTGCCCGCGAGCGACATCACGGTGCCGGTGCGGATGTTGGTGTGCAGCGGATAGATCGCGTCGAACAGAAACACGATCGTCGGCCCCTGGTTGCCCCACACCGACAGCGCCACGCTGTGGCCGGTCTCGCGGGCCAGGTTCTCGGCAAATGGCGTGGCCTCGCGCACCGGGTTGAGCATGCGCAGCGTCACGAGTCCGAGCTGCATCGCGGTCGGGCCGAGCCAGTAATAACCGGTCGACGACTCCTGCGTCACCAGTCCGAGCTTCGAAAAGCTCACCAGATACGGATGGGCCTTGCCGGGCGCCATGTCGGCGGCCTTGGCCAGTTCCCGAAGCGGCATCGGACGGCCGTGCGCGCCGAGCGCCAGCAGCAGTTGGCCGCCGGCCTCGATCGACTGGATGCCGCGCCGCTCCTTCTCGGCGCTCGCGTCGTTGCTCTCGCTGTCGCTGCTGTCGGCGGATGGGCCCATGTGTGTCTCCTAATTTTTCGATTCTATCTAGCCAGTTAGTTCAGGGTAAATCATTAGATAGAACAAGATGCGTTAGCACCATACTAACGATAATGGATCGCCGGGTGCGATCCGCATGGCAAGGAGAGACGGTCAATGAGTGAGCAGCAAGCAGCGACGTACGACGTGCTGGTGGTCGGCACCGGTGCGTCGGGCATGTCGGCCGCGGTCACGGCGGCGCACCACGGGCTCAAGGTGCTGGTGGTCGACAAGGCGCCGGTCTACGGCGGCACCACCGCGCGCTCGGGCGGCTGGCTGTGGATTCCGGGCACGCGGCTCGCAAGGGAGCAGGGCATCCACGAGGCGCCGCGCGCCGCGCGCGCCTACCTGCAGCACGAAGCGACCACGCATTTCGATGCGGCGCGGGTCGACGCCTTCCTCGCACACGGGCCCGAGGCGATCGATTTCTTCACCGACAAGACCTGCGTGCAGTTCGACATGCCGCCGGTCTTTCCCGACTACCACGCCGAAGCGCCGGGCGGCCAGCAGGCGGGCCGGTCGATGGTCACGCGCCCCTTCGATGCGCGCGAGCTCGGCGCCCGTGTGAAGCAGCTCGCGCCGCCGGTGCCCGAGCTGACGGTGTTCGGGATGATGCTGGGCTCGGGCAAGGAGCTCTGGCACTTCCTGCGCGCGTTCAAGTCGCTCGAGTCGTTCTGGTATGTGGCCAAGCGCTTCGGCGGCCACCTGCTCGACGTGCTGCGGCATGGCCGCGGTATGACGCTGACCAATGGCAACGCACTCGCGGGCCGGCTCGCGAAGGCCGGCATGGACCTGGGCATTCCGGTGTGGCTCGATGCGCCGGTCGAGCGGCTGATCGTCGAAGGCGACACGGTGGTCGGCGCTACCGTGCTGCGCGAGGGCCGGCCGGTCGAGGTGCGCGCGCGCCGCGGCGTGGTGCTGGCTTGCGGCGGCTTTCCTTATGACGTCGAACGCCGCAAGGCGCTGTTCCCCCATGCGCCCACCGGCCGCGAGCACTACACGCCGTCGCCCGCGCTCAACACCGGCGACGGGCTGCGCCTCGGCGAATCGGTCGGCGGCTGGGTCGACGCCACGATCCCGAACGCGGCGGCTTGGTGCCCCACGTCGGTCACGCGGCGCAAGGACGGCTCCGAAGGCGTCATGCCGCACTTCATCGACCGCGCCAAGCCCGGCGTGATCGCGGTGACGCAGAACGGCCGCCGCTTCACCAACGAAGCGCTCTCGTACCACGACTTCGTGCAGCACCTCGTGAAGGCCTGCGCGGGCGCGGCCGAGGTGAGCTGCTGGCTCGTTTGCGACCACAAGCACCTGCGCCAGTACGGCATGGGCTGCGTGGCGCCGTTCCCGCTGCCGATCGGCCGGCACCTGCGCAGCGGCTACCTGAAGCGCGGCCAAAGCCTGGCGGAACTCGCGCGCGCCATCGGCGTACCGCACGCCGCGCTGCAGGAAGAGGTCGAATGCTTCAACCGCGATGCGGCCCAGGGCACCGACACCAAGTTCGCCAAGGGCAGCACGGCCTACAACCGCTTCCAGGGCGATTCGCTGGTCGCGCCTAATCCCTGCATGGCGCCGATCCAGCAGGGGCCCTACTACGCGATCAAGATCGTGGTCGGCGAGATCGGCACCTTCGCGGGGCTCGCGACCAATGCCGCCTGCCAGGTGCTCACGCAGGCCGGCGCGCCGGTCACCGGGCTCTATGCGGTCGGCAACGACGCCGCCAGCATCATGGGCGGCAACTACCCGGGCGCCGGCATCACGCTGGGCCCCGCGCTCACCTTCGGCTACATCGTCGGCCAGACGCTCGCGGGCCAGCTGCCGCAGCCCGCAAGGATTTCGCACCCATGAACATCACCGAACAGATCGCACCGCGCGTGCTCGGCGGCCGCACCGCACTCGTCACCGGCGCAGGGCAGGGCAACGGCCGGGCCATCGCGATGGGGCTCGCCGCGGCCGGCGCGCGCGTGGTGGTGACGGACCTGAACGAAGACAACGCACGCGCCGTCGCGGCCGAGATCGAGGCCGCGGGCGCCAGGGCCTTCGCGTACCAGCTCGACGTGACCTCGCCCGAGGCCTGCCGCGCGCTCGCGCGCACGGTGGCCGCCGAGGTGGGCACGATCGACGTGCTCGTCAACAACGCCGGCATCATCATCCGCGAGGGGCTCGACAGCCCCGAGGCGGCCGCCAACCTCGCGCGCACGCTCGACGTGAACGTGATGGGCAGCTTCCATCCGCTGCAGGCGTGGCTCGAAGCGCTGCGCCGCAGCAAGGGCGTTGTCATCAACGTGGCATCGATCGCATCGAGTGCCGGCATTCCCAACGCGGTGGGCTATTCGCCCTCCAAGGGCGCGGTCAAGCTCATGACGCAGGCGCTCGCGGTCGAGCTCGCGAAGGACGGCATCCGCGTCAACGCGATCGCGCCCGGCGTGATCGACACGCCGATGACCTCCTACACGCGCGAGGCGCCCGAGCGGCTCGACCGGTTCATGCAGCGCACGCCGATGGCGCGCGTGGGCCAGCCCGAAGAGCTCGTCGGCCCGGTCGTGTTCCTCGCGTCGGAAATGGCCAGCTACGTGACCGGCGTGACGCTGCCCGTGGACGGCGGCTTCCTCGCTTCCTGATCCCCAAAAACCACAAGGAGACACAGCCATGCGCATTCCCAAGTTCTTCCAGCGTGCGGTGCTCGCCGCCGGGCTCGTTGCCGCCGCGGCGGCCAGCGCGCAAGACATCAAGCTGGGCTACAACGGCGACCTGTCCGCTTCGCCCTCGGCGCAGAGCGGCCAGGCCGCGGTGCTCGGCATGGAGGCGGCGATCGCCGACATCAATGCCGCGGGCGGCGTGCTCGGCCGGAAGCTCGCGCTGGTCACGCGTGACGACACCTCGGCGCCGCCCAAGTCGATCCAGAACATGAGCGAACTGGTCGACAACGAGAAGGTCGCGGCCGTTTTCGGCCCGACCAACTCGGGCAACGCCATGGCCTGGAAGCACATCGCCAACCAGAAGAAGATCCCGGTCATCGGCAACGTGGGTTCGGGCACGGACATCACCAAGCCCATGAGTGCCGGCGCCGACAACTACATGTTCCGCGTCTCGATGGTCGACCGCGAGCAGGTCGCGGCGCTGATGGCCTACGTGAAGAAGAACACCGCGCAGTCGAAGGTGGTCGGCCTCATGGCCGAGACCACGGGCTACGGCCAGGGCGGCCTGAAGGACATGGAGGAGATCGCCAAGCTCCAGGGCATCAAGGTGGCCGCGACCGAGCGCTTCGGCGTCGGCGACACCGACATGACCTCGCAGCTCGGCAAGATGAAGTCGGCCAACGTCGACACGGTGGTGGTCTGGGCGCAGGGCACGCCGATCGCGCAGCTGGTGCGCAGCATGGAGAAGATCAACTACTTCCCGCTGGTGCTGACCTCGTGGGCGGCGGACAACATCACCTTCTACGACGCGGCGGGCAAGGCGCTGGCCGAGAAGCCGATCTTCATGCGCACCGTCAGCGAGACGCGCACCCCGGCGCAGCAGAAGCTGTTCGAGCGCATCGGTTCGAAGCTCAAGGCGCCCGGCTCGTTCTCGTTCGCGCTGCACGGCTACGACTCGGTCATGCTGTACGCCGCGGCCGCGAAGCAGGCCAACAGCATCGAGGGCTCGGCGGTGCGCCTCGCGCTCGAAGACCTGAAGGCGCCGGTGCAGGGCGTGCTCAAGACCTACGACAAGCCCTTCAGCAAGACCAACCACGAGGCGCTCACCGCCAAGGACCTGGTGTGGATCCGCTGGAAGGACGGCAAGCTGCTGTCCTATACCGACCCGATCATCGGCGCGCTCTCGGCGGCCGACTTCAAGCAGTAAGCACAGCAGCAACCGCAGCGCGCCCGCCGGGCGGGCCGCGCCAACCATCTCGGAGGCAACATGGCAGAGGCACTCTTGCAGGCCATCCTCAGCGGCCTGTCCGTGGGCGGTGCCTACGCGCTGGTGGCGCTGGGTTTCAGCATCACCTTCACCACCACCAAGACGCTGAACTTCTCGCACGGGGAGTTCGTGTCCGCGGGCGCCTTCGTCGGCATGAGCGCGCTGTTCCTGGTGCTGGGGCTGCCGATCGGCTCCACCACCTTCGGCTCGGCGCTGCCCGGCGCCGGCGCGCAGCTGCTCGCGCTGGTGGCGGCGCTGGTGGTCATGGGGCTGCTCGGCTGGCTGCTGTACCTGGTGGGCGTGCGGCCGTTCGCGGGCCGCCCCGGCATGGCGTGGGTCATGAGCACGCTGGGCTTCGGCGTGATCCTGCAGAGCATCGGGCTCGCGATCTGGGGGCCCAAGCCGGTGGTGGTGCCGGGGCCGGTGGGCGACGGCGTGATCCGGTTCCTGGGCATCGGCGTGCGGCCGCAGGAGCTGCTCACGCTCGCCGTCGCGGTGGTGATCATGATCGTCTTCGACCGCGTCATGAACCGCACGATGATCGGCAAGGCCATGCGCGCGGTCGCGGCCAATGGCAACGTCGCGAGCCTGATGGGCATCAACACCAACGCGGTGATGATCGGCGCCTTCGTCGTCAGTTCAGCGCTCGCGGGACTGTCGGGCTTCCTGCTCGCGCCGATCGCGCAGGCCTCGCTCTTCATGGGGCTCACCGTCGGGCTCAAGGGTTTCTCGGGCGCGATGATCGGCGGGCTGAGCAATCCGCGCGGCTGCGTGATCGGGGGCTTCGCGCTCGGCGTGATCGAGTCGCTGGTCAACCTCTGGCAGGCGCAGTGGCGCGAGGTGGCGGTGTTCGCGCTCGTCATCCTGGTGCTCGCGTTCCGGCCCACGGGCCTGTTCGGCAAGCCGATGGTGGAAAAGGTATGAAGCAGGCCCAGCATCTTGCCGGCGTGGCGCTGGTGGTGGCCGGCGTGATCGGCGCCACCTCGCTGTTCGGCAACGACTATTACCTGCGCATCGTCTTCATGATGTGCGTCTACTACCTGTGCGCGGCGGGCATGAACGTGCTGGTCGGCTATGCGGGCCAGAAGTCGCTCGGTCAGGCGGGGCTCTTCGCGGCCGGCGCCTATGCGGTCGCGCTGCTGACCACGCGCACCGAGATGAGCCCGTGGCTCGCGCTCGTCGCGGCGGCGGTGATCTCGGGCGTCTGCGGCGTGCTGATCGCGCTGCCCTCGCTGCGCGTCAAGGGCCCGTACCTCGCGATGGTGACGCTGGCCTTCGGCATCGTGGTCGAGAAGCTCGTCGGCGAATGGACCGAGGTGTTCGGCGGCGCGCAGGGCATCTACGGCATCCGGCCGATCACCTGGAACGGCCAGCCGCTCACGACGCTGCAGTGGGTGTGGTTCGCGGTGGTGCTGTGCGCGCTCGCGCACCTGCTGCTGCGCAACCTGCTGCAGGGCCGCTTCGGGCGCGCACTGCTCTCGCTCCAAGCCGACGAGATCGCGTCGTCGTCGGTGGGCGTGCGTGTCTACCGCGCCAAGGTCATGGCCTTCGTGGTCGCGGCCGTCACCTGCGGCATCGCAGGCGCGCTGGTGGCGCAGCAGAACCAATACATCAATTCCGACTTCATCACCTTCCACCTGTCGATCTTCATCCTGCTGCTGGTGCTGTTCGGCGGCGCGGGCTCGATGTACGGGCCGCTGGTGGGCACGGTCATCCTCACGGCCGTCGATGCGATGCTCTCGCGCTGGCCCTCGGCGCAGCATTTCCTCTATGGCTTCTTGCTGCTGTTCGCGCTCTACGTGATGCCCGGCGGTGTGACCGGCGTGCTGGCGCCGTGGTTCCGGTGGCGCCCGAAGGGCAGGGCCGCCGCGGCATCGAATCGCCCGGCGCATGCAGCCACGCGCATCGGGCCCGATGCGCACGGCGACCTGCTGGTGGTGGAGGGTGTGACCAAGGCCTATGGCGGCGTGAGGCCGGCGCAGGACGTGTCGTTCCGGCTCCAGCGCGGCCACATCCATGCGCTGATCGGCCCCAACGGCGCGGGCAAGAGCACCATGATCAACATGCTGACGGGCGTGGTCGTGCCCACTGCGGGCTCGATCCGATTCCTCGGCGAGGAGATCGCCGGGCGCCCCGCGCATGCGATCTGCAGCATGGGCATGGGGCGCACGTTCCAGAACCTGCGCCTGTTCTCCGACCTTTCGGTGCTCGACAACGTGATGCTCGGCCGCCACAGCCGCATGGCGAACGGTTTTCTCTCGTCGCTCGTCGCCCTGCCGGGCGCGAGAAGGCAGGAAACCGCGACGCGCGAACGCGCGCTGCAGCTGCTCGAACTGGTCGACCTCGCGCCGCTCGCGCACCAGCCGGCCGGCAGCCTGCCGTACGGCCTGCAGCGGCGCGTCGAACTCGCGCGCGCGCTGGCGACCGAGCCGCAGCTGCTGCTGCTCGACGAGCCCGCGGCCGGCCTCAATCCGCAGGAGACCGCCGAACTCGGCCAGCTGCTGCTGCGCATCGGCCGCTGCGGCGTGAGCATCCTGATGGTCGAGCACCACATGGACCTCGTGATGTCGGTCTCGGACCATGTGATCGTGCTCGACTACGGCATCAAGATCGCCGAGGGCAAGCCGGCCGAAGTGCAATGCAACCCGCGCGTCGTCGAGGCCTACCTCGGCGTGGACGACGAGACCGAGCCGGCCCCGGCGGTCGTGGCCTGAGGAAACGGCGATGTTGAAACTCGAATCCGTCAAGGTCTCGTACGGCGCGATCGAAGCCGTCAAGGGCGTGAGCCTCGAAGTGCGCGCCGGCGAGGTGGTCACGATCATCGGCGCCAACGGCGCGGGCAAGAGCACGCTGCTCAAGAGCATCGTCGGGCTGGAGCCCGTGGCGGGTGGCCGCATCCTCATCGACGGCCAGGACTGCACGCGCGTGCCGGCGCACCGGCGCGTGGGCCTCGGCGTGGCGATGTCGCCCGAGGGCCGCGGCGTCTTCGCCGACCAGACCGTGCGCGAGAACCTGCTGCTCGGCGCCTATACGCGCCGGCGCGATCCGGCCGCGGTCGAGGCCGCGATCGAGCGCGAGTTCGACCGCTTCCCGCGGCTGCGCGAGCGGCAGCACCAGCTGTCGGGCACGCTCTCGGGCGGCGAACAGCAGATGCTGGCGATCGCGCGCGCGCTCATGAGCGAGCCGCGGCTGCTGCTGCTCGACGAGCCTTCGCTCGGGCTCGCGCCGCTGATCATCAAGGACATCTTCGCGGCGATCCGCCAGCTGCGCGAGTCCGGCCTGACCATCCTGCTCGTCGAGCAGATGGCCCGGCAGGCGCTCGGCGTGGCCGACCGGGCCTACGTGCTCGAGACCGGGCGCATCACGCTCGAAGGCTCGGGCTGCACGCTGCTCAACGACCCCAAGGTCAAGGCGGCCTACCTCGGCGCGCACTGACCCGCATCCCACCAGACACCCACAGGAGCCCCATTCATGACCACCGAAACCAAGAAGTTCGCCAGCCAGGCCGACATGGAGGAGAAGAAGGTCACCTTCAGCCAGATCTCCGAACACGCCTGGGCCTACACGGCCGAGGGCGACCCCAACACCGGCATCGTGATCGGCGACGACTGCGTGCTGGTGGCCGACACGCAGGCCACGCCCGCGATGGCGGCCGACGTGATCCGGCGCATCCGCGAAGTGACCGACAAGCCCATCCGATACGTGGTGCTCACGCACTACCACGCGGTGCGCGTGCTCGGCGCGAGCGCCTATGGCGCGCAGCAGGTCATCGCGAGCCAGGACACCTACGACCTCATCGTCGAGCGCGGCGAGCAGGACAAGGCCAGCGAGATCGGCCGTTTCCCGCGCCTGTTCAGCAACGTCGAGACGGTGCCGCCCGGCATGACCTGGCCGACCATGACCTTCACCGGCAAGATGACGCTGTGGCTCGGCCAACTCGAAGTGCAGCTGCTGCAACTGGGCCGCGGCCACACCAAGGGCGACACGGTCGTCTGGTTGCCCCAGGAGCGCGCGCTGCTGTCGGGCGACCTGGTGGAGTTCGGCGCCACGCCCTATGCGGGCGACGCGTACTTCAAGGACTGGCCACAGACGCTCGACAACCTCGCCGCGCTGAAGCCCGCGGCACTGGTGCCGGGCCGCGGCGCGGCGCTCACCACGCCCGGCGACGTGGCCAAGGGCCTGCAGGAGACGCGCAGCTTCATCGCCGACGTGTATGCGAGCGTGCAGCAGGGCGTCGCGGCCGGCAAGGACCTGAACGCCGTCTACAAGGACACCTATGCCGCGCTCAAGCCCAAGTACGGCCGCTGGGTCATCTTCGACCACTGCATGCCCTTCGACGTCACGCGCTGCTACGACGAAGCCACGCAGTACGCCGACCCGCGCATCTGGACCGCCGAGCGCGACATCGAGATGTGGAAGGCGCTGGAGGGCCAGTGACGCCGGCCGCACCGCTGCTGTTCCAGCCGCTGCAGCTGCGCGGGCTGGCGCTCCGCAACCGCGTCGTCATCTCGCCCATGTGCCAGCACGCGGCCGAGGCCGGGCGGGCCACGGCCTGGCACCTGGTGCACCTCGGCAAGTTCGCGCTCGGCGGCGCCGGGCTGATCCTGACCGAAAGCACGGCGGTCGATCCGCGCGGCCGCATCGGCACCGCCGACCTCGGGCTCTGGAACGACGGCCACATCGCGCCGCTCAAGGCGGTGGTCGATTTCGTCCATGCGAATGGCGGCGCGATCGGGGTGCAGCTCGCGCATGCCGGGCGCAAGGCCGGCAGCCAGCCACTCTGGGAGGGCGGTGCCGCGCTCGGCGAGGCGCAGTTGCAAGGCGACGCCGAACCCTGGCAGCGGCTCGGGCCCAGCGCGCTGCCGGCCGGGCCAGGCTGGTCGGCGCCCGTGGCGATGGACGCGCGCGCCATCGAGGAAGCCATCGCCCGTTTCGTCGACGCGGCCGTGCGCGCCGAGCAGGCCGGATTCGACGTGGTCGAGCTGCATTTCGGGCATGGCTACCTCGTCGCGAGCTTCCTCTCGCCAAATTCGAACCACCGCACCGACGAGTGGGGCGGCAGCCTCGCGGGCCGCATGAAGCTCGCGCTCGAGACCGCGCGGCGCGTGCGCGCGGCATGGCCGGCGCACAAGCCGCTGTTCTGCCGGCTCTCGGCGGTCGATGGCAGCGAGGGCGGCTGGTCGCTCGACGATTCGGTGGTGCTCGCGCGCGAACTGGCAGCGCTCGGCGTCGACGTGATCGACTGCTCGTCGGGTGGCCTCACCGAGGAAACGCGCGCGCTGCCGGTGCCGCGCGGCCTCGGGTTCCAGGTGCCGTTCTCGGCGCGCATCCGGCGCGATGCGGGCGTGAAGACCCAGGCGGTCGGCATGATCGTCGACGCGCATCAGGCCGAGGCGGTGCTGCAGCAGGGCCAGGCCGACCTCGTCGCGCTCGGGCGCGAGGCGCTGTTCGATCCGTACTGGGCGCACCACGCGGCCGCGGCGCTCGGGCACGACCCCGAATTCCGGCGCTGGCCCGAGCGCCATGGCGTCTGGCTCGCGAAGCGCGCGCCCGGCCTTGCGCGCGCCCGCGCCGCAGCCGCCGCCGCCGATGCGGCATCTCCAACGAACGAAAGGCCGAACCCATGAACGTGCGAATGGGGCTGATCCGCAAGAAGGCGGACTGGACGCAGGAAGACTTCGATGCCCACTGGCGCGACCGCCACGGCCCGCTGGCCGCGCGCGTGCCGGGCCTGCGCGCCTATTGGCAGAACACGGTCGTCGAGCGGCTCCAGCGCGGCATCGACTTTCCGCGCGGGCCGTGGGATTTCGACGGCTTCTCGCAACTGTGGCTCGACGATGGGAGCGACGCCGCGCGCCCGTTCGCCGAAGGCGAGACCGCGGCCCGGCTCGTGGCCGACGAGCAGCACTTTCTCGGCGACCTGCACATCGTGGGCGCGGAGACGGCGGTGGTGATTGCGCCGCCCGCGCCGGCCGTGCGCGCGCGGTTGCTCAAGCGCATGTCGATCCTCGAGCGGCTGCCGGGTCTCGACGCAGAGGACTTCAGCCGCGAATGGCAGCGCCACGGGGAGCTGGTGCGCGGCATGCCCGGCGTGAGCGGCTACCGGCAGAACACGGTCGTGGGACGCGAGCGCACGAAGGGGCAACCCTGCAGCCGCGACGACCTGCCGATCGACGGCATCGTCGAGCTGTGGTTCGAGGACGCGGCCACGCTGCAGGCCGCCTTCGCCTCGCCGGCGGGCCGCGACACGATGGCGCATGCGAGGACCTTCCTCGGCGAGATCACCGCGTTCCTCGTCACTGAGCGCGCAATCCTTCCGTGACAAAGCTGGCAAATACGGCGGAACGCCAACGAACCTTGGTGTCTGACCCCCGGAAACCATCCTCCAATTGCGCCGCTGGCCCCATCGACTTTCGCGTAGCGCGCCGTTGAACTTTCGCAAGTTTTGATTTCAAGCCATTGGATCCACGCGTGCGTCGCGCCTTTGCATCGACCTGTGGGCCCTCGCCCAAAGCAGAAGTAGCTAGGCGCCGAAAGCAGACGCTGAGGCCCTCGAGTGTTCAGCGCTCGAAGCTGCCCGTTGAACGAAACTCCCGCTCCTGATGTTTTGGGTTCGAAGATGCGCACAGCTGTAGTAACCGTTCTCACCCCGCTTGTGCTGCTCGCAGCATTCACGTCATCCGCCAGCCCAATGTGTACCCTGATTGTGGACGCGGTGACCGGCAACCCAGTCGTCAGGAGCGGCGCAGGCTGCGACACGCGTGTAACGCCTGCGTCGACGTTCAAGCTCGCGATCAGCGCGATGGGATTTGACTCTGGGATCCTGGTGGAGGCGGAAAAGCCGTCGTGGCCGTACCGTACTGGATACCCGGACTGGGCTGGAGACGCCTGGAGGCGGGACATCAACCCGACCACATGGATTGAAAATTCCGTGTTTTGGTACTCGCAGCAGGTGGTGAAGGAGTTGGGGCAGGCCCGTTTCGAGAGATACGTGAAATCCTTCGGCTATGGCAATGCCGACGTAACGGCAGTTTCGGTTCTGAATCCGGGAAGCAACGGCGTTTGGGTGATGTCGTCGCTGCAGATCTCACCCGCTGAGCAGGTCGCGTTCCTGCGAAAGCTCGTCAACGGCCAGCTTCCAATAAGCGCTCACGCATTGGAGATGACCGCGCGTATCACCCTGGAGAGCCGGCACTGGGATGGCTGGAGCGTTCACGGGAAAACTGGCACCGGCTCACCGGGAAGAGACAACCGATACCGGGCGGATCAAGCGTATGGCTGGTACGTGGGCTGGGCCACGAATGGTGCGCAGTCCCTGGTGTTCGCGCACCTGATTCAGGACAAAAGAGCGCGATCCCCAAACGCCGGCATTCGTGCTCGCGAACAACTACTGCAACAACTGTCTACGGTGATCAATCCCAGCCGCTGATGCTAGGCTTTGGAGCGGGACAACCAAAAGGAAACAACGCCGATGGAGCAACATCGCTTTGGGCCTGCGCTGCCACCGTACCTCGTGTCGCACGCCGGCCGTGTGCAGCACTTGGCTGAACACCACAGGGGCGGCTGCAGCGGTGTGTCCTGCGCATTCGGGATCGCTAGCTTGCATGCCGGGCTGACAGCCAAGCAGTACGGCCATGCGCGTCCTGGCATCAAGGACACGGGGTGGGGAACACATGAGGTGACGGTGCGGCATTCCTACGGGAATCGGCTGATCTTTGGCAACGCATTGCGAACGTGACGGGCCGTCCGAATGCCCCGAGCCACCGACGGTCATGGCTACAGTCGATGGCAGCCCTCGCCGTCGCGGCCTTGATCGGCTGGGGTTGCCTTATTGGAGCCACCGAAGTGGTGGAAAGCGTGCGCACCGGGGTGCTCAACAACCGCAAAGGACCTGAGATCCTTGCCGTCGAGCAGCCTGTCCTTTATTGGGGCCTGATCGGCTTCTACACGGCGGCAACCCTGACCGCCGCCGGCTTAGCGCTTTTCGTGCTGGCCATTGCCGTGCGCGATCTGATTGGTGCAAGAGGCCCTGATCGATGAGGCGGGGCAACGTGGCACGCATACCACGGAGTTAGGCACGGAAGTGTAAACAAATGCCTTAAATCTCGGTCGTCGCGTTACATTCTCGGCTCACGAGGACACCATGACCGACGCGCATCACGGCAGGCCACGATCGAGGCTCTACCTGCCCGTCGTCGCCAAATTCTTCATCGCACTGGCAGGCGCCAGCGCCTGGGCGGCTTTCTCCATCTGGGCGGCGGCCCACTGGCTGGCCGACCTGCGGCAGTACGTCGGCATCGTGGTCGCGGTGTTCCTGGTCTACGGCATCGCCGTGATCCCGGGCTTCATGAATGCGTTCCTCGCGATCAGCCTGATGCTCGACCGCCGGCCCGTGCGCCGGCCGCTCACGGCCTATCCGCCGATCTCGATCCTGGTGGCGGCCTACAACGAGGAAGCCTCGATCGAGGAAACGCTCGTCAGCATCGACCGGCAGGGCTACCCCGGCGAGTTGCAGGTCATCGTCATCAATGACGGTTCGAAGGACGGCACCGCGCAGGTGGTGCGCGCCGCCGAGGCGCGCTTTCCGTGGCTCACCTTCGTCGACCTGCAACAGAACGGCGGCAAGGCACGCGCCCTGAACATCGGCTTCAAGGAAGTGCGCCACGACCTCGTCATCACGGTCGATGCCGACTCGTTCCTCTACCGCGGCGCGCTGGTCAACATCGTCGAGCGCTACCGCGCCGACCCGCCCAACACCCGCGCGGTGGCGGGCAAGATCCTGGTGCGCAACTCGCGGCTCAACTGGCTCACGCGCTGCCAGGAATGGGACTACTTCCACGGCATCGCCTCGATCAAGCGCGTGCAGTCGCTGTTCCAGGGCACGCTGGTGGCGCAGGGCGCCTTCTCGATCTACGACCGCGCCGCGCTGGCCGAGGTGGGTGGCTGGCCCGAGTGCGTGGGCGAGGACATCGTGCTCACCTGGGCGCTGCTCAAGGCCGGCTACCGCATCGGCCACTGCGAGGACGCCTGCCTGTTCACCAACGTGCCCACCACCGTCGGGCAGCTCGTCAAGCAGCGCCAGCGCTGGGCGCGCGGCATGGCCGAAGCCTTCGTGCAGCATCCCGGCATCCTGCTGCAGCCGCGGCTCTCGACCTTCTTCATCTACTGGAACGTGTTCTTCCCATGGCTCGACGTGGCATTCACCATCGGCTTCATCCCCGGCGTGGTGTTCGCGCTGTTCGGCTACTACTGGATCGTCGGGCCGATGACGCTGGCGCTGCTGCCCGCCGCCTTCGCACTGAGCTTCCTGATGTTCTCGATCGAGCGCCGGATGTTCAGGAGCACGGGCCTCGTGGTGCGGCGGAATTTCGGGGGGTTCTTCATCTACGTGCTGCTCTACAGCTTTTTGCTGCAACCCGCGAGCGCCCTGGGCTACCTGGACGAACTCTTGAGAAAGCCCAAATCGTGGGGAACGAAATGACCGGCGTCGCACGCGTCGTGGCCGGCGCCTTGTCGGGTTTCTGCATGGCACTGGCCGCGCCCAGCTGGGCCGAGGAGGCGCCGAAGCCCGCCGGTGAGCGCTCGGGCATGGCCTATGGCAGCGAGGTGTACCTGACCCACGACAGCGACAACTTCCAGTCGCGCCGCGTGTCGGCCGAATTCTTCCCGGCCTTCGCGCATGCCGACCGCTACCTGGGCTTCCGGCTCGGCGAATACCAGTACCGGCAGGACAACTGGCGCAGGAACGGGCAGAAGGTCTCGTTCCTCGCGCGCTCGGTCGAGACCCGCACCGCCGACGGCGGCGTGATCGAGGCCGGTCTGTTCCGCCAGGGCGGGCACACGCTGCTCACGCTCGACGGCAGCTACCGCATTTCGCCCACGAAGAGCACCGCGGTCGAATTCATCGTGAACCGCGACTGGGTCGAGACGCCCCGCGCGCTCGACCGCGGCGTCGACTTCTCGATCGTCGGCGTGGCCGTCGACCAGGGCATCGGCAGTCATGTCACGCTGGTGGGGCTGCTCGGGCAGCAGTACTTCTCGGACGGCAACCGGCGCGACCTCGGCCGCTTCCGCGTGATCTACCAGCCCTCGCTCGACCTGGGCCTGACGCTGCAGGCGCGCTATCGCACCTACCGCAGCACGCACGAGGACGTCGATCGCGCCTACTTCAACCCCAAGAGCTACAGCGAGGCGATGCTCGCGGTGGGCTGGCGCTACCGTTTCCAGGGCTGGACGGCCGCCGTTACCGCGGGCCTCGGCAACGAGAAGATCAACCACGACGTGAGCCAGCCGACGCGGCTTCTGGACATCAACCTGCAAAGCCCGGTGCGGGGCTCGCAGGTGTTCCGCTTCAGTGCCGGCTACAGCCGCAGCACCAGCTTCTCGGGCCCCAGCTACCAGTACAGGTACCTGCGCGGCGAATGGGTGATCCTCTTCTGATCTGCCGCCGACCTTATATGCTCGCCCGCCTCATCTATGCCAGCAAGGCCATCGCCTTCCGTGCCGCCGACCTGGCCGACATCCTCGAGGTTTCGCGCACCGACAACCCCAAGGCGGGCATCACCGGTGCGCTCGGCCTGCTCGACGGCGTG
Source organism: Variovorax sp. Soil_C_39 (assembly GCF_057656815.1). Lineage (NCBI taxonomy): Bacteria > Pseudomonadati > Pseudomonadota > Betaproteobacteria > Burkholderiales > Comamonadaceae > Variovorax > Variovorax sp. Soil_C_39. Next base: position 397,673 of record NZ_JBDGJQ010000004.1, read on the forward strand.
TACCTGCAGTACCTCGAGGGCGACGATGCGGCGCTCGAAGCGCTGTACGCAAGGATCCAGGTCGACCTGCGCCACCAGGCGCCGGTCGTGCTCGACCGCACCTTCATTGCAGTGCGTGCGTTTCCCGAATGGTCCATGGCGCTGCTGCGCTGGGACGAGCGCATGCGGGCCGTTGCCCGGCGGCACGGCCTCGATCCCTCGCAATCGCCCTACGACATCGCGCCGGCCGCCGTTGCGCCGTTCTTCCGCGCACTCACCGCCACGCCGAACTGGGTGGCGCTGTAGGCGGGCGCACGCGGCTCATTCGAGCCCGAGCGCGCGCAGCTTCGCATCGGCGGCCGAGTAGGGCCTCTCGCACACGATCTTGTCGGAGCCCGGCGCGAACTCGAAGCTCGCGGCCATGCGGATGCGAAAGCGGCGGCCCGTGGCCTCGTACACCTTGCCCTCGGCCTGCAGAGGCCCCAGGTGCGTGCCGCTGAGCCAGAACTCGACCAGCACCGTGTCGTGGTCCGCCGCGATCGCGATGATCTCATTGGCGAGGTCGGGGAAGGGCGTGCGCGAGCTCTCGAAATAGCCGCGCACTTCTGCCTCGCCGTCGAACACCGCGCCGCTGCCGTGCATCTCGTAGCGTGGGTGCGCGAAGGTGGCGATCACCGCATCCCACTCCTGGGTGCATTCGAGCGCCATGTGGTCGCGCACCGTCTTGATTCTTGCCGCCTGCAGCATGGCTGGGGTCTCCACGTGGTGTTCTCCTCAAGGATTGGAAATGGGTGCGCCAATGCGGCGGATCGGCTCGGTGCGGCCGTCCCAGCTATCGGCCGCGTGCCGGATCTCGCGAAAGTAGTCGCCCTTGCCGCCCGCCATCTCCGAGATCTCGAACATGCCGCTCGGCAGCGCCGGATGCACGAAGTACGCAAAGCGCCCGCGTGCGCCCATGCGCCCGCTGTGGCCCTCGACGTAGCCCATCGACAGCAGCTGCCGCACGGCATCGTCGAAGCCGTCGTCGGTCCACCAGGCGAGATGCTGCGCGCCTTCGCCGCCGCGCCGCAGCGAGTCGAGGTAGAGCGAGGGCGCATCGTCGCGCTGCTGGATCAGTTCGATCTGCAGGTCGCCGGAATTGGCCAACGCGATCGAGAGCTTCGGCAGCCGCGACGGCTTGCCGTAGTAGTTGAACTCGGTCGTGCCGACGTCTTCCTTGTAGAACCAGGGGCCCACGCCCAGCGTGCGCGACCAATGGGCCATCGCTTGCTCGATGTCGCTGACGACGTAGCCGACCTGGCGCACGCTGCCGAAAAGTTTGCTCATGATGAAGTCGATCCTTGAAAGCGTGCGCGCCGGTCAGCGCATGTAGGCGCCGCCGTTGACGTCGAGCGTGGCCCCGGTCATGAACGACGACAGGTCCGAGGCCAGGTAGAGGCACGCACCCGCGATGTCCTCGGGCGTGCCGACGCGCCCGAGCGGAAAGCCCTTGCCCAACTCGTGCTTGCGCTCGTCGGAGGTCGCGCCGCGCGAGAAGTCGGTCATCACCAGCCCGGGCGTCACCGCGTTCGCGCGCACGCCGTCGGGGCCGAGTTCGCGCGCCATGGCGCGCATCAGGCCCAGCACGCCCGCCTTGGCGGCGCAGTAGTGGCTGCCGCCGAACACGCCGCCGCCCTGTTGCGCCGACATCGACGAGATGCAGACGATCGAGCCGCTGCGCTGCGCGCGCATCGCCGGAATCACGCACTGCGACATCTGCAGCGTGCCGCGCAGCGCGATCGACACGACCGTGTCGAAATCGTCGGCCGTCACGTCGAGCACCGCGCGCTTCTGCGTGACCGCGGCGTTGTTCACGAGCACGTCGATGCGGCCCGCCCACTGCAGCACGCGCGCCACCGCCGCCGCGCAGGCCTCGGCATCGCGCACATCGCAGCCGATGCCGATGTGCGCCGCGCCGATCGATTGCGCGGCCGCCCCGGCCTCGCCCTCGTCGAGGTCGAGCAGCGCCACGCGGGCGCCGTGCTGCGCGAAGAGCCGCGCGGTCGCGAGCCCGATGCCGCGCGCGCGTGATGCGCCCGTGACCAGCGCCACGCGCCCGTCCAGCAGCCGGAGCGCCGCGCCCTCATTCATTGCTGATGTTCGCCGCCTTGGCGATCTGCTTCCAGCCTTCGATGTCGGCTGCCGTCATGCTGCGCAACTCGTCGCCGCCCACGTAGGCCGCGGTGATGCCGAGGTCGAGCAGCCGCGCCTTCACGTCGGGCATCTCGACCACCTGCTTGAGCGCCGCCGAGAGCTTGGCGACGATCGGCTTCGGCGTGCCCGCGGGTGCGTACAGCGCCCAGCGCAGCGCGCCCATGCGCTTGCCCGCGAAGTCGATGCCCTCGTCGTCGTAGCTCGACACCTCGGGCAGGCTCGGCGAGCGCGAGGTGCAGGCGGTGATCGCCTTCACCTTGCCCGACTTCACCATCGGCGTGCCCGAGGCCATGTCGACGTAGGCCAGCTTGACGTGGCCGCCGAGCATGTCGGTCTGGATCTGCACCACCGACTTGTAGGGGATGTGGCTCATCTGCGCCTGTGTGCGCAGGTTGAACAGCTCGCCGCAGAAATGGCCGGTCGACGCGATGCCCCAGCTCGCGTACTGCACGCTGCCGGGCGCCTTCTTCGCGAGCGCGACCAGTTCCTTGGCGTTGTTGGCCGGGAAGTCGTTGGTCGCGATCAGCAGGATCGACGCGGTGCCGACCTGGCCGATCGGCGCGAAGTCCTTCACCGAGTCGTACGAGAGCTTGGGATTGCTCGCGGGCAGCAGCACATGCGTGGTCGCGCCGCCGATGCCGATCGTGTAGCCGTCGGGCGGCGCCTTGGCGACGAAGTCGGTCGCGATCGCGCCGCTCGCGCCGGGCTTGTTGTCCATCACGAACACGCCCTTGACCAGCGGCGCCATCTTGTCGGCGAGCAGCCGCCCGAGCGTGTCGCCGCCGCTGCCCGCGGCCGAGATCAGCACGAAGCGGATCGGCCGTGAGGGATAGTCCGAGGGCGTCTCGGCCCGCGCCGCGAGCGCCAGGCCCGCGAGCGCCGCTGCAATCCAGATCTTGCGCATGGTGATGTCTCCTTGTTGTAGATGTGATGGGACCTAGAGCGACAGCCCGCCGTCGACCACCAGCTCGAGGCCGGTGACGTAGCTCGATTCGTCGCAGGCGAGGTAGAGCGCCGCATTCGCCACGTCCCAGGCCGAGCCCTGGCGGCCCATGGGGCAGCGCGCATTGCGCATCTCGCGGCCGGCGCGCGCCGCTTCGTCGCCCTCGAACAAGGCCGCGGCATGCGGCGTGTCGATCAGCCCCGGCACGATCACGTTGCAGCGCACCTGGTGCTGCGCGTACTGCCGCGCCACCACGCGCGTCATGTGGTTGAGCGCCGCCTTCGAGGTGCTGTACGACAGGAACTGCATCGGGCTCCACTTGCGGCTTGCGATCGACGAGATGTTGATGATCGAGCCGCCGCCCTGGCGGATCATGTGCGGCACCACCTCGCGCGCCGTGAGCATCGGGCCCTTGAGGTTGATCGCATGCACGCGGTCCCAGGAGTCCTCGGTCACTTCGAGCAATTCGCCGAATTCCTCCACGCCCACGTTGTGGTGCAGCACGTCGATGCGGCCGAAGCGCTCGATGCAGTGGCGCACCATGGCCGCGATCTGCGCGCTGCTGCGCACGTCGGCCTCGAAAGGCTCCGCGATGCCGCCGCCGTCGCGCACCAGTCGCACCGTGGCCGCCGCGGCCTCGAGCGACCGGTCGGCGCAGACCACCTTGGCGCCTTCGCGCGCGAAGGTGAGGGCCGCGGCCGCACCGTTGCTGATGCCCTCGCCGATCGAGCCGGCGCCGACCACGATCGCCACCTTGCCGTGCAGGCGCTGCTCGGTCGTCATGCCGCGCCGGCTTTCCGTGCGGTAGCCGAGGTCTTGGCGCGAGCCGCGGGCTTCGCAGCGGGCCCGCACGATTCGCGCAGCACCATCTGCGTGGTCAGCAGGATGCGCTCCTGCTCGAGCGGCGCCGTGCTGTCGAGGCGGCGCAGCAGCAGCTCGGCCACGGCCGTGCCGACCGCCTCGAGGTCCCAGGTGAGCGAGGTGATGGCCGGGCTGAACAGCTGCGACAGGTCGGTGTCGCCGATGCTGACCACGCTCACGTCGTCGGGCACCACGCGGCCCGCATGGCGCAGCGCCTGCAGCACGCCCGAGAGGATGCGCGTGCCCAGGCACAAAAAGGCGGTGGGCGAAGCAGGCGCGCCGAGCAGCGCGAGCGCCTCGCTGAAGGCGAAGTCCATCGCCGACTTCTCGGCCCGGATCAGCTTCGGGTCGGGCTGCAGGCCGCGTTCGGCAAAGGCGTCGCGGTAGCCCGCGATGCGCTCTCGCCCGGGGCGCAGCACGCTGCCCGGCGTCAGCAGCGCGATGCGCGTGTGGCCCAGGTTCAGCAGGTAGCGCGTGGCCTGCAGCGCGCCGTGGTAGTGGTCGACGTGCACGCCCGCGTTCTCGCCCTGGAAGTCGCGGTCGAGCGCCACCACCGGGCCGTCGGCCGCGAGCAGGTCGAGGTAGGCCGGCGTCTCGGCATGGCAGGGGCCGAGGATCAACCCGTCGACGCGGCGGCGCCGGAACAGATCGATCAGCACCTTCTCGCGCTCTCCGTCGTTGTGCGTGCTCGCCACCAGCAGCGTGTAGCCCGCCGTCAACAGGCGCGACTCGACGGCCGTGATGATCCGTGCGTAGAGCGGATTGGCGAGGTCGGACACGATGAGCCCGACCACGCCGGTGGAGCGCGTGCGCATGCTCTGCGCCACCGCGTCGGGGGTGTAGCCGAGATCGCGCGCCGCCTTGGTGACCGCCGCGATCGCCTGCTCGCTCACGCGCCCGGTGCGGTTGAGCGCGCGCGAGGCGGTGCCGATCGCCACGCCCGCGGCCCGCGCGACCTCGCGGATGGTGACCTTGGCCTTCATGCGCGCACCGCCTGCTGCGCCGACGATGCGGAAAGGAGAAGAGAAAAAGAAAAGAGTGCGGCAGCGAACATGGCCGCAGTGTGCGGCATGTTGTGGAAACGTTTCTATGCGCAATAACCCTGACTGGCTTGTCCGAGTTATGTCGATCAGCTAGAAACGGTTCCACCGCCCGCCGCACGGTGGCCGGCCGGCCTTCAGGCGGCCGCAGGCACCGTCGACGGCACGTCTTCTGTCGTCGTGCGGCGCAGTTCGCGCCGCTCGGCGATGTCGTAGCGCCGACCGCGGTGCAACGTGCTGCGGTTGTCCCACATCACCAGGTCGCCGACGCGCCATTCGTGGCTGTAGACGCGCTCGCGCTGGGTCGCATGCTCGAGCAGGTCGAGCAGGTAGATGCGGCCTTCCGCGATGGGCCAGCCGACGATCTCGCGCGCATGCACGCCCACGAAGAGCAGCTTGCGGCCAGAGCCCGGGTGCGTTTCCACCAGCGGCCAGACGGCCGGCGGGATCGCCTTCTTCTGCGCGTCGGTGTAGGCATCGTCGCCGAGCAGCAGCCGCGTGTGCAGCGCGTAGTGCTCGGCGCGCAGATCCGCGATCTCGCGCTGGGTGCGCTCGGGCAGCGTGTCGTAGGCCGCGCGCAGGTCGGCAAATTCCGTGGTGCCGCCCCAGCTCGGCAGCACCAGCGCATGCAGCATCGAGTAGGCGGCGCGCGGGTTCTGGAACGAGCTGTCGCTGTGCCACAGCTGGTTGGCAAAGTTCGACAGGTTCTTCGGCGAATCGCGGCGCGCCACGTTGCCTTCGGCGTCGACGTTGGAGATGTCGATCAGCCGCTCGTCCTCGAGTCGCTCGGGCCGGCGGAACACCTTCTTGAGCCCGAGGTCGAGCGGGCCGAAGGCCTTCGCGAAGTCGAGCTGCTGTTGGCCCGAGAGCGGGCAGTCGCGCCAAACCAGCACGGCGTATTCGTCCATGGCGGCGCGGATGTCGTCGATCTCCGACTGGCCGAGCGGGCGGGCGATGTCGATGCCGCTGGCCTCGGCGGCGAAGACCGGGTGAAGGGGCTTGAGTTGCAGTGTCATGGAGTTCGGATGACGTTCTTCGGAGGAGGGGACTATTCGGCCTGGATGCCGGCATCGGCGATGGTCTTGGCCCAGCGCTTCATCTCGGACTGCACGAAGGCATCGAACTGCGCCGAGGTCGAGGCGACCACCGTCATCCCTTGTTCTTCGATGCGCTTGCGCATGTCGGGCGCGTTGAGCACGCGGGCGATGTCCTGCTGCATCTTCTGCACGGCCGCCGCGGGCGTGGCGCGCGGCGCCACGAAGCCGAGCAGCGCGTTGACGTGGAAGCCCGGCAGCGTTTCCGCGACGGTCGGGTAGTCGAAGCCCGGCACGCGCTGCTCGCCGAGCGTGGCGATCATCTTCATGCGGCCGGCCTTCACGTAAGGCAGCACCGAGAGCAGCGGATCGAACACCAGGTCGATGCGCCCGCCCATCAGCTCGGTGTGGGCCGGTGCACTGCCCTTGAACGGCGCATGCAGCATGTCGAAGCCGGCCTCGCGCTTGAGCAGTTCGGCGCCCAGGTGCGTGGTGCTGCCCGCGCCGGGCGTGCCGTAGGTGAGCTTGCCGGGGTTCTTCTTCGCGTAGGCGACCAGTTCGCGCACGTTGTTGAACGGGGTGTCGGGCCGCGCGACGATCGCGAGTTCGAGGTTGGCGATCTGCGTGATGCCGGCCAGGTCCTTGACCGTGTCGTAGGGCAGGTTCCGGCGCAGCGACGGATTGACCGCGAACGACGAATTCACCATGCCGATCGTCAGCCCGTCGGGCGCCGACTTGGCGACGAAATCGGCCCCGATCGCGGTGCCCGCCCCGGGCTTGTAGTCGATGATCACCGGCTGGCCCCAGATCTCCTGCAGCTTCTGGCCGATAAGCCGGCCCACCGTGTCGGTCGGCCCGCCGGGCGCGAACGGGATGATGATCTTGACCGGGCCGGCCGGGAAGTCGCGGGCCGCGGCGCGCAGCGGAACGGCGAGCGCCGTGACCGTGAGGCCGGCGGAAAGCATCAGGTGTCGCCGCGTCGGCTGGTGCATCGTGTGCATGGCTTGTCTCTCTTTTTAATGGAACAACGTTCCGAAATATGATCGAGTTGTGGTGCAAGGTCAATAAAAAAATGAAACGGTGTTTTGAAAAATGAATGAACGACTGGAATCGGGCGGCGGCGCCGAGGTGGCGGCGCTGGCGCGCGGGCTCGCGCTGCTGCGTGTGGTGGGCGACGCGGCGGGCCCGCTGAGCAACCGCGAACTGGCCGATGCGACAGGCATTCCGAAGGCCACCGTCTCGCGGCTCACGGCGACGCTGGTCTCGGCCGCCTACCTGCGCCAAGCCGCGGACACCGATCGCTTCGCGCTGGGGCCCGCGCTGCTCGACCTGAGCAACCGCTACTTGCGCCACTTCGACCTGCGCGCGGCGGTGCGCCCGCACCTGGTCGCGCTGTCGGAGTTCGCGGGCGCCAGCGTGCACATGGGCGTGCGCGACGACCTCGACATCCTCATCATCGATTCGCTGCGGCCGCGCACCGCCTTGATTACCTCGCGCATCGAGATCGGCTCGCGCATGACGATCGCCACCTCGGCCTCGGGGCGGGCCTATCTCGCGAGCCTCGATCCGCCCGAGCGCGATGCCATGCTCGAGCGCATCCGCCTGGCCAGCGGCGAGGGCTGGGCCGCGCTTGCGCCGCGCCTCGCCGCGGGGCTCGACGAGCACGCGCGCCTCGGCTACTGCAGCTCGTTCGGCGAATGGAACCCGCACATCCATGCGCTCGGCTTCGCGGTGCGCGGGCCGCAGGGCGAGCGCTTCGCCTTCAGTTGCGGCGGGCCGGCCTACCTGCTGCCGCGCGACATGATGATCGCCAAGGTGGCGCCGCGGCTGCTCGAGACCGTGGCGCGCATCCGCGAGGAGATCGGCTCGGGCGCCGCTGCGGATTCTCAGTGAGGGTTGGACCCCAATCGCCTTTGGATTCAACACTTTCGGGCCGATGAATCTCTCGGCTTTGAACCGTCGTCCCACTCAGGATGGTTCGCCAGATCGCCAGATCGCCAGATCGCCAGCCGACGAGGCCCTGGGCCGAGCGCCGGAGAATGGCTAAAATCTGGGATTCAGGCCTTAGAATGCAAAAAAACTTGTAACACTTAGGAAAAAATGGCCTACGTGGGCTACGAATACGTGCGGTCAAGCCTGGACCTGCCCATCTTCGAAGTGCGCCGACCCGCTTTGGTCAAACCGGTCACGCGCATCATGTCATCGGCTGAAGCCCTTGGCGTGCCGGGCGCCCTGACGCCGGCCGACGGCGACCTGGTGGCGCACTTGCTCTTTGCCCTCAAGCATGAGGGAGTGAACCTGCAGGTGCTTGCAGGCGCATCCAAGCACCTCGCCGGCGCCGATCTGGCCGCGGCGCTTGCCGCGACTCCGAATGGACAGTACGTGCGAATGCTCTGCAGCGCGTGGGAACACTTCACCGGCAACCAGGTGGTGGCCCAGCCGGTCATCACCGCGGGCTATGTTGACTTGTTCGACCCACGTCGTTACTACACAGGCGGGACCGACCGCGACTCTCGATGGCGAGTCAACTTCAACGGTCTCGGGACCTGGGATTACTGCGTCACAGTGGAGCGCACGCCGGCGATCAAGGAGTTGTTGGACTTTGATGTGCTGGCGGCCACTCGCGAATTCGTTTCCTCGCTCAACCGCGAATTACTCGATCGCACGTTGACTTGGGCGTATCTGCATGAGACCCAAGACAGCTACGCGATCGAGAACGAGGCGCCGTCGGAAGACAAGGCGCGCACATTCATCGGCCTGCTGCGCCAGGCGCACGAGCCGCGTGCCCTCGACGAGCAGTATCTGGTGGAGTTGCAGACCTCGATCGTCTCCAACCCTTACAACAAGGCAGTTCAATACCGGACGGAGCAGAATTGGCTGAGCGATGGTGGCCGCGGTGCGCTGGGCGTGACCTTTGTGCCTCCGCGGCCTGATGATCTGCCGGAACTGATGGATGCCTGGTCACGTTTCGCCAACGACACCGCGAAGCGTCTGGATCCGCTAATGGCCGCCAGCATTGCCTCTTTCGGTTTTGTCTTCTTGCACCCATTCATGGATGGGAACGGACGTCTCTCCCGCTTTCTCTTTCACAAGGTCCTATGCCAGTCCGGCCAATTGCCCGACGGCATGCTCCTTCCGGTTTCTGTGGCCATGAAGCGCCACGAGCCACAGTATCTGAGCGTCCTGCAGGACTTCTCCCGTCCGGCGCGCGCGCTGGTCAACGCCAGGGCGGCCGGCGAGGGAGACTTCGAATTCACCTTCAAGTGTGACGACACGATCTTTCGATTCTGGGATGCCACTCGCTGTGTGGAATTCGGCTTGAGCATGGCGCGCGAAGCACTGGAGGTGGAGCTGCGCAGTGAGACGAACTTCATCGTTCATTTCGACGCGGTGCGCAAACAAATCAATGACCAGTACGAGCTGCGTGGTTCGACGCTGGCGACGCTGGTGTCGATTGCGCTGAACAACGGCGGTGCGATCTCGAATAACAAGCGAAAGCGCTACGCCGATGAGGTCGCGCCTGAGATCTTCGATGCGATCGAGGGCAAGGCCCGAGAAGTTCTCACCGTCCGAGAGCCAACGCAGTGAGCTTGGTCGATCTGGGCTCATGATTGTCGAGGTTGCCGGTTAGGGCTGGTTGCAGCCAAAAAAGGGGCGTTCGCACCATGTCAAAAGTAGACAAGCTTTGTGCCACTTATGAGCTGTTCGGCCTGGCATTAAAGGAGATTCCGGGCAAGACATCAGAGGCGATTTACCAAGTATGTGCCGGAGTGTGCGGCTTCGTCGCCACAGTTCGCGAAGGAACTCCCAAACCGACCCCCTCGCAGGTGGCTGCGGGATTGGAACAAGGTTGGCGAGAGATGCTGGATTCGCTTCCGGACTTTCCGGAAGAATGGCGGCCAGCTGTCGCAAAAGCTTGGTTCGCGGCGACCGAGCACGCATACCCTGAGTTCATGGCGAACGAGGAACGACGACTTGCCAAGGTGCTTGATCGCGGAAAAATCCGCACGGAACCAGAGTTCCATCGAGTTCGGCATGAAATCGATCTACTTGAAGGTCAGCCTGACAGGCAATCTGAACTGCACCATCTGTATTCCATGATCGACGCTTTTGAGGGGCGCCCCTAACGACTGGCACCGCCGGTTCCGGCGTGTTGGTCGCATTCTGCCGTGCCCGGCCGGCACGCCGCAGCGCCGAGCCGGTGCTCTTCGGGCAGGCCTTCGCTCCTCCGCAGAATCGGAGTTCCATTTTCAGCGGAAAAATTCCAAGCCCGGTGAAAACCGACAGCCGCGCTAATGGGAATGTTTGCAACGCGCCCGTCACATGCCGGTGACAGCATGCAAGTTTCCCGAATGGCGCGCGCTCCTTGCCGACCCGATTCCTTCTCCTGCCGCTCTGCGGGCTGGTGCTGTGCCGCGCGGCCGCGTCGGCCTGCGCGGCTGAGCCGCCCGTAGCAGACCCGCCGCTGCTGCCGCCCGCGGCCGAACGGGTGCCGGACGATGCTGCTGCGATCGCCTTCGACCTGCCGGCCCTGCCGCTGGCCGATGCGCTCAAGCGCTACGCGGCGCTGACGCGGCAGCCCGCGCTCTTTCGCAGCGAGATCCTGGCGGGGCGCACCTCTTCTGCGGTGCGTGGCCGCTACGCACCCGATGCCGCGCTGCGCCTGCTGCTCGAAGGCACGGGCCTGGTCGCAGAGCAGGTGCGCACAGGCTCGGGCCCCACGCTCGCGCTGAAGCCGGCGGAACCGGCCGCCGCACCACCACCGCGCGCCGCCAGCCTCGGGAACCTCGCGGGCTATCCGGGCCTGGTGCAGGCGCGGGTCTGGCAGGCCCTGTGCGACGACCCGCGCACCCGGCCGGGCGCCTACCGATCGCTGCTGCGCTTTGAGGTCGATGCCACGGGCCGGCTGCAGCGGCCCCGGCTGCTCGGCTCCAGCGGCGACGCGGCGCGGGATTCGGCCATGCTGCGCGCGCTCGCGGCGGTGCGCCTGGCCGAGGCGCCGCCGCCCGGCATGCCGCAGCCACTGACGCTGCTGGTGCGCCCGGCCGAGCCCGGCGGCGACCCCGGCTGCCGCGACCCTGCGGCCGACCCTGCCGATTGATGCCATGGCCGAAGACGCGCGCCCCCTGCTGATGGACTACTTGTCCCGCCACTACAACGCCCTCAAGCGTCAGCTGGGGCGGGCGTTGCGCAATGCCGACCTGGCCGAAGACGCGCTGCACGACACCTGGCTGCGCGTGAACGACCAGGGCGGCACGGCGGACGGGCCGATCCAGCGCCCGGGCGGCTACCTCGTGCGGATGGCGTACAACATCGCGCTCGACATCCAGCGCCGCCAGAGCCGCAACCTGCCGTTCGACGAGATCGATGCACTGCTGGAGCTCGCCGACACGGCGCCCGGCCCGGACCGCATCGCCGAGGCGCGCTCGCAGCTCGACGCGGTCGTCAGGCTGCTCGACCGCATGCCCGCGCGGCGGCGCGAGGTCGTCGTGCTGGTGCACATGGAGGGGCTCACCCAGCCCGAGGTGGCGAGGCGGCTCGGTGTTTCGCTGCGTACCGTCGAATACGAGCTCAAGCATGCGCACGACCACCTGAGCGCGAGGATCGCCCATGACGAAAAATAGTTGCGGGGTCCGGCCGCCCCGTTCGTCGTATGGGGTGAAGCACCGCATCGCCCCGCGCCGCAGCACGGACCGTGGCCCCTTGAAAGGCCGCGGCCGTGACGCATGACGCCATGACCCCGTCCCTGCGCGACGACGAAACCCGTCGCCAGGCCTGGGAATGGCTGCGCCTGTTCCATTCGGGCGCGGTCAAGCCGCAGGACGCCGAGCGCTTCAAGCGCTGGTTGGCGCGCAGCCACCTGCATGCCGCGGCCGTGCGGGAGGCGAAGGCGCAATGGGCCGCGCTCGGCCCGGCCTCCGCCGAGCTGCTGCGCGCCAATGCCGAAGCGGCGGCCTTCCATGCTCGCCACCGGCCCCGGCCGGCGCTGCCCCGCCGTGCCTTCCTCGGCGCCGCAGCCGGTGCGGCGGCCATGGCCGGCGTGGCAGGCGTGGCCGTGTTCCGCCCGCCCGCGGGGCTGTGGCCCGCACCGGGCGAGTGGGGCGCCGACTACCGCACCGCCACCGGCGAGCAACTGGTGGTGGACCTGAGCGAGCGGGTGCAGGTCACGCTCAACACCCAGACCCGCATCCGGCGCGAGACGGCCGACGGCCGGACCACCGGGGTCGAGCTGCTCGCGGGCGAGGCGGCTTTCGACCTGCCGTCCGGCCGGCATGGCGGGCCGGCCTTCGGCGTCGTCGCGGGCGCCGGGCGCAGCCTGGCCGCGGCGGGGCGCTTCGAGGTCCGCTACCTGCACGACAAGGTCTGCGTGACCTGCATCGAGGGCGCGGTTCGCGTGGAGCACCCGGCCGGCACGCGCGAGCTCGGCGCGCGCCAGCAGACGGTGTATGACAACCGGTCGGTGAGCGGCGTGGCGCTCGTCGGCGCGGCAAGCCTCGCCGCCTGGCGCAAGGGCGCGCTGGTGTTCACCGAGACGCGCCTGTCCGACGTGCTCGACGAGATCAACCGCTATCGCCCGGGCCGCGTGGTGCTGGTGAACGCGGCCGCGCGCGACCGGCCCGTCACGGGCAGCTTCTACATTGCGTCGCTCGACCTCGCGCTGGCGCAGCTACAGCACGCCTTCGATCTGCAGGCGCGCGCGCTACCGGGCGGGGTGGTCGTCCTGAGTTGAAAAAATAAGTTGCGGGAGAAATAAGTTGCGGGAGATGGGGTGCCCGTTCGTCGATGTGCATCGACTCAACTTTCCGGCGGAAACGACCCATGACCACACGCGGACCCCAGGGCGCAGCAACGACACCGATCCACGCGGCGCCTGCGCCGGACATCCCGCGCGGTGGGCGCTTTCGCATGGCGCCGGTGGCGCGTGCGATTGCCATCGTGGTGGTCGCCAACGGTGCGCTCGCCGATGCCCAGGCGCAGCGGGCATTCAGCGGCGCGTGGTTCGCCGGCAAGAATGCGGCGCAAAGCACCGCAACGGCCACGGGCCGCCTGCCCAACGGCATGCCGGCATCGATGCTGACCGACCCGCAGGCACAGCGCAAAGCCGACGAGCAGCTGCAGCGCTCCATCGGCAACCTGAACCTGGCCGCGCGTTCCATTGCCGCGCAGCAGGCCGCGCAGGCCGTCGCGCGCGACGCCGCAACGAACGCCGGCTCGGACATTCCCGACGGCCTCGCCGAGGGCGGCCTGAAGGTCGACACCAACAGCCTCACCGCCGGCTGGCTCAATGCCCGCGCACCGGTGCAGACGGTGGCCGGCGGCCGCACCGTGGTGGGCATCGAGCAGACCGAAGAGAAGGCGATCCTGAACTGGGAGCGCTTCAACGTCGGCCAGAACACCACCGTGCGCTTCGACCAGAAGGGCGGCGCCAAGCCCGACGGCACCAACGCATGGATCGCGCTGAACCGCATCAACGACCCGAGCGGCAAGCCGAGCCGGATCGCGGGGCAGATCCAGGCCGACGGCGCGGTGTACCTGGTCAACCGCAACGGCATCGTGTTCGGCGGCGGCAGCCAGGTGAACACGCGCACGCTGGTCGCCTCCAGCCTGGCGCTGTCGGACAAGCAGTTCAACCTGGGCATCAACAACCCGCAGGTGCTTGCCAACCAGGGCAACGACTTCGCGATTCCGCAGTTCGGCGAATTCACATCCATGCGGCCCGAGATCTATGGCGACTCGGGCTTCAAGCCCGGCAGCGGCGGCACGCCCGACCGCATGGGCGGCGTCGACCGCTTCGATCCCGGCGCCGCGCCGGGCGCGGTCACGGTCGAAGCCGGCGCGCGCCTTGCGGCGGCCGCGGGCGGCAAGGTCATGCTGTTTGCGCCCAAGGTGCGCAATGCGGGGCACATCGCCGCGCCCGACGGTCAGGTCATCCTCGCGGCCGGCGAGAACGTCTTCTTGAAGACCGCTTCCGCGCAGGACCTGAACGCGCCGCGCGGCCTCGATGTGGCCGCCTCGGCGGTGCCCGGCTGGGCTTTCGGCGGCGGGCAGATCCTGGGCGCACTGGGGCTGGCGCAGGTCTATTCCGACGCGCACTTCGTCTTCGGCCTGCGCGACGTGGTGCTGCCCGAGATGGCCGCACGCGCCAAGTCGGTCGGCTACGAGGTGGTCAACAGCGGCACGGTGCAGGCCGACCGCGGCAACATCACGCTGCAGGCGCAGGACGTGCGGCAGTCGGGCGTGCTGGCCTCGACCAGCGCGCTGAACAACCGCAACGGCTCGATCCTGCTGCGCGCCTGGGGGCAGGGCTCCCACATGTACGCGGACGGCGTGAACGACCTGATCAACTGGTCGGCCGGCACGCTGACCCTCGGCGAAGGCAGCATCGCGCAGGTCTTGCCCGACGCCTCCGACACCAGCGAGATCGAGGACTCCGCGCTCGCCACGCGCTACCAGCCCGGCCGCGTGAGCCTCTTCGGGCAGCTGATCGACGTGCAGGCCAACGCCGGCGTGCTGGTGCCGGCGGGAACGATCAGGGCCGACTCGGCGGCCAATCCGATCTTCACGCTGCTCCCGTATCTCAAGCCGGGCAGCCGCGGCGACGCGAGCCGCATCTACCTGGACAGCGACGCCTTCCTGAGCGTGGCCGGCCTGCAGGACATGCGTGTGGACATGTCGCGCAACTTCATCGAGGCCGAGCTGCGCATCAACGAACTGCGTGATTCGCCGCTGCTGCTCGATTCGTGGCTGCGCGGCAAGAAGGTGATCGTCGACCGCCGCATGGGCGGCGTGTTCCGCGACGGCCCGATGGCGGGCGTGCAATGGGTGCTCGGCCCCGACGGCACGACCTACATTCCCGGCGCCTGGACCGGCACGCCGCTGGCCGACGTGACGGGCTGGGTCGGCGTGGGCAAGACAGACCTGCGCGAGCTGTCGGCCGACGCGGGCAGCATCGAGCTGCGCGCCGGCGGCTCGGTGATCACGCGCGCGGGATCGATGCTCGACGTGTCGGGCGGATCGGTGCGCTACACCGACGGCATGAACACCGCGACCAAGCTCATGGGCGCCGACGGCCGCGTGCACACGATGGACCGGGCCATGCCCGAGACCGACTACACCGGCATCGCGGGCGAGTTCACGAACGCGCATGCGCGCTGGGGCGTGAAGAACACCTGGCGCACGCCGCTCATCGGCGCCAACCACAAGGAGGCCGGCTACACCGAAGGGCGCAAGGCCGGCAGCGTGAATATCCTCGCGGGCGACGCGATGGTGCTCGAGGGCGACATGCTCGGCGGCGTGGTGGTGGGCGACCGCCAGGCGCAGCAACCGGCCGCCAACCAGGGCGGCCGGCTCGAGCTGGGCGAGAACACGCCCGATGGCCGGCCGTGGTCGCCGGGCACCATCATCGTCACGCACGACCCGAAGCGCCTCGGGCCCGGCTTCGACGCGAAGGCCGCGCTCGGCGAAGACTTCTACCTGCCGCTCGTGCCCGACGAACCGAAGTCGCCCAAGCTGACCTTCCTGTCGGACCGCATGCTCAGCGACTCGGGCATGGGCACCATCGTGCTCAACAACATCAACGGCGACTTCGAGCTCGCCGAGGGTGCCGCGCTCGACCTGTCGCCGGGCGCATCGCTCTTCGTGGCCGGCACCGAGGGCTCGACGAACGACATCCGCATCCATGGGCCGATCCGCGCCGCCGGCGGGCGGATCTCGCTCACCTCGGTCAACGGCACGCTCGAAGTGGGCGAGCACGGCCGGATCGATGCCAGCGGCCAATGGATCAACGCCTGGCGGGACGGCGCACCGCGCGGCGCCTGGGCGGTGGACGGCGGCGCGATCGTGCTGAACGTCGGAGAGATCTCGGCCCACCGCGACGCCGTGCTCGACGTCTCGGGCGGCGGGCGCGCCGACCTCGGCAAGAAGGGCCTGCCCTCGCTGCGCGTCGGCGATGCGGGTTCGATCGCGCTGACCGGCGTGACGCCCGAGCTCGACCTGGGTGCGCTGAACCTGCGCGCCCATGCGGCCGGCGCGGCGGGCAGCCTGTCGATCGAGACCGCCTCGGCGGTGCAGATCGGCGGTGCATTGAACAGCGCACCGACCGACCCATCCACCGGTGACGATGCGGCAGCCGCCGTCACCCTGCTGCCGCCCACGCTCTTCGGCGAGCGCGGCTTCGGACGGGTCACCATCGCCGCGCGCGGCGAAGGCCACGGCATCGAGGTGCCCGAAGGCGTCACGGTCTCGCAGCAGGCCACGAACATCGACCTGAGCGGCTTCGCCTGGCGCGACCTGCCGAGCGGCCGGATGCTGGCCGACGTGGCGCCGCTGGGCGTGCTGCGGCCCGAAGAGCGTGCGGCGCGCACGCCCGCATCGCTGTCGCTCGGCACCGAGAACGGCCCGATCCGGGTGGCGCGCGGCGCAACGGTGCGCACCGACACCGGCGGCGCCCTGGCGCTGGAGGCCGGTGGCGAGCTGGGCGCGCTGACCGTCGCCGGCCGGCTCGACGCACCGGCAGGGCGCATCGTGCTGTCGGGCGCGGAGCTCACGCTCGAGGCCGGCGGAGAACTGCTGGCGCGCGGCGCGGCGCTGATCCACGCCGACAGCACCGGCCGCCGCGTGGGCGAGGTGCGCGACGGCGGCACGGTGGAGATCCGGGCGGGCGAGCTCACGCTCGAGAAGGACGCGCTGATCGACGTCTCGGGCGCGACCGGCACCATCGACGGCGTGCCCGACACCGGCACCAGCGGCACGCGGCTGCCGCGCAGCGTGCCGTCGATCACGCTCGACAGCAACGGCGGCCTGATCCAGATCACCGGCAAGGGCCTGGTCGAAAGCACGATGCGCGGCGCGGCGGGCGGCCCCGGCGGCGTCGGCGGCCGCATCCGCGTGAACATGATGGCGGCCTCGGGCCCGAACGGCTCGCCGCTGGAGCAGCTGGAGCGCTCGCTGCCGGACCCGGACTGCTACGGCTTCTTCGTCGACGGCAACTGCGGCGACTGGAAGCAGGGCCTGGACTTCGACTGGGCGCCCGGCCTGCGCAGCTGGGGCTACGACATCGCCGGCCCGATGGTGCTGCCGTCCGCGCTGCTCGCGCACCTGGCGGACAAGAAGGAACTGGTGCTGTCCGACAGCCTGGAAGCGCCCGGCGTGCCCGGCCCGCTCGACCCGGCGGCGTTCGGCCTCTCGGCCCAGACGCTGGACAACTTTCGCGACACGCTGTTCGGGGGCGAGCTGCTGCGCGACGCGCTCCAGCAGCCGGGCCAGCACTTTGCGCTCACGCTGCGTCCGCAGGCGTTCAGGGACGGTGGCTTTGCCGACCTCGCGCTGGTGACTGCCGCGCAGGGCGCCATCCGCCTCGACAACGCGCACCTCGCGCTGGGCCGCTCGATCTCGCTGCAAGGGCCGATCGTCGGGCATGCGGCCTCGTCGTCGTCGCTGCGCGCGCCGCACATCCTGCTGGCGACCACGCCCGATACCGCGGCCGTGCCCGCACCGCAAGCGCCCGGCGCGACGGGCCAGCTGAGCGTCGCCGGCGCGCTGATCGACATCGCCTCGCCCGACGACCCGAGCGGATTCCAGTCGGGTGCCGTCCGCATCACCGGCTTCGGCCGCACGGTGCTCGAGGCCGGCGAGATCCGCCTGGGCGGCGCGCTGCCCGCGCAGTTTGGCGAGGAGACGCGGCTCCAGGTCAACCTGGACGTGGACGGCCAGCTGCAGCTCAACGCCGGTCAGGTGTACCCGGCGACCGCCATGACGGGCATCATCCGTGCCGGCGATTCGATCACCGTGGAGCGCCTCGGCGATGTGGGCGGCGCGCCGCTCTCGGCCGGCGGCAGCCTGCGCCTCGAAGCGCCGGTGATCGCGCAGAACGGCGTGCTGCGCGCACCGTTCGGCCAGATCGAGCTGGCGGCGGGCGAGCGCCTCGCGCTGGGTGCGGGCAGCCTCACCTCGGTGTCGGGTGCCGGCCTGGCCGTGCCCTACGGCACGCTGTCCAACAACGAGCACTGGCAAGACCCGTCGAAGCCCGTGGACCCGGCCAATCCTTCGAGCGGCTCGCTGGTGGCGCCGCCCGAAAAGCGCATCACGCTGAAGTCGCCCGACGTGGCGCTGGCGCCGGGCGCGGTGGTCGACATCGCCGGCGGCGGCGAGCTGCATGCCTCGGAGTTCGTGCCCGGCCCCGGCGGCTCGCACGACGTGCTGAACGTGCCCGGCATGTACGCGATCCTGCCCGGACAGGCGGGCGCGGCGCCGGCCGGTGGCGCACCGGCCGGCCAGCGCGTCTGGCTGGCCGGCGGGCCGGGCCTTGCAGCGGGCTGGTACAACCTGCTGCCCGCGCGCTTCGCGCTGCTGCCCGGCGCCTTCGCGGTGCAGGCCACGGGCAAGGCATGGGGCGGCGCGCCCGCGCCCGCCACCCGCGCGCCGGACGGCAGCCTGGTCATGCAAGGCCGCGCCGGCAACGCCTACGGCGGCAACCAAGACGCGCAGGCCACGGCCTGGCGCGTGATGCCCGGCGGCACGCTGCGCCGCTACACCGAATACAACGAGGCCACGGCCAACGACTTCTTCTCGTCCGAGGCCTTCAAGCTCACGCAATACCGCCTGACGGGCCAGGACGTGGTCACGCCGCGGCTGCCGCGCGACGGCGGCGCGGTCGTTTTCGACGCGGGCCGTCGGCTCGTGCTCGACGGCACGCTGCGCTCGGCCCCCGAGGCGGGCGGGCGCGGCGGGCTGGTGGACATCGCGGGCAAGAAGATCGCCATCGTCGGCCGCGGGCAGGACGGCACCGGCCTGCAGGCCGACGGCTACCTTGTCATCGATTCGGCGAGCCTGTCGAACTTCGGCGCCGGCAGCCTGCTGGTGGGCGGCAAGCGCCAGGGCAATGCGCTCGGCCTCGAACTGGACGTGACCGCGACCGACATCGTGGTGCGCAACGACGAGGGCTCCGAACTGTTCGGCCCCGAAGTCATCCTGGCGGCCAGCGAGCAGGTGGCCATCGATGCAGGCAGCCGCGTCAGCGCACGAGGCCGCGGCACCGGCGGCACCGGCAGCCTGGTCGTCAAGCCCCAGGTCGCGGCGGTCTACACCGACCCCGACGGGCAGCCGGACGACAACAACGACGGCGTGATCGACGCCAGGGACGCCGTCGACGATGTGCTCACGACGCCGGCCCGTGACTGGGGCGCGCTGGTGCGCGTGGCGACCGGCGACGCGGTCAAGGTCATCCGCGAGGGCGTGGACACCGCGCGCGGTGGGCTGGTCACCATCGGCGCGGGCGCCGTGGTCGACGGCGGTAACGCCTTGCTGATCGACGCCACGCGCACCACCGAACTGGCCGCCTCGGCGCAGATCGCAGGCGCCGACTTGTCGGTGGCGGCGGGCCGCATCGGCTTCGGCGGCGGCACCGAGGGCATGGTGCTCGACAGCGGCGCGCTCGCGCAGCTGTCGCGCTCGACGCGGCTGACGCTGCGCAGCTACTCGGACTTCGACTTCTACGGCTCACTCGACCTGGGCGCGGCCGGCCTGAAGGCGCTGACGCTCGACGGCGCCGCATTCGTCGGCCGCGGCGCGGGCGACGTGGTGATCCGGGGCGAGGGCATCGCGCTCGCCAACAGCGGTGGCGGTGCCACGGCCGGGGGCGGCACCGGTGCAGGCGGCTTCACATTGGACGCGGCCACGCTGGTGCTGGGCGCCGGACAGAAGAGCTTCTCGGGCTTCGGCAGCGTGACGCTCACGGGCCGCGAAGGCATCGTCGGCGAGAGCGTGGGCGGCATCGACACCGGCGCCGCACCGCTCACGCTGAACACGCCGCTGCTCACCGGCCGCGGCGGCGCGGTGCAGACCATTGCCACCGGCGGCGCGCTGCAGGTGCTCGCATCCCCGGGGAGCGCGTCTGCATCGATCGACCTGCAGGACAGCCTGGGCCTGCGCCTCGGCCTCACCGGCCGCAGCATCGTCTTCGGCGGCCGGGCCGTGGCGCTGGGCGGCAACATCGACATGACCGCGACCGGTGGCAGCCTGGTCGTGGCCGACGGCGCGCTGATCGACGTGGGCGGCTTCGCGAAGCAGTTCTTCGACGTGAGCGAATACGCCGACGCGGGCCGCATCAACCTGTCGGCGGTGGGCGGCGACGTGCGGCTCGACGCGGGCGGGCAACTGAACCTGGCGGCGCACCCGGGCGGCGGCGACGCCGGCACCCTGAGCCTCGCCGCGTCGGGCGGCGGAACGGTCGTGCTCGACGGACGGATAGCGGCGCAGGCCGGTGCCAATGGGGGCCGGGCCGGTAGCTTCGCGCTCGACATCGAGGCGCTGCCCGACTTCGCCGGCTTCAGCCAGCGGCTGAACGACGCGGGCTTCAACCGGTCGCGCCAGTTCCGCATCCGCCAGGGCGACGTGGTGCTGGGCGGGTTGACCACGGTCGAGGACTTCGGCCTGACGGCCGACCGCGGCAGCATCGACATTGCCGGCACGGTGGATGCGCGCTCGGCCTATGGCGGCGCCATCCGCATCACCGGCGGCAACGGCGTGGCGATGCAGGCCGGCGCACGGCTTCTGGCCGGCGCCACCGGCAGCCTGGGCAACGGCCGCGTCACGCTCGAAGCGGCGGGCGGGCAGCTCGACCTGCAGGGCGGCCTGATCGACGTGGCCGGCAACGAAGGCGGCAAGGTGCGCTTGCGGGCGCAGCAGAACGCTGCGCACGACGACCTCGCCGTCGCCGCGCTGCGTGCCACCGTGGCCGGCGCACGCTCGGCGGTGCTCGAAGGCGTGAGCGTCTACGACGTGGAGGACTACGACGGCGCCACGGTCGACTCGGTCAAGGCCGACGCGATCGCGGATGCCGGCCGCTTCCGTGCCGCATCGGCCGCGGTAGCCGCGCGCCTGGGCACCGGCCTCGCCGTGATGCCGGGCATCGAGATCCGTAGCGCCGGCGACCTGGCGCTGAACGGCGACTGGAACCTCTTCGGCGACGTCGCCGCTGCGCGCGAAGGCACGCTGACCCTGCGCGCGGGCGGCAACCTGGCCATCCACGGCCACCTGAGCGACGGCTTCGATGCCGCGGACCGCAGCGGCCTGCTGCAGGCCGGCGCGTCGTGGAACCTGCGGCTGGTGGCGGGCGGCGAGCTCGGCTCGGCCGACGCGCTGGCGCTCAAGCCGCTGGCGGCGCAGGCCGAGGGCAAGGGATCGATCGTGGTTGGCACGGCCAACACGGCGGTGCCGTCCGAGGGTGAGCCGGCGCCCGACAACGGCGCGGGCAAGCAGGTCCGCACCGGCACCGGCGACCTCGACGTGCGCGCGGGCCGCGACCTCGTGCTGGCGCACAAGGAATCGGTGGTCTACACCGCCGGACGCCGCGACACCACCGCGTGGAGCGACTTCACCACCGCCAACCCGAACGCGCGCTACGGCGTCGAGGGCGGCAACCTCGCCATAGGCGCGCAGGGCAGCATCGAGGCTGCGCCGTCGGACCAGCATTTCACCGAATGGCTCAACCGCCAGGGCAACCTCAACGAAGAGCGCTACTTCGGCGTGTACACCAACAACGAGTACGGCGTGCTGCCCGACGGCAGCTACGGCCTGATCCAGCATGCGCCGGAGCAATCGAGCTGGTGGGTCAACCATGGGCAGTTCCAGCAGGGCGTGGGCGCGCTGGGCGGCGGCAACGTCAGCGTCGATGCGGGCGGCGACCTGCGCAACCTGCTGGTCGCGCTGCCGACCCACATGCGCATGCGCGGCGGCCGCTCCGCGAGCGAAGCGATGGCGATGGAAGTACGCAACGGCGGTGCCATGACGGTGACTGCCGGCGGCGCGATCCGCGGCGGCCAGTACTACGTGGCGCGCGGCGCGGGCGACATCCGCGCCGGCGAGACGGCGGTCGGCCGCACCGTGGTGCTGACCCGCGACGACAGCAACGGCGGCACCACCACCACCGACTACACGGTGGCGCCGGTGCTCGCGCTCGGCGACGCCACGCTGAGCCTGCGCACCGCGGGCGACCTGCGCCTGCAGTCGGTGATCGACCCGCTGCTGGTGACCTACGGCGAAGGCCTGCGCAACGATGGCCAGCTGCTGAACTACGGCGCCTACATGAGCGGCTACACCGACCGCAGCGCGCTCAAGCTGGTGTCGACCGGCGGCGACATCACCTTCGTGAACCGCGCGACCTTCATCTTCCGCGACCTGTCGCTCAACCCTTTCGACACCGACACGCTCGTCGGCTTCGGCGGCAACCGGTATCCGGCGCGGCTCTCGGCGGCCGCGCTGAACGGCGGCCTCAGCATCGAAGGGCCGCTGCACGTGCTGCCGGGCACCACGAACGACGTCACGCTGGTGGCGAAGAACGACATCCGCTTCGACCGCGGCCAGCTCGCCATGGCCTACGCCACGCCCGCGATGATGCCGTCCGGCTTTCTGCCGGGGGGCTCGAACTCGCCGTTCAACCAGGTCGACCTGGACCGCCTGCTCGAGAACATGATCAACTGGCCGGGCGCCTCCTACATCCGGGACCCGTACCTGCGCGAAGTCGGCAACCCCGACGTGCTGCCGCTCGCCAACGACTTCGAGCCCAGCCGCATCTATGCCTCGCAGGGCTCGATCATCGGGCTGGACCTGAGGGCCAACGAGCAGACCTGGGTGCGCGCGGGCACCGACATCCGCGGCGTTCGCGTGGCGGGGCGCAACCTGCGCGCCTCCGACGTCACGCTGCTGGAGGCGGGCAACGACATCCTCGCGGTGGAGCGCGTGGCGGCGCTCAACACCGACAGCCAGATCGGCCAGGGCCTGACCGGCAACATCGAGATGCAGGGCCCCGGCACGCTGGTGCTGGCCGCCGGCCGCGACCTGTACGCCGACAACCTGCAGGTCCAGACGCTGGGCAACCAGCGCTACGACGCGAACAACCGCGCGATGCCCGACACGCAGGTCAACGGCCTGCCCGAGCAGGGCGCCGCGATCACCGCGATGGCCGGGCTGAACAGTGCGGTCGGCTACGACGCGATGGCCCGCGCCTACCTCGACCCGGCGGCCGTCGCCTCGATGCCCGACTACCTGAAGACCCGCACCGAAGACGGCACGGTGCTGCCGCTGCACCTGGTCGACCAGCTCGAAGTGCGCGCGGGCGGCCAGGAGAAGACCGTGCGGCGCGGCCTCGTGTCGTACATGAAGACCATGACCGGCGAGACGCTCGCGCCGCTGGACGCGTGGGCGCGCTTCCAGCAATTGCCGCAGCTCGCGCAGCAGCAGTTTCTGCGGCAGGTCTACCTGCTCGAACTGCGCGAAGCGGGGCGCGACCAGAACGAGCCGGGCACTGGCGGCCTGCCGCGCAACGGCGGCTACAACCGCGGCCATGCGGCCATCAAGACGCTGTTCCCGGGCGACAGCTGGAAGGGCGACGTGGCGGCGAACACCCTGATGCTGCGCACGCAGGCCGGCGGCGACATCAACGTGCTCACGCCCGGCGGCGGCCTGCAGGTGGCCGCGCTCGGCGCCACGGTGCCGGCCGGCTACGGCCTGGTTACGCTGGCTTCGGGGCACATCGACATCTTCGCGCGGGACGACGTCACCGTGAACCAGTCGCGCATCCTGTCGTTCGTGCCCGAGGTGACGCAGGAGGGCAGCGACCAGATCATCTGGTCCACCATCGGCGACATCGATGCGGGCCGCGGCTCGAAGACGCTGCGCGTGCCCTCGGCACCCGAAGTGGTGACCGACCTCGACGGCACGACCGTGGTCCGCGAGAAATCGGACATGAGCGGCAGCGGCATCGGCACCGTGGGCGACGGCGACGTGGACCTGGTCGCGCCGGGCGGCACGGTGAACGCGGGCGATGCGGGCCTGCGCGTGGCGGGCAACCTCAACATCGCGGCGCTGCAGGTGCTCAACGCAGACAACATCCAGGTCAAGGGCGAGACCAAGGGCCTGCCGGTGATCGCGGCGGTGAACATCGGCGCGCTCACCAATGCGAGCGCGGCGGCAGCGCAAGCCACGGCCGCGGCGCAGGACGTGGTGCAGCGCGAACGCGCGGCCGCGCGGCAGGCGCTGCCCTCGGTCTTCACGGTGCGCGTGCTCGGCTTCGGCAACGAGCCGGCGCCCGGCGGCGCCGACGCCTCGCCGCCTGCGCGCGGGCTGCCAGCGGGTGCATCGGCCAGCAACTACGACGCGCGCAGCCCGGTGCAGGTGGTGGGCATGGGCCCGAACATCGACCCCGCGCACTGGGCCGAACTGAGCAGCGACGACCTTCGCCGCCTGCGGCAGGACCGCTGAGAGGCTCACGCATGGCATCGACTGCCCTTTGCGAACAGCAGCAACCATCGCCCGCGGCCGACGAAGCGGCCAACGAGCCGCTCGACGAGGCGCAGCGCCGCCTTGCGCTGCGGGAGTTTCTTGCGGCCAACTACGACGCGCTGCGACGCAGGCTGGCCCACCACCTGGGCTGTGCCGACATGGCCAGCGAATGCCTGCACGATGCCTGGCTGCGGCTGGGCCACCTGGAGGTGCGATCGCCGGTGCAGAACCCCAGCGCCTACGTCTACCGCATGGCCTGCAACGCGGCCATGGACCGCATGCGCAGCAACCGCTCGTGGCAGTACACCAGCGCGGACGCCGACGGCGAGATCGAGCACCTGGCCGACGACACGCCCGGCCCCGAGCGCATCGCCGAGGCCCGTTCCGACCTCGCGGCCGTGCAGCGCGCCATCGACCGCCTGCCGCGCCGCCATCGCTCGGTGCTGGTCGCGCTGCGCATCGACGAGATGACCCGCGACGAGGTCGCCAGCCGGTACGCGCTGTCGCTGCGTGGCGTGGACACCGCGCTGCGCCAGGCGCTCGACTACTGCGCGGGCAACGCCGGTCAACAGGCGCTCGCAGGCGTCAGCGCGGCAAGGCGCGCGCTGCGTCCGGGGCGCGGATTTTCATGAAGTTTTGGTGACAAACCGCAGTCCGGTGCGGCGCGGACCGTCTCCTTGAGAGTCCGCGCAACCGCGTGCGCCGCAGGTGCGGCGCGCGTCGCGTTGGGCTTCCTTCCTGAAAGACCGCGATGACTGCTGCTGTTGCTTCGACACCTGCGCCCCCACGGGGCCGCCTGCGCCGCGCGCTGGGCTGGCTCGGCCTGGGGCTCGCCAGCGCCGCCGTGGCCGCACAGACCGAGCCGCAGCAGCAGCCGCAGCAGGTGCCGCAACACTGGGTGAGCTACGCCACGCGTGCAAGCAGCCAACTGCAGTCGTCGCTCAGCGACCCGGACGACGACACGGTGGTGCGCCTGCACACCGCGATGCAGTCGCGCATGCGCGACGAAGGCCGGGCCGTGCCGCCCGCACCGTTCGTGGTGCGCGTCTGGGTCGGGCCGACCGGCCGCATCGACCGCGTGGCCTTCGACCCGCTCGGCGACGCGCAGGCCGACACCGACCTGCGCGCGGTGCTCACGGCGAAGCCCTTGGCCGAACCGCCGCCGCGCGACATGCGCCAGCCCATGGTGTTGCAGCTCACGCTGCGTCTCGTGTCGCACACCTGAGGGGCGGGCGAGGGCCCGGCCGTGCTCAGCGGCCGTTCATCAGGGGCGACGAGGGCACCACCGGCGGCGGGCGCTGCGGATGGACCGACGTGCCGAAGGTGTTGCCCATGCGGTGGCCTGTCGCTGCGCGGTTGAACAGCCCGAGCTGGTTGGATGGGCGCTGCACGATCGCTTCGGAGCCCATCCCGGGAGGTGCATCGCCGGTGCCGCGCTGCGGCGCTGCAGGACTCAGCTTCTGCGTGAGGCAGGCGTAGGAGGGCGTGCGCTCGCCGTTGACCACGACCTCGACGCAGCTGTCGGGGTCGGTGTTGCTGGCGGGTGCCTGTGCTGCTGCGCCGGCGCAGAGGCCGCACAGCGCGAGGGCCGGGAAAAAGCCCTGCAGGAATTCCATGCGCATGGGCGCCTCCATTGGACGGAACCCTGCAGTGTGCGCTGGGTGAAAGTCAGGAGAAAGACGGCCGCGCGCCCCTTGTTCGTAGCGTCCGGCGAACACGCCCGCGAAGGTCCGCGCACCAGAGATGACTTCCGGCACTTCCGCGTGCCGGGTGCTTCGTTAACATGTTTAGCAATGCGACCCGAAACGACCCTGTCTTCCCTTGCGGCCCCGCACGCCGACACCTTTCCACCGCTGGCACGACCGCGCGCGATCCTGGTCGTCGACGACCACGATCTGGTTCGCCTGGGCGTGCGTGCGCTGGTGCAGTCGCAGGCCGCCGATCCGGCGTCGGCCACCGAGGTCTTCGAGGCCGACACCCTGGCCAACGCGCTGTCCCTCTATGCGGCTGCGGAGGACGCGATCGGGCTCGTGCTGCTCGACCTCGCCTTGCCCGACACGCAAGGCCTCGAGGGCCTCATCGCGTTTCGCACGCGCTTTCCCTCGGCTCGCATCGTCGTGCTCTCCGGTACCGTCGACACGACGCAGTCGCGCGGCGCGCTGGACCATGGCGCGGTCGCCTTCCTGCCCAAATCGGCCGACCTCAACGAGGTCGTGAGCTTCATCCGCGCCTGCGGCCTGCTCGACGTGCAGAGCGCCGCCATCGGGCTGGCGGCGGCAGCGGGGCCGGTGTCGCCCACGCCGCCGGCCGAACGGACCGAGGCCCTGGAGCAACTCTCGCCGCGGCAGCTCGAGGTGCTGCAATGGCTGCTCGAAGGCAAGGCCAACCGCGAGATCGCGCAGCTCGCCCATCTGAGCGAAGGCACGGTGAAGAACCATGTCTCGACCTTGCTGCTGCTGTTCGGCGTGCGTTCGCGGGCGCAGCTGATCAGCCAGCTGCGCTGAGGCCGCTGCCCGTGGGCAAGCCCCTCCCCGCCCACAGTGCGGGCAACGCCGGCGACGACGCGCTCGACCAGCGCGTGCTGCGCGAGCACGTCGCTTCGGTCTACTACATCTACAACGCCACGCTGATTTCCAGGGTCGTGTTCATCCTGGTGCTCGGCGGCTTCCTGTACCTGCAGCTACGCGATCCCGCGGTGATCGCCTTCGTCGGCCTGCACCTCGCGCTGTACGGCTACCTGGCGCTCGCACCGCGCTGGACGCCGGCGGCGCCGGCCGCCGACAGCCCGCGATGGGTGCGGCGCATCACGGTCGCGGTCACGCTCATGGGCCTGGCCGACGCCGTGGCACCCTGGCTCTTCGTGCCCGCGGGCAACATCGCCGTGACCGCGGTGCTGATGGTGGTGATGCTCGGCAACTGCGCGCGCGCCGTGCAGTCGCTGCGACCGCTCACGGCCGCGATGTACGGCCACACGCTGCCGATGCTGGTTGGGCTCATCGGCGCACTGATCGTGCACGGCGGCGGGGTGCACTGGTTCCTTGCCGCCTTCGCCACGATCAACCTCACGCTGATGCTGCGCGTCGGTGTGCGGGAGCACCGGCAACTGACCGACGCGCTGCTGCTGCGCTTCGAGAACGAGGCCCTGGCCGCGCGCCTGAGCGAACAGGTCGCGGCCACCGAGCGCGCGAGCGCCGAGAAGACGCGCTTTCTCACCACCGCCAGCCACGACCTGCGCCAGCCGCTGCACGCCGTCGCTCTGTTCGGCGCCGCCCTCGAGAGCGCGCTCCAGAACCGGCCCGAGGGGCGCAACGCCGAGCGCCTGATGCGCGCGGTCAACGCGCTGGGCAAGTCGCTCGACACCATGCTCGACGTGTCGCGCCTCGACGCCGGCGTGGTCACGCCCGCATTCCAGCCCGTGCAGATCGATGCATTGCTGCTGTCGCTCAACCATGTGTTCTCGG
Source organism: Variovorax sp. Soil_C_39 (assembly GCF_057656815.1). Lineage (NCBI taxonomy): Bacteria > Pseudomonadati > Pseudomonadota > Betaproteobacteria > Burkholderiales > Comamonadaceae > Variovorax > Variovorax sp. Soil_C_39. The sequence continues at coordinate 425,463 of NZ_JBDGJQ010000004.1, forward strand.
CGCAGGCCGAGCAGAAGAACCTGCAGTTGCGCTTGCGCGCCAGCGGCCTCTGGGTGCACAGCGATCCGCAGCTGCTGGCGCGCATGCTGTCGAACCTGATCGACAACGCCATCAAGTACACCCAGCGCGGTGGCGTCGCGGTGACGGCGCGCGCGTTCGGCCGCACGGTGCGCATCGACGTGCTGGACACCGGCGCGGGCATCGCACCCGACCAGCGCGACCGGATCTTCGAGGAGTTCTACCAGGTCGGCAACACGGGCCGGGACCGTGCGCGCGGCCTGGGCATCGGCCTGTCGATCGTGCAGCGCCTGTCGCGCCTGCTCGGTCATCCGGTCGAACTGCATTCGCGGCCGGGGCGCGGCAGCCGATTCCGCATCTCGCTGCCGCTGGCCGAAGCCCGCGCCCGTGTCGCGCTGGCCGCGCGTCCGGCCGGTCGCCTGCCCCGGCGCGTGCTGCTGATCGACGACGAGGCCGACATCCGCGAAGCCATGACCGTGCTGCTGCGCGCGTGGTCCATCGAGGTGATGGCGGTCTGCGACGAACAGGCCGCCGTGGACGCACTCAGCCGCGCCCATTTGCCTTCGCAGCAGGTCGACTTGCTGATCTGCGACTACCGGCTGCCCGACGGCGTCAATGGGCTCGACGTCGGCCTTCGCCTGCACCGGCGCTTCGGCATCGAACGGCCCCTGTTGCTCATCACCGGAGAGACCGCGCCCGAGCCCATGCGGCATGCGCGCGAAGCGGGCGTCCCGATGCTGTTCAAACCGGTCAACGTCGCGGCGCTGCGGCGCGCGCTCACCGCCGAAACATGACTTTCGGCACTGTCAAATCCAGCGCGCACCGCTTAACTTTCGGGCCCGCCCGGCAAGGGCATTTCTCTCCTGAAAGTTCTCCATGAAAAGCAGTCTGTGGATCGCGGCGACCGCCGTCGTTTTGAGCGCATGCGGTGGCGGCGGTGGTGGTGGCAACGGCATCGGACTGATGCCTGTCCCGGCCCCAGCCCCTGCGCCGGCGCCAGCCCCCGCACCGGCCCCCGCGCCAGCACCGGCGCCCGCTCCTGCCACGCAAACCATCAGCTACCAGGCCCTGCCGGCCAGCCCGTCTTTCCTCTCGCAGCTGAGCGCCGAAGGTGCCAACGGCTGGAACTACGTCAGCGGCATCGTCTACACCACCGGCACGACGACCTACGACCTCTCCGTGTTGTTTGCCAAGAGCCACACCACCACCTACAGCTTCGAACTTCCGCCCAACGCGGGCACGGCCGCCGAACTGCAGCAGCAGCTCGACGCGCAGGGCGCGCGCGGCTTCAGCTATGCCGGCCCCGACACGCGGGGCGCCATCTACCGCAAGGACAACGGCAGCAGCTCGACCTACAGCTACCGCGTGCTGCCGGAACCGGCTGGCAACACCATCGCCGGACTGCTGGCGCAGGACAAGGCGCAGGGCGCAGAGGGCTACTACCACCTCGGCAGCTCGCTGATCGTCGGCAGCGAAACGGTGCGCATCTTCCAGAAAGACTCGCAGAGCACCGCTAGGTACGACGTCGAAGTGCTGCCCAGCGCCACGACCGATGCCGAATTCATGGCGCAGCTCGAAGCCCAGGGCGCGCGCGGCTTCCGCTTCAAGAGCGACTACATCTTCGGCAGCGAAGGCATGCGCGCCCTCTATGAAAAGGACACGACGCAATCCGCCACCTTCAGCTACGCCGCATTGACGAGCGCGGCGAACGCGAACGATCTGGTCGCGCAGGCCAACGCCCAGGGGGCGAACGGCGCGGTGCTGATCGGCGACCTGGGTCTGCCGAGCGGCGAGATCAAGACGCTCTATGTCACGCCGTCCGCCTGCAGCGGGCTGCTGTGCGGCGTGCGCAGCGCTTTCGGGTTCTGAGCTGCGCATTGCTTCGCGACATCCTGCGCACCTGAAGCGCTTCACGCGAACCGCCAGCGGTGCTGGCGGGCCTGGCGATGCTCGCGCGAACTGCATCGTGGTGGTCGAGCGCGGCGCCGCCTGCATGAACGCGATGACGCGCGAGCGGGCGCTGATGCAGTCCGGTGAGATGCGCCAGGGCCCATCTTCAGGTCATCTCCAAGGTAGTCAAAGAAGCCGAAGCACGGAGACGCTATGGCGGAGTCAACCATTACTGCCAAGGGCGCTGAGCTGTTAAGAACTTAACCAGCCTTGAAGGCTCGCGTCGACACACTTGGGACACCTCAACTCGAAACAGGGTGTTCTCGTGGCCGTATACGTTGTTGCGCAACTGAAGTTCAAGGATCGGCCGGCCTACGACCGCTACCAATCAGCCTTCGGCAGTGTCTTTCGAGCGTTCGCAGGCCAGGTCCTCGCCGCCGACGAAAGTCCGAAGGTGGAGGAGGGGGACTGGACGGGCGACAAGGTCGTGGTCCTTTCGTTCCCCGATGAGCCGGCCTATCGCGCATGGGCGGGATCGCCGGCCTATCAAGCGATCGCGCGCGACCGCCGAACGGGCGCCGACTGCGTGGTTCTGCTGCTGAGGGGCGTTCGCACATGAGCCGGCGTGTCGTACAGGTGGGCAAACCTTGGGAGAGCGCTGTTCGGTTCTCCCTGGGCGTCGTGCATTCGGGACAGACCTTGCATACGGCGGGCGTGACGGCGCGCGATGCCGACGGGCAGGTCGTGGGGGAGGGCGACATCCGGGAACAGACCGCGCAGTGCTTTCGCAACCTCGGCGACATCCTCGATGCGGCAGGCGCGCGCTGGGAAGACGTGGTGAAGTACACGCTCTACACGACCGACATCGAGCGCTTCCACAACGAGACACTCGAGCTCAGAGCACCGTACTTCGCAGGCAGGCCGGCCGCCACGCTGCTGGAGGTGTCGCGGTTGATCGACCCGCGCATGCTGGTCGAGATAGAGGCGGTGGTGCATCTGCCGCAGCAGGCACCATGAGCGAGGCGCAAGTCGATGCGGGCGCGTTCCTGCGCCGCGAGACCGATGACCTGCTGTCGGCGTGCACGGGCTGCGCCCGGTGCGTCGAGGTGTGCCCGGTGGTGCCGCATGGTGCCGCATCAGGCGCTGATCCGCGCCAGGTGATCGGCGGTGTCCTGGACCTGTTGCGCGAAGGGCAGGCCCCGGAGGCGGCCTCGGCGGACTGGTTGCACGGCTGCAACGGATGCGGCGACTGTGTTCCCGCATGTCCTGAAGGCGTCAATCCCCGCCGCCTGCTGATGCTGGCCAGCATGCACGACGCCGCAAGGGAAAGCCGGACGCCGCAGCTGTTCAGGCGCATGGCACGCTCCATCAAGCTGATGATCGCCATGCAGCTGCTGCCCCCCGACTACGCACGCCTGTTCAAGCCGGTGCGTCCCCGCAAGTCGCAGATGGTCTTCTACACCGGCTGCAACGCGCTGCGCACGCCCAATCTGCTGTTCAACACCATGGCGGTCCTGGACGCCCTGGAGGTGGACTACGAAGTGGCCGGCGGTCCCTCGTCCTGCTGCGGCGTCATCGCCTCCAAATGGCAGGGCGAAGCGCAGGTGGGGGGACGTGTCACGGCGCACACGCTCAGCCGTTTCGGCGCATTCGAACCGGAAAAGGTTCTGAACTGGTGTCCGACCTGCGACCTTCATCTGAACGAAACCCTGCACGGCTTTGCGCCGCGCACGTACGACTTCGATCACGTGACGTCCTACTTCGTGTCGCGCGCCGACCGGCTGAAGGCGCTCTTCGTGCACCGGATACCGCGACGCGTGGTGCTGCATGCCCATCATGGCGTGCCCGAGGTCGGCCGCAACGTCGAGGCATTGTTGCGCGCGATCCCGGGGCTGGAGGTGGTCGAGACGGTGCTGGAGTCGTCCTACACCTGTGGCGGTTCCGGCTGCTCCAAGACGCCGACGCTGCAGGCAGAGGAGCACCAGCACCTCGTGGACCGCGTGAGGTTCCACAAGGCCGACGCGCTGGTCACGCTTTATCACGGCTGCCACATGGCCTTCATCGGCCTGGAGCGCACCGAGGCCTTCGAGGTGGTGAACTTCACCGAGCTTCTTGCCCAGGCATTGGGGCAGGCGCCGCACCCGGACCGGTTGAAGGCGCTGCGACACCTGGAGGACTGGAAAGCCATCGTGGAGGCATCGCAGCCATTGCTGCAGAAGAACGGGCTGTCCGTCGACAGCGAATGGCTGGAGCGCCACGGCGCGGAAATCTTTGCGGTCTCCGAATTCAAGGGCGGACTGGACTGCCTGGCCCACGAGGCGCCGCAGGGCGACCCGAAAAGCGCCGTCCATGCGCCCCATCCCGCCACAACCGAAGGTACCCCATGAAGAACCCGATCCGACTCATGCTCGCACTGGCCGCCACGGCCTGTGCCGTATTGCCCTTGCGCGCGCAGGAGACGTTCCCGTCCCGACCGGTGCGCATCGTGGTGCCGTTCACCGCTGGCGGGCCGACCGACGTTCTCGCCCGCATGCTGGGCGAACGCTTGTCCGAGAAGTGGAAGCAGCCCGTGGTGGTGGAAAACCGCGCTGGCGGAGGCTCCACCATCGGCACCAACCTGGTCGCCAAGGCGCCCCCGGACGGACACACCATCGGCATGGTGGTCATGGCCCATGTGGTGAATCCGGCCATCCGAAGCGACTTGCCCTACGACACGCTGGGGGACCTGGCCGGCCTGAGCCAGATCACCACCTCGGCATGCGTTCTGGTCGCCCATCCGTCGCTGCCGGCCAACAGCGTGGGCGAGCTGATCGCGCTTTCCAGGACCCGGCCCGACTCCCTGAGCTACGCCACGCCAGGCGCCGGTACGCTGAACCACATGTCCGGCGCATTGCTGAACGCGATGGCCGGCACCGACCTGCTGCATGTGCCGTATGGCGGCAGCGCGGCCGCCCATGCCGACGTGCTCAGCGGGCGGGTTCCCCTGATGTTCGATGTCTGGGCGCCTGTGAAGGAGTACGTCCGCGCGGGCAGGCTCAAGGTGCTGGGCATCACGCTGAAGGAGCGGATGGCCAGCGACCCCGCGTACCCTGCGATTGCAGAGACGGTGCCGGGCTTCGAAGTGGTGTCCGCTTTCGGCATGGTCACCTCGAGCAAGGTGCCGCGGCCGCTGATCGACAAGCTCGGTGCGGACATCGCGGCGGTCGTGAAAGAGCCGGCTTTCGCGGCGAGGGTGCGGGATTTCGGGATGGAGCCGGTGGGCAGCAGCCCTCAGGAATACGACCGGTTCATCCGCTCGGAGGTCTCCCGCTGGTCCCGGGTGGTACGGGAAAGCAACATCAAGGTTCAGTGAGCTCCGCATGACCGCAATCACCACTCAGCGCGTCACGTCCGTGCGCCACTGGAACGACACCCTGTTCAGCTTCACCACCACGCGTGCACCCGGACTGCGATTTCGCAATGGCCATTTCGTCATGGTGGGGCTGCCGGTAGCGGGAAGGCCGCTGATGCGCGCCTACAGCATTGCGAGTCCGAACCACGCGGAGGAACTCGAGTTCTTCAGCATCAAGGTGCGCGATGGCGCGCTGACTTCGCGGCTGCAGCACCTGAACGCGGGCGACGAGGTGCTGGTGGGGAGCAAGGCGGTGGGGACGCTGGTGATCGACGACCTGCGACCGGGCCGCAACGTCTACCTGCTGGCCACCGGCACGGGTCTTGCCCCGTTCATGAGCCTCGTGCGCGACCCCGAGATATACGAGCGGTTCGAGCGCGTGGTTCTGGTGCACGGCGTGCGGTACGTGAGCGAACTGGCGTACGCAGAAGAGCTGCAGTCGCGCCTGCCTGGCGACGAGTACCTGGGCGAGCATGTTTCACGCGGCCTCGTGTACTACCCGACCTGCACCCGAGAGCCATTCAAGGTGACGGGCCGCATACCGGCGCTGATTCGCAGCGGACAACTGTGCCGGGACTTGGGGCTGCCCCCGCTGTCGCCCGAGCGCGATCGGGTGATGGTGTGCGGAAACCCGTCTGCTTTGGCAGAAATCCGCGCCGAGCTGGACGCCCGTGGGTTCGAAGCGTCGCCCTGCACCGGCGAGATGGGCGACTACGTCTTCGAGCGGGCATTCGTCGACAAATGAGCTACGTCGTCACCGAGGCCTGCATCCGGTGCAAGTACACCGATTGCGTCGCGATCTGCCCCGTGGATGCGTTCCGTGAAGGGCGCAGCATGCTGGTCATCGATCCGGCGGTCTGCATCGACTGCGGCGTGTGTGAGCCCGAATGCCCTGCCGGGGCCATCGCGTTCGACATGGATGCCGCGCCACGCTGGCGCGATCTGAACCGGCGGCTCGCGGCCGAGTGGCCGGTGATCACGAGCCCCAGGCCTGCGCCACCGGACGCCGAGCGCTTCCGGGACGAAGCCGACAAGTTCGATCGGTATTTCGACGGGGCTGCGGCATAGTGAGCGGCAATGGAACAACAGCGGATCGACCCCAAGTGGAACCAGGCGCTGCACGGTCTGAGCCATGCAGAGGCGGAGGCCGTGCACGGCCTCATGCGTGCGCGCTCCTATGCGCCTCGCTCACTGATCTTCAGCCAGGGAGAACCCAGCGATACGCTGGTGGTGGTACGCAACGGGCGTGTGCGCCTGTTCATCACCTCGCCCGAGGGGGACGAGTTCACGTTCAGCATGCTCACGGGCGGCAGCATCCTCGGGTTGGCCGCAGCCGTGCTGCAGCGCCCCCGAATTCTGTCGGTGGAGGCGGCCGGGCCTGTGGATGTGTCCATTCTGTCCACCTTCGACTTTGCGGCCTGCCTGGAACGGATTCCCCGCTTCTCGCACAACATCACCCGCCTGCTGGCCCTGCTGGCGGTGGAGAACATCGAGCGCAGCGCGCCGCTGGTGCTCGATTCAGCCTCGCAACGGCTCGGGCGCATTCTCGTGGCCTTGGCCACCCGCACGCCGGGGGGCAAGCAGGCCGTGCACGATCTCACTCACGATGACCTCGGAAAGATGATCGGCGCGAGTCGGACCTGGGTGAGCCTGACGCTCGCGGACTTCGAACGCCGCGGTCTTGTGAACCGCCAGCCAGGTTGCATCGCGATCCTGGACCCTGCCGGATTGACGCGCTGAGCGCGCCCGAGGCGCTTGCACAACCCATGGAGGCAACTGAATGAAATTCGCGACCTACCGCGACGGCTCGCGCGACGGGCAATTGGTGCTGGTAACCAAACGGCTGGACAGGGCAGTGTTCGTCGCAGACATTGCACAGACGCTGCAAGGCGCACTGGACCGCTGGATGGCGGTCGAACAGGATCTGAAGCTGCGGGCCTCACAGCTGGAAGCCGGACGACTGGCGGGGGCATTCCCGTTCCAGGCATCCATGTGCATGGCGCCGCTGCCGCGCGCCTACCAATGGGCAGACGGCTCAGCCTATCTGCATCACGTCGAATTGGTACGCAAGGCCCGGGGTGCGGCCATGCCGCCCGAACTCTACAGCGACCCCCTCATGTACCAGGGGGCCAGCGACGGCTTTCTCGGACCCAACGAGGACATGGCGTTCGACAGCGCTTCATGGGGCATCGACTTCGAAGCCGAATTGGCGCTGGTGCTGGGAGACCTGCGCGCGGGCGCAACGACCGAAGAGGCATCCGGCGCGGCGCGACTTGCGGTCCTCGTCAACGACGTCTCGTTGCGCGAGCTGATCCCCGCCGAACTGGCAAAAGGTTTCGGCTTCGTTCGCAGCAAGCCGGCATCGGCGTTCGCGCCCGTGGCGGTAACGCTCGATGAATTCAGCACCGCGTGGGATGGGCAGCGCCTGCACCTGAATCTGGCTGTCTGGCGCAACGAGGAACAGGTGGGGAGTCTCCGCAGCGGCGACGATATGCATTTTTCGTTCGCTGAACTCGCCGCGCACCTTTGTTGCACGCGCACCGTCTGCGCCGGCACATTGCTGGGCGCCGGTACCGTCTCCAACCGCCGAGCCGACGCGGGATATGGCTGCATCGCGGAGCAGCGGATGCGCGAGGTGCTGGAGGGAGGAGAGCCTGTCACTCCCTATCTGCGGGATGGCGAGACCGTGCGGATCGAAGCCTTCGACGCAAGCGGCCATACCGTCTTCGGCGCGATTCAGCAAAGGGTCGCAGCACCCCGATAAGGGGTGGTGCCAGAGAACGGTCAACGCTGCCGAAGTTGGCCGCTGTCGCGCGTCTGGGCATAGCCGAGGAAAGCTCGCAACTGGGGAGGTCGCACCGGCTTGATGATCACGGGCAGATCTGCCGCGCGCGCCGTCATCAAATTGACGCTGGCGACGTCGCCAGTGATGATCACCGCGGGCAGCCCGGGGTCCTCGAGTGCTGTGCGCAGGGCTTCGATGGCATCGATGCCACTCGCCTGCAGGCCAAGCCGCAGATCCACCACCAGTGCGTTCGGACGAAAGCCCGTTTCCAGCAAGCCCAGCGCGCCCGCCATGTCGCTCGCAGCGCGGACCTCGGTGCCCCAGGAAGCCAGCAGCCCTTGCAGCGCCTGCCGCGAACTCTGGTCGTCATCGACCACCAGCACGCGCGCCGCCAACGCAGTGCTCGATGACGCGGCGAGCCGCTCGGCATCGTCCGGCCGGCCGCCTTCGGCGACGTCGGCCATCGGCACCTGCACTTCGAAGACGCTGCCTTGCCCCTGCAGGGACCGCACGGTCACGCCCAGGCCGAGCAGTTCGCTCAAGCGCTTGACGGTCGCGAGGCCGAGGCCGTAGCCCAGGCGGCGGTCGCGCGCGGGGTTATCGATTTGATAGAACTCGTCGAAGATGTGCGGCAGGTGCTCGGGCGCGATGCCGATCCCTGTGTCCTCGATGGCCAGGCGCAACCGGCCGTTGCCACCAGGTTGGCTCCCGATGATCCGCACCGTGCCGCTGCGCGTGTAGCGGATGGCGTTTGCCAGCAGGTTGGTGATCACGCGCGTGAGCAGGGCGGGGTCGCTGCGGACCATGGCGGGGTCGATGGCCATCTCGAACTTCAGCCCCTTGGCTGCGGCCACCGCCTGGTGGGGCCGACAGCAATTGCGCAGCAGGTCGTCGATGGCGAATAGCGCCCATTGCGGGCTGATCGACTCGGCATCGGCCCGCGTGATGTCCAGCAGGTCGTCCACCACCTCGGTCATGCCGTCGGCACAGGCCACGAGCTGCTCCGAAAGCGCTTGCACCTGGGGCTGCGTGCTGACGGTGTGCAGGGTCTGCGCGAGCAGTGCCATCGCGTTGAGCGGCTGGCGAAGGTCGTGGTTGGCCGAGGCGAAAAAGCGCATGCGCGCCGCAACGGCTTCTTCGGCGGTCTGGCGGGCCGAGCGGCTGCGCTCGTTTTCGGCGCTCAGCGCAATCACCAGTTCCGCATTGCGCCGGCGCTGCGCCTGGATCTCGTGCAGCGCGCGAGACAGCTCCCTGGAACTCAGCAGGGTGTAGACGCCGATCAGCGTCACGATCAGCGCCATGGCCAGGTGGTAGTTGCCGCCAAACCAGATGTCGCGCAGCACCAGGGGGCCGAGGATGAGGCCCACGTAGACGATGGCCGACCGTTCCATCGTCGAGAGCCGGATTGCCCCGCCGAGCGAGACGGTGACCATCGCGATGTGAAGGATGGCCTCGGCCTGCGGCGGTCCGTCTTTTTGCAGCAGGACGCACAGGACACCCCATGACAAGGCCAGGCTCTGGCTGCTGGCCATGATGGGTAGCGCCATTGCCGCGAGGTTGGATCGAACGCCGGGCCGCAGCACCCAGGCCACCCAGATGCCGGCCCGCACGGCCACGAGAAAGCAGTAGACGGCGAACCACGCCTGCACGCGCGCGCCGTCCGCGCCTGTCGCGTACTCGCGGTAGCAAAGGTAGCCGCCGAGCGCGGCCAGCATCCACACCCAGGGCGTGGTGCGGATCATCTGCTCGACCTGCTGGAGCTGGAGATCCGAGAAGCGCAGGCGCGCGGCGATGACGCCGCGCACACCGGGCACGCTCGGCGCTTTCAGCGGGGCTGCCGCTGGAGCCGAAGGTTTCATCGCGGCTCCAGCAGCAGCCCCGCGCGCCGCGCCTGGACCAGAAGGTGGGTGCGATTGCGCGCATCCATCGTGTCGAGCAGTGCCGTGATGTGGAGCTTGACCGTGCGCTCCGCGATCGCCAGTTCGGCGGCGATCTGCTTGTTCTGGCGGCCTTGCGCCACCAGCAGCAGCACTTCGAGCTGGCGCGGAGTGAGGCTCGCGACCGGCAGGCCGGTGCGCGAGGGCAGCACATCGAAAGACTCGCCACCGGCAGCCACCTCGTCCAGCGCCGCCGCGATCTGCGCCACCGACCGCGATTTGCCGATGAAGCCGGCTGCGCCCGCGGCGCGTGCGCGTGCGGCAAGTGCCGGCTCCTCGTCGCCCGAGATCATCAGGCGCGACACGAGGGGATGCCGAGCGCCGAAAAGGCGCAAGCCTTCGAGCCCGTCCTCGCCGCCCAGGCGGTAGTCGATCAGCACGATGTCGGGGGCGCATTGCGAGGCACGCTCCACACCCTCGCCCAGCGAGAGCGCGGTCTGCACCTCGAAGTCGGGACGGGCGTGCGTCAGCGCATGCGCAAAGCCGACACCGAACAGCGGGTGATCGTCGACAAGCAGGAGTTTCATGGTGCCGTGATTTCGGGTGCGGGCCCGGCCCGCACGCTCTCCTCATAGGGCGCCATTGTTGTCCACACCGACGGGTCGGCGCAGCACCGGCCTGCGCGAAGCCTCAGCGGCAGCGACCGGCGGCGCGCGGACGGGGGTGCATTGCTCTGGCAGAGGTCATGCCGGAAGCCTATCGGGACACCTTGCGCCGGCCCATAGCACCTTCGGGCATGTGCCCCAAGGTGCTATGGGCCGCACACGGAGCCGTCTCTACGATCCGGCCTTTGAGGAGAACACGGACATGACGAAGACGAGCAGTTGCGGACGGTGGATGGTGTGGGGAGGAGCGCTGGCCCTGTTGGCCGCCTGTGGCGGTGGCGGAGGATCGGGCGGCGGCGCGCTGCCGCCCTTCGGCATCCTCCCGCCCGCACCCCCGCCGGTGGCGGTGGCCCATCGCCTGGAGGTCGACATCACCGGCAACGGCCGCGTCGGATCGCAGCCCGCGGGCATCGACTGCACCGATCGCTGCAGTGCGGATTTCAGCGCAGGTACCGAGGTCGTGCTTGCAGCCACGCCGGCCGCGGGACAGGTACTCGGCAATTGGGGTGGCGCGTGCAGCGGCAACGCCAGCACCTGCATCGTGCGGATGGACGCAGCGCTCGGTGTGACGGCCGCCTTCGTGGCCGCGCCGCCGGCGATCGGCTGGGGCGATGCGTCGGCGCTGTCGGCCGGCGGCGCCAGCCTGCCGAAAACCGCGATCGACGCCCAAGGGCGTGCGCTGGTCGTGTGGCGCCAGGTCGAAGGCAGCCCCCAGGAAGATCGCCTGTGGGGCAGCCGCTACCTGCCCGGGAGCGGCTGGACCGCGCCGCAGCGCCTCGAGGCCAACGCCGGCAGCGTGCGCGACATCCGCATCGCCATCGACAAGCCCAGTGGCCGCGCCGTCGTGCTGTGGACCCAACTGAGCTCCGTGACGGGCTACGACCTGTGGGCGCTACCGGTCGACCCTGCGGGCGGCTGGGGCAGCCCCGCTCTGCTGGAGACCGGCACCGGCATCGTCGGCAACGCCAGCGTGGGCATCGACGCCAGCGGCAACGCCGTCGCCGTGTGGTCGCAGATCGGGCCGGCCACGCGCTTCAGCATCTATGCCAACCGCTACACCTGGGCCGGTGGCTGGGGCACCGCCGCACTCATCGAGACCAACGAGGTCGTCGGCAGCGTGGATGGCGACCCGGCGGTCGTGGTCGCGGGGTCGGGCGAATCGGTTGCGGTGTGGAAGCGCTCAAACGGCGGCAGCGCCTCGCTCTGGACCAACCGCGCCAATGCGAACGGCACCTGGGCCACCTCGATCGAACTCGTGCCGGACACCGGCACCGCGCACTCCATCGGCGCCCACGACCTGGCGATCGACGCCACCGGCAGCGCGCTGCTCGCCTGGGGCCAGGCCGACCTGCCCGGCGGCAGCAACCAGTGGGAGAGCGCCGTGTGGTTCAAGCGCTTCTCGGCAGGCGCGTGGCAGAGCGGCACCGCACGGGTGGGTGCACCGTTCGTCGCCACGCAAGCGTTGTTGAGCACGCCCGTGCTGCGCATGAACGCGGCCGGCTCGGCGGTCGTGAGCTGGGGACGGCTGGACAACGCGCTCATGGCTGTGACGGCGGCACCAGGGGGCGCTTTTGGCGCGGACCATGTCGTGCGGGCGGCCGCTTCACCGGCGCTGGCGAGCTTGCCTGCACTGGGCCTGGACGACGCGACCAACGCGCTGGTGGCGTGGGCGCAGGCCAATGGTGCTGGGACCAGCGACCTCCATGCGGCCCGATACACGCTGGCAGATGGCTGGGGCATGCCGGTGCTTCAGGAAAGCACCGACGAAGTGGCTGCCACGCCCGACCTGGCGATGAATGAGCTGGGGAATGCGGTTCTGGCGTGGCAGCAGTTCGAGCCGGCGAGCGGGACGCGCATTCTGGTACGGCAGTACGGTTCCGGCCGATAAGCCTTGCGGTCTTGCGCGTCTTCAACGCCTGGCCTGCCGGCCAGCCGCGCCCCACGCGCGCCCCCATGCAAACCAAACGTCACATTCCAGTCACGCACCCCAGATAGCCTCGCGCCCTAAATGACACGTACTTCCGCATCGGGCAGTGCCCTGACACTGTCCTGGTGCCTCGTCATGGCGCTGGTGGTGAGTGCAGGTCTCGCCGCCGCACAGGCCGCCTCGGCCGGTGGCATGGTCATGCGGTTCGACCTGCCGGCCCAGCCGCTCGAAATTTCTCTCTCCGTCTTCGGCCGCGTCACGGGCCACTCGGTACTCGTGGCGAGCAGCGTCACGGCCGGCCGCGAGGCTGCCGCGGTGCATGGCGACTTCACGCCGCGCGAGGCGCTGCAGCAGATGCTGGCCGGCACCGGCCTGGTGGCGCGCTATTCGGGCGCCGACGCGTTCACGCTCGTGCCTATCGCGCCGCGCGACGAGGGGGAAGTCGCGCAAGGCCTGCCACCTGAAAGTGAGAGTGCAGCGTCAACCACCGAAGCCGCCCGCGCGCAGGCCGGCTATGCGGGGGTGCTGCAGGCCTCGATCACGCGCGTGCTCTGCATCGCGCAGCCCGACGCTTTCGGCCGTTACCGCCTCGGCCTTCAGCTGTGGATCGACGCGACGGGCACGGTGAGCGACGCGCGCGTGCTGCAGGGCAGCGGGCTGGCGCCGCGCGACGCGGCGGTGCTCGCGAGCCTGCGCGCGATGGCGCTCGATGCACCGCCGCCGCCGGGCCTGGCGCAACCCCTGACGATCCTGCTGACGCCGCGCGCCGACCCCGCGCGCGACTGTCGTCCCTACGAACGCGCCGCGCGAGCGCGCTGAAGAAAAAGCAGCAAGGCCCCCGCGACCATGCCCGATTCGATCAAGGCAGCGCTGCGCGCGCTGTTCCTCTCGCGCTATGCGCAGTTCAGAAAGCACCTGCAGATCCGGCTCGGCTCCGAAGACCTGGCCAATGACGCGCTGCAAGAGGCCTACCTGCGCGTGGAGACCAGCAACGTGCGCACGGCGGTGCGCTATCCCTCGGCCTACCTGTTCCGCATCGCGCTCAACGTGGCGGAAGACCAGCGCAAGCGCAATTCACGGTTGCTGAGCGTCGGCGAGGTCGATGCGCTGCACGACATGGTCGACGAGATGGCCGACCCCGCGCGCGGCGCCGAGGCACGCAACGAGCTCGAGGCGCTGGAGCGCGCGCTGGCCGAGCTGCCGCGGCGTCGCCGCGCGATCGTGCTGGCCGCGCGCGTGGACGAGATGCCGCACAAGGACATCGCGGCGCGCTATGGTGTGTCGGCGCGCACGGTCGAGAAGGAATTGCGCGCCGGGCTGGCGCATTGCTGCGAGCGATTGGGAAGAGATTTCATCCAGCGCTTCGGTCCCGGCGCGGGAAAACAGTCTAAGCGTGATGGCAGCTGAACGACCCGAAGAATCATCCGCGGAGACCGACCCCATGAACGCCACGCCCCTTCAACGCGAAGCGCAGGCCTGGGTCGTGCGGCTGGGCTCGCACCAGGTGACGGACGAGGACGCACAAGCCTTTCGCCGCTGGTGCGCGCAGAGCCGCGCGCATGCCAACGCCTTCGTCCAGGCGCGCGAGGTCTGGCAGGCCATGGCGCCGGCGGCGCTGCGCGTGCGCCGGCACGAACAGCAGCAACAACAACGCAGCAAGGCCGATGCGCGCATGCCCGTCGCGGGACGGCGGGCGCTGCTCGGGAGCGCGGTCGCGGCGTCGGTCGCGTACCTTGCGGTCTCGCCACCGCTCGGGCTGTGGGCGCCGGCCACCGAATGGGGCGCCGACTACCGCACCGGCACCGGCGAGCAGCGCGAGGTGGCCATGGGCGGCGGCACGGTGCTGCAGCTGAACACGCAGACGCGCGTCAACGTGCAGCGCGCCGGCAGCGGAACGGGCGAGGGCGGCGATGTCATCGAGCTGCTGGCCGGCGAGGCCGAGGTGCTGGCCGGCGCCTCGGGCGCGGCGCGCATCACCGTGGCGGCCGCACAGGGCAGGGTGTCGGCGCTGCGGGCGCGCTTCAACATCCGCCACCTCGACGGCGAGGTCTGCGTCACCTGCCTGGCGGGCCAGGTCGAGGTGGCGCGCGGCACGCAGCAGGTGCGGCTGGCTGAGGGGCGGCAGCTGCGCTACGGCGCCGCCGGCCTGGGCAGGCCCGCGTCGGTGGACACCGCGCCCGTCAGCGCCTGGCGGCGCCGGCAGCTGGTGTTCAACGAAGTGCCGCTCGCCGAGGTGGTGGCCGAAGTCAACCGCTACCGGCGCGGCCGGCTCGTGCTCACGAGCGAGGCGCTGGGCCGCAGCCGGGTGCAGGCGAGCTTCTCGATCGACCGGCTCGACGACGTGGCGTTCCTCGTGCGCGACGTGTATGGCGCCGAGCTCACGCAGCTGCCGGGTGGCATCGTGCTGCTGGGCCTGCCTGCGAACGCCTGAGCGCCGCGCGCATGAAGATTTCGTGACATGGTGCAGTCGCGCCCGGGTGCCGCTGTCATAGATCGGTAGACCACGGGCCGGCCGATTTCCGGGTGCGCTTCGTGGCAGCGATCGAACAGCAGCAATGAAACACGAACCCCTGGAAGTCCGCATGCAACGCAGCAGCAGCACCCGCAGCACGGTGGCCCGGCGCCCGAGCACGAATCCGTCGTCCCTCGCCTTGCCCTTTGCCTTCGTTCCGAAGGCCCGGCTCACTCCCATGGTCCACGCGATCGCGCTGATGCTGGCCGCGGGCGCGGCGGCTTCCTTCGATGCCCAGGCGCAGCAGGCCTTCAGCGGCGCCTGGATGGCGCAGAAGAACATGGCGCAGAGCGCCGCCATCGCCACCGGCCGCCTGCCCAACGGCATGCCGGCCTCCATGCTCACCAGCCCGCAGGCGCAGCAGCAGCGCGCCAACGAGCAGCTGCAGCGTTCCATCGGCAACCTCAACCTCACGGCGCGCACCATCGCGGCGCAGCAGGCCGCACAGGAAGCCGCCCGCCGCGCGGCGCTCGCGGCCGGCGGCGGCGTGCCCGACGGCATGGCCGAAGGCGGACTGCGCGTCGACACGAACAGCCTCACGGCCGGCTGGGCCAACGCGAATGCACCGGTGCAGACGCAGGAGGGCGGGCGCACGCAGGTCACCGTCACGCAGACCGGCGAGCGCGCGGTGCTGAACTGGGAAAGCTTCAACGTCGGGCGCAACACCACGCTCCGGTTCGAGCAGCAGCCGAGCTGGGCCGTGCTCAACCGCGTGAACGATCCGCAGGCACGGCCGTCGCAGATCCAGGGGCAGATCCAGGCCGACGGCACGGTGATGGTGGTCAACCGCAACGGCATCGTGTTCAGCGGCAGCAGCCAGGTGAACACGCGCAACCTGCTGGCCTCGGCCGTGGGCATGACCGACGCGCAGTTCCAGCGCGGCATCTACAGCCAGGCGCTGGGCACGGGCCATGTGCCCACGCTCGCCAACGACCTCGTGGTCACTCCCACTGACTCGTCCCACGGCGCGGCCACGGCCGACGTGGTGGTGGAGGCGGGTGCGCGCATCGAGACGCGCAAGCCGCAGTCGGTCACCGAGGGTGGCGGCTACGTGCTGCTGGCCGGCCGCGAGGTGCACAACCGCGGCGCCATCGTCACGCCGGCCGGGCAGGCCACGCTGGCGGCCGGCGACAGCTTCGTGATCCGCAAGGGGCTGGGCACCGACGGCAACCTGCAATCGAGCACGCGCGGCAACGAGGTGACCCCGGCGCGCGTCGAGGGCAGCGCGGCCGGGCGGGTGTCGAACAGCGGGCTGATCCAGGCGCTCACGGGCGACATCACGCTGACCGGCCACAGCGTCGAGCAGGCCGGCGTGCTGGTGTCGAGCACCAGCGTCAACACGCGCGGCACGCTGCACCTGAACGCGGCCGGCGATGCCGACGCGCGCGTCACGCTCGCGCCGGGCAGCGTCAGCGCGGTGCTGCTCGACGACAGCAACGCGACGGCGCTCGACGTGCAGCGCGACACGCTGCTGAAGGAGTCGGCCATTCTTTCGGACGGCGCCTACAACCGGCGCGACCAGTCGCTGGTGCAGATCGCCTCGAGCGGCGACGTGGCCTTCGAGGCCGACTCGATGACGCTCGCCACCGGGGGCCAGGTCAACGTGACCGCGGTGCGCCGCGTGCAGCTGGCCGAGCGCGCCGCCATCGACGTGGCGGGTGCGGTGGGCGTGCGCGTGGCCATGGCGTCGAACAACGTCGAGGTCAACGTGCAGGGCAACGAGCAGCGCGACGCGCCCGGCAACCGCGACAGCAAGAACCTCAACAACGCCAACCTCTGGGTCGACCGCCGGTACCTGGTGCGCGTGCCGGCCGGCACCCAGGGCCATGCGACCGACCGCTGGTACACCGGCGGCGGGCTGCTCGAGGTGAGCGGCTACCTCAACACCGACGGCCACGGCATCGGCGAATGGGCCGCCTCGGGCGGCACCGTGGCCTTCGGCGGCGGCGAGCTGGTGACGCGCACGGGCTCGGCCATCAACGTCTCGGGCGGCTCGCTCGACGTGCAGACCGGCATGCTCAAGCAGAGCTGGCTCAAGGGCCGCGACGGCCGGCTCTACAACCTGTCGAGTGCGCCGGGCGACATGCTCTACGACGGCGTGTACCGCGGCTTCGAGAGCCCGCATGAACGCTGGGGCAAGAACACCACCGATTTCTTCTACAACCCGTTGATCGCGCCGCGCGAGCGGCTCGAGAACGGCTACACCGTGGGCCGCGACGCGGGCCGCGTGATCGTCGGCACGCGCTCGGCGGTGCTCGAAGGCCACATCGAGGCCACGGCGTTCCAGGGCGAGCGGCAGCGCAATGCGCCCGACGCGGGGCTCGACGGCTACCGGCAGTCGCAGAACGCGGCGCCACGCGCGGGCCAGCTCGTCATCGGCCGGCTGCAGCCGGCGGTCGATGCCGCCACCGGTGCGCTGCGCGACAGCCCGCAGGCGCTGGCCGAGCGCATCGACATCGGCGCGGTGCAGCGCATCGCGCAGGACCTGCAGCTCGACGACGCGCTGCCCGCCGAGCTCGACGGCAAGATCGGCATCGACGCGGGCTGGCTCAGCGACCTGCGCCTCGGCGGTTTCAAAGCCTATGCCACAGGCGGCATAAGCGTCGACGCCGACGTGACGGTGGCGCCCGGCGGCAGCATTGCGCTGCATGCCACGCAGGTCGACGTGAATGCCGACCTGACGGCACGCGGCGGCAGCATTGCGCTCGGCAACATGGTCGGCCGGCTGCAGACCGGCAGCACCACCAACTGGATCGACCAGCCGATCGCCGCGGCGCCGCCCGAAGGCTACACGGCAGGCGTCACGCTGGCCGGCGGCACCAAGCTCGACACGCGCGGCCTGTGGACCAACCTGCGCACCGAGCCGGCCGACATCGGCGGCCTGCCCTACGTGAACGGCGGCAGCGTTTCGATCGCCAGCACCGGCGACCTGCGGCTGCATGCCGGCTCGGTGATCGACACCTCGTCGGGCGCCGCGCTGATGGCGAACGGTGCGCTGCAGGGCGGACGCGGCGGCGACATCACGCTGCGCTCGAACCAGTACGACAGCACCGGCCGCGGCGCGGGCGTGCTGCTGCTGGACGGCATGCTGCGTGGCGACGGCGTCAAGGGCGGCGGCACGCTGACGATCGACACCGGCATCGGCGTGGCCATCGGCGGCGGCGTGCTCGCGCATGCGGGCCGGCTCACGGCGGGCGAGGCGGTGCCGGTGCACCTCACGCTGGCCGAGGCCTTCACCGTTCCCGCCGGCACCGCGCTGCCCACGGACTTCAGCTACATCGCCAACACCGTGGCGCCGGGCGAGGCCCTGAAGGTGGCGCCGATGTTCACCGCCACGCGCAGCTACACGCTGCCGGCCGCCTGGGTGGTGCCGGCCGCGACCGTGGCCTGGGAATATGTCTACGTCTACGCGAAGAGCGGCACCTTCTACCCGAGCGGCAGCACCGTGCCTGCGGGCACCGAGCTGGTCAACATCAACGGCACGATGGCGCCGGGCTATGTGGTGCCAGCCGATGCGTTCCCCAACGGCATGCCGGTGGCCGACTACACCGCCACGGTCGCCGCGGGCACGCCGTTCGCGCGCGACGTGGTGCTCGGCGAAGGCGCACTGCTGCTGGCCGGCAACCGGCTGCCGGCCGACGTGGCGGTGAAGCCGCTGCTGGTGCTCGACGACGGCCTGTTCCGCAGCGGCTTCTCGCGCTACGCGGTCAGCGCGCAGCAGGGCGTGCAGGTGGCCGCTGGCGCGCGGGTCGACGTGGCGATGCCCGTGCTGCGTGCCGACCCGGCAGCGGCCCTGGCCACGGCCACCGGCGCCGATCCATCGGCCGTGCTGCAGCCGTGGCTGCCGCCGCTGTGGCAGGAAGATCCGCTCGCCGGCGTGCTCACGCAGCGCGCGGGCGCCGACCTGGCGCTCGGCGCGGGTTCGGTCTACAGCCAGGCGCCGCTGGTGGTGGGCCGCGGCGCCACGATCTCTGTCGATCCGGGCCGTTCGCTCACGCTCACGGGCAATGCGCAGATCACCATCGACGGCACGCTGAATGCCTGGGGCGGCCGCATCGGCGTGCTGCCGGGCGGCTTCGGCATCGGCAACGACGCAGACCGGCCGTCGGGCACGGCCAATGCCACCTCGATCTGGATCGGCGACAACGCGGTGCTCGACGCCGCGGGACGTGCGACGGCGGCCATCGATGCGCGCGGGCGCAGCTACGGCCAAGTGGGCGAGGGCGGGCGCATCGAGATCGGCGCGGCCCATGTCGACGGCGCACGCGAGGTCGATGCGGCCGACGCCTTCGTGGTGCTGCGGCCCGGTGCGCGGCTCGATGCCTCGGGCGCGGCCGCACGGCTCGACGTGCCGGGCTACGGCGTGCGCGAGGTGGCCACCGACGGCGGCGTGATCGCGCTGAGCTCGTACCGCGGGCTGTTCCTCGACGGCGACATGCGCGCCGCGGCGGGCGGCGAGGGCGCGGCCGGCGGCACGCTGGCGCTGAACCTCGAAACACCGAACTACGGCCCGGTCGGCCGGCAGGACCTGAAGGGCATCAACGTCGAGGACGCGGTGCGCGTGCCGCGCGAACTGGTGCTGGCGCAGGTGCAGGGCGACAGCGGTCTCTCGGGCGAACTCGCACCCGGCGAGCGCGAGGCCGCGCTGGCCTTCGGCCGCGCACGCATCGGCGTGGACCGCATTGCCGCGGGCGGCTTCGACAATCTCTCGCTGCTGGCCAACGGCCTCGTGAGCTTCGACGGCAGCGTCGACCTGCGCCTGGGCCAGAGCCTGCACCTTGCGGCCAGTGCCATCGGCCTGGCCGAAGGCAGCGCCGCCGATGCGCAGGTGCGCCTGGCCGCGCCCTCGATCCGGCTCGCGGGCAGCACGCGCGGCCAGGAAGAGGGCGAGATCATGCCGAACCCGGTGCGCGGCTCGCACAACAGCGGCGCCGGTGCCGGCGCGCTCGGCCTGCCGCTGGTGGCAGAAGGCTCGGGCCTGGCGCTCGATGCGCAGCTGATCGACATCGTCGGCCAGTTCAACGTCGGCGCGCGCGGCAGCATCGTGCAGAACGCGGACGATCCGCTCGCGGTCGAGCGCCTGGCCTTCGACCAGATCGTGATGCGCACGCGCGGCGACCTGCGGCTGTCGCAGGCTGCGGCGTTCCATACGCCCGGCAGCCTGCGGCTCGCGGCCTCGCAGATCTATCCCGCCATGAACGACAGCGGCAGCTTCGTGGTGGGCGAGCGCGGTGCCTTCAACGAGTTCGGCACGCTGGAGCGCGAGTTCGATCCTGCGCGCAGCCTCGACATCGAACGCATCGATCCCACGGCCGCGCTGCCGGCGCAGCCGTACTCGGTGTTCGGCCGGCTGAGCTTTGCCGCGGCCACCATCAACCAGGGCGGCGTGGTGCGCGCGCCGCTCGGCGAGATCGTGCTCGGCGCGGTCGGGGTGCCGGTGCTCTCGGGTGCAGTCAACCTGCTGCCCGGCAGCGTCACCTCGGTCAGCGCCAACGGCCTCACCATGCCTTACGGCGGCACGCTCGATGGGCTGAGCTACCTGCACGACGGCAAGGACGTCGAGTGGAAGGGCGTGGGCAACGACCCGTCGGTCACGCTGGCCGCGCACGCGGTGGACGTGCAGCAAGGCGCGGTGCTCGACCTGCGCGGCGGCGGCGAGCTCACGGGCGCGGCGTTCCTCGCGGGGCGCGGCGGCTCGACCGACGCGCGCCTGAATCCGCTGGTGCAGACCAGCGCGCGCGGCAGCTTCACGCTGCCGGGCCTGGCCACCAACCCGGTGTACGCCATCGTGCCCGGCGCGCAGGCCGGCTACGCGCCGCTGGTCAACGAGCACGGCGCCGGCGACCCGGCGCTGGGCCGCCAGATCACCATCGGCGCGGGCGTGCCGGGCCTGCCCGCCGGCACCTACACGCTGCTGCCGTCGACCTTCGCCCTGCTGCCCGGCGCGTTCCGCGTCGAGCTCAACGGCCTCGCGGCCAACCTGCCGCCCGCGGGCGTGACGGTGCCGATGCGCAACGGCTCCTACGCGGCCGCCGCGCAAATGGGCACGGCGCACACCGCGCTGCGCGATGCGCTGCCCACGCAGGTGTTCCTCACGCCGGCCGACACGCTGCGCAGCTATTCGCAATACAACGAGACCAGCTACGCCGCCTTTGCCATCGCAATGGCCGAGCGCAACGGCGTGCCGCGCACGGTGCTGGAGCGCGACGCGAAGATGCTGCGCTTCGACCTGGTCGCGCCCAGCCGCGCCGGCGCGATCGAGGCCATCGGCGACGTGCCCGCGCTGCGCTTCGCCGGCCAGGCCGACTATGCCCCGGCCGCGGGCGGCTTCGGCGGCAGTGCGCTGCTGGTCGGCGGCTATGGGCAGAGCTACGAAGTGCTGGCCGACGGCGCCGCACCCACGCCCGACTTCGCGGGCGTCTCGGTGCATGCCGGCGCGCTCAACGCGATCGGTGCGCCGCGCCTGGGCATCGGCGCGCTGCCGAGCGTCTCTTACATCGACCACACCGGCAGCTCGCAGCGCGCCAACATCGCGCGCTTTCTCACCGGCGCCAGCAGCATCGTGCTGCGCGAGGGTGCAGTGCTGCGTGCCGGCGAGGTCTACCTCGTCACCAACACCAAGACCGGCGGCATCGTCGTCGAGCAGGGCGCGGGCATCAACACGCTGGGCCGCGGCCGTGCGGCCTGGGATTCGCGCGACGGCTTCGTCTATGCGCCGGGCACGGTCAGCGTGCTGGCGGTGTCCAATGGCTGGCTCGACCTGCTGGCGCCGGAGTTCAGCACCTCGCCCGACGCCGGCGCTGGGCGCATCGACATCGGCGTCTGCGCCACCGGGTCGCTGTGCCAGGGCACGACACAGCTCTATTCCGAGGGCACGCTGGCCGCTTCCACCGACCAGAGCTTCGAACTGCGCGACGGGGCGCGCTACGGCACGCGCAACCTCGTGCTGTCGGTGGGCGGCATCAACGTTGGCAGCGACGCCGCACTGGCCGCTGCGGCCGCGCGCAACGCACTGCCGCCGGGCCTCACGCTGAACCAGGACATCCTCGACCGGCTGCTGCGCGGCGACACCGCGAACGGCGCGCCCGCGCTCGAGAACCTGGTGCTCACCGCGCGCGACGCGGTCAACTTCCACGATTCGATCACGCTCTCGACCATCGACCCCGCCACCGGCCGCTCGTCGCTCGAGCGGCTGGTGCTCGGCGCGCCGGCGCTCTACGGCGCGGGCGGTGCCGATGCGGTGGCGCGCATCCACACCGGCATCCTGGTGTGGAACGGCGCCGCCACGCCACCGGGCCTGGTGGCCGCGGGCGGCGCGGGCACAGGCAGCGGCCGGTTGCAGATCGACGCCAACCAGATCGAGTTCGGCTACGGCCCCAACAGCCGGCCCGACACCCTCCACGGCGTGGACCGCCTGGTGCTCGGCTTCAAGGACGTGGTGTTCAATGCCAGCGAGCGCGTCACGGCCAACCACACGGGCTCGCTCTCGGTGTACCAGTCGCAAGGCGCCTGGGACGATGCCTCGAAGGGATACGCGTTCAGCGGCGGCAACCTGCGCATCGAGACGCCGCTGCTCACCGGCCAGGCCGGCTCGGTGAACAGGATCAAGGCGGGCGGCGACATCGTGCTCGCCGCGCCGGGCGGCATGGCGGCACCCGCGCTCGCAGGGCAGGCGCTCGCCGAGGCGCTCGGCGCGGAGATCGGCCTCGACGCCGGCGGCCGCCTCACGCTCGACAGCCGCATCGCGCTGCCGAGCGGCAAGCTCACGGCCTCGGCCGGGGGCGACCTGCGCCTCGAAGACGGCGCGCAGCTCGACCTGGCGGGCCGCCGCATCGACTTCTTCGACGTGCCCAAGTACAGCTGGGGTGGCGATGCGATCCTCGAGAGCCGCGGCGGCGACGTGCGCCAGGCGGCGGGCTCGCGCATCGACCTGTCGGCCGAGCACAACCGCGCGGGCAAGCTCACGGTGCTGGCACTGAGCGAAGGCGCAGGCACGGTCGCGCTCGACGGCGCCATCGCAGGTGCGAGCAGCGGCGTGTACGACGCGGGCGGCACGCGCGTGCCCTACGCGGCCGGCGGCGCCGACATCCGCGGCCAGCACATCGACGACTTCGCGGGCCTGAACCGGCGCCTCACCGAAGGCGGTGTCGTCGGCAGCCGCAGCTTCCAGCTCAAGCAGGGCGACCTGGTGCTGGGCGACGAACTCAAGGCGCGCGAGATCAGCGTCTCGGTCGACGGTGGCCGGCTGGCCGTCGACGGCACGGTGGACGCGAGCGGTGCGCAGGCGGGCAGCATCCGCCTGGCCGCGCGCGACGGGGTCACGCTCGGCGCCGCGGCGGTGCTCGACGCGCACAGCCGCGTGCTGCGCCTGGACAGCTACGGCCAGGTGATCGAGGCGCCCAACCGCGCCGTGATCGAGATCGATGCCGGCAGCGGCCGGCTCGTGCTCGCGAGCGGCGCGCGCATGGATGTGCGCGCGGGCACCGACGGCGCGCCGCTGTCGCTGGGCACGGTGGAACTCAGTGCCCAGCGACTGGGCGGCGCGCGCGGCAACGATATCGCGATCGACGCGGGCGGCACGCTGCAGATCGACGGCGCACGCGCCGTCACCGTGAACGGTTTCTGGACCTACAAGGACGCCGCGCCCGGCACCGATGCCGCGGCCGACGGCCGGCCCTACCAGGTGGTGAACCAGGCCTACCTCGACGCCAAGCATGCCGACAGCCAGGCCTTCATGACCAACGTGCTCGCCAACGGCGGCCTCATGAACGCACGGCTAGCAGGCCTGCGTGCCTACGGCGACGCCTTCCACCTGCGCCCCGGCGTCGCGATCGCGAGCGCCACGCCCGACGGCGATCTGCACATCGACGGCGACATCGACCTGTCGGGCCACCGCTATGCCAGCGTGAACCCGCACACGCCGCAGACCGGCGTGCACGGCTCCGGCGAATCGGGCGCGCTGGTGCTGCGCGCGGGCGGCAACCTCAACGTGTACGGCAGCATCACCGACGGCTTCGACACCTCGGTGCTGCAGCCGACGCCGAGCGACCGCGGCTGGGTACTCATCAAGGGCCGCGTGCCCTGGGGCGGCGACCTGGTGGTGCCGCGCGGCGGCATGGCCGAGCTGGCCGAGGGCACCTTCTTCCAGCCGGGCCGCACGCTCAACTACGCCTTGCCGATGCAGGCCATGAGCCTGCGCGCCGGCACCGTGCTGGCCACGACCGCCACGCTGGCCGAAGACTACGTGCTGCCCGCGGGCACGGTGCTCGGCGGCGCGGTGCGCGATGCGGCGGGCAACGTGCTGCATGCGGCCGGCACCGTGCTGGCCACGGCCGTGACGCTGCAAAGCGGCATGAAGCTCGACGCCGGCAATCGCCTGCCCGGCGGCGCGCGCGTCGCGGCCATGACCTGGCCGGCCGGCGTGCCGCTGCCGTTCCCCATCGGTGCCGTCAACGACACGCCGAGCCCCGACTACAACGGCGACGGCGTGCCCGACGCGCCGGCCAACGGCGTGATCCTGGCCGGCTCGCTGAAGCTCGCCAAGGGCGCCGTGGTGCCCGCCGAGACCTTGGTGCTGCTGCCGGACGGCGTCGACTTCGTCAACCTGCGCCCGGCCGATGCCGCCGGCGACCAGGGCCGCAACCTGGCGATCGCGCCGATGCTGGCCGAAGGCTCGCAGTCGTGGTCGATGCGGCTCGTGGCCGGTGCCGACACCGGCGCGGCCGACACGCGCGCGCTGCGTGCGCGCCAAGCGAACGGCCAGCTGCTGCTGGCCGACACGCACTACGGCATGGGCAGCGGCCTCACGCTGCAGCTGCCGACGCCGGGCGTGCCGGGGCAGTTCTATTGGATGGGTGACTCGCTCAACCAGATCGGCTATGCGCCGGGCACCCTCATCAACCTCGACGAATGGGGCGGCGAAGAGGCGGTGCTCGCGATCAACGACTGGGGCCTGGGCAACCTCGTGACCTGGGCGCCCGAAGGCGAGCAACCGAAGACCGTGCCGCTGCCGGCCACGCAGCAGCTCTTCAGCGTGCTGCGCACCGGCACCGGCGACCTCGACCTGCTCGCGGGCGGCGACTTCACGATGAGCTCGCCGTATGGCGTGTACACCGCCGGCACGCAGTCCCGCGGCGTGGGCGCGGCCTACAACCTGCCGCGCGCCACGGTGGGCGGCACCGTGCTCGGTGCCGACGGCGCGGCGTACGAACCCTTCGTCGACGGCGGCACGCAAAGCCTCTACCGCGCCTGGTATCCGGAGCACGGCGGCAATGTACTGGTGCGCGCTCAGGGCGACGTGCGCGGCGACCTGATCGGCCGGCCGGGCAGCCAGACGCGCCCCGACGCCATCGGCGTCATCCGCCCGATGGGCGCGAGCGCCGACGTGGGCAACTGGCTCTGGCGCCAGGGCACCGGCAGCACGGTGGCCGGCAGCGAAGGCGTGCCCACCGCATGGTGGATCAACTTCGGCAGCTACGTGCCCGGCCCGAGCACCGCCTACGACCTGTTCGGCACCGTGCCGTTCATGACGGGCTTCACCGGCATCGGCACGCTCGGCGGCGGCAACCTCGTGCTCGAGGCCGGCGGCGACGCGGGCATGCTGAGCCGGCGCATGGACCTGCTCGGCATGTTCGTCGCGCGCAGCACCGGCCTCAACCTGGTGGTGGGCGGCAGCGGACGCGTCTCGGCCGATGGCCAACAGCTCACGCTCACCGGTGGCGGCGATCTCGACGTGCGCATCGGCGGCGGCCTCAATCCGGTGGCCGAGCTGCGTTCGTTCCCGAACGGCGCCGACATCACGCCCCAGACGACCTGGCGGGGTGCGCGCCCCGACCTCAACAGTACGTTCGTCAACCTGCGTGGCGCGCTGCGCATGCAGGCCGGATCGGTGGGCGGCCTCGAGCTGCGCTTCGACCGCGCTGATCCCGAGGAGTCGCGCGCCTACCAGGTCTACACCGCCACCTCGTCGATCGCCGGCGGCGGGCCGATGCTCGTGCCCGGCGATGCCGCGGTGCAGATCGACGCGCGCGGCGACCTGGTGCTGGGCGGCGTGGCCGACGCCGGCCGCGTGGCGCAATTCAACAACGGCACGCCATTCGTGGGCGAAGGCGAGCAGCGCCCGGGCGACGGCTACAGCTGGTTCTCGTTGTGGACGCCGGCCAGCGGCATCGACCTGTTCAGTGCCGGCGGCAACCTCGCGCCGTCGAGCGCCATCGCCGGCTACCGTACCCGCAGCGACGCGCAGCCGACCGACGGCCGCTTCGTCGTGCCGTCGATGTTCCGCGCGGTTGCGGCGAGCGGCAGCCTCTACTACGGCAACGCGATCACCGGCGCCATGGACGGCAGCAACAAGCCGGTGCAGCCGGGCACCGGCGTGGTGCTGGCACCGCCGCCGGCGGGACCGCAGTTCACCGGCACGGGCACGGGCGGCTTCGAGCTCATGGCGGGCGATTCGATCTATGCCGGCGGCTACAGCTTCACAGCGTCGGGCGCCGACCCTACCGCGCTGCCGACCCCGTTCAATCCGGGCTTCAGCGGCAGCCTCGAGCAGGTCTGGTTCGGCATGCGCAAACTCAGCAACGTGAGCCCCGATGCGCTGGCACCGAGCGTCTTCCTCGCGCCATTCCGGCCGGGCGAAGGCAACCAGGCCTATCCGCTCTTCAGCCTCGCGCCGTCGGGCGCGTCGGGCTACAGCGTGCCCGGCCGGCAGCCGGCGCGCTTCTACGCGCTCGAAGGCGACCTGATCGGCGTGCGCACGGGCGCCATCGTCTACCGCGGCCGCGGCGCCAGCGGCGGCTCGGCCGGCGAGGAGCCGACCTGGTACGAAGGCGGCGGCCCGGTGGCCCTGCGCGCGGGGCGCGACGTCGTCAACGCGGGCACCGGCCTGGGCGAGTACGAAGAGGTGCCGGACGGCGCGCTCGGCTGGACCACGCAGGTCAACCGCGCCGATGCCGGCGCACCGCTGAAGCCGATCGCGGTCGAACTCGGCAGCGCGCGTGGCAACCTGATCGTGCACAACAACCCGGACGACGTGTCGGTGGTGTCGGCCGGGCGCGACGTGCGCCACAGCAGCTTCTACGTCGCCGGCCCCGGCCTGCTCGAAGTGACGGCCGGGCGCGACGTGTACCTGGCCGACAAGGGCGAGCTCAAGAGCATCGGTGCCGTCGTCAACGGCGCGCCTGGCGAGCGCAGCAGCGGCGCGGGCATCGCGGTGGCCGCGGGCGTGGGCGCGAGGGGGCTCGACTTCTCGGCCTTTGCCGCGCGCTACCTCGACGCAGCCAACCTGGCCGAAACGGGCCGGCCGCTGGCCGACCAGCCCGGCAAGGCCGTGGCGGTGTACGGCGGGCGCCTCACGCTCGCGCAATGGCTGCAGGCGGAGTTCGGCTACGGCGGTGACGAAGCCGGTGCGGCGGCCTACCTTGCCGGCAAGCAGGCCGAGATCGACCGCGCACGCGCAGGCGCTTCGGGCAACGCCGCGCCGGCGCGCGACCTGCAGCGCGAGTACGGCCAGCGCAGCCAGCTTCACCTGGTCAACTGGCTCGAGGAGCGCTTCGGCGATGGCAAGCGCAACGGCCTGGGACTGCGCTTCGACGCCGCGACGATGGACGCGCGCGGCTTCTTCGCCGCGCTGCCGGCTGAGCAGCAGCGCGCCTTCCTGCGCCCGGTGTACTACGCCGAGCTCAAGGCCGCCGGCCGCGAGTACAACGCCGCGGGCGGCCCGCGCGAGGGCAGCTACCTGCGCGGGCGCGAAGCCATCGCCACGCTGTTCCCCACGCACGACGCCGAAGGCAAGGCCATCGACTACCAGGGCGACCTGACGATGTTCAGCAGCGCGCGCTACTTCGAGGACACGGTGACCGCGATCCCGACCACACGGCCGAAGCCCGGCGTGAAGTACCTCACCGAGGCCGAATGGATCGCGCTCGGCCGCCCCTCCTACGACGTGCCGCACTACGAGGTGCAGGACGCCGGCATCCACACCGACTTCGGCGGCGACATCCGTGTGATGGTGCCCGGCGGGCGCACGCTGGTGGGCGTGGACGGCGGCTTCGTGCCGGGCGAAGGCTCGGGCGTGCTCACGCAGGGCACGGGCGACATCGAGATCTTCTCGAACGGCAGCATCCTGCTGGGCCAGAGCCGCGTCTTCACCACCTTCGGCGGCAACATCCTCGCGTGGTCGGCGGGCGGTGACATCAACGCGGGCCGCGGTTCCAAGTCGACCGTGGTCTACACGCCCCAGCGGCGCGTGTACGACGACCTGGGCGGCGTGACGCTGTCGCCGAACACGCCCAACACCGGCGCGGGCATCGCCACGCTGAACCCGGTGCCCGAGGTGCCGCCGGGCGACATCGACCTGATCGCGCCGCTGGGCACCATCGACGCCGGCGAGGCGGGCATCCGCGTCTCGGGCAACGTGAACCTGGCGGCGCTGCGCGTGGTGAACGCCGAGAACATCCAGGTGCAGGGCGAGTCCACCGGCATTCCGGTGGTGGCCGCGGTGAACGTGGGCGCACTCTCCAACGCCAGCGCCGCGGCCTCGCAGGCCGCCACCGCCGCGCAGGAGGCGGTGCAGCGCGACCGCACCGCGCAGCGCCAGGCGCTGCCGTCGGTGTTCACCGTGCGCGTGCTGGGCTTCGGCGGCCAAGTCGGCGAGGGCGGCGCGGGGGAGGCCGGTGGCAGCAGCAGCAACACGCCGCCCGCACGCGATGCGCGCGCGAGCTACGACCCCGAGGGCGTGGTGCAGGTGCTCGGCGCCGGCACGCTCACGGCCGCGCAGAAGCAGGCGCTGACGCCGGGCGAGCGCGGCGGGCTCGTGCGCTGAGGAAGTGGGTCAGGGGCGGTGGACTGAAGGGATGGGGCGGGTGTCGCGGTGTCCCGGGGAGCGCGGTCGGTCGCCGCGGCAGAATGCGACTGCCGGCTGCACGCGACCAGCGCCGGACGGTCGAAGCTGTTCTTCGAATTGCTGCCTGAGGAGCCACCGTGTTCTCCCATGTCTTTGTGAGCGTCGGAGATTTCGAGCGCGCCTTGCGCTTCTACAGCGCGTTGATGGACAGCCTCGGCGTTGAATTGCGCTTTTGCGAGCGCGAGCGGCCATGGGCGGGCTGGCACAGCGCAGGTGGGGCACGCCCCTTGTTCGCCATCTGCAAGCCCTTCGACGGCCAGCCCCACCACCCTGGCAACGGGCAGATGACCGCCTTTGCCGCGGCCTCCAGGGAGATCGTCCGAGCGGCATACCGCGCGGGGCTGGACCACGGCGGAACCTGCGAGGGCCCGCCGGGCCTTCGCCCCGAGTACCACGACAACTACTACGGCGCGTATTTTCGCGACCCGGACGGGAACAAGCTGTGTGTCGCGTGCCATGTGGCGACGGGGGATGGTGCATGAGCTTGTCGCCAGCTTGGTTGGGGCAAGGTTCGGCCGGATCCGGTCCTTCAGCTTCGCGTTCGTAAGCCGACAGTCGGGCGGATGCAATCGCGCTTCGCGATGGCCCCCCTTGAGGTTCTGCCGTTCAGCGAGTGACACGTCGAGGGAAGGACTGGGCCGAACAAGCGAACAAACTTCGTTGGCTCAGGGCCCACCTGCCGTGACTCGAAGATCGCACAGGTGGTTGTTGCATGCGCATACAGCTTTCCGTCGGGCCCGACGATCCTGGCTTCGGAGGTGCCGAACTGCCGACCGACGTGCAGAGCCGCGCCCACGCGGCGCAGCGGGGCAGTCTTCGTGTGGGCCGCGCGCACGATGTTTAGATTGATCTGGCTGGTCGTGTAGCCTCGTCCGGCTGGCAGCTTGGTCTGCACCGCGCAGCCGAGTGCGAGTCGAGCAGGGGCGCGTACCAGCCCCCCCTGCACCGATCCCTGCGGGTTGTAGTGCTTGAGCTGCGGCGTCGCCTGGAAGACCTCATGGCGATCCGGCTGACGGAGTGGAATGGGGCTGAGCCAGCAGCACGGCTCACTTCGGCGACAGCACGCGGAACGGGCGTGTCCCGATCTCTGCACCCGTCACCGCGTCGATCGCCACCGGCTCTATGTCAAGGCCGGTCTCGGCATCCAGGTAGCGCGCCAGTTTCCCTTTGCCACGGTACTTGCGGCCCCAGGCGCCGATCATGAAGAGCACCGGCAGGTAGGCGCGTCCGGCCTCGGTCAGCAGGTACTCCTCGCGCGGCGGGCGCTCCGAGTACAGGCGCTTCTCGAGCAATTGCTCCTCGGTCAGCGCCGCCAGGCGCTTGGTCAGCATGGTCGGGGCGATGCCCAGGCTCTTGCGGAACTCGTCGAAGCGGGTCAGACCGACAGCTGCGTCTCGCAGGATCAGCATCGACCACGCATCACCGAGCACATCCAGGGCACGCGCGATGGGACAAGGATTCGCGGAAGAATTCGCCGAGTTCATATCATTTCAGTATTTACTTACTACTATATCGATACTAACATGTGCCCTCAGACGGTCCACACACCAATGGGCCGTGCTGATGGCTACGACTCTTCCAACCCGTCGACCTGTCCGGAGAACCCACGACATGACCAAGACCATCCTCATCACCGGCGCCTCGTCCGCCTTCGGCCTGATGCTCGCCCAACGGCTGCACGCGCAAGCCTTCACCGTCATCGGCTGAGCACCATGAAGCACTACCTCTGCAAGTTCATCCCGCCGCGCGCGGATTTCCTGCCCACGATGTCGGCCGACGAACGCGAGTGGATGCAGCAGCATGGCCGCTACCTGGACGAGTTGCTCGATCAAGGCCTCATCGTCGCCCATGGCCCGGTGATGGACCCGGCCGGCGGCTACGGCGTCTCGCTGTTCAGCATCGCCGACGACCAGGAGATTGCCGCGCTCACCTCGGCCGATCCGATTGTCAGGAATGGCGTCGGCCATTACGAACACCACCCCATGCTTCACCTGAAGTCCCGTGCCTGAACGCCGCGCAATTTCGAAGGAACATCATGAAGATCCAAGGTTCTGTCGCACTCGTCACGGGTGCCAATCGCGGGCTGGGCGCGGCGTTCGCGCGCGGGCTGCTCGCCGCCGGCGCGGCCAAGGTCTATGCCGCCGCTCGGGACCCCGCCAGTGTCACCGTGCCGGGTGTGGTGCCCGTGCGGCTGGACGTGACCCAGCCCGACCAGATCGCTGCACTCGCCCGCGAATTGACCGACGTGAGCCTGCTGGTCAACAACGCCGGCATTGGCGGCTCCGGCCCAGTGCTGGACCCGAAGGCGATCGACACGCTGCACTGGCAGTTCGATACCAACGCAGTCGGGCCGCTGCGCATGGCGCAGGCCTTTGCGGGTACGCTGGGCGAGAGCGGCAATGGCGCCATCGTCAACGTGATCTCGGCGCTGAGCTGGGTCACGCTGCCAGGCGCGACCGGCAGCTACAGCGCATCGAAGGCTGCCGCCTGGGCGCTGAGCAATGCGATGCGGCAGGAACTGCGGGCACAGGGCACGCAGGTGCTGTCGCTGCATATGGCCTTTATGGACACCGACATGGCGCGCGGCGTACCGGGGCCGAAGGCTTCGCCTGACGAAGTCGTGCGCCAGGCCCTTGCGGCGCTCGAAGCCGGGCAGTCGGAACTGCTGGCCGACGACATGACGCGCAGCGTGCACGCCGGGCTGACCACCCAGCCGCCGATGTACCTCGGAATGGTCGGGTGAGCGGCGCGGGCTCGAAAGAGGAAGTCCGCTTTCCCTCGACCGGTGCTTGAGCTATGGGCCCCTACCGGCTGTACGGCTCGCTCCAAAGCAGCCGCTCGCGTCGCTGCCACGCCACGTCGTTAGTCTCCAGTGGCGCGGAACCCGTTTGGTAGTTAACACAGGAGCGGCACGCCGGTGTTGTGCAGCACGATGGCTGAGCCAGTTTGCGCGTCCGACCTCCGTTATCTGTAGCGACCTCGGCCTAACGCGCGTTTGCCGCCACGACGGCTCTTAGCGTGCGCTTCTGCTCCGCGATGCCCTGCCGCGTTTTCCGAGGGCCCACGGCTTGTTCGCCGTAACGAAATTGGTGACCGCCTACATCGGCGGAAGGTCGGTGATTCGAGTGTCGGCAATGGTCTCGGCGAAGCCGTGGCCGAACAGCGCTGCGGGCGTCGAGAACCCGGGCTGGACCTCGCCAGCAAGCACGCGGCGTGCTGCCTCCGCAGCCGCCATCGCCGTGATGGTATAGCCGTTGACCGTATCAAGCACTGAGCGCACCACCGTCCCATCCGAGTCGGTGACTTCGACAGCCGCCTGGTAACGGTTCGCCGTCCGTTCTCGAGCGCTCGGCCCGGCGGGAAGCTCTGCGACGGCTCCCGCTGGAAAAGCACCCGCAGCGACATGAACGAAGGTTTCGACGTCGGAAACCCCGGTGGCGCGATGAATGGTTAGGAGGTCTGGCAACGTCACAGGAAACGAAGACTTCAGGCCCTTGCCGAAGTCGAAGTCACGCAGCTCCTCAGGGCCGCGAACAACCAGCCGGCCATCTTCGAGGCGCAACGTCTCCGTGACGATCGCACGTGCAGCGGCATGGCTGGCAAGGCTACCGAGCATCGCGACGCTGCCGCCGCTTCCGGGAAGAAGCATAGCGCCAGCGCCACGGGCTTGCTCGTCCAGCGCAAGCGCCTGTCGATACGTGTCGAGTTCGGCGGAGAAGTCGAGGTAGTGGACACAGCAACGGATAGCGGCGGACATCAGCGGCTTGGCCGTGATGGTGAATGGACCCGCGGTTGTTAGGGCGCCGCGACGTTTCGTGCGCAGCGAATTCGATACGGGCGAGATGCTCAGGGCTCTGCTTTCTCGAGGTCGGCGTCGATGTGGGAAATCAACCCTCCCTCCATGACCGTCAGCTCAAGCAGGCCAATCTCGTGGCCGAAATCACCGGCGAAATCGACCCGCACCCGTGCTTGGTCCCTGTCAACTTGCTTGATGGACAGGAAGCGCGTCACCGTGTGGTAGCCGATGAAGTAGCGTTCGATGTAGTCGCGAATTGCCTTGTGGCCCTCGAAACTATGGCCGGTGGAGGGGTCGTCGATGACCGCCTTCTGCGTGAACAGGGCGAGCGCGCGCTCGACGTCGAAAGCGTTGGTTGCGTCAATCAACGCCTCGGCTATTGCATGCAGGTTGTCCTTCTTTTGCGGCATCGCTCAGCGTCCGTGTTGCCAGCTCTTGTAGACGAACTCGAGGCTGTAGCCGTCGAGGTCCCGGACCTGCGCCGCGTAGTAGCGCGGGTCGTAGTGAAGCTGCGCTCCGGGCGGATGAATCTCGGCCCCGCCGGCCGCCAGAGCAGCGGCATGGGCCTGCTCGACCATCTCTTCGGAATCGGCAACCAAGCCGATGTGCACCGCGCCGGGCGCCGCCGCTCCCTGCCGAAGCCAAAAGAACATCCGGCCCTGCGCGCCAAATCCTTTCAGGTCTGGATGCCTCGGCGGGCCGTCCTTTCCGTCGTAGTCGTGCCGGTTGGTGATTCCGAGAACAGGCAGCACCCGCTCGTAGAACGCGATGGAACGGTCAACGTCGGTGACCGTGAGAAAAAGGTGGTCGAGCATGTGGGTCCCTTCAAATCGTGTAGCCACCGGCGACTTCGATGCTCTGGGCGTTGACCCACCGGCCGTCCTCGGTCAGCAGCATGGCAATCACACGCGCGACCTCTTCAGGCTCGCCGACTCGCGCCAGCGCAGTTTGCGAAGCCAGCAGCGTCTCGAACTCGGAGGTCAGGCCGCCACCGAGCTGGGTGCGGATGGCCCCCGGCGAGACGGCGTTCACCCGGATGCGGCGCTCGCCGAACTCCTTGGCCATGTAGCGGGTCAGCACTTCCAGGC
Organism: Variovorax sp. Soil_C_39; assembly: GCF_057656815.1. NCBI lineage: Bacteria > Pseudomonadati > Pseudomonadota > Betaproteobacteria > Burkholderiales > Comamonadaceae > Variovorax > Variovorax sp. Soil_C_39. The sequence goes on from NZ_JBDGJQ010000004.1 coordinate 459,315, forward strand.
CGCCCTTGAAGGCGGCGTACGGCGCGACGCCTGCAGTGACGACTCGGGTTGTTGCGCTGGTCATGTTGACGATGGCGGCACCGTCCTTCAGCAACGGCAGCAGGGCCTGCGTCAGGAAGAACGGTCCTTTCAAGTGCACATCCATCAGGCCGTCGAACTGAGCCTCGGTGACGGTCTCGATGGGGCTGTAGAGGCCGTAGCCGGCGTTGTTCACCAGGCCGCCGAGGCGGGCTTCTCTCCACTTCGAGGTGAGCACCTCTTTCACGGTCTGCCGGAAGGCGGCAAAGGTCCCGATTGCGGCCACGTCGAGAGGAAGTGCTACGGCGCGGCCGCCAGCCTCGGCGATTCGACGAACGACGCCCTCTGCCGCGTCCGGGTTCTGCTTGTAGGTCAGGATGACGCCCAGTCCACGACGAGCGCATTCGATAGCGGCGCTCGCGCCGATGCCTCGGCTGCCTCCGGTGATGACGATGGTTTCCATGCATTGCTCCAGTGGGTTTCAGTGCCTCCACGATAGGTTTTTGCTCGCGCCGCCGCCCACCTGTTTCTGCCTCGTTCGTGCCTATTCCTGCTTCATCCCTTGTGCCGGGAGCCCGGCCGCAGTCCAATCGCTCCATGGAAGAACAGTTGAACGAGCTTCGAAGGTTGGCGGCTCATGCACAGAACAAGCGGACTGAAACGGGCATTCCCCGTGTGGCGATGGTGCAGGGGGCCATTCCGGAGCATGAGCTTGCTGCCGTCTATGACCCCATGGTCAATGTCATCTTGCAGGGTAGCAAGTCGATGACCGTGGGCGGGCAGACGCTGCACTACGACCCGGCCACCTACTTCGTGATGTCCATCGGCCTCCCGGCGGCGGGAGTGGTGCGCAGCGCCAACTCGGGTGCCCCGTACCTTGCTGTGAGTCTCACGCTAGCGCCCGCTGTACTGACCAGCTTGCTGTCCGATTTGCCTGAAACTGCCGACTTCGCCGGCCAAGAATCAGCCTTCTCGGTGGCAGCAGTGACTCCGGAGTTGCTGGATGCCTGGGTCCGGATGCTGCGGTTGATGGGCCATCCCGCGGACATCCCGGCGCTGGCCCCGGCCTATGAGCGCGAAATCCTCTACCGAGTGCTGCAGGGGCCCATGGGCTGGATGCTGCGCGACATCGCGACGCCGGAAACTTCCTTGGCGCGAATCAACCGCGTGGTCCAACGTATTCGCGAAGAGTTTGCGCGCCCTTTGCGCATGGAGGAACTCGCCGAGGATGCGGCCATGAGCGTCTCGGCGTTCCACCGTCACTTCAAGGCGGCAACGACACTCAGTCCACTGCAGTACCAGAAGCAGACCCGCCTGCTGCAGGCCAGAACGTTGCTGATTTCCGCCGGCGCCAACGTCACTTCCGTTGCACATGAGGTGGGGTACGAAAGCCCAACCCAGTTCAGCCGGGAATACGCGCGTGCCTTCGGGTTGCCTCCTTCGAAGGACGCTGCGCGAATTGCCGCAAGCATGCGATGACCACTACTCAAGAGGTCGAAGCATAAGGGGCGCGGTGTATTGCAGACTTTCTTGCCGCCGTCGAAGATACGCGGCAATGCAACCGACAACGGTTCTGAGTTCGATGTCGCTTGTGCGCCCGATGCCGCCATTCAGTTTGCTCAAAGCGGTCGTCCATGGCTAAACAACGCAGCTCTGCCGTGGGTCCTGTTTACTCAGGCTGCTGACAGACGACCTCCACGTTGATGCCGTCGGGGTCTAGCACGTAGGCAGCATAGTAGTGCTCGTGGTAGCGCGTCCGAATTCCTGGAGGCCCGTTGTCGGACCCGCCGGCCTCCAGCGCGGCCTCATGGAAGGCATCAACGAGAGCCCGGCTCCGCGCCGCGAAGGCGATGTGCGTGCCCGCTCCAGGGGGCTCGCTATCGTGGATCCAGAGAGTTGGGTAGTCATCCTTTCCGAAACCGTGGCGTGTGCCCCCTGTGCGGGTGCGCTGGGGCCCGACGGTGATGATTCGGGTGATGCCCAACGGCGCAAGCGCAAGTTCGTAGAAGCGCCGCGATGCCTCTGCATCGCTCACGGCAAATTCAATGTGGTCCAAGAGTGTCATGGTTGTACGGCGCTCTGCTCAGGCGGTATGCAGGAACGACTCGAAGGCTCGGCCGGCGAGCTTTGCGACAGACACTACGCGGGCCCTAGTCATCCCGGCGCGAGCCGCTGCTGAAAGGCCCTGCAAGGTTGTCACGACGTAGTCGGCGAGCTCCCGCGCACGCTGTGGCTCACTTTGGCTGATGTATCGCTCGATGAAGGTGGCGGCTGCCTGCCCGTAGGCGCTTGCCAAAGCGCGGGCATGTGGGTCGCTCGCGCGCATGCCTTCGGTCGCCATACAGCCGCGCTTGGTCTTTGACTTGGTGTACAGCACGGCAGCGTGCAACAGAAAATCCTTGATTGCTTCAGGCAGTGGTCTGGTCGGGGTCAGGATCTTGTCTGCGGGCAGGTTGGCTTCCTCCACGTAAACAGCTAGGCACTGCTCGAACAGGCCGGCCTTGCTGCCGTAGGCAGCGTAGAGACTCGGTGGATTGATATCAAGGGCGCGTGTGAGCTCAGCGATACCTATCGCGTCGTATCCCCGTTCGTGGAAAAGGTCCTTGGCGACGACGACGCCTGCCTTACGGTCAAAGGCGTGCCGGGGTGGTTGGCCCGATGGGCGCTTGGCAGTGGCCTTGGACGTTCCTGGATCTCTTTGCTTCATTGTTCTACAGGCTCCTTCGACGTTCCTCGAGAGACGCATGACCGAGGCAAGAGCGTTGCAAGTGCCAGGGCTTTACGTCGGACCGGCAAGGGGTGGGTTGAAGCGTGCCGCCGAACGTCCACCCTCTTGCTTTAGCGATCACTATAACTTATTGTAGCGGTCACTACAACACAAGGTGCGCAATGAAAAATCTAATCGGAAAAATAGCCGTCGTGACCGGTGGTGGAAGCGGGATCGGGCTGGCCATAGCCAAACGCCTGGCGAACGATGGCGCCAGCGTGGTAATAACGGGTCGGCGGCAGGCAGTACTTGACGAAGCCGTAGCCTCACTGGGCGGCGACGCCGTTGGGATCGTTGCCGATGTCAGCCAAGCGGCAAGCAATGAGGCGCTATATGCGAATGTTCGGCGCCGCTATGGCCGAATTGATGTTCTCGTGGCAAGCGCTGGCGGAGGCGTGCATGCACCGCTCGGCCAGATTACCGAGGCTCAAATCGACCAGCAGTTCTCAACCAACGTCAAGGGCGTGGTTCTGACGATCCAGGGAGCTTTGGGGCTGTTCCTGCCCGGCTCCAGCGTGGTGATCATTGGTTCTACCGCATCCATGGACCCAGGCCCGACCATGAGCATCTATGGCGGCACCAAAGCGGCTGTGCGCAACATGGTTCGCAGTTGGGTGACGGAACTCAAGGGAACGGGCATCCGCATCAACATCTTGAGCCCTGGGCCGACCAACACTGAATCCCTGCGCGAAGCATTCGGAGATCAGGCTGACGAAGGAATGGCCTTTCTCACTGCCAAGAGCCCGCTGGGCCGCATCGGGGAGCCTGATGAGATCGCTTCGGCCGTAGCGTTTCTTGCAAGCAACGCGTCAAGCTACATCAATGGGGTGGAACTGTTCGCAGATGGCGGAGCCTCGCAGACGTAGCAAGCACGGATATCCGAAAGCCGATTGCGTTTCGCCTTTCAGCCTGAATCAGGTGAGAGGTTGAGGCGAACGACCGCTCCTGGCCCGATTGCAGTCTTCGCTGTCGGCAAACTGCCGCATTCTGCCTTCGGCGGTTCAGGCTCCGTCTAAAAGGTGCGCCACATCATCACAGGAGTCGAATCCTGCGTCCGAGACGAGGCGTTGGACACATCGAACCAAGTGAAAAGAGATGCCAGTCGTCATGCGCGACCAGCGGCGCATGGCCATCGCGCAGCTCTGGCTCGTCCGGCCATCGTCCAGCAGACGGCCCAGCGCAATGACGAAGTGCCGCAGCCGCGACGCGCCGGTGGCACGGTGAAACGAGGCGGCATTGGAAGAGAGGCGGCAGGGGCGCTCGGCATGGCGGCCTGGACCGCGCGTGGCAAACACCGACCTTGAAACAAGGTCGGTGCGCCGGCTGCACGCCAAGGCAATGCGAGGGCCGCCCTGCCCGAAACCTCAGGCAGCGGCCGTCAGGCTCACGGGAACGCTGTCGCCAGCCCGGTTCGTACCGAAGAGGTTGCTTCCGGGCCGATCTCCATGAATGCATCCCCCGTCACGGTGTAGGCAGGCCAGTCCAGCGTGGCCGTGCCGGGACGCCCATGCTTGGCGAAGTTGGTCCAGAAAGTCATCGTCTGTTCCGAGATCGCGGTGTCGGCCGGTCCCCATTCCATCGCGGCCAATACGTCGGCCTCGTCGCCGGCGCTGCCGCTCACGCCGTTGCCGTTGAGGTCGCCGATCGGCGGCTTCTTGCCGTCGGGCGTGAGCGTCAGGCCCAGGCTGTAGTTGGTCGCAATGCCGCGCGGGTAGTCGAACAGGTAGGGCAACTCGCCGCTGTGTCCGCTCAACAGGCCGAGCCGCGTCCAGCCGGCGGGCACGCGGCTGAACTTGTAGACGTACTGCGGCGAGCGGTAGGTGGGCGTGCGCTGCGTCATGAAGACCGGCAGCGCGGCGCGCAGCGAGGGGTAGTCACCCGAGGTCGCGCCCACCATCAGCGGCACGTCGCTGGGCATGCCGTCCGTCATGTTCTGGCCATAGGTCTTGACGAGGTAGCGGTAGTCCACATTGGGCCGGTAGGTCTCGCGCGGGATGCCGGCGTCCAGGTCGGCCTGGGTGAACGCGGTCCACGGCAGGGCACGCGCCTGCGCCAGGGTGGTGGCGCCCACGCGCGCGAACACCGCCTTGCCGATCGCTTGGCCTGTAGCCAGGGAAGACTGCGGCGTTCCCTCGGTGGCGATTTCGCTGGCACCGCTTTGCACGATGGCCTTGTGGAACAGGCCCTTCGCATCCGGCGAATTCATCAGCGAATAGACCTTCCCGCCCCCGCCAGACTGGCCGAAGATCGTCACGTTGTCCGCGTCGCCCCCGAAGGCTGCGATGTTGGACTTCACCCATTGCAGCGCCGCCACGAGGTCCATCTGCCCGTAGTTGCCCGAGCCGCCGTGGCCGCTCTCGGCACTGAGCAGCGGATGGGCCAGATACCCGAACGGCCCGAGCCGGTGGTTGACCGTGACGAGCACCACGTCCTTGGCCGGCAGGCTGGCCGCGTTGTTGTACTGCTTGGAGTTGCTGGTGAGGATGGCGAAGGAGCCGCCATGGAACCAGACCATCACGGGCAGCTTCGACGCGTTCTTGGGTGCCGTCACGTTCAGGTAGAGCGAGTCTTCGCTCATGCCGCCTTCGCCGAGCGGCTCCATCGTCGGGTTCTGCGCGGCCTGGTTGGACCACGCGGTGGCGTCGCGCACGCCGCGCCAGGGCAGGGCGGCCTGCGGCGCACGCCAGCGCAGATCACCCACGGGCGGCTGCGCATACGGGATGCCCAGGTACTGCCAGGTGGTCGGCGTGGCCTCGAAGCCGCGCAGCGAGCCGCCCGTGGTGCTCACCACATGGCGCACGCTGGTCGCGCGCGCAAATTGCTCCTGCGCCGCGGTTGCCGTGCGCGCCGTGCGGGGGCGCGGGTCCAGATCGGAGAAGGCGTTGGCCTGCTCCAGCTCAGCCAGCACGGTCGCCAGGCTGGTGCGGAAGGCGGCCGAGGGCTGCGCGAAGTCGATGGCCGCCGCGTGTCTGGAGACCGTGTCGCGAATCGGGTCCGTGATCTGGATGCCGTTGTTCAGGTCGCCATCGGCGTCCAGGGTCTGCAGCAGCACCAGCTTGTTGCTCACCTGCGGATCGGCGGGCGACGCGGCGCCTTCGCTGAGGCTCAGCGGCGACAGCGATTCGGCGCCGGCGGCCGAGCCCAGCGCGAGTGCACCGATCGAGAAGCTGACCGTTTCGCCCGATGCGTACTGGAAGCGCCCCTCGTCATCGGTGGTGCGCGCGCCAGACACGGAGCCGCTGTAGTTCAGCCCGACCACCGGCCCGCCGGCGAAGGTGCCCGACAGCCGCGGCTGCGTGTCGGGCGCGGGCGGCGGCACGAAGGCGAAGCCGCCACCGCCTCCGCCGTTGCCGCCGCCGCAGCCCAGCACGAGCGCGCTGCCCACGAGGGCCGGCAGCCACCATCGCTTCGATGCGCGCGCATCGAGGGTCTTCCTGTCTCTCGTCATGTTCGTCTCCTTCAAATCGGGATGTCTGCGGGCACGGCCAGCGCATGGCGCGCGCTTTTCACAGCAGCCATAATTCCACTGAATTAATTCACTTGAATTAGGGATGACCCGCCGTGCGCGTCACAATCGCGACGCCATGCCCAAGCCTCCGACGCCCGCCCAGGACACCCGCCGCGATGTCGCATGCACCGGCACGCGGGAGCGTCTGCTGCTGGAAGCCATGCGCCTGTTCGCTCGCGAAGGCATGAATGCCGTGTCGTTGCGGCGCATCGTGGCCGCCGCGGGCGCCAGCAACCTGTCGGCGCTGCACTATCACTTCGGCAATCGCGAGAGCGTGGTGCGCGAAGTGGCGCAGATGCTCAAGCGCATCCTCGAACCGCGGTGCCTGGAGCGCCTGAACGCATTGAGTGCGGACAGTGCGCGCGGCCACGGCGTGCGCGAGGTGCTGGAGGCAGCCTTCGGTCCGATGATCGACATGCTGGCCGAGCCCGGACTGGGGCGCGACGCCGTGTGTTTCATCGGCCGACTGGGTTGGGACTTCGGCGAAGAGGGGCAGCGCATCTCGGCCGACCTGCACCGCGACCTGCTCACGCTCACGCTCGAGCGCCTGGGCATGCTGATGCCCGACCTCGAGACGGAGCATCTGAAGTTCCGCCTGCTGCTCACCATGAACTCGCTGTACTACGGCATCTCGTACCGCAGCTACGCGAAGCGCTCACCGTTCGGGCCGCTGAGCATCGGCCGCCGCGGCAACGAAGCGCAGGAACGCGCCCTGTTCATGGACTACCTGGAGGCCGGCATCCGGCATCCGTCTCCGGTGCCTGCGAACGCGGCATAGCGCGGTTCGCTTCGACCGACTGGTCAGGCCTCTTGGTCCGCCATGTTGCGGATCACGTCCATGAACGCCTGCACGGCCGTGCTGGGGGGCTCGCCTTGCAGCGTGATCAGGCCGAAGTCGGGTATGCGGTTGGGGAGCTCGACCGCAATGCGCGTCAGCAGGCCGCGCCGCACGTACTTTTCTACCAGCGCGGCGGGCTGCAGCGACAGCATGGTCGTGCTCTGCATCAGCTCCAGTGCGATCAGAAATGACGACGTCTCGACGATGCCCGAGGTGAGCGACAGGCCTCGGCTGTGGAAGATGTCATCCGACACCTTGCGCAGCGCCGTGGATGTCGGATAGAGAATCCAGGGCCAGTTCGAGAGCTCCCTCAGTCCGGTGGTGCTCGGTCCGCGCAGCGGATGGTGCACGCCTGCGGTGACCTGCAACCTTTCACCGGTCAGGTTTTCGTAGTGGAACTGGTCGCGCTGGGATTCATCGGTGAAACGGCCGATCATCACGTCGATCTTGCGCTCGGACAGCCACACGATCAGCTGATCGCTGCTTTGTTCCTGCACCTTCACCACCAGCAGCGGCCGCAGGCGCTGCAGCTCGGCCACTGCGGCGATCAGCAGATGCGCCGCCGCTCCCGAGATGGCGCCGATCGACAAATGGCCGTGCCCGCCGAGCTTCAGATTGCTGAACTCGTCCACGAACTTGCGGTGGCTGTCGAGTGCCGAGTGCGCATAGCGCAAGGTGAAGAGTCCCAGCTCATTGGGTTGCATGCCGCGCGGCAGGCGATCGAACAGGCGCGCTTCCAGCATCTCCTCGATGTCCATCAACACCTTGGTGGCCGCCGGCTGCGTGATGTACATCTGCTCGGCAGTCAGGCGCAGATTGCGCGTCTTTCCCAGGATGTCGAGAAACTGCAGATGCCGGAAACGCAGTCTCGAGACTTGCGCCAGCAGCAGGGGTTTGTCCGAAGTCTTGCCTGAACTCATAACCATTTGGAATGGATGCTACCGAAAAAGTCAGTGGACCGTCAGGGGGCCGTGACCTAGCCTTCGGGTCGATCAAGCACGGCCCCGCAGAGAGCCGGCGAGTCGCGGCAAGGTCGGCGCACGCCGCGTATCCATTCCGGAGACATCATGAAAATCAGATCACTGGACCTGGCGCCGGTGCGCACCGATGGCCTGCACCAGGTGCTGCCGCAGGACGGCCTGGCCGGAACGCTCGTCGGCCGTGTCTGGCGTGCCGGCACGCCCGCGGGCCCGGCCGTGGTGGTGCTGCGCCCGGAGGGCGTGTTCGATCTGAGCAAGCACTTCGCCACCATGAGTACGCTGCTGGAGACGGACCATCCGGCGCAAGCTGTGCGTTCAGTGGCCGGCGAGTTCCTGTGCAGCGTCGATGCGCTGCTCGACAACAGCAAGGCGGAAGGCCAGGACCCCGCCGTTCCCTGGCTGCTGGCGCCCTGCGACCTGCAGGTTGTCAAGGCCGCGGGCGTGACTTTTGCCGGCAGCATGATCGAACGCGTGATCGAGGAGCAGGCCGGCGGCGACGCCAGTCGTGCGCTCGCGCTACGCAGCCAGATCACGGCGTCGATCGGCACCAGCCTGTCCGACATCCGCCCCGGCTCGGCCCAGGCACTGGCGTTGAAGAACCTGCTGCAGCAGCAGAAGCTGTGGTCGCAATACCTGGAGGTCGGCATCGGCCTCGATGCCGAGGTCTTCACCAAGGCGCCCGTGCTGGCATCGGTGGGGCATGGCCAGGACATCGGCATCCGCGCCGAATCGACCTGGAACAACCCCGAGCCCGAGGTGGTGCTGGCCGTCAACAGCCGTGGTGACATCGTCGGCGCCGCGCTGGGCAACGACGTCAACCTGCGCGACATCGAAGGCCGCAGTGCGCTGCTGCTCGGCAAGGCCAAGGACAACAACGCGTCCTGCGCCATCGGCCCCTTCATCCGCCTGTTCGATGGCCACTTCGGCCTCGATCAGCTGCGCCACGAGACCGTGCACCTGCAGGTGGCCGGCGACGACGGCTACACGCTGCGGGGCATCAACACCATGGCCAGCATCAGCCGCGACCCGGTCGACCTGGTGGCGCAGACACTGGCCTGCCACCAGTATCCCGACGGCTTCATGCTGTTCCTGGGCACGCTGTTCGCGCCCACCGAAGACCGGGACGAGCCTGGCGGCGGGTTCACCCACAAGCTGGGCGACATGGTCAGCATCCACAGCCCCTGGCTGGGCTGCCTCCTGAATCGGGTGACGCATTGCGAGGCCGCGCCGCCCTGGCGCTTCGGCCTGCGTGCCTTCATCGGCAACCTGGCCGAGCGCGGTCTGCTGCAGGGGGGACGGCTGTGACGGCCGGCCACCGCCTGGAACCCGCCCGGAGTGAGTCCTTTCAACCCAAGGAGACAAGCATGCATCTGACCATCGAACGTGGATCTGCGAGGGGGCGCAGCAGACCTGGCTTCATGCGGCTTTTGATTTCGCTGCCAACCGGACTCGTGATCGCGAGCGCTGCCCTGGCGGCTGATCGGCCTTCGGATCCTGCGGCCTGGCCGGCGCTGAAGGACGTGTACAAGAACTACTTCCTGATCGGCAGCACCAATCTCGACGCGCGCAACTTCGGCGCCGAGGTGGTGCCGGGTGAAAACTCGGTCGCCGCCATGACCCTGAAACACTTCAACGCGGTGACGCCCAGCAACGCGATGAAGCCCGATTTCTGGAATGGAGGGATGAGCAATCTCACCCCCAATTTCCTTACCAATCTGACCTCGGGCATCAACGCCGACATCAGCGCGGCCAATGCGCGCGGCGTCAAGGTCACCGGGCACGTGCTGCTCTGGCACAACCAGTCGGCCCAATGGCCCGCGCCCAACGTCCTGACTTCGAATGGTGGATGGGAAACGCCGTGGGACTACGCAACGGCGAAGACTGGTCTGGAGCATTACGTGCGGACCGCGGCCGGCCATTTCGATCGGGAACCCTTCAAGGCCTACTCATGGGACGTCGTCAACGAAGCGTTCAAAGACAACCCCGACAACCCCGCCGACTGGAGGAACGCCCTGCGAACGGGCTACAGCCCCGAGGAGCGGCCGGCCCGATGGGCGCAAGCCTATGCCAAGGGTGGGAAGAGCTGGGAATACATGTATGACGCTTTCTATTACGCGCGCCAGAACACGACGGCCATCCTGAACTACAACGACTTCAACGACAACGAGCGCGCCTCGAAGGCCACGGCGATCGCTGCGATGGTCAAGGAATTCAATGAACGGTACGCGGCCGAATCGGCTGCCGGCAAGGGGCGGATCCTCCTGGACGCCAAGGGCAAGCCCAGGCCGCTGATCGACGTCATCGGCACGCAGGGGCATTGGGACATGAGGCTCAACCTGGACGCTTTCGAGCGGACCATCAAGACCTATCTCGAAACCGGCGCGAATGTCGATCTGACCGAGCTGGATCTCGCGCCGAACCTGGGCCTGGACAAAGGACAGCGGATCCAGAATGGCCCCGAAATGGAGGCCCTGTTCATGGAGCAGGGCATCCAGTACGCGAAACTTTTCAGCCTGCTCAAGGAATACGCCGCCGGCCCGGGAGGTCGTCACCCTGAGTACAAGGGAGGCGTGCACCGGGTTACCTGGTGGGGGATGACGGACCCGGGCTATCACACCAACGGGTACCCGTGGTCCAGCGTCGGCAAACCCAAGGAGGCGTACTGGGCCACGACGAACCCGGAGCAGTACCTCATCGATGCGGGCTTGCCGCCGAACGGCGTGACCGCCACTTTCAGCTATGGCGGCGAATCCTTCAAAGCCCGGACCTGGGGCGGCAAGAACGCTCAGGCGATGCTCGACATCAACGTGCCGGTCGACACGAAGAACGTCGTCTTCACCGCTGCCAACGTCTCCCTGCCCTCGGGGTTTGCCGTCGAGAGCATGAAGTTCAACCCGCCCGACTGCGCTGTGATTCCCGGCAAGCCCTGCCACGTGACGGTGACCGCGAGGGGGCCCGCACCGGCGGCTGCCCACGTGGAGAACACGGCGACGTTCGTGCTGTCCTTCGGCAAGATGACCGTCGGCTGGATGGATGCCGCCAACGCACTGGAGGCACCCCTCTCGTATGCGGAGGTTCGCTTCAGTGACGGTGTGACCCCGTTCAAGCAGTACAAGACCTCCTACGGGAGCGACGGCATGGCGAGAGCGACCGGCGTCACGGAAATGAAGGCGGTGCCGAAACATGGCCACAACACGCTCGTCCTGTCCTCACGAGACCCGATCAACAATCCGGTCGGACTGCGGTTGCAAAAGCATGCAGCGACGGAAAAAGCCTGGCGGCTCGCCACGAGAATCGAACCCGGGAGGACGTACATGGTCGTGTCCGGGGCGTCGGATCTCAACGGACAGACACAAGCCGCTGCTTTGACCAATCGAAGCAAGCCCGCGACCACGGCCTCGCCTGAATCGCTGTCGCGCACGCCTGTCATCGTCCGTGGCGACATCCTTGTGCCCTTGCCCAATTCGAATGCACCCGCGAGCGAGCCCGCTCTGGCTCAGGACAACCTCAAGTTCGTCTTCGAAGAGGCAAAGAGCCCTGCAGCAGGGCCGTACGCCGCGGAGGAAGGGCACACGATGCAGAGCTTCATCCATGGCACCAATGTCTACCCGCATGTGATGTTCAGAGGCAATGGCGCGAATGGCACCGTCGTGGGGAACCAGCACTCGCTGATCACGCGCCAGACGAACGGCCAGGAGGGCTCGCAGATCGCCGAGAGATCGCTCGATCAGGCGGTCTGGTTCAACACGCCCATCGACCAGAAGACCGGCGAGATGAAGATGTTCCAGTATTCCGACAAGGACGGTGTCAAACAACACCATGTCCTGAAGGAAGTTGGCGATGGCGAGACGCCGAACAGGGACGCCGGGAACGCCATCAGCCAGCGGCAGGCATCGGTTGGCGGGTTCGTCGCCATGCAGGCGGAGGGTCCCGCGGAGGGAACGAGCGTCAAGCTCTATGCCTACGACATCGAGCCTCAGGCGCCGAACAATGAGCCGCCGCCGACGACACAGCCCCCTGCGTCGCCGGGGATGGCGATCGCATTCCCATTCACCAGGCGCGGCGGATCGTTCGACGCGGGCGACCTCGCGCTCGCGCTGGCTGGCCTCGCGGCGCTTGCGCTCGTCCGCCGCCGCCGGCCCTGAAGCTGTGAAGCTGTGAAGCGGGCGCCGAGGTCAGTCCTCGGCGCCGGCCTTTGCCCGCCGCAAGTGCGGCCACGCACCCTGCCAGAGGCAGAGCGCGCCTGCGCACAGCGCGCCGTACAGGTGCGCCTCGACCATCACCTCGCCGCCCATCAGCGCACGCTGCGCGTCCGAAGGCGGATGGAACATCTGCCAGCCGATGCGTGCGATGACGGCCACCATGACGATCCAGGCCACGCGATCGCCGCGCCAGGCACGCGGCGCCAGCACCCAGACGAACAGCCCATAGAGCACGCCGGAGAGGCCGGCGTAGTTCGTGGCCTCGGGCGATGCAGCCATCAGCAGGATCCCCACGCCCAAGGCCAGCACCACGATCGCGGCCGCCCAGGAACGCCCGCTGCAAGTGCCTGCCGCGAACGCGGCGCACAGCGCCAGCCCGCCAGTGTTCATCAGGCAGTGCGCCCAGCCGAGATGCACCGCATGCGCCGAAAGCAGGCGCCAGTACTGCCCGCCGAGCACGGCCGCGCGTTCGTAGCGCAGCGCTTCGTACACCGGCTCACCGCCCGCCTGCAAGGCCAGCATGAGGCAGGCGAGCGCGACGGGAACGAGCCAATTGGCGAAGGACCGCTGTGGAAGAGGTTGCACGGTGGCGGAATTGTGCCGTTAGCTTGCGGGTGATCGTCACGCCTTGGCAGCGGGCTCGAAGATGTGGATGGTCTCGCCGCGTGCGAGCTTCTCCACCAACTGGGCGATGCGTCGGGCGCGCGTCTCGGGCTTCACGGCTTGGTGGCCACCATCCTTGCCGCAGCGCCGGGCCCATTCAAGATGGGCTGCCGGGCGCTTCCACCTCACCAGCCAGCCCAGGCTCTCGTCGGGGTGCGATCCATAGCCTCAGCACGAACCAGGCCAGAGCGAATGCACCCACACTGAAGAGGATGTCGCCTGGCGTGCGCATCCAGACCAGCGCTTCCACGATCGGCTTCTGCATGAACGCTGCTGAACGCGCATACCAATAACCGTGCTCAATCGCCGCCAGCAACTGCAGCGTGCCCAGCGGCAGCAGGGTCAGCACGCCCATCAGGGCCAGCCCGAGATTGAGCGACCAGAACGAAAGCTTCAACATCCCGGTGTTCCAGACCATGTGTCCGCGCAGGCCACGCAGGCAGAACAGGATCAGTGCGATGCCCAGCATGCCGTAGACGCCGAACAGTGCAGTGTGGGCATGCAACGGGGTGAGGTTGAGGCCCTGCATGTAGTAGAGGGACAGAGGCGGGTTGATCAGGAAGCCGAACAGCCCCGCACCCACCAGGTTCCAGAATGACACCGCGATGAAAAACATCACGGGCCAGCGGTAGCGAGCCATCCAGGGCGTTGCCTGCCCCATCTTCCAGGTGTGGTACGCCTCGAAGCCCAGATAGGCCAGCGGCACGACTTCGAGTGCGCTGAAGCTGGCGCCCAGTGCGACCACCGAAATCGGCGTGCCGATGAAGTAGAGGTGGTGGAGGGTGCCCAGGACACCGCCCGACATGAAGATGATCGTCGCGAACAGCACCGCGATGTTGGCGCTTGATGTCCTGATCAGCCCCAGGCGAGTGAAGATCAACGCCATGACCGCGGTGGCAAACACTTCGAAGAATCCTTCGACCCACAAATGCACCAACCACCAGCGCCAATACTCCACCTCGGAGAGGTGGGTGTGCTCGCCCCACATCAGTGCCGATGCGTAGAAGAGGCCGATGGCGACCGTCGAAAGGAACAGCAGCCCCACGATCGATTTGGAGTGACTGGACGGTCCTTTCAAGATCGGCCACAAGGCCCGTCCAACCATCACGACCCAGAGCAGCAGGCCGATGAAAAGGTACCACTGCCAGAACCGCCCCAGGTCGGCGTACTCCCAGCCCTGGTGTCCAAACCAGAAGTTGTAGTCCAGGGGCAGGATCTGCATCACCGCGAACCACTGGCCGGCAAACCCTCCGCTCACGATGAGCAGCAGCGATACGAACAGGAAGTTGACGCCGAATCGCTGGTACTTGGGTTCATGGCCCGAAAGCGCCGGAGCAATGTACAGCCCGGTGGCCAGCCACGCTGTCGCGATCCAGAGCACCGCCAGTTGGGTGTGCCATGTCCGCGCGAGCGAATAGGGCAGGTAGTTGGACAACGCGAAGCCGTAGGCGGCCTGCCCCTCGACCTGGTAGTGGGCGGTGATCGCGCCGAGCAGGATCTGCAGAAGGAACAACGCAAGAACCACCCAGAAATACTTGGCAGTGGCGCGCATCGATGGTGCTATCCGCAGCGATGCGAAGGGATCGCTGGTCGGAACCGCGCGCGCTTCTTCGGCGCGTCCATGGGTGATCGCGTGGTGCCAGCCCAGGATGGCGATGCCTGCGATCAGGAACAGAACGCTGAAGGCCGACCAGACCCAGAGCGCCGGCGGGGGCACGTTGCCCACGAGTGGCTCCGAGGGCCAGTTGTTCGTGTATGTCACCTTCTTGGCGGTCATGCCACCGGTGTCGGGCGCGGGCAGGTCCCCAGGCTTGTCGGCGCGTTCGGTGGTGGCAGCCCACGCCGTCCACCAAAAAAAGGCGCCAAGTGCGCGCCGGTTTTCGGCCGTACCGACCGTGGATTCCTTCATCGCATACTGCTCGCGCAGCTCGGCAGTTGCGCTGTCATTGCCGAAAAGGCTGACGTAGTGCGCAGCGACGATGGACATGGCGGCGGCCCGGTCACCCGTTACCGTGATCGTCCTTGTCTGGGGATCGAAAGTGTTTTCGCGCATCATTGCCTGCAGGCGACCGCGCAGGGCGGACTGCTGCTCTGCGGATAGCTGCGCGTACGTGACGTCGGCACCCTGGCCGCGCGCCCATATGTCCAGCACTGCGGTCGCTTCACGATGGAGCCAGTCCGCGCTCCAGTCGGGCGCAACGTAGGCGCCGTGGCCCCAGATCGATCCCAACTGCATGCCACCTGTCGACTGCCAAACCTGGCGGCCTCTTTCGATGTCGCCACGGGTATAAAGGACGGCGCTGTCTTGCGCCACGACCTTCTCGGGCATTGGCGGCGCGGCGCGAAAGATCTCTCCACCAGCCCACAGCAGTACAGCGAACGAGGTCACCAGCAGAACGGCCAGCGCCGTCCAGAGCTTGCGAGTGCTGGTCATGCAAGTCTCCGTAGATTAGGAGCGACGGCGGTCGAGCGTGCGGAGACTCCAGTCAGGTGGTCGCGGCCATTGGAAAGAAAGCGGTGCATGAGACCTCCTTGGTCAGGGAACGATGCGGCGGCAGTGGCCAGCAGCTCGTGCTTCGGAGGCTTGACGACCCACTATAGGCGCTTCATGGCGCGCACGGCACGCTCTCCATCAACAGCGTCAATGCCTGCGTTGCGCGAATCCATTCGGAAATCAGCCGGCAGCGGGCGATAGCGAGAGTCCGCCATAGAGCTGTCCGATTACAAAAAACGGTCCGCGGCCGCTGAGTTCGAGCGACATTGCGCAGCTATATCTATCGCAAGAACGACAACTTGCGCTCTCGTCGCCGGTGCGGGGTCCGCTGAAAAGCGGCCATGTTGCGCGGCGCTGCGCGTAACTCGCCGCGTACCCGACCCAAGCTCGGGCTTCGGCGCGGAAGTTCGACGCCGATCCAGTGGTTTGTCGCACGCGAGGCGCGTCGATACGATCGCGCCCTTCGCAACTCCAGCACGCAATGAATGGCCTCTCCGATCAATTCTTCCCTGCTGCCCGCGCCATCGAAAAACACCCGTTGGCAGCAGCGCAGCCGGCAACATGTGTGGCATCCCTGCACGCAGAGCATCCGGCTCGAAGCGGTGCCGCCGCTGCCCATCGCAAGGGGCAAGGGCGTGTGGCTGTTCGATCATGACGGACGTCGCTACCTCGACGCGACGAGTTCGTGGTGGGTCAACCTGTTCGGTCACGCCCATCCTGCCATCAATGCTGCGTTGAAGGACCAGATCGATACGCTCTCGCATGTGATGCTCGCGGGCTGCACGCACGCGCCGGCCGTCGAGTTGGCCGAACGGCTGGCCGCGCTCAGCGGAAATGCGCTGGGCCACTGCTTCTATGCATCGGATGGGGCCTCTGCCGTGGAGATCGCCTTGAAGATGAGCTACCACGCGTGGCGCAACGCGGGCCGCAGCGGCAAGCAGCGTTTCGTCGCAGTGCGGCAGGGCTACCACGGCGAAACGCTGGGCGCACTGCATGTCACTGACGTACCGGTGTTCCGCGGCGCCTACGGCCCGCTGCTGGCCGACGCACACCACGTTGCATCGCCCGACGCACGGGCCGCCCGAGCCGGTGAGGATTCCGTCGCGGTGGCGCGCCGTGCCGCCGCGGATCTCGAGACGCTGCTCGCGCAGCAGCATGAGTCGATAGCCGCCGTGATCGTCGAGCCGCTGGTGCAATGCGCGGCCGGCATGGCGATGCACGACCCCGAATACCTGCGCCTCGTGCGCGCGCTGTGCGACCGCTACGGCGTGCACCTGATCGCCGATGAGATCGCCGTCGGGTGCGGCCGCACGGGCAGCTTCTTCGCGTGCGAACAGGCCGGCATCTGGCCGGATCTTCTGTGCCTTTCGAAAGGCATCAGCGGTGGCTACCTGCCGCTGGCGCTGGTGATGGCGCGCGACGAAATCTACCAGGGCTTCGTGGACGACGATGTGGCGCGCAGCTTCCTGCATTCGCATTCCTACACTGGCAATGCGCTGGCCTGCCGCACTGCGCTCGCAACGCTGGACCTGTTCGAGCAGGAGGACGCGCTACGGCGCAACCGCGGCCGTGCAGAACGGATGAACGCGCGCCTGCGCGAGGCTCTGCGGGGCATGCCTGTCGATCACCTGCGCCAGCGCGGGATGATCGCCGCCTTCGATGTGCGTGCGCCCGGATCCCGCTTCGCCGAACGTTTCCACCTGGCTGCCAGGGCGAACGGACTGCTGATGCGCCCGATCGGCGCGACGGTCTACCTCATGCCGCCGTATGCGATCGGCGAGAGCGAGATCGACCTGCTCGTCGACGGAACGATCGCCACGCTGAAGGACGTGGCCGCCTCCACCCGCACGCAAGGAGAAGGCGATGTCGCGCTTGCTTGACCGCCTGCAGCACGAGATCGCAGCCCTCGACGCGCAGTCGCTGCGCCGCTTCCGGCAGATCGCCGAGACAGCCTGCGCACCCGGGCAGTCGCTCACGCTTGCCGGTTCGGCCGCGCAGCGCGCGATGCTTTGCTTCAGCAGCAACGATTACCTGGGCCTCGCCGCGCATCCGGCGCTGGCCGCTGCGATGGCAGAAGGCGCGGCGCGCTACGGCACGGGCAGCGGTGGCTCGCACCTCGTCCTGGGCCACTCGCGCGCGCATGCCGAACTCGAGGATCGGCTGGCTTCCTGGATGGCCCCGTACATTCCGAAGGCGCAGAGCCTGTTCTTCTGCACGGGCTACATGGCGAACCTTGCTGTTCTCTCGGCGCTCGGCGGTGCGGAGGCCGTGATCTTCTCCGAGTCGCTCAACCATGCGTCGCTGATCGATGGTGCGCGGCTGGCCAAGGCGCGCGTCGAGCGCTACCCGCACCGCGGAGTTGCCGCGCTCGACGCACAGCTCGGCGCCTGCAACGCGCCCGTCAAGCTGATCGTGAGCGATGCCGTCTTCAGCATGGACGGCGACATCTCGCCGGTGGCCGAACTGCTCGCGCTGGCGGAACGCCACGACGCGTGGCTCGTGCTCGACGACGCCCACGGCTTCGGCGTGCTCGGCGCCACCGGCCGTGGCGTGCTGCAAGCTGCGGCGCTGCGTTCGGAACGGCTGGTGCTGGTCGGCACGCTTGGCAAGGCGGCCGGCGTGTCGGGGGCGTTCGTGGCGGCGCATCGCACCGTCATCGACTACCTCGTGCAGCGGGCGAGGCCCTACATCTTCAGCACCGCCGCGCCGCCGGCCATCGCGCATGCGCTGCTGGCGAGCCTTGCGACGATCGAGGGTCCCGAAGGGAGCCTGCGCCGCTCGCGTCTCGAAGAGAGGATCGTGCAACTGCGGCGGGGGCTCCGGGCCATGCTGCCGCCCGACGGCAGCGCCTGGCTGCCGGATTCGCCCACGGCGATCCAGCCTTTGATCGTCGGCGACAACGCACGTGCGATGCAGTTGATGGCACACCTCGACGCCAGCGGCTTGCGCGTCGGCGCGATCCGCCCGCCGACAGTTCCTCCGGGCACCGCGCGGTTGAGGATCACGCTGTCGGCCAGCCACAGCGAGGCCGACGTGGACCGGCTGGTCGACGCTGTGGGCAAGGCCTTGGCGAAGCCCTGGAGGGACGCCGCATGATGCCGCTGCGCTGGTTTGTCACGGGCACCGACACGGGCGTGGGCAAGACGCTGGTGAGCAGCGCGATACTGAGCCTGCTGGCCGCATCGGGGATGAAGGCAGTCGGAATGAAGCCGGTGGCCGCCGGCCTGAGCTTCGTCGAGGGTGAATGGCGCAACGACGACGTCGAGCAGTTGCGCGCGGCTGGCAATGCCGACGCGCCGCTGGCGCTGCGCTGTCCCTACCTCCTGCGCGCGCCGATGGCCCCGCACCTCGCTGCAGCCGAAGAGGGCGTGCGCATCGAGTTGCCGCCTTTGCTGTCGGCCTTCGCGGCACTGACGCGGCGCGCCGAGGCGGTCGTGGTCGAAGGCGTGGGCGGTTTCCGCGTGCCGTTGGGCGACGATTTCGACAGCGCCGACCTGGCCGTCGCATTGGGCCTGCCGGTGATCCTCGTGGTGGGGATGCGCCTGGGCTGCCTCAACCATGCGCTGTTGACGGCCGAGGCCATCCGGACGCGCGGCCTCTTGCTGGCGGGGTGGGTCGCAAGCAGCATCGATCCCGCGATGCTCGCGCCCGAAGCCAACCTACAGACACTGCGCGCCGCGCTCGGCGCGCCCCTGCTCGGCGTCGTGCCATACCTGGCCGAGCCCGACCCGGCCAGCGCCGCGCGGCACCTCGACCTGCGGGCCTTGCGCGCCATTGCGGCGCATGCCGCATCGCGGCCCGCTGCGACATGCTGAATCGCCCGGCGCTTCAGGTTGGCTCGAGGACATCGTCAACGTGTCAGGAATTGAAGAGGCACCATCACGATCTGCGGAAAGAGCACCAGCAGCAGCAGCACGCCCAGCTGCGCCAGCAGATAAGGCAGCACCGCGCGGATCACCGGCTCCA
Source organism: Variovorax sp. Soil_C_39 (assembly GCF_057656815.1). Classification (NCBI taxonomy): domain Bacteria; kingdom Pseudomonadati; phylum Pseudomonadota; class Betaproteobacteria; order Burkholderiales; family Comamonadaceae; genus Variovorax; species Variovorax sp. Soil_C_39. Next base: position 478,751 of record NZ_JBDGJQ010000004.1, read on the forward strand.
TTCGCACCCTGGCGACCCCGCAGACCACGTTGAGCACGGTGCCCACGGGCGGGGTGATCAGGCCTATGGCGTTGTTCATGATGAACAGCACGCCGAAGTAGACGGGGTCGATCCCGGCCATCTTCACGATCGGCATGAGCACCGGAACCATGATCAGGATCGTGGGCGCGAAGTCCAGCGCGGTTCCCACCACGAAAACCAGCACCAGGATGACCAGCAACAGCAGCGTCGGGCTGTCCACCAGCGGCTGCAACAGGTCCGCGACCACCATGGGGATGCTCGCCGCGGCAATCAGCCAGGCCGAGACCTGCGCCGCGGCGACGAGGAACATCACGACCGCCGAGGTCTTGCCGGCCGCCAGCAGCAAGGCGTACAGCTGCGCGACCTTCAGCTCCCGGTAGACGACGAAGCCCACGAACAGTGCGTAGAACACGGCAATGACGGCGGCCTCGGTCGGCGTGAAGTAGCCGGCCTTCAGGCCGCCCACGATGATGATCGGCAGCAGCAAGGCCCAGAGGCCCGCAAAGGTGGCTTGCCAACGCGCGCGCAGCGGCATCTTCTCGCCGCGCGGCATGTCGCCGCGCCTGGCCTGGAAGGCCCAGGTCAGCACCAGCGCCACGGCCATCAGCAAGCCGGGCACGATACCGGCAATGAACAGCTTGGTGATGGAGATGTTTCCCACGACGCCGAGCATGACGAAGCCGATGGACGGCGGGATGATCGGCGCGATGATGCCGCCCGAGGCGATCAGGCCCGAGGCACGCGGGATGTCGTAGCCGGCCTTGCGCATCATGGGGATCAACAGCGCCGCCACCGCTGCCGTGTCGGCGATCGCCGAGCCGGACAGCGACGCCATCAGCACGCATGCGAAGACGGCCACATACCCCAGGCCGCCCTTGAAGTGGCCGACCCATGCGCTGGCCACGTTCACGATGCGCCTGCTGATGCCGCCGGCGTTCATCAGCTCACCCGCAAGCACGAAGAACGGAATGGCCATGAGAGGAAAGCTGTCGGCGCCGGACAACATGTTCTGCGCCATGATCTGCGCATCGAAGAAGTCCATGTACAGCATCATGGCCATGCTGCAGGCCATCAGCGCAAAGGCAATCGGCACGCCCAGCGCCATGGCGGCGAGCAGCGCAACAACGAAGATGGTGACGATCATGGCTGTGCGTCCTCAGTCCGTGCTGCCGGTCTGCAACAGTGCCTGCGCGCTGGTCTTTCCGAGCAGCAGGCGCACCATGTTGGCCAACGCCATGATGGCAATGGACGCTGCGCACAGGTAGGCCACCGAATACACCACGGCCAGGGAGATGCCGGTCACCAGGCCGATGTTGGCGGCGTTGAGCGCGTACTGCCTGATCAGGCCCCACAGCAGGACGGCGCAGCACCCGAACACCAGGCCCTGGGCCAGCACCACGGCCACGAACTGCGCCTTGCCGGTCAGCCGGCGGACCACCATGTCCACGCCCATGTGGCCGCCTTCGCGCATCGCGAGGATGGCGCCCAGGAAGGTGAGCCAGATGAACATGAAGCGCGACAGTTCTTCGGAGACGTTGATTCCCGAATCGAAGAAGTGGCGCAGCAGCACGTTCCCGAACACCATCAGGCACATCGCGGCCAGGCACAGGACCATCACCAGTTCCAGCGCCTTGAAATACCAGTGGATCAGTCGTTTCATTGCTGTCTGTGCACGTTCAAGAAGACGGGGCAGCCACGGGCTCGGCCCCGGAGAAGATCTTTCCGGGGTTCATGATGTTGTGCGGGTCCATGGTGCGCTTGATCTGCCGCATGAGATCGACCGGGGCGCTGCCCAGTTCGTCGAGCAGGAAGCCTTGCTTGTGCAGGCCGATCCCATGCTCGCCGGTGCAGGTGCCGTCCATGGCCAGGGCGCGCGCCACCAGGCGTGCGTTGAGGTGTTCGGCCTGGTCGAGTTCGGCCTGGGAGGCGCCGTCGACCAGCATCTGCACATGGAAGTTGCCGTCGCCCACATGGCCCACGATGGGCGCGAGCATGCCGCTGCGCTGAAGGTCGTGCGCGGTCTCGGTCACGCAGGCGGCCAGATGCGAGATCGGCACGCACACGTCGGTGACCACCGAGCGGCTGCCCGGACGCAGTTGCAGCGCGGCGAAATAGATGTTGTGCCGAGCCTCCCAGAGCCGGCTTCGTTCCTCGGGGCTGCTGGCCCACTGGAACTGCGCACCGCCACCGTCCGTTGCAATGCTCTGCACCACGTCGACCTGCTCGCGCACGCCCGCTTCGCTGCCGTGGAATTCGAAGAACAGATGGGGCTGTTCGGGCAGCCCGGTCTTGCTGTACAGGTTGAGCGCCTTGATGGCCACGCCATCTGCAAACTCGCAACGCGCGATGGGCACGCCCATCTGGATGATCAGGGCCACGGCTTCCACCGCCGCGTGGATGTCCGCGAAGGCGCATACCGCCGCCATGATGCTCTCGGGCTGGGGATAGAGCCTGACGGTGGCCTCGACCAGCACGCCGAGCGTGCCTTCGGAGCCGACGAACAGCCGTGTCAGGTCGTAGCCGGCAGCCGATTTCCTGGCCCGGCGTGCGGTCTTGATGACCGCGCCATCGGCCGTGACGGCGGTGAGGTTGAGCACGTTCTCGCGCATCGTGCCGTAGCGCACCGCATTGGTTCCCGACGCGCGCGTTGCGCACATCCCGCCGAAGCTCGCATCGGCGCCGGGGTCCACGGGAAAGAACAGGCCGGTGTCGCGAAGCAGCGCATTGAGCGCCTTGCGCGTCACACCGGGTTGCACGGTGGCGGTCTGGTCCTGCGCATGGATTGCCAGCACCTGGTCCATCTGCTGCAGATTCAATGTCACACCCCCCTGCGCGGCCAGCGTGTGCCCCTCGAGCGAGGACCCCGCGCCGTACGGCACCAGGGGCACGCGATGCACGCGGCACAGGTTGACGATGGCCACCACTTCCTGCGTGGTGCGTGCGAATGCGACCGCATCGGGCGGCATGGCCGGCAGGACCGATTCATCGCGGCCATGGTGCGCGCGCACGGCGGCGCTGGTGGACAGGCGATCGCCCAGCAGCTGGCTCAGGTTCTCGAGAAAGAAGGCAGGCAGTGGAGGGCGGGAATTCACAGTGGAGCGGGAACGTTATTGGGCGGCGCGAACGCGGGCGATCTCGCTGCGAACCAGGGTCATGAACTCGGGCCCGATCTTCTCCAGGTGCGGCGCGATGGCCGGCGGCACGCGGTCGCGGATGGCCTGCAGATCGGCGGCGGAGAACTGGGTCACCTGCATGCCCTTGTCCTTCATGCCCTGCAGCGCGCTGCTGGCCTCGGCGGCCGTGGTCTTGCGCTGGAATGCGGTGGCCCTGGCGGCGGCGGTGGTCATCATCTGCTTCTCGGTGGCCGAAAGGCTGTCCCAGAATTTCTTGGACACCGCAAAGATCAGCGGCGAGTAGACGTGGCCCGACAGCGTCATGTACTTCTGCACTTCGTAGAAGCGCTGGGTGTACATCAGCACGACGGGATTCTCTTGCCCGTCGAACGCCCGCGTTTCCAGTGCCACGAAGAGTTCCGACCACGGCAGCGGCGACGCATTGGCGCCGATCGCCTTGAAGGCGTCCAGCGTGAGCGGGTTGGGCTGGGTGCGCAGCTTCAGCCCCTTGAGGTCGTCCAGGGTATTGACCGGGCGCTTCGAATTGGTGATGTGCCGAAAACCGTTCTCCCACCAGCCCAAGACATGGATGCCGACACCGGCGAGCTTGTCGTTCAGGTGCTTGCCGACCGGCCCGTCGAAGACGGCGTGGGCTTCGGCTTCGGTGTTGAACAGGAACGGAACGTCCTGGAACCCCAGCTCCTTGACCTGGCCCAGCAGCGCCAGCGCGCTGCCGGTGTAGAACTCCTGCACGCCGCCCTGCAGCGCACCCAGCATCTGCGGGTCGGGCCCCAGCGCCTGGTTGGCGATGACGGCGGTCTTCATCTTGCCGCCGGTCGCTTTTTCCATCTCGGCCGAGAACATCCGGGCCGCCTGCCCCGCCGGGTGCGCGTCGGCCATGCCGTGGCCGAAACGCGCGGTGCGCGCCTTGATGTCCTGCGCACCCGCGCTCCATGGCGCCAGCACCGCGAGCGTGCTGAAAGCTGCAGTGGAAATAAATCGGGACCAGTTCATGGTGTCTCCTCAGTGGTTGACGGGCGGGTGGGACGCGGGCCTGCTCTGCACGCGATTGCGCAGAAGGCCGATGCCTTCGATCTCGACCTCGCAGACGTCGCCAGGCCTCATGTAGAGCTTCGGCTCGCGCGCATGCCCGATGCCCGAGGGGGTTCCGGCGACGATGAGATCGCCCACTTCGAGGGTGATGGCTTCGCTGATCGTGACGATCAGCGATTCCACGTCGAACACCATGTCGCTGGTGTTGGCCGATTGCACGGTCTGCCCGTTCAGTCGCGTCTCCAGCAGCAGGCCGCGGGCGCCCGGCGGCAGTTCGTCGGCCGTGACCAGCCAGGGTCCGAAAGCGCCGGTGCCGTCGAAATTCTTGCCGACCATCCATTGCGGCGACTTGAACTGGTACTCGCGCACGCTGCCGTCGTTGAACACCGAATACGCCAGCACGTGCGACAGTGCCTGCTCGCGCGTGATGCACGCACCTGCCTTGCCGATCACCACGACCAGTTCGCCTTCGTAGTCCAGCGTGTCCGAGAGCGCGCTGTGCAACATGGGTGCGTCATGCGCGACCAAGCTGGTGGTGAAGCGGGAAAAGAGCGTGGGGTAGTCGGGTTGTACAAAGCCGCTTTCTTCCGAGTGGTCTCGGTAATTCAGCCCGACACAGATGATCTTGGCGGGACGACCGAGCGGGGCCAGCAATTGCACCTGCGCCAGGTCCAGCGCAGGCTGTTGGCGCATCACGGATGCTGCGGCATCGAGCGCCGGCCGGCCCTGGCGGATCAGGTCGTCGAGTGCGCCCGGATACGCGAGGGCGTTTTGCGTCGTGCCGTGCCATGCGTCGCCAGCCGCGTCGTGGACCGCCCAGCCTTCGCGTCCTTCCGACAGAAAACGCAGCAATTTCATGTGTCTCTTTCCTTTGAATGACCTGAACTTTGTTTTCATCAGGTGATATGTATAATTTAGCTAACAATATATTATTCGGCAGCTAGTACATACCCGGATAAAATTTCAGAGCCATGCTGCCTACCGCCAAACCCACGCAGGCCGAGACGGTCTGTCGCCTGATACGCGCCGAGATCCTCGACGGCCAGTTGCCTGCCGGGGCAAAGCTGAACATCGGCGCACTGGAGAAGCGCTTCGAGGTCAGCCTCGGGGCCATTCGGGAGGCTTTGTCTCGCCTGAGTGCGGAGGGCATGGTGATCGCCGAGTCCCATCGCGGCTATCGGGTCAGTCCGGTCAGCCGCGAAGAACTGCTGGACATCACCCGCACCCGCGTCGAGATCGAGTCGTTGTGCCTCGCGCAGGCGATGAGGCTGGGCGACGTCGAATGGGAATCGCGCATCGTCGCTGCCGCCCATCGCATGGAACGGCTGCAGGACTCGCCAGCCGACGCGGAAACGCGGGTCACCGACGTCTGGAGCCATTCGCACAAGGAATTTCATGAAGCGCTGGTCAGCGCGTGCCCCAGCCCCTGGCTGCTGCGGCTGCGCAAATTGCTGCACGAGCAGAGCGAGCGCTATCGCCGCCTTTCGGCCCCTCTGGAAACCGACACCCGCGATGTGCGCGGTGAGCACCGCCGCCTGACCGAGGCGGTGCTGAAGCGTGACGAAAAAGCGGCCCTCAAAGAGCTGGAACAGCATTTCCTTGCAACGGCCGAGATCATCTTGCGATCGCCTCTGCTTGCAGCACCCCAGAGCCGTCCGTCGTCTTCACGTGCTTCTTCTGCGCCGCAATAGAAGCGTGCCAGGTCCGCCTCGTCGAGATCACGCCTTCGCAGCGGGCTTGAAGATGTGAATGGTCTCGCCGCGCGCGAGCTTCTCCACGAGCTGGGCGATGCGTCGGGCGCGCGTCTCGGGCTTCACGGCAGTCTGTATGCGCCACAGCACCGCGTAGCGATTGGCCGCATTGATCGTTGCAAAGAAGGCCTTGGCGCTCGGCTCGGCTTCGAGCGCCGCCAGCAGGTCCTCCGGCACGGTGGACGTGCGCGCGCCGTCGTAGGCCCGCGCCCATCGTCCGTCGGTCTTGGCGGCCTCGATCTGCGCATGGCCCGACGCCTGCATGCGGCCCGCCTCGATGAGCGCGGCGACCTTGTCGACGTTGATCTTCGACCAGACGCTGCGCGCGCGCCGCGGCGTGAAGCGCTGCAGAAAGTGCTGGTCATCGAGCCCTTTCTTCTGGCCGTCGATCCAGCCCCAGCAGAGCGCGATCTCCACCGCCTCGGGGTAGGTGACGCTGGGCTCATCGGCGCCTCGCTTGGCGATCTTGAGCCAGAGGCCGTCGGAGGTGGCGTGGTTCTTCTTCAGCCAGGTCTCGAAGGCCTTGGCGTTCTTGAACAAGGTCGGGGAGGCGTCGGGTTGGATGGCGGGTTTGGCGGCGGGCATCGCGTGGAGTGTGCCGCAGCGAGCGAGCCGACACGCGGTTGACATCGACGCCGGCCAGGCTTACGCCTTTTCACGTTTCGAGACCACGAAGATGCCCGACATTGTTCCTCTCGACCTTCCGGGTCGTCGTCGATTTTTGCGCTTGTCGCTCGCGAGCGGTGGCGGCGTGTCCGTCGCCAGCTTCGTTGCAGCCTGCGGGGGCGGCAGTGACCGGATCGTTCCCGTATTGGGGGCGGCACAACCCCCTGTCCCTGCGCCCGCACCAGAACCTGCACCGACGCCTGCACCCGAACCCGCACCGGCGCCGTCCGAGCCGCCCCGTTCGACGAGCCCGTTCGAAGCCATGTCCGAACTGCAGCCCGCCGATGCCAATGGCGTGATGCTGCCCCAGGGTTTCAGCTCGCGCATCGTGGCGCGATCGGGCCAGCCCCCGTTGCCGGGCAGGCCGGCCTGGCACGGCGCTCCGGATGGCGGGGCGTGTTTCGCCGCTGCAGATGGCGGCTGGGTCTACGTCAGCAATTCCGAACTGGCCCTGGACGCCGACATGAAGCCTGCCGGTGGCGCTGGTGCGCTGCGCTTCAGCAAGGATGGCGAACTGATCGACAGCTACCCGATCCTCAAGAACACCGGAGGCAATTGCGCTGGCGGAAGCACGCCATGGGGCACCTGGCTGTCCTGCGAGGAGTTCGAGCTGGCCCCGAACGATCCGCTGGTCGCGTTGATCGGCCGAAGCGCCGGCCTGGTGTGGGAGTGCGATCCGTTCACGCCGTGGGTCGACGGCCAGACGGGACGAAGCTTCCCCGCGCTGGGCCGCTTCTCGCACGAGGCGGTGAGTGTCGATCCATTCAACCGCGTCCTCTACCTGACCGAGGATTCCAGTGGTGGCCGCATCTATCGCTTCGTCTGCGATGCGACCGACTGGCCGGAGGGGCTGGACCGGCCGCGCTTGCAGAACGGCAAGCTGCAGGTGTTGCAGCTTCGCGGCCTGCCTGCAAACGCCGAGGTGATCGCCGCCGCAGCAACGGCTGGGCTCGACATCGACAAGCCATGCGCAGTCGACTGGGTCGATGCCCTCCATCCCGAGCAGGGCCAAGGCTACGTCCGCCTCGCGGTGGCGCCCGCGGAAGGCGTCGTCCCGCCGGGCACCTTCTTTCCGAAATGCGAGGGGACCTGGTACTTCAACGGCATCGTCTACTTCGCTACCCAGAGCAACCACCGCATCTGGGCTTTCGACGTCGCGAACCAGACGATCGAGGTCATCTACGACGGCAACAAGAACTCGGTCGACCCGGTCACTTTCGCCGTCAACCGGCCTGACAACATCACGATCACCGCGCTCGGCGAAATCATTGCCACCGAGGATGGCGGCAACCTGGAAGTCGGCATCGTGCGTGCCGACCGCAGTGCCCAGGTGATCGCGCGCCTGGTCGGACACAACGCAAGCGAAACCACCGGGCCGGCCCTCTCTCCGGATGGGACGCGCCTGTATTTCAGCTCGCAGCGCGGCACGACGGGCAGATCCGAGGATGGCATCACTTTCGAGATTGCCTTGCCCCGCCCGGCGCGGTGACGACGCCAAGGTGAAGAGTCTGCTCAAGGCCTCCCGATCGGGAGGCCTTTTTTCTTGATGAAGTTTTCGTGACAAACCGCAGTCGTTGCGTACGCCACGCGTCTAGGTAACCGTACGCAGCAGCGACATCGAGGCTCTCCATCATGAGCCGCTGCAAGCGAGCTTCATCCTTGAGAACCGAGCTGTAAATGCATGACATGAAGAAGAGCCGGCCACCGCTGTGCTGGAAAGCGGTGTGGCTGGCAGTGATGGCGCTGGGCAGTCCGGCGGCGGCCCTGGCCCAGGAGGCCGCGGCCCCCGCAGAACCCGCCCGCAAGGTCGACATCGCCGAGTACATCGTGCGCGGCAACACCGTGCTCGATGCGCGCGCCATCGAAAAGGCGGTCACGCCCTTCCTCGGGCCCGAGCGCACGCTCAAGGATGTGGAAGCGGCGCGCGACGCGCTGCTCGCGGCCTACCAGGCAGCGGGCTACCAGTCGGTGTACGTCGACCTGCCCGAGCAGCAGGTGACCCAGGGCGTGGTGTTCCTGCAGGTCAACGAGACCCGCGTGGGCCGCGTGCGCGTGGTGGGCGCCGAATACAACTCGCCGCTCGACGTGCGCGACCAGGTGCCGGCGCTGAAGGAGGGCGGCGTGCCCGACTTCAACCAGGCGCAGGCCGAGCTCGCAGCGCTCAACCGCGGCCCGAAGCGGCAGGTGATGCCGCTGGTGCGCCAGGGTGCGATGCCGGGCACGATGGACGTCGACCTCAAGGTCCAGGACTCGAGCCCATGGCGCGGCAGCGTCGGCCTCAACAACGACTACAGCGCCGACACGCGCAAGCTGCGCGCGACGGCCTCTCTGGGCCACGACAACCTCTGGCAGCTGGGCCACAGCGCCTCGCTGAGCTTCTTCGGCGCGCCGCAGGACCTGAGCCAGACCCAGGTGTTCTCGGCCTCGTATGCGGCGCCCATCTCGGGCACCGCGTGGAGCGTGGAGGCCACCGCCTTCGTGTCCGACAGCAACGTGGCCACCGTGGGCGGCACCGACGTGCTCGGCAAGGGCCACTCGATCGGGGTGAAGGCGACCTACACCGTGCCGAACGCGGGCAACTGGTGGCACGCGTTCAGCGTGGGCATCGACTTCAAGAACAACAAGGAGGCGCTGAGCCTGAACGGCACGGCCGACACCGTGCCGCTCAAGTACGCGCCGGTCACGCTGTCGTACACGGGCTTCCGGCAGTCGGACAAGAGCCAGCTCGGCGTGGGCGTCTCGCTGGTGGCGGGCACCAGCAGTTCGTTCAACTACGGCAGCGACTGGGCCGCGTTCGACTACAAGCGCTACAAGGCCTCGCCGAGCTTCATGGTGCTGAAGGCCGACCTCAACGGCACGCACACTTTCGGCGGCGGCCAGCAGTTGGCCTTCCGCTTCAACGGGCAGATGACCGACTCGCCGCTGGTGTCGAGCGAGCAGATCGCCGGCGGCGGCATGAACTCGGTGCGCGGCTATCTCTCGGCCGAAGCCACCGGCGACTACGGCGTGGTCGGCTCGGTCGAGCTGCGCAGCCAGCCGCTGACCTTCCTGGGCAGCACGGTCGAGAACTGGCGCGTGTATGCCTTCGCCGATGCGGCGCGGCTGCGCCTGAAGAGCCCGCTGCCTGAGCAGGACGAGCGCTTCTCGCTGTATTCGGTGGGCCTGGGCACCACCTTCAAGGTGGGCACGTACCTGTCGGGTCGCGTCGACATCGGCTACCCGCTGGTCGACGGCCCGCGCACCCAGAAGCACGACACGCGCGTGAATTTCAGCCTCACCGCGAGCTATTGAAGCGCACGGCTTTCATCCGCCTTCTTTCCTTCGCTCATTCCTTTCCTTCTTTCTTGTCTCTCTCTACGAGCTTTCCGGAGAACCCTGTCATGCGACGCATTCTTTTCATCGTGCTCACCCTGCTGAGCACGCTCTTGCCGGGCCTGGCCCACGCCTGGTGGCAGGCCGAATGGGCCTACCGCAAACCCGTCACCATCGACGGCGGCCCGCAGGCCGGCGCGATCGGCAGCGATGCCGGCCGCGCGCCGGTGCTGGTTCGCCTGCACACGGGCAACTTCAAGTTCGAGGGCGTGAGCGAGACGGGCGCCGACCTGCGCTTCGTGGCGGGTGACGACAAGACCGTGCTGAACCACCAGATCGAGCAGTTCGATCCGCTGCTGGGCATGGCGCTGATCTGGGTCGACGTGCCCAACGTCTCGGCCGGCACGCCGCAGAAGCTGTGGATGTACTACGGCAACCCGAAGGCGCCCGCATCGGGCAACGGCCAGCGCAGCTTCGACCCCGACTACACGCTGGTCTACCACTTCGCCGAGGCGGCCGTGCCGCCGCGCGACACCACCGCCTACGGCAACCACGGCCAGACCGCGGCCGTGCCGGTCGAAGGCACGGTCATCGGCAAGGGCGCGCAACTGGGCAGCGGCCCGCTGATGCTGCCCGCAACGCCGTCGCTCACCGTGGCGGCCGGCGGTGCGCTGACCTTCTCGGCCTGGGTCCGGCCCGATTCGCTCGGCGCCAGCCAGGCGATCTATGCGCGCCGCGACGGCGCGGGCGAGTTCGTGGTGGGCATCGACCAGGGCGTGCCCTTCGTGCAGGTCAACGGCCAGCGCAGCACGCCGGGCCAGCCGATCCAGGCCGGCCAGTGGTCGCACCTCGCGGTCAAGGCCGAGGGCGAGAGCGTGGCGCTGTACGTGGGCGGCCGTCCGACGGTGACGCTGGCGGCCAGACTGCCGGCGTTGAACAGCGCGGCCGCGCTCGGCAGCGACGCACCGGGCAGCCTGCCGGTTGCGGCTGGCGCGCAGCCCGCGGCCACCTTCGCGCCCTTCACCGGCGCGGTCGACGAAGTGCGCCTCTCGAAGGTGGCGCGCACCGACGCGCTGCTGCTGGCCGATGCCGTGTCGCAAGGCGCGGAGTCCCGCCTGACGGTGTTCGGTGCCGACGAGCAGCAGGCCGGCAAGAGCCACTTCGGCTACATCCTGGCCGCGATGCCGCTGGACGCCTGGATCGTGGTGGGCCTGCTGGGCCTGATGATGGTGCTGTCGTGGGCCATCATGATCGGCAAGGGCCGCAGCTACGGCGCCACTTCGCGCGCCAACGCGGCCTTCATCGAGCACTTCCGCGAATCCGCCGGTGCCCCGCTCGACCGCCTGGCGGTGAGCAACACCGTGCCCGAGCGCGTGCGCGCCGACTCCTCGCTATGGCGCCTGTACGAAGTGGCCATCGACGAGATGCGCCGCCGCCATGACCGCGGCTACGACCTGAGCGCCGTATCGACCGCCACCATCGGCGCGATCCGCGCCGCCATGGACGGCGTGATGGTGCGCGAGACCGAGCGCATGTCAAAGCGCATGAACTGGCTGTCGACCACCATCGAGGGCGCGCCCTACGTGGGCCTGTTCGGCACCGTGATCGGCATCATGCTGGTGTTCGTGGTGGCGGCGATGGCCGGCGCGGTGGACATCAACTCGGTGGCCCCGGGCATGGCGGCGGCGCTGCTGTGTACCGCGGCCGGCCTGGGCGTCGCGATCCCCGCGCTGTTCGGCTACAACTGGCTGGCCTCGCGCTCCGACGCGATCGGCGCCGACATGGCCGTCTTCGTCGACGAGTTCGTCACGCGCCTGGCCGAAGAGCAGGGCGAGGGCCGCTCGCTGCCCGTGGCCGTGGCCAAGCGCGCCTGAGTCCGCAACGCCATGGCCAACAGTGCAGCCAAGTTCGCCGTGCGCAAGCGCACGGGCGGCATCAACATCACGCCCTTCGTCGACGTGCTGCTGGTGGTGCTGGTGATCTTCATCCTCACCAGCAACGCCAGCATCCCGGGCATCAAGGTCGACCTGCCGAAGGCCAGCGCCTCGGTGGCGCTCGAGAAGCCCAAGACCAAGGCGATCACGATCGACAACGCGGGCAACGTGTTCCTCGACGCCTATCCGGTGACGTTGCCCGAGCTCGAGGAGCGCCTGCGCACCGAGAAGGCGCTGTCGCCGGACTTCCCGGTGATCGTGCGCGGCGATGCCAGCGTGCAGTACGCCAAGGTGGTCGACGTGCTCGACCTGCTGCGCCGCATCGAGCTCAACCAGATCGGCCTCGTGACCGGCAAGCAGAAGTGAGGAGCGGAGCGTGAAACCTCGCGATCCGACCTCCGGCCTCTGGCGCCGCTGGGGCGGCACGGCCATCGGCCTGGCGATCTTCGCCGCGCTGGTGGCGCTGGTGTGGTATCTGCTGTCCGACACCGCGAGCACCAAGCGCGTGGTGGCCGATGCGCCGATGCTGATGCTGCCGCCGCCGCCCCCACCGCCGCCCGAGCCCGAGAAGCTGCCCGAACCCGAGCCGGAAAAGATCAAGCCCGAAGTGGTCGAGCCCGAGCCCAAGCCGGTCGAGCCGCTCGAACCGCCCAAGGACGACGCGCCGCCCAGCCCCTCGAAGGACCTGGGCGACCCGGTGACCATGGACAGCGCGGGCGAAGCCGGCAACGACGCCTTCGGCATCCAGGCCGGCAGCGGCGGCGGCATGAGCGGCACCGGCGCCGGCGGCGGCGGCCTGGGCAGCGGCTCGTATGCGCGCTATGTCTCCAGCCTGCTGCAACAGGCCCTGTCGCGCGATGCGCGCACCCGCCAGCTGGTGTTCGACGACATCCAGATCGACCTGTGGCTCGGCGCCGACGGCCGGACCACGCGGGTCCAGCTGGTGCGCGGCACCGGCACCAGCGACATCGACGAGGCGGTGCTTGCGCTGGTGCGCAACCTCGACCGGCCGGGCGAGACGCCGCCGGCGTCGCTGCGCTTTCCGATGCGCGTGTCCATGAAGGGGCGCCGCCCATGAGCGCGGCGACCTTCCGCGCGGCCCGTGCCGATGCCCTGCCAGTCCCATTCAATCCTGTGAACGAAGCGATGAACCATCTCACCAACATCCAGAGCCGGGGCGCCATGCCGACCCTGCGCAAGTGCGCGCTCGCGGCGGCCGTGGCCTCCGCGTTCGTCTTCGCGGCCGCCGGCGCCCATGCGCAGGCCGCCGCGCCGGCACCCGCCGAGACCACCATGGTCAAGCTGATCCGCGGCCTGATCCAGAGCGGCACGCTCGCCAAGGACGTGGGCGAGGCGCTGCTGGCGCAGGCCCAGACCGAAGCCATGGCCTCGCAGCAGGCGCAGCAGCGCATCGCCGCCTCTGCCACGGCTGCCTCTGCAAGCACCGCCGGCGGGCTGCGGCTCGAAGCCGGCGACGTGCGCGTGCCCTACATCTCGCAGACCGTGCGCGACCAGATCCGCGACGAGGTCAAGACCCAGGTGATGGCCCAGGCCAAGGACGAAGGCTGGGCCGCGCCGAACGAAACCCCCGAGTGGAGCAAGCGCATCCGCCTCGAAGGCGACGTGCGCATTCGCAACGAATCGCGCAGCTACGCGGGCAACAACAGCAACATCGAGATCAACTGGCCCGCGCTCAACGACGGCAGCGGCTACGACGTCAACCCGAACACCAACCTCGCGCTGCCGTCGATCCTCAACACCCGGCAGGACCGCCGCAACCTGTTCCGTGCGCGTGCGCGCCTGGGCGTGCTGGCCGACCTGTCGGAGAACACCAAGGCTGGCGTGCGCCTGGCCTCGGGCAGCGACGAGAGCCCGGTCTCGACCACCCAGACGCTGGGCGGCGGGCTCGGCAAGAAGAGCGTGTGGCTCGACCAGATGTGGATCTCGCACAAGCCGGTCGACTGGCTGACGGTGACGGGCGGGCGCTTCGGCAACCCGTTCATGTCGAGCGACCTGGTGTTCTCGAACGACCTGAACTTCGACGGCATCGCCGCGCAGTTCGACAAGAAACTCGCGTCCAACCCGGACCTGTCGCTGTTCGGCACGCTCGGGCTGATCCCGCTCGAATACTCGTCGGACCATTCGCCGAGCCGCAGCCAGGAAAAGATGGCGAGCGAGAACAAGTGGCTGCTCGGCGCGCAGATCGGCGCCGACTGGAAGATCAACGACGACAACCGCGTGCGCGGCGCGCTCGCGTACTACAACTTCCGCAACATCAGCGGCCAGGTCTCGCAGCCCTGCGCGCTCTACGCCGGCGCCGACGGCTGCAGCACCGACTGGTCGCGCCCGGCCTTCATGCAGAAGGGCAACACGCTCATGCTGCTGCGCGACATCGCGCTCGATCCGCTCAACCCGGCCGGCACGCCGCAGCCGCAGTACGTGGGTCTGGCATCGCGGTTCCGCCTGATCGACCTGAACCTGCGCTGGGACACTGCGGTGGCGGGCAACAACCTGCGCCTGGACGCCAACTTCGTGCGCAACACCGCGTACGACGCGAACGACATCTGGAGCCGTGCGGGCGCGCGCGGCGCCATCGTCAACAACTTCGGCCCCACGGGCGGCACCGCGCAGAGCGACTTCAAGAGCGGCGGCAACGCCTACATGCTGCAGGCCACTTACGGCAAGCCATCGCCGTCGGCGCGCGGCGACTGGAACGTGCTCGCGGGCTACAAGCGCATCGAACCCGACGCCATGCCCGACGGCTACAACGACTCGACCTTCCATGGCGGCGGCACCAATGCCCGCGGCTACTTCCTGGGCGGCTCGTACGCGATCGACAAGAACATGTGGTTCACCGGCCGCTGGATCTCGACCAAGGAAATCTATGGACCGCCGCTGTCGATCGACACCCTGCAGCTCGAATTCAATGCGCGATTCTGAGGAGGCCCCCGTGTCCAGAAAACATCTTTCGGCGCTGGTGCTGGCCGTGCTGACCGCCGCGGCCGGCGTGGCCCACGCACAGCAGGCGCAGGGCCAGAGCATGGAGGAACGGCTGCGCGCCCAATTGCGCGTGACGACCTCACAGCTGCAGCAGGTGCAGAACGAGCTGGCCGCGCTGAAGGCCGGCCAGCTCGCGGGTACCGGTGCCACGGCCGCAGCTGCCGCGCCGGCGCCGGCCGAACTCGAGGCGCTCAAGAAGGAGCTGGCGCAGAGCCAGGCGCAGCTGTCGGCCGAGCGTCATGCGCGCGGCCAGGCCACCGCCGGCACCGAGCAACTGCGCCAGCAGGCGCAGGCCACCAACGAAAAGGCCGCCGCGCAGGTGGCGCAGTACCGCGGCGCCTACGACGAGCTGCTGAAGATGGCGCGCGCCGCCGAGACCGAGCGCCAGCGCCTCGCGGGCGAGGCCGCGATGCAGCGCACCGCGCTCACGCAGTGCGAGGCCAAGAACAAGCAGCTCTATGCGGTGGGGCAGGAGATCCTGCGCGCCTACGAGACCGTCGACCTGGGCAGCGTGCTCGCATCGCGCCAGCCCTTTGCCGCGCAGAGCCGCGTCAAGTTCGAGCAGATCGCGCAGCAGTACGGCGACAAGCTGTACGAAGGCAAGTTCGACGTGCGCGCGGTGAACATGCCCGCGCCCGCGGCTGCCGCTGCCGCCACAACGGCGGCCCCCGCCGCGGGAGACAAGCCATGAAGCGCACCAAGTCGTCGTCCACCGTGTTGGCGCAGGGGCTTCGCGCCGCCGCCGGCGTGGTGCTGGCCTCGTCGATGGGCGTGGCCGCCGCGCAGGCGCCCGCACCGGGTCAGGCCGTGGTCGCGCGCCTGGGCGACGCCACGGTCCGGCAGGACGAGGTCGAGCGGCTGTTGCAGGCGCTGCCCGAGGCCGACCGCACCGCCGTGAAGGTCGACCGCGCGAGCCTCGACGCCTGGCTGCGCCAGCGCCTCGTGAGCGAGGCACTGCTGCGCGACGCGCGCGCCAAGGGCTGGGCCGACCGCCCCGAGGTGAAGGCGCAGATCGATGCCGCCGTGCGCGAGGTCACGTCGCGCATCGTGAGCAGCAGCTACCTCGATTCGGTGAGCCAGGTGCCGGCGGGTTTTCCGTCGGACGCCGAACTGAAGGCTGCGTACGAGCAGGGCAAGGCCAATTTCAACCTGCCCGCCGCCTACCGCGTGGCGCAGATCTACCTGGCCACGCCCGAGCGCGATGCCGCCGCCATGGCCAAGGTGCGCGACACGGCCGCAGCGCTCGCCCGCGAGGCGCGCGCCGGCGATTTTGCCGCCCTGGCGCGCGCGCGCTCGCAGGATCCGCGCAGCGCCGAGCGCGGCGGCGAGGTCGACACCCTGCCGCTCGCGCGCATCCTGCCCGCGTTGCGCGACACCATTGCGAAGCTCAAGGTCGGCGAGGTCAGCGAGCCCGTCGAGGCCGAGGCCGGCTTCCATGTGGTGAAGCTGCTCGGTATCCAGCCCGCGCGCACCGCCACGCTCGACGAGATGACGCCGCAGCTGCGCGCCGCCGTGCGTCAGCAGCGCCAGCAGCAGCTGGTGCAGGCCTTCCTGGCGCAGCTGGCGCCGCCGGCACAGCTGAGCATCGACGCCGCCGCGCTCGACGCGGCACTGAAGAAGACGAACTGAACAACCCAAGCCCAAAGGCTCCTGAATGACCAACAAATCTCTGACGACGAACACCGAAGCGGCCGACAGCGCCGCCGCTGCAACGAACCTCGACCTGCTGCTGGACGCCGTGACGCCCGAGCAGGTGTCCGACGCCATCAAGGCGGCCGGTGCCGCCGTCACCGCCATCGAGCAGGACGGCGTGGTGCGCCTGCACAGCGCGAGCCACGGCATCGGCTTCCAGGTGCTGTGGGGCAACCCCGTCACCACCACGCAGTACGCGGACTTCACGCTGAGCTGCCCGCTGCGCGTGCAGGGCGGCACGCTGCCCGACTCGGTGCCGGCCGCCTGGCACCGCACCAAGCGCTTCGCGCGGGTGGCGCAGCATGGCGACTTCGTGGTGCTGGAGATGGACGTGGTGGTGGCCGGTGGCGTGAGCCCGACCTACCTCGCGTTCGCGATGCGCCTGTGGATGCAGATGATGGGCGAGTTCTTCCTGCACCTGCGCAACCACACGCCGGCGGCCGAGGCGCGCGGGGATGCCGCGAATGCCGAGGCCGCCACGGCGCCCGAAGGCGTGGCCGCCGCTGCCGTGTGATGGGCATGGCGGGCGTGACGATGCACCAGGGCACCGCGGCCGGTCCGTCGGCGCTCGCGGCCATCGAGGCGACGACGCGCCAGGCCGAGCGCGCGCGCCGTGCCGAGGCGGTGCGCCTGCGGCAGCGTGCCGCGCTGCTGGCGCTCCTCGTGCAGACGATGGCCGAGCTGCAGATCTCGATGGCGGAACTTGGTGCAGCGCGCCGCGCGGCCCAGCCGGCCAGGCAGCAGCGGGTCAAGCCCTCCGCGCGGCAATGACGCCCGGCACCTGCGCCGCCGGGACCGGCCGCGCAAACAGGTAGCCCTGGGCCTCGTCGAAGCCTTCACGCGTCACCGCCTGCAGCTGCGCCTCGGTCTCGACCCCCTCGACCGTGGTGGCGATGGCCAGCGCCTTTCCGATGCCCGCCACTGCGCGCATGATCGCAAGCGACTTGCCATCGGGCAGGTCGGCGATGAAGCTGCGGTCGAGCTTGATCTTGTCGAACGGAAAGCTGCGCAGGTAGCCGAGCGACGAGTACCCGGTGCCGAAGTCGTCCATCGCGATCTTCACGCCGAGCTGGCGGATCTGCTGCAGCGTTCGCAGGTTCATGTCGTCATTGCCCAGCAGCACCGACTCGGTGATCTCGAGCTGGAGGCGGGAAGGGCCCAGGCCCGAACCATCGAGCGCGTTGCGCACCGTGTCGACGAGGTGGCCGACGCGGAACTGCACTGGCGAGAGGTTCACCGCCACCGCGATGCCGTCGGGCCATGCCGCGCATTCGCGGCAGGCCTCGCGAAGTACCCACTCGCCGATCTCGGTGACGAGCCCGGTCTCCTCTGCGATCGGGATGAACTCGGCCGGAGGGATCATGCCGCGCTCGGGGTGGCGCCAGCGCACCAGCGCCTCGAACGCGGTGATGCGGCCCGATGCGAGGTTGACGAGCGCCTGGTAGTGCACCTCGAACTCGCCCTTGGCGAGCGCTTCGCGCATCGAGAGCTTGAGCGCCTGGCGTGTCTGCAGCTGCGCGTCCATGCTGTGGACGTACCTGAAGAAGCTGCCACCGCCTGCCGCCTTGGCCTGGTGCAGCGCCACCGCCGATGCCCGGATGACTTCGTCGGCCGCGTTGCCGTCGTCGGGCGCCACGGCCACGCCGACGCTGGCACCGATGCCGACCTTCTGCCCGTCGAGTTCGAAGGGCGGCTGCAAGATGCCCACAAGGCGCTGGGCGATCGCCATGGCCTCGTCGGGCTGCTGCAGTCCCGTGCAGGCGATCGCGAATTCGTCGGCACCGAGCCGTGCGAGCGTGTCGTCGTCGGCGCGCACGCACAGCCGCAGGCGCTCGGCCACGGCGCGCAGCAGCAGGTCGCCGGTCGCATGGCCGTAGGCATCGTTGACGGCCTTGAAACCGTCGAGATCGAGCGTCAGCACGGCCACCGCGGCCGCGCGACCGGCCGCGTCGGCGAGGTGCCGCTGCAGCGCCTCGCGGAAGGCCACGCGGTTCGGCAGCCCCGTGAGCACGTCGTGGCGCGCCATGTGCGACACCTGCTTCTGCGCCTGCAGCCGTTCCTCCTCGGCATGGCGCCGCTCGCTGACGTCGCGCCAGATCGACACCATGCGGCTCGGCGTCCCGGCGCTGTCGAGCACGGGCGCCGCGATGACGTCGAGCCAGCGGTGCGTGCCCTCCGCATCGACGGAGTCGAGCTCGATGCGGGCGGTGCCGCCCGCGCGCACCACGTCGAACATGGCGCGCAGTCTCTGCAGCCGGCCCTCGGGAAAGATCTTTTCAAGCACCGCGCGGTCGGCGAGCTCCGCGATGTCCACGCCGATCATGCGCTGTGCCGCCTTGTTCATCAGCAGCGTCCGTCCCGACAGGTCGAGCATGCTGATGCAGTCGGGACTGCTGTCGAAGATGCCCTTGACCGATGCCTCGCTTTCGCGCAGCGCGTCGACTGCGATGCGCTGCGGGTGAACGTCCTCGAGCAGGCCGTACCAGCGCACGATGCGGCCGTGCTCATCGCGCCGCGGAGCCGCCCGGCTGCGGTGCCACCTGTACCCTCCCTCGGCGCTCTGCACCCGGTATTCGGCATCGAAGGGCGTGCCATCGACCAGTGACGCCTGCCATTGGACCTGCACGCGTTCGAGGTCGTCGGAATGCAGCACCGATTCCCACCCGACGCCCAGCCCGCTTTCGACGCTGGTGCCCGTGAGCAGCGGCCAGCCGGGCCCGGCCTCGATGACTGCGCCGGACGCATCGGCGATCCACGGGATCTGCGGATGCAGTTCGACGAAGGACCGGTAGTGGGCCTCGCTGTCGCGCAGCACCCGCTCGGCCGTGCGCAGCGCGGTGACGTCGGAGATCACCGCCACGAGCAGCCGGCCCTCGGCACCGATGAGTTCGACCGGCTGCTTGCAGGTGAACAGGATCCGTGTGGAGCCGTCCGCCAGGGTGATCTCTTCCTCGAAGCTGCGCGCGTTGCCGCTGGCGAGTATTTCGAGGTCGACGGCGCGGATGCGGTCGGCCGTCGCCGCGGGCAGCACGTCGTGATCCGTCTTTCCGAGCGCGCGCTCGAGCGGGATGCCGAGCAGCGCGCAGGCGGGCGCGTTGAGGTGCACGAAGCGCGAGGCCTCGTCCTTGATGATCACGGCGTGCCCGACGCTGTCGAGGATCGCCGCCACCGGTACCGAGGGGTCCAGCAGATGCGCCGGCGAATGCGCCGCCCGGTAGTCACCCATGTCGATGTCCTTCCTCTGAAGAGGATCTCCCAAGGCATGCATGGTAGGTCACTGCCAACCCCGCCCTGGCAGGACGGATTCGGGCCGGCGCGTCAGCGGTGACTGTCGTGGCGCCGCTTCGGCCTCAGGCTGCCACGGCGGCCGCGCCCTGGCGGATGCCCATCGCCCTCAGGGTTTCCCCGATGGCCGCCACCGCGCCCGGAATGCCCGCATCGCCGAAGTGCCCCATGCAGCCGACGCGAAAGGTCTCGACCTGGGTCAGCTTGCCGGGGTAGAGGATGTAGCCGCGCTGCTTCACCTGCTGGTAGAAGGCCTTGAAGTCGTAGGCCGGATCGTCAGGTGCGTGGAAGGTCACGATGATCGGCGCCTGGATGGCGCGGGCTAGAAAGCTGCGCAGGCCGAGCGCGGCCAGGCCGTCGACGAGCGCCTTGCAGTTGCGCGCATAGCGCGCACCGCGCGCCGCGAGGCCGCCTTCCTCGAGGTACTGGGCGATGGCTTCGTCGAGCGCCGCGACCACATGCGTGGGCGGCGTGAAGCGCCATTGCGTGGTTTTTTCCATGTACACCCACTGGTCGTACAGGTCCATGGCGAGCGAGTGGCTGTTGCCCTCGCAGCGCTCGAGCGTGGCGCGCCGCACCACCACGAAGCCCATGCCCGGCACGCCTTCGAGACACTTGCCCGAGGCCGCGATCACCGCATCGAAGGGTGTCTTCTGCGCATCGATCTCGAGTGCGCCGAACGAACTCATCGCGTCGACGATGAGGCCGCGGCCGTGCCTGGCGGCCACCAGCGCGATCTCGTGCAGCGGGTTGAGCACGCCGGCGCCGGTCTCGCAATGCACCACCGCCACGTGCGTGATGCCCGGGTCGGCGGCGAGGGCACGGTCCACGTCGGCGGGCTGCACCTGCTGGTCTTCGGTGTAGTCGATGGTCGTGACCTTGCGGCCCAGCACGCGGCAGATTTTGACGAGGCGCTGGCAGTAGGCGCCGTTGCTCGGCACCAGCACATGGCCGTCGCGCGGCACCAGCGTGCCGATGGCGGCCTCGACCGAGAAGGTGCCGCTGCCCTGCATCGGCACGCATTCGTGCGTGCCCGTGCCGTGCACGATGTCGAGCACGCGCTCGCGGATGCGCGCGGTGATCTCGTTGAAGTCGCCGTCCCACGAGCCCCAGTCGCGCAGCATCGCCTGGCGCGTGCGGTCCGAGGTGGTGAGCGGCCCCGGCGTGAGCAGGATGGGGCTGGGGGTCGGTGTCATCGTGTTCTCTCCGAGCGTGGCGTTCCGGGCGGAGAGCGAAATGTAGATGGATGATTGAAGACTGTCAATAATAAATTGTTGACAGTTTGCAATCCATCGAGAAAAATTCGCCCCATGATCACCAGCAATCACTCCGCCGCCCTCGCATTCCTCCAGTCCAGCTCGCTGCCAATGCTGATGCAGGAAGAGATCGAGCGTTTGATCATGACGGGCGAGCTCCCGGTGGGCAGCCGCATCAACGAGAGCGAGCTGTCGCAGCGCTTCAACACCAGCCGCGGCCCGATCCGGGAAGCCCTGCGGGCGCTGGAAGAAGCGGGGCTGGTGCGCAACGAGAAGAACCGCGGCGTGTTCGTGCGCGAGATCGCGTTCGAGGAAGCCGACGAGATCTACGAACTGCGCGAAGCGCTCGAAGAGATCATCGGGCGGCGCGTGGCGCTCGCGATCTCGCCCGACGCGGTGGCGCGGCTGCGCGCCATGGTCGAGGCCATGCGCTCGGCCGCGCAGGCGCAGGACGTGGCGCAGTACGCGCAGCTCAACCTGCAGTTCCACGAGATCCTGCTCGACACCGCCGGCAGCCAGAAGCTCACCGAGACCTACAAGCGCCTGGTGAAGGAGCTCCACCTCTTCCGGATGCGCGCGCTCGACAGCGGCGGCGGCTTGCGCGTGTCGGCCGACGAGCACAACCGCATCGTCGACGCCATTGCGAGCGGCAACCCCGACACCGCGGGGCGCGCGCTGCGCGAGCACGTGGCGGGCAGCCGCGCCCGCATGCACAAGGCCTTCGGCCGCACCGCGCCCGGCATGGCCGACGCAACGAACAACCCACCCCAAAAGGAAGTCTGAAATGACACCGGAGACACTCGAAGTCAATGCCAGGAGCTACCGCTGGATGGCGCGCCCGATCGTGGTCGTCTGCGTCGACGGCTGCGAGCCTGCCTACCTCGACGCCGCCATCGAGGCCGGCGTCGCGCCGGCCATCGCACGCATGCGCAAGGAGGGCGCCGACCTGCTGGCCGACTGCGTGGTGCCCTCGTTCACCAACCCGAACAACCTCTCGATCGTGACCGGCGCGCCGCCCGCGGTGCACGGCATCTGCGGCAACTACTTCTTCGATCGCGAGCTCGGTCAGGAAGTGATGATGAACGACCCCAAGTACCTGCGCGCCGGCACCGTGCTCGCGGCCTTTGCCGATGCGGGTGCCAAGGTGGCGGTGGTCACCGCCAAGGACAAGCTGCGCAAGCTGCTGGGCCACAAGATGAAGGGCATCTGCTTCTCGTCGGAGAAGTCGGACCAGGTGACCATGGAAGAGAACGGCATCGACGACGTGCTCGGCATGGTCGGCATGCCGGTGCCCTCGGTCTACAGCGCCGAGTTGTCGGAGTTCGTGTTCGCGGCCGGCGTGAAGCTCATGGAATCGGGCCGCCCCGACCTGATGTACCTCTCGACCACCGACTACGTTCAGCACAAGGCCGCGCCGGGCAGCCCCGCGGCCAACGCCTTCTACAAGATGATGGACGGCTACCTCGCGCAGCTCGATGCGCTGGGCGCGACCATCGTGGTCACGGCCGACCACGGCATGAACGACAAGCACGGCAGCGACGGCACGCCCAACGTCATCTACCTGCAGGACGTGCTCGACGGCTGGTACGGCGCGGGCACGGCGCGCGTCATCCTGCCGATCACCGACCCCTACGTGGTGCACCACGGCGCGCTCGGCTCGTTTGCCACCGTCTATGCGCCCGACGCCGCGAGCGTGCCGGGCTGGATCGAGCG
The DNA here is from genome assembly GCF_057656815.1 of Variovorax sp. Soil_C_39. Taxonomy (NCBI): domain Bacteria; kingdom Pseudomonadati; phylum Pseudomonadota; class Betaproteobacteria; order Burkholderiales; family Comamonadaceae; genus Variovorax; species Variovorax sp. Soil_C_39. The sequence continues at coordinate 501,547 of NZ_JBDGJQ010000004.1, forward strand.
CATCCGCCAGATCCCGGGCATGGAGTCGGTGCTCTCGCGCGCCGAGGCTGCCAAGCGCTTCGAGCTGCCGCCCGACCGCATCGGCGACATCGTGGTGGTGAGCGAGCGCAGCACCGTGATCGGCACCGCCGCGAGCCGCCATGACCTGTCGGCGCTCGAGGTGCCGCTGCGTTCCCACGGCGGCGTGTCGGAGCAGCGCGTGCCGCTGATCTGCAACCGCCCGGTCACGGGCGTCGACGCCGGCCGCCGCCTGCGCAACTTCGATGCGCTCGATCTCGCGCTGAACCACGCCCAATAATTCTCCGGAGCACCACCCCATGAGCCAAGCCGCCCTCCAGCCAGGCAAGATTCACCGCGAGGCACTGCGCATCGCCGGAGAAAAGGTCCACCGCGACCGCACCATCGACGTCACCTATCCCTACACCGGGGAGGTGATCGCCACCGTGCCCAAGGCCACGCTCGACGACGTGCGCAACGCGCTGCGCGCCGCGCGCGACTACAAGCCCACGCTCACGCGCTACGAGCGCTACAAGATCCTGATGCGCGCCGGCGAGATCATCGCTTCGCGCCTCGACGAAATCTCGCGCACCATCACGCTCGAGTCGGGCCTGTGCCGCAAGGACTCGCTCTACGAAGTGGGCCGCGCCTCCGACGTGCTGCTGTTCGCGGCCAACCAGGCGCTGGTGGACGACGGCCAGGTGTTCTCGTGCGACCTCACGCACCATGGCAAGAGCCGCAAGGTCTACACGCTGCGCGAGCCGCTGCTGGGCGCCATCACCGCGATCACGCCGTTCAACCATCCGCTGAACCAGGTGATCCACAAGGTGGCGCCGGCCATCGCCACCAACAACCGCATCGTGCTCAAGCCGAGCGAGAAGACGCCGCTCGCGGCCTTCCTGCTGGCCGACATCCTGTACGAGGCGGGGCTGCCGCCGCAGATGCTGTCGGTGATCACGGGCGACCCGAAGGAGATCGCCGACGAGCTGCTGACCAACGCCGACGTCGACCTCGTCACCTTCACGGGCGGTGTGCCGATCGGAAAGTACATCGCGGGCAAGGCGGCCTACAAGCGCCAGATTCTCGAGCTCGGCGGCAACGACCCGATCATCGTGATGGAAGACGCCGACGTGGAGGAGGCCGCCACGCTCGCGGCCAGCGGCTCGTACAAGAACTCGGGCCAGCGCTGCACGGCAGTGAAGCGCATGCTGGTGCACGAATCCGTGGCCGACCACTTCGTCGAGCTGCTGGTGGCCAAGACGCGCGCGCTGAAATACGGCGACCCGATGGACCCCGCCATGGACATGGGCACGGTGATCGACGAAGCCGCCGCGAAGCAGTTCGAGGCGGTGGTCAACGAGGCCATCGCCGGCGGCGCGAAGTTGCTGTACGGCAACGAGCGCCGCGGCGCGCTCTACTCGCCGACGGTGCTCGACCATGTCGACCCGGAGATGACGGTGGCCAAGCAAGAGACCTTCGGGCCGGTGTCGCCGGTGATCCGCTTCAAGAACATCGAGGAGGCGATCCGCATCTCGAACGGCACGGCCTACGGCCTGTCGTCGTCGATCTGCACCAACCGCCTCGACTACATCACGCAGTTCATCCGCGAGCTCCAGGTGGGCAGCGTGAACGTGCGCGAGGTGCCGGGCTACCGGCTCGAGCTCACACCCTTCGGCGGCATCAAGGACTCGGGCCTGGGCTACAAGGAAGGCGTGCTCGAGGCGATGAAGAGCTTCACCAACACCAAGACCTATTCGCTGCCGTGGTGAGAGGGCCAAGACCGTGAGCCTGAACCTTCCCGACATCGTCGGCCTGTTCGAAACCAAGGGGCACGCGCAATACGACGGCGAGCCCGTCACGCAGCTCGAACATGCGCTGCAGTCGGCGCACCTGGCCGAGCAGGCGGGTGCGGACAGCGCGCTCATCGCGGCCGCTCTGCTGCACGACCTGGGCCATTTGCTGCACGACTTCGGCGGCACGCCGACGCAGCAGGGCCTGGACGACCTGCACCAGTACCGCTGCCTGCCGTTTCTGCGCCGACTGTTCGGCGACGCGACGCTCGCGCCGATCCGGCTGCATGTGGATGCCAAGCGCTTTCTCTGTGCGCGCGAGTCGGGCTACCTCGAGGCGCTGTCTCCCGACTCGAAGCGCAGCCTGCAACTGCAGGGCGGCGTGTTCGACGAGGCCGCGGCCCGCGCCTTCGAGGCGCTCCCCCATGCGATGGACGCGGTCCGGCTGCGGCGCTGGGACGACGTGGCCAAGCTGCCCGACGCGCGCACGCCCGACCTCGCCCACTTCCTGCGGCACCTCGAACTCGCCGCGGCGTAAGCACGCATGCGCCCCTTCTGGATCGAGCAGGCCCTCTTCAACGACGGCGACCTGGCCCCCGCGCTGCAGGGCGAACAGCAGGCCGATGTCTGCATCGTCGGCGGCGGCTTCACCGGCCTCTGGACCGCGATCCAGGCCAAGCTGCAGGCGCCCGCGCTCGACATCGTCATTCTCGAGCAGGACCTGTGCGGCGCCGGTGCGAGCGGCCGCAACGGCGGCTGCCTGCTCACCTGGTCGGCCAAGTTCCTGACACTGCGCCGCCTGTTCGGCGAGGACGAGGCGGTGCGGCTCGTGAAGGCCTCCGAGGCCGCGGTCGGGCACATCGCCGACTTCTGCACCGCCCACGGCATCGATGCCGAGTTGCGGCGCGACGGCACGCTCTACACCGCCACCTCGCAGGCGCAGGTCGGCACGCTCGATCCGATGATGCAGGCGCTCGCGTCGCGCGGCATCCACTCGTACCACGCGCTGCCGCCCGACGAGGTGGCGCGGCGCTCGGGGTCGGCGCGCAACCTCGCGGGCGTGTACTCGCCGATCGCCGCCACCGTGCACCCCGGCAAGCTGGTGCGGGGCTTGCGCCGGGTGGCGATGGCGATGGGCATCCGCATCCACGAACGCACACCGATGCTCGACTTCGAACGCGGCCACCCGGTGGTGGTGCGCACGCCGGCCGGCAGTGTGCAGGCGAAGAAGCTGGTGCTCGCGATGAACGCCTGGATGGCGAGCCGCTTCGCGCAGTTCGAGCGCACGATCGCGATCGTCTCGAGCGACATGGTCATCACCGAGAAGTGCCCCGAGCTGCTGCAGCGCATCGGCCTGACGGACGGCGTCTCGGTGCTCGACTCGCGCACTTTCGTCTACTACTACCGCAGCACGGTCGACGGCCGCCTCATGCTGGGCAAGGGCGGCAACACCTTCGCCTGGGGCGGGCGCATGGCCCGGGTGTTCGACCAGCGATCGCCGTACGAGGCACAGCTCACGCAGGCGCTGCATGCGTTCTTTCCGGCGCTGCGCGACACGCCGATCACGGCGAGCTGGAACGGGCCGTCCGACCGCTCGGCCACGGGCTTTCCGTTCTTCGGGCGGCTCGACGGCGCGCCCCACATCTACTACGGCTTCGGCTATTCGGGCAACGGCGTCGGGCCGACCTACATGGGCGGGCAGATCCTCTCGTCGCTGCTGCTCGACCAGGACAACGCCTGGACGCGCAGCCCGATCACGCACGGGCCGCTCGGCCAGTTTCCGCCCGAGCCGCTGCGCTACGCGGGATCCATCGTGGTGCGCAACGCGATCCGCCGCAAGGAGCGCGCCGAGGACGAGAACCGCCAACCCTGGCTGGTGGACCGCATGCTGAGCAAGCTGGCGAACGCGGCGGGCAAGGCCGACAAGGGCTGAGAAGCGCCGCGGCGGCAGGGCGTCCGCGCGGCAAGACTTTCGGCAATTCTTGCGGAGCTTCAGCGTGCGCCACCCGGTGCGTGCGCACGCGCGGACGGGCATCCCGCTTGCCGCGCAGCCAGGAATGTGCAAACTGGCGGCTTGCGCCCCACCTGGAACTGGAACGGAATGAAGATGACGGACAGCAGAGCCCGATCGGTCGACCCTCATCACGCGGCGCACGGCGACCGCCCGCTGCCCGAGTCGCCAGCCCTGGAGGCGGGCGTTGCCCGCACCTACGACCGGCTGGCGCCGCTGTACGACACCGTGTTCGGCCAGGTGCTCGAGCCCGGGCGCAGGCGCATGGCGCAGTGCGTTCGCACGCTGCAGCCGGCCTCGCTGCTTGAGGTCGGCGTGGGCACCGGCCTGGCGCTGGCCGGCTACCCGCCCGAATGCCGCATCGTCGGCATCGACCTGTCGCACGACATGCTCGAGCGCGCCCGCGAGCGCGCGGCCCGGCTGCCACAGCACCACATCGCCATCGAGCACATGAATGCCGAGCGCATGCGCTTTCCCGATGCCAGTTTCGACTGCGTGACCCTGCCTTACGTGCTGTCGGTCACGCCCCGGCCCGCCGAGCTCGTGCGCGAGGCGCGGCGGGTGTGCAAGCCCGACGGAACGCTCGTGGTGCTGAATCACTTCAGCGGCAGCAAGGCGTGGTGGCTGCTGGAACGCGCCGTGCGCTCGGCGGCCGAGCATGTGGGGTTCCGCTCCGATTTTCGCTACGACGAGCAGATCCTTGCCCACGACTGGCAGGAGCTCAGCGTGGAGTCGGTCAATCTGTTCGGGCTGTCGAAGCTGGTGGTGTTGCGCAATGCTGCGCGCTCGCAAGGCGTTGCTGAAGAAGCGCCATGGTTGCCGTCGCATCCCTGACGCCCACTGCGAGCTTTGGCTGCTGCCCGACAGAGATCAGAAGGTAGCCGCCCGCTCCACGGTCTACGAAAACCCGACCTCCGGACCTGGCGCTGAACCAGCCCGATTGAAATCCGGGCAGCCCGAGCCCGTTGACTCTCATGCCGATCACATCCTCTGTGCTCCCGGGCCTGATCTCCTCCACGCCGGTGATCTCGGCGAGCTTGACCGTGCGCGCGTAGAAGGTTGTCTTGAGCGCGATCTCGTCCTTGCCGAGCGTCAAGGACCGGCGCAGCAGCGCGCCACCGAGCACAGCACCCGTGATGACTGCGATGGTCACTATCGCCCAGAGCACGACCGTGTTCGCCGCGGGGGCGTTCTGGCGCAGGAGTGCCCAGCTTGCAACGACCGGACCGATGGCGACGGCTGCAACCAGGAAGAGGATCGATTTGGGTTGCAGTGGCTGGAGTGTCATGTGGCCGCAAGACTTTACTCGCCTCAAACTGAGCCGGCTCGGCGCAGCATAGCGTTGACCAGGATGTCGAGGAAGATGTCACGGAAAAGCGGGAGGCACTGGTTGCCGCATCGAGTTGTTGGGTATTTACCCGCGGCGGCGCGTCGCTGCGGGCATTCACTCTGTTGATTCGCGGGTGGCTTGCCTATATTCCGGCGTCATGGCTTCCACCTGGCTGCTCGACGTTCCACCGGCAGGGCACATGCTCGATGCCGCGGCGATGGCGCGCCTGCTCGACGCGGGCGACGGGCGTGCGCCGGCGCGCGAGATGCTCGACTTCGTGAACCAGGTCCTGCCGGTGGAGTACATCTCGCTCGTCGAGTACGTGGATGGCGTGCCTTCGCAGGTCGAAGGCCATTCGACGGGGCGCCACGCAAACATCACGGCGGAGTGCTTCTCGCTCTACAAGCGCCGCTTCCGCCAGGCCGACGAGCTCACGCGCTTGGCCGCGCGCATGGTCGGCGAAGCCTCTTCACATGCGCCCGTGACCGCGCTGCTCTACGACGTGGCGGACATTCCCGACCCAGGTTGGCGCGACCAGATCTTCGTGGGGCGTCAGCTCACCGGCCGGCTGAGCTTTCTCTATGCACCGCTGCCGCGCACGCTGTTCGCGATCAACCTCTACCGTGACGCGCATGACGGCCGGTTCGAAGAGGCCGACGTCGAGCGGCTCCTGGGGCTGGCGCCGATCCTCAAGAGAGCGCATCGCAACGCGCTCTTCGCCCACCTCGCGTCGCCTGATGCCGCGCTGCGCGGGCGAGAGATCGAGCGCACGCTGCAGCGTACGGCGCCGCTGCTTTCGCCGCGCGAGCGCGCGGTGTGTGCGCGGATCGCCTGCGGCATCGGCACCGACGGCATCGCTGCCGACCTGTGCATCGCGGCGTCGACCGTCGCGACGCTGCGCAAGCGCGCCTACGCCAAGCTGGCGATCCACGGGCGGCAGCAGCTCATGCGCTTCATCCACTGAGCGGCAGGCCCGCGCGGCCGACGCGGCCCGGGTGCGCTTGTACCCTTCTGCGGGGACAGACGGCACGGCCTGCGTTTTCTACATTGCCTGGACATTACGGAGACAGGCATGTGGATTCGAAACTGCTGGTACGTCATTGCATGGGAGCACGAGGTTCCCGCCGAAGGTCTGTTCACGCGGCGCGTGCTCGATGAGCCGATCCTCGTCTACCGCACTGCCGATGGCGGCCTGGTCGCGATGCTGGACCGTTGCTGCCACCGCCATGCGCCGCTGTCGCGCGGACGCCGCGAAGGCGACTGCGTGCGCTGCGGCTACCACGGGCTCAAGTTCGACGCGGCCGGCATCTGCGTCGAAGCGCCCGGCCTCGCGGGCATTCCCGCCAAGACGCGCGTGCGGACCTATCCGGTGGTGTCGCACAACCAATGGATCTTCGTCTGGATGGGCGACCCGGCGCTGGCCGACCGCGCACTGCTGCCCGACAACTTCTCCTGCGACCATCCCGACTGGTCGTACAAGCCCGGCTACGTGCACTACGACACGCCTTACCTCCTGGTCTGCGACAACCTGCTCGACTTCTCGCACCTGAGCTATGTGCACGAGGCCACGCTGGGCGGGTCGACCGCGATCGCGCAGGCGGTTCCGAAGATCGAGCCGATCCCGCGCGGCATCCGCGTCACGCGGCATGTTCCGGACGTGCCGCCCTCGCCATTCTGGAGATCGTTCCAGGCCTTCGACCGCAACGTCGACCGCTACTTCATCTACGACTTCGTGCTGCCGGGCACCTTGCTGATGCACTCGGGCGGGGCGCCCGTGGGCCAGGCCGAGGGCGACCTGCGCGGCGGCGTGCAGTTGCACAGCTGCCAGACGCTGACGCCAGAGACCGAGACCACCACGCACTACTTCTTCCAGCAGTCGCACCGCAGCAGCATCGGCGACCCGGCCGTGACGGAAGCGATCTACCGCGGGCTGGTCACCGCCTTCGAGGAAGACCGCGAGACGATCACGGCACAGCATCGCAACATCGACCCCGACGTTCCGATGCTGCTGCTCGGCATGGACCAGGCCCTGGTCCGCTATCGCCGCCTGCTGCAGCAGGAGGTCGAGCGGGAGCGCAGCGCGCCGTCGCCGGCGCGCGCAACGGCCTGAATTCGACCGCCTGAAACACACAAGAAAAGGAGACCCCCGATGCGCCGCACCTTCCTGGCCCTGAGCCTGTCGACCGTCCTCTCGGCATTGCCCGTCGCCGGCTTCGCCCAAGCCACCTTCCCGACCAAGCCGATACGCATCGTCGTCACCGCGCAGGCCGGCGGCGCCAACGACTTCGTGGCGCGGCTGATCGGCGAGCGTGTCGCCAAGTCGCTCGGCCAGGCGGTGGTGGTCGACAACAAGGCGGGCGCCAACGGTGCCGTGGGCTTGGGCGAGGTGGCTCGGGCTGCGCCCGATGGCTACACGATCGCCGTCACGCTGGGCGACTCGCTTATCAACAACGTCGCGCTCTACAAGAGCCTGCCCTACGACCCGCAGCGCGACTTCGTCTTTCTCACGCAGGTGGTGCGCAGTCCCGCCATCCTGTCCGCCAACCTGGCGCTCGGCGTGAAGAACATGGACGACTTCAAGAAGCTCGCCGCCAGGCCCGGCCAGCAACTGAGCTACGGTACATGGGGGCCGGGCGGGCTCGGCCACCTAGCGGGCGAGGCGCTCAATCGCAAACTCGATGCGAACATGGTCCATGTGCCGCAGCGCGGCGAAGCGCCGGTGATGGCCGACCTGCTGAGCAACACCGTGAGCGTCGGCCTCACCTCGGCCGGCCTCGCGCGCCAGCATGTGCAGGCCGGCAAGATCGTGCCGCTCGCGATCATGGGGCGCGAGCGCTCAGCAGTGCTGCCGCAGGTGCCGACCATGCGCGAACTCGGCTTCGACGACCCCTTGTTCGAAGCCGCGGTCTGGATCGCCTTCGTCGCGCCCGCGAAGACGCCGCAGCCCGTCGTCGAGCGCCTGACCGCCGCTCTGCGCGCCGCGGCCGCGATGCCGGATGTGCAGGCGAAGATGGCCGAGCGCGGCCTCGAGATGCTCAACACGACGCCAGAGGAGTTCAGCCAAAGCTACAAGCGGGACTTCGAGGTGATCGTCAAGCGGATGCGTGAGTTTGGGATCGAGGCGCAGTAGGGCAGGGCCTAGACTGTCCGGATGTCTCAGACCCAAGCCCCTTTCGGCGACGCAAGCGCTGTCGCCAACTACGCCGAGAAGACCGCCCGCCTGGTGCCGGGCGTGCACGACCTCCACAAGATGGCGGCAGTGCTGCTCGCCGAGCGCGCGCCGGTGGACGCGCACGTGCTCATCGTCGGCGCGGGTGGTGGCCTGGAGTTGAAGGCGTTCGCCGAGGCCGCTGCGCAATGGCACTTCGTCGGCGTCGATCCCGCACAGCCGATGCTCGACCTGGCGCAGCAGACCCTCGGCCCGCTGATGGCGCGTGTCGCGCTCCACCATGGCTATACCGACACCGCGCCGGGGGGGCCATTCGATGCCGCGGCCTGCCTGCTGACGATGCACTTCCTGAGCCTCGAGGAACGCCGCGCGACCTTGCTGGAGATCCGCCGCCGCATGCGCCCGGGCGCGCCGCTGGTCATGGCGCACCTGAGTTTTCCGCAGTCGCCGGAAGCGCAGAAGTCGCTGTGGCTCTCGCGCTATGCGGCCTTTGCAGCGGCCTCGGGTGTCGCGCCCGAGAACGCGCGCCATGCGGCCACGGCAATCGGCGAGCGCCTGCCGCTGCTCGCGCCGGCGCAGGAAGAAGAACTGCTGAGCGAAGCCGGCTTCACGGACGTGCAGTTGTTCTATGCGGGGCTGGCGTTTCGGGGGTGGGTGGCGTGTGCCTGAAGGCTCGCGAACAGGACACTAACCCCTCGCAGCCTGCTCGATCGCCGGCTGCAGCTTCGCCAGGAACCCGTCCATGGTCTGCTCGCGCAAATCCACCGCCTTGGCACCGCCGCCGGCCACGACCGTCACATCGCTGATGCCGATGACATTCAGGATCAGCCGCAGATACTGCGTCGCGATATCGCGGTCGCGGATCGGCGAGCCCTCGGCGTAGACGCCACCGGAGGCGAGCAGCACGGTGGCCTTCTTGCCCTTGACGAGACCCTGGCCGTCGAAGCCGAGCGTCAATCCCTTGCGCACGATGTGATCGACCCATGCCTTCAGTGCGGCCGGCACGTTGTAGTTGTAGACGGGAGTTGCCACGACGATGTGGTCGGCTGCGAGCAATTCGTCGACCAGGCTGTCGGACACCTGCAGCACGCGCTTCATCTCGGGCGAGTGCTGCTGCGGCGGCGTGAAATAGGCCTCCAGCCAGGGGGCGGTGACGAACGACAGGTCTGTTTCTGCGAGATCGCGCACGATCACTTCTCCATCGGGATGCGCGGCGCGCCAATCCTGGACAAAGCGCCGGGTCATCTGGCGCGAGATGGAGTGCTCGCCGCGGGGGCTGGTCTCAACGACAAGAAGCTGGGTCATCAATGGTTCCTGAGAATGCCAGCCGAAGAAATTGGGCTGTTCGGAATGATTGGACCGTGCGCTACTCATCAGGGGAAGAGATAAAAATATGATGATTTCCATCTGAATATATGATGGATCATGATCGGAACCCTGACCCTTGACCAGCTGCGTGTTCTCGTCGCGATCGCGGATGCCGGCAGTTTCTCTGCCGCCGGCCGCACGCTCAGGCGGGCGCAATCGGCGATCAGCCAGGCCGTCGCCGCGCTGGAAACAGTGCAGGGCGTTGCGCTGTTCGACCGGCGCGGCCACCGGCCCCAATTGACCGAGGCCGGGCGCGTGCTGGTCGACCAGGCGCGGCTGGTGCTGGCGAGCGCTGCGCGTTTCGAGGCTGTCGCGGCGAGCACGCGCGGCGGGCTGGAGCCGGAACTCGCGCTCGCGATCGATCCGTTGGTGCCGACGGCGCCCTTGATCGAAAGCTTGCGCGCGCTCAGCGATACCTTTCCCGATCTTCCGGTGAGCTTCTCGACCGAAGGACTCGGCGGCTCGCTGCGGCGGCTGCGCAGCGGTTCGGCAGCGTTGGCCATCTGCATGCTCCTGCCTGCCGTGCCCGAGGACATCGTTGCCCACCCGCTGCTGCGCATCGGCATGCGTGCTGTCGTGGCACCGACGCATCCATTGGCTGCGCTGAAACGGGCAGCGACGCCCAGCGACCTCGAGCCCCATGTGCAACTGGTGCTCTCCGATCCGGTGGACCCGTCCGGGCCCAGCTACGGACTATCGAGCGCCAGGTTGTGGCGCTTCGTTGACCTGGGACGTCGCCTTGATTTCCTTCTTGCCGGATTCGGATGGTGCCGGATGCCCGAGCATCTGGTCGCCGGCCCGATCCAGGCAGGGCAATTGAAGGTGCTCAAGGTCCAGGACGATCCGACCCCGCGCGAGGGACTGATGATCTATGCGGCCCACCAGCGCAACCGCACGCCCGGGCCGGCTGGCCGCTGGTTGCTCGACGACCTCCAGCGGCGTCTCAAGGCCTGATTCAACCCGGCAGGGCCTGCTTGATCGCCTCGCCCGCAAGCCGCGCGGTGGCCAGCAGGCGGTCGAGACCTTGCCCGTGGCGCGCGCTCGCCGAGAGCCCGGCCATAGTCGTGCAGACGAAATCCGCCAGCCGATCCGCTTCTTGCGGGTACTGCTCGGCGATGCAGCGACGGATCACGTCTTGCGCAGCCGCATGGAAGCCGCAGGCTGCGCCACGCGCCTCTGGGTCGTTGGCGCGTGTGCCCTCGAGCACCATGCACCCCGTCGCGTGGGGGTCGGCGGCGTAGCTGCGAGCGGCATGCTCCAGCACCTGCGCGAGCGATTCCGCCAATGGACGGTCGGCGCCCAGGATCTCCGAGAGCGGGACAGCGCCGGTCTTGGCGTAACGATCGAGGATCCGCGCGTACAGGCCGGCCTTGCTGCCGAACGCCGCGTAGAAGCTCGGCGGGTTGATGCCGAGCGCCTTCGTGAGGTCGGAGACGCCGAGCGCGTCGTAGCCGCGCTCGTGGAAGAGGCGCTGCGCGGTCGCGACGGCTTCGTCCGGATCGAATGCGCGTGGCCGGCCACGGGTGCGCGCAATATCTGTAGTCATGATTACAAAATCCTTGACATGGACCAAAGGGAATTATGTATCATGCACTACATTAATATGAAGGAACACCATGTCAGCGTTCAAAGGCAAGTCGGTTTTGGTGCTCGGCGGCAGCCGGGGAATTGGGGCCGCCATCGTACGGCGCTTCGTGGCGGACGGCGCGAGGGTGGCGTTCACCTACGCCGGCTCACCGGAAGCGGCACAGCGCCTGGCCGAGGAAACCGGCAGCACGGCGCATTCGACGGACAGTGCCGATCGGGACGCCGTCATTGCCCGGGTCCGTGACAGCGGCCCGTTGGACGTGCTCGTGGTGAACTCCGGCATCGCGATCTTCGGCGACGCGCTCGAGCAGGACCCGGACGCGGTGGATCGACTGTTCCGCATCAATGTCCATGCGCCGTACCACGCCTCGGTGGAGGCCGCGCGGCAGATGCCCAGCGGCGGGCGGATCATCGTGATCGGTTCGGTGAACGGTGACCGGATGCCGCTGCCCGGCATGGCGTCCTATGCGCTGAGCAAATCCGCGCTGCAAGGAATGGCGCGCGGGTTGGCACGCGACTTCGGACCGCGTGGCATCACGATCAACGTCGTGCAGCCCGGTCCGATCGACACCGATGCGAACCCCGAGAACGGTCCGATGAAGGACCTGATGCACAGCTTCATGGCCATCAAGCGCCACGGGCGCTCGGACGAGGTGGCGGGAATGGTGGCCTGGCTGGCGGGCCCCGAAGCCAGTTTCGTGACCGGGGCCATGCACACGATCGACGGCGCTTTCGGGGCTTGACCGGCCAGCAGCCCGCGTTGAGAAGCGGGAAGAAGGTGCTGATGGCTTTCTGCGGAACCACGCCACCTGCGAAGCCGATGCAGTTCGTCGATGAGCTTCGCGCGCGTCTTCAGACGGGGCTCACGGGCGTTCACTTGCAGAACTGCCCTGAGCGCTGAGGCCCTCGATCACGGCGCGCGGCACCGGCCTTTCGCTCCTCATGGAGCATGCGTCTCGCCCGCCAGCAAGCTACGAATAGTGGATCTCATGCGGGTGAAATGGAACGCCTCGCTCCATTCCCACCAGCTTCACTCTGACGCAGTCTCCGCTCATGCCGGTGATGACGCCACTCACGCCCGCTACTTTGACCAATCCGCCGCGGCGTGCGGGGACGGAAAACTTCTGCCGAATGCGGGCGAGCGTGTCGTTCTTCTTAACGGCCATGTGTGTCCAGGTGAGCGAGAAAAAAACCCAGCGCGCAGCTGGGTGTAAACCTGGGTGCGGTGGTGCATCCAGGTCCCGCAGAGGGAGCGGGGAGAACTTAAGTTATGCCCGCCCCGGGATTCTGAGCGTCGGACAAGGGCCCGGCTCCGATCGCTGGATCGGCTGACACGCCAATTCAAGCCCTTCGAAGGCTTTCTTGCGCTCAACCGCGGAGATAAGCCGGTTTCTGCGCACCAGGTCACGCTCTGGCCACATCTTTGCCAGAACGCGACCTTTTGTTAGCAAATCCTCATAGAGTCCGTTTTTACTAACTTTCCGGCACACGAGTTTGTGCTTGAACGTTCGCTTCTGCCCTGGCGACTCGCTGCGCAGCGGTGTCACCCAAGGGAGCAGAGTGCCATTCCACAAGATTGATGGAGGCAGGGTCGTGGCCGCGCGCAATTCAGCGCAGCCCGACGCCTTGCCTCAGTACCTCGCACAGAAAGTGCGTGTCTTACCCCCCATCGTTTGCATGCTGGCTTTCGGCGCTTCGGCGGCGCTTGCCAATCCGAAAGGCATCGAGCCGCCGGCCGCCGCAGAGCGCAGCACGGCGTCATACGACGCCCGCCAACACGACGAACTGATCGACGCGCAACGCGTTGGCCGCATCTCGGCCGCACAGGCATTGGCGCAGCTGAAGGCGTGGCTTGCCATGCCGCTCAGCAATGCCCAGCGCCAACGCGCGGTGTCCGACGCGGTCGTGATCGCGGTCGACGACCGCCAGTTCGCCGAAGCGGTGGTCCTGGGCCGCGAGCGGTCGCCCGCCGGATTGCACGACTACGCGCTGGGTCCATTGGCAGGTGCTGCACGCCGCACGCAAGACCTTGCGCTGCAAGGCGAAACCGTCGCGGTCTGGCGGGAACGCCTGCCCGCAGCGCGGGCGCCGCGGATCCACGAGGGGTTCTGGCGTCTCGACAGCGGTGACACCGCCCGTGCCAGAGACATCCATCGTGCGCTTGTGGAACCCGCGCCCACGGAAGACGCGGAGCGCGTGGAAGGGCTCGAACTCCATGCGGCCATTGCGCGTGCCGAGGGCCATCCGCTGCAAGCGCTCGCGGCGTACACCGAGATCGCCGCGCTGCAGCCCGAAGGACGTGACGCGCAACGCGAGGTCGTATTTCTGATGGCTTCGAGTGGCGCGGCATCGGCCGCTTTCGACGACGCCGAGGCGGCAGAACGGGCGCACCCCGGGACTTTCTCTGCGCTGGCCTTGTCCACGCTGCAACACCAGGCACTCGCCCAGCAATTGCGCTGGGCCGTGCGCGAACGCGACGAACTCATGGGCGCTGCCCGGGTGGTTGCGCTCGACAAGGTGCTGGCGCAACAGCAGGGCGCACTGGCTCGGATCGATGCATCGGCGCCGCGCGCCGAGCCTGCGGACACCGAGGCATGGCGCACGCTACGTTTGCGCCTGGCGTGCGATCGCCTGCTGGCCCTTGTCGAACGCGGACGCCCGTCCGACGCCATTGCGCAGTACGAGATGCTGCGCGAGAGCGGCACCGATCTCCCGCCGTACGCACTCGGCGCGGCGGCGCGCGCCTTCGCGGAAGAACGCCGCTCGGCCGAGGCCGTGCCGTTGTTCGAAGCGGCTGTTGCCGCGGGCGACGCGAACCTGCCAGTGCCCGATCCGCTCTACCTGGGGCTGGCCTATGCCTACCTCGACACCGGCCGCTTCGAAGAAGCCGACGCACTGCTGACGCGGATCGAAGCCGCCACGCCGGCGCTGATGCGGCTCGCGCCGGAAGCCGGCCGGCCCAATGACCAGTACACCGACATCAACGGCATGCGCGGCAAGCTGCTGCTCTACGGCGACCGGCACGCACTCGCGCAACGGCGCTTCGCCTTGTTGACCGGCGAAGCGCCGCTCAATGCCGAATTCGCCGCCGGTGCCGGTCTCGCCGAACGGTTGCGCGACCATCCCGAAGCGGCGCTCGCGCGCTTCGAGGCGCTTGCCGCCGACCAACCTCATGACATCGGCGCGCGCGCCGGCCATGTCGAGGCGCTGCTCGACGCGGGCGAGTTCGCTGAAGCGCGCCGCCGCGCCGCATCGCTCGAGGCGGACGCGCCGGACACGGCGCAAGTGCGCGAGCTGGGCCGCATGCGACGTGCGTTCACGGGTCCTCTGCTCGAGGTCGATGCCGAAGGTTCGACGGGAGGTGGTGCGATCGCAGACCGTGAATGGCGCGTCGACAGCCGGCTCAGTTCGGGCCTGATCGACGACGAATGGCGCATCTTCTACGACCAGTCGCTCGGGCGCGGAGACACCTCGATCGGCAACGCCCGCTGGGCGCGCAGCGGCATCGGCCTGAACTGGCAGCGCGGCCGCTGGCTGGCGGAGGGCGCCGTACAGCGCTCGAACGCCGGGCCGTACCGGTCCAGCATGGCCGGTCGCCTCGACTACCGAGCGGGAGACGCATGGCGGCTCTCGGGCACTTTCGATGGCGACAGCAAGGAACTGCCATGGAAGGCGCGCGTGGCCGGCGTCGGCGCACGCGAAACCGGTGCCGCCCTGAGCCATGTCGTCGACGAGGCGCGCCGCTTCGATCTGCAATGGCGGCGGCTCGACTTCAGCGACGGCAATCTGCGCAACGGCCTCGACTTCACCTGGCACGAACGCTGGGTCAGCACGCCACGCTTCCAGCTCGAAACGCGGCTCGGCGCCGGCGCCAGCCGCAGCCAGCAGCAGGAGGTGCCGTACTTCAGCCCGTCGAGCGACGCCAGCGCGCAACTGACCGTGCGCGCGCAATGGCTCAACTGGAAAAGCGACGACCGGCAGTTCTTTCAGGCCATCGAGGCCACCGGTGGCCGCTACCACCAGGCCGGCTTCGGCACCGGCCCGCTCTGGGCCCTGCGCTACGAACACAAATGGGCCCTGGGCCCGAAGTTGACTCTGCGATACGGGCTGGGTATTTCCAGCCATCCCTACGACGGTGTGCGCGAACGACAGCGCAGCGTCTTCATGAATCTTTCGATGCCTCTGCCGTGATGCGAACCCACCTCTTTCCCTTCCTGCGCGCCGCCGCTGCCTGGCTGCTGCTGGGCCTTGCGCTCCCGGGCCAGGCGCAGCCGCTGCCGCCGGCCGACGCCGACGATGGCGTGAGCTTTCGCGTGCTTTCCTTTCACGACGTGCGGGGCGACGTGCGAGCGAGCTTCGAAGACTCACCCGACGAAACCGCCATCGACGAGCGCACGCTCGCCGATGTGTTTGCCTGGCTTCAGCACAACGACTACCACCCGATCAGCCTGCAGCAGGTGATCGATGCGCGCGCCGGCGGCAACCCGCTGCCTTCCAGACCCGTGCTGCTGACCTTCGACGATGGCTACCGCAGCGCCTATACCAAGGTCTTCCCGCTGCTGCAGCGCTTCAAGTATCCGGCGCTGCTGGCGTTGGTGACGGGCTGGCTCGAGGCACCGGAGAACGGCAACGTCGCCTACGGCGACAAGCCCGTGCCCCGCGGCAACTTCCTCCGCTGGAGCGAAGCCGCCGAAATGGCGCGCTCCGGCCTGGTCGAACTGGCGAGTCACAGCGACGCGCTGCACACCGGCGTGCAGGCCAATCCCCAAGGCAACATGCTGCCGTCGGCTGCGACCCACCGCTACGATCCGGCCACCGCCGGCTATGAGGACGACGCGACCTACATGCAGCGCATCGAGTCGGACCTGCGCCGCAGCCGGCAGATCATCGAGGCGCGCACCGGCGCCAAGGTCCGCGCGATCGTGTGGCCCTATGGCGCCTACAACGCCGTGGCACTGAAGGCCGCCGAACGCGCAGGCATGCCGGTCGGCTTCACGCTCGACGACGGGCCGAACGCTCCATCGGTGCCGCTGTCTCGCATTCGCCGCGCGCTGGTGGCCTACGACAACGAAGGGCCGGACTACGCCCGGCTGCTGCGCAGCCCCGTCGGCGGCGAACTGCGGCCGATCAACCGGGTCATGCATGTGGACCTGGACTATGTCTACGATCCCGACCCGGCGCAGCAGGAACGCAACCTCTCGGCATTGATCGACCGCGTGGCCGCGGTACGGCCGCGCGCGGTGTTCCTGCAGGCCTATGCCGATCCCGACGGCGACGGCGTGGCCGATGCGCTCTACTTTCCGAACCGCCAGCTTCCGACAAGGGCCGACCTCTTCGGCCGCGCGGCCTGGCAGTTGCGTAGCCGCACCGGCGTGAAGGTCTACGCGTGGATGCCGGTCATGGCGTTTCGGCTGCCGGCATCCAACCCGCTGGCGACGCACACGGTGCGCACCACGGACGGCGGCACACCGGTCGACCGCTACCACCGGCTGTCGCCCTTCGATCCGGCGGTGCGCTCGCTCGTGGGCGACATCTACGAAGACCTGGGGCGCCATGCCTTCTTCGAGGGCCTGCTGTTCCATGACGATGCCACGCTCTCGGACGACGAGGACGCAAGCCCCTCCGCGCTCGCTGCCTACGGCCACTGGGGCCTGCCGGCCGACGTGGCCGCCATCCGGGCCGATCCAGCGTTGATGGCGCGCTGGACGGACGCCAAGACGCGCTACCTGACGGAATTCACGCAAGAGCTCGCCGCGCGCACGGGTGCCTGGCGGCCGGGCCTCGAAACCGCGCGCAACCTTTACGCGCGGCCGGTGCTCGACCCGGCCGCGGAGCAGTGGTTCGCACAGAGCTACGAGGCTTCGCTCGCCGCCTACGACTACGTGGCATTGATGGCCATGCCCCGCATGGAGCGCGAGGACGATGCGAACGCCTGGCTTTCGCGCCTGGCGCGCCGGGTGGCGTCCACGCCGGGCGGCCTGGACGGCACCGTGTTCGAACTGCAGGCACGTGACTGGCGCACCGGCAAGCCGGTGGCCGACGAAGAACTCGCGCGCCAATGGGCGCTGCTGCATCGCATGGGCGTGAGGCACCTGGGCTACTACCCGGACGACTTCCTCAACAACCAGCCTTCGCTGGAGGTCGTGCGCCGCGCGATCTCGGTGCGCACCCTGCTGCCGCGCGCCCTGCCGATTCAAGCCACGACACCCGCAGCCAGCACTGCGCCAGAGAGCCGCTCGCCATGAACACCTTTCACGACCTTTCGCAGATGCTGCCATCGCTGCTGTTCGGCTTCGTCTTCTACTACCCGTTCTTCATGGCGTACGTATGGATGGCGGGTGGGCTGTCGCACGCCTGGTTCTTCGAGCGCCGACGGGACGTCGACATCGATCCCCTGGAGACGCTTGCATCGCAGCCCCTGGTCACCGTGGTGGTGCCGTGTTTCAACGAGGCACCGCACCTGCGCGAGGTGATCGAGCAGCTGATGCGTACGCGCTATCCGAACTTCGAGGTGATCGCGGTCAACGACGGCAGCACCGACGGCACAGGCGACCTGCTCGACGCCATGACGGCGGAATACAGCCGGTTGCGGGTGATTCACAACACAAGCAACCAGGGCAAGGCTGTGGGTCTGAACACCGCCTGCCAGCTCTCGCGCGGCGAATACATTCTCGGCATCGATGGCGATGCGCTGGTGGACGTCAACGCCATCGCATGGATGCTCAAGCCGATGCTCGACTCCGAGCGCATCGGCGCCGTGACCGGCAATCCGCGCATCCGCACCCGCACCTCGTTGCTCGGACGCATGCAGGTCGGCGAGTTCTCCTCGATCATCGGCCTCATCAGGCGCTCTCAGCAGCTGGTGGGCACCTTGTTCACCGTCTCGGGCGTGATCGCGATGTTCCGCCGCCGCGCGGTGATCGACGTGGGCTTCTGGAGTCCCGACGTGATGACCGAAGACATCGACATGAGCTGGAAGCTCCAGCTCGGCGGCTGGCAGCTGCGCTTCGAGCCGCGCGCACTGTGCTGGATCCTCATGCCCGAGACGCTGCGTGGACTCTGGAACCAGCGCGAGCGCTGGGCCCTCGGGGGCATACAGACCATGCTGCGCTACACCACCCGCATCCTGCGGCCTCGTCACTGGCGCATGTGGCTGATCTACGCCGAGTACATGGTCAGCGTGGTGTGGGCCTATGCCATGGCGCTCGTTCTGATCATCGGCGTTCTGCGCCCCTTCCTGCCCGCCGGATCGGCGTGGCATTCGGCGCTGCTGCCGCACTGGCAAGGCACCTTGCTCGCGATGACCTGCATCCTGCAGATGCTGCTGAGCCTGTGGATCGACCGTCGCTACGACCGAGACCTGATGCGCTATTTCGTCGGGACCATCTGGTACCCGATCGCTTTCTGGA
Organism: Variovorax sp. Soil_C_39; assembly: GCF_057656815.1. NCBI lineage: Bacteria > Pseudomonadati > Pseudomonadota > Betaproteobacteria > Burkholderiales > Comamonadaceae > Variovorax > Variovorax sp. Soil_C_39. Next base: position 520,208 of record NZ_JBDGJQ010000004.1, read on the forward strand.
CCATCACCATGGCGGCCACGGTGGTCGCCTTACCTAAGGCCCTGTTGCGCCGTCGCGGCAAGCGCGCGGTGTGGACGAGCCCTGACCGAGGAGTTTCCAATGCACCCTGAATCCAATCTACACATCCAAGCCACCACCACCACCGCCGGTACCGACGCCACGCCACCCGTGCGGCGCCGTTCCTGGGGGCAGCCCGCGGGAGAAGAACCGATCATCGACGCCGCACGCATTCCGCTGCGCGCCTTCGGTGACGGCCGCTCGCCCCTGCGGACCCTCGCCATGTACCTGTGGCTGCGCGTGCTGCGCCCCGCAGTGAACGTTGCTATCTGGTTCTGTGCTGTCTGGTACGCATGGCCTTACGTGCTCGGCGCACGCTCGCAACCCGAAGTGCTGCATCTGCTGGGACTGTATGCCCTCGTCATCGGCGCGATCCTCGCGTCGATGCTGGCCATTGCGCCGCTGCGGCGGATGCAGCGCCGGCGCGCAGCACCTGCCGACGAGGCGCATTCGTCGCTGTTTGCCTTGGCGTCGTACATCTCCGTGCCACCTGCGCGCCTGTCGGCCTGGCAGCGCGCGCGGCAATTGCTGGTGCAGCATGATCTGCACGGCCATCTGCATGATGCACAAGACACGACGCCGGGCCTGCTGGAGCCCGCGCTGCGCCCGGCACCCACGGCGCGCTAGTTCGGTGGCTTCGTCCGTTCAACGGACGAACGACTCGACCTTCACCGGCAGCTCCGGCGCAACCCACCCGTAGTCCGTCCCCAGGGCATTGCGATTGCTGCTGCCGCCATGCCATCGAAGGTGCAGCAAGTCGGCCAATGTCCAGCCCATCCAGTCGGCCCGGAAGGGCCGTTCGCCGATGGCCGGGTGGGGCGACCACTCGGGGCTGTTGCGCCAGATGACCGCCGGTATGCGGTAGCCCGATGCCGTCGAAGGGCTGTGGCCGGCATGGTCACTGCCGTGGCCGACTTCCTGCCCGTGGTCCGACAGGTACAGCCATGCCCGATACTCGTTCGGGCGGCCGATCCGGCGCGTGAGCTGCAGGGTCTCGGACACCACGAAGTCGTGATAGAGCATGGCCGAGTCGTACTCCTGCCGGAACTTTCGCACCCAGGCCGATCGACCGCGCTTCTCGAGCCCTTCTTCCACATCGTCGATCCGGTCGTCGAAAGGGTTCTGGCCCGCGGGAAAGCGAAGGCTGTAGTGCGGGTGCGCCCCCATCAGATGGACCACGATGAGCTTGCGCTCGGTCGGGTCTTCGAGCGCTTCCTGCACGCAATCGAGCAGTTCTCCGTCGAGCGAAGCGCCGGCCCGTCCCGGCACGCGGTTGACGATGTCGACGATGTCGGCCAGCTTCGCGTGCTGCTGTTCGATCGCCACGTCGTCGTGATTGCTCATCCACCAGACCTTGTAGCCGGCGGCGCGCGCGAGCGCCAGCACGTGCTGCGGCTGCTCGCTCTGCGGCTGGCCGAAATTGAACATGTTGCGCAGCGAGGGCAGGGTGCTCGCATCGACCGACCAGGCATTGCGCATGACGACCATCTTGTCTTGCAGCTGCCCCTTGTGGGCCTGCATCCTCGGCGTGGTGGCGCGCTGGTAGCCGTAGAGCGACATGTTGTCGCGATTGATGCTGTCGGTGATGACGAGCACCACGGTCGAGGGCCCTTCCTTGTCGATCACCGGCGCGACCGACCGCGCACGTGCGTGCGCGGCTTCGCGCTCCTCGTGCTGGTCGGCCCAGCCGGCGCGGAGCTTGTGTACCGCGTCGTGCCAATTGGCCCAGAACAAGACCGGATGGAGCCGGCGCCACGGCTTGCTGAGGTGCGCGATGCTCCCCACGACGAGCACCAGCGCAACGACCGCGACAACGCCGCGGGGCCAGCGATCTGCCTGTCGCATGCCATGGCCGGCCGACCGCGCGACGATCAGCGCGGCCACGACGACCGCGCCCGACCAGATCAACATGGCGCGCCAATGCGTGGCGAGGTATTCGTAGGTCTCGCGGCTGTTGGTGTTGGCCGCTGCAGCCTGCACGAAAGAGCTGTCGGGCGCGGCCTGGTAGGTGTCGAGCAGGTAGGCGCGGAGCACGCCGTCGAACGTGAAAGCCATGGCCCAGAGCCAGATGGCCACGGTGCGGAACCGATGCAGCACCGGGCTGCGTATCGGCCAGAGCATCCACGCCAGGGCCGGCGCGGCGAGCGCGACGAGCTGGGCGATGCGCCGCCCGTCATGGCCCAGCACGATCATCGCGAGCAGCACGGCCGCGATCGCCGCGAAGGCGAACCAGACACCCCGATAGGCTGCGCGAGCGGGTTCGCGGAGGCGGTCGGCTTCGGGGTGGTTCATGCGCGGTGGATTCTGGCAGAGCGAACCGGCCCGGAAGGTCGGCACCGTCAACACGCCGTAACAAGATGTCTGTCCAATGTGTGCATCTCCCTTGCCGTCCCGCCAGCAGGACGGTCGAACCATGCCTGCGACCACCGACCCCATCCCCCACGCCCTTGCTTCCCCGCGCTCCAACGTTCTCGCCCGTCGCCTGCTGCTCACCTTCGGCACCGTCGTGCTGCTGACACTCGCAGGGGCCGGCATCGGCATGGCATCGCTCGCCAAGATCGACGAGGCCACGCGCGAGACCATTCTCCAGAGCGGCGTCTCCGAGCGCATGGCCGAGGACGCCTATCGCCTGCAGTCCATCAATGCCGAGCGCTACAAGGCCATGGCGCTGAGCTCCGAGCCGGAGGTCGGCGAGATCCTGGCCGCCGACATCCAGGCGACCGACGCCCGGTTCCATGCGCGGTTGCAAGCGCTTGCCGGCCGGCTGCGCTCGGACGCCGACCGCGAGCGGCTGGCGACGGCCGAAGCCGCGGCCCGCGACTTCAATGCCGCCGTCAAGGAGCTGGTGGCGGCGCGCGATTCGGGCCTCACCGAGCGCATCCGCACGGTGTATGCGCAGCGCTTCCAGCCGAGCGCCGCCGCGCTGCTCGCGGCCGTGTCGGGGCTCGCCGGCTCGCAGCGCGCAGCCATCGACGCGGCCGGCCGGCGCATCGAGGAATTGAGCGCGTCGGCCCGCCTGGCGCTGGCGCTGTTCGGCGCCGCCGCGCTGCTGCTCGGGAGCGGATTGGCGCTGTGGCTGGTGCGCAGCATCTGCCGTCCGATCCGGCTGGCGGGCGACACGGCGCAGCGCGTTGCGCGGCTCGACCTGCGCGACGACATCCAGGGCCATGCGCGCGACGAGGCGGGGCAGATGCTGCTGGCCCTCGGCGCGATGCAGGGCGCCCTGCGCCAACTGGTGGCGCGCGTGCGCGAGTCGGTGCAGGGCGTGCGCAGCGCCGCCGGCGAGATCGCCCACGGCAACGCCGACCTTTCGGCACGCACCGAGAACACCGCCGCCAGCCTGCAGCAGACGGCCGCGGCGCTGGCGCAATTGATGCATGGCGTGCAGCAGTCGAGCGAGGAGGCAGCGCGCGCCGAGAAGATGGCGGGCACGGCCGCCGAGGTGGCCGTGCAGGGCGGCGAGGCCATGTCGCAGGTGGTCGGCACCATGCAGGACATCCAGCGCGCCTCGCACAAGGTGGCCGACATCGTGGGCGTGATCGACAGCATTGCGTTCCAGACCAACATCCTCGCGCTGAACGCAGCCGTCGAAGCCGCGCGGGCCGGCGAGTCGGGCCGGGGCTTCGCGGTGGTGGCCGCCGAAGTGCGCCAGCTGGCGACCCGCTCGGCCGCCGCCGCGCGCGAGATCAAGAGCCTGATCGGCGACACGGTGCAGCGCGTCGAAGCCGGCACCGCGCTGGTCGACGGCGCCGGCCGCACCATGGCCCGCATCATGGACTCGGTCCATCTGGCGGCCGGCACCCTCGGCACGATCACCGCCGCGGCCGAGGCGCAGAGCCGGGAGATCGCGCAGGTCAACAGCGCGGTCGCGCGCCTGGACCAGATGACGCAGCAGAATGCCGCGCTGGTGGAAGAGTCCACTGCGGCGTCGGAAGGGCTGCACGACCAGGCGCGAAGCCTCGACGCGCTGATCAGCCGCTTCGTGCTGCCCGAGGAAGACCGTGCCGCAGCAACCGGTGCGGTGCGGCCCGGTCCCGTGCCGGTGCGCCTGCCGGGGCCCGCGCTGCGGCTGCAGCCGACCGCCGGCTGATACCGGCACAGCGCAGGCTTCGCACACCGCCCGGGCGTTGACGCCCTCCTTGTTAACAGCGACGATCCCAGCCCGGTGCGGCTGGCACCGGAGGAAAAGAGGGCTCGTCATGCGATTGGACAAACTTCGCCGTGTGCTCATGGCGCTCGGGTGCTGCGTGCTTCTTGCGGGCGTGTCTGCCTGCGGCGGCGGTGGAGGAGGTGGGGGCGGCGGTGGCGTGCCGATGCTGCCGCCGACCAGCGGCGCGCCGGTACAGCCGCCCGCGCCCTCGGGTGATGGCCGTGTCGTGAGCGAGAGCATCACCTCGAGCACCAACGGCGTGACCTACCCGATCACGATCTTCATTCCGGCGGCCTACGAAGCTGGCAGCGATGCGTTCCCCACCATCTATGCGCTCGATGGCGACGCCACCAACGGGCAGCCCGACACGCGTTTCATGAACCTGCGCAACATCCTGCTGAAGCGCGGGACGAAGGCGCTCCTGATCGGCATCGGCAACACCGCGCGCAGGCAGGAGGACTACAACTTTCCCGGTGCCGACGCCTACCACGCCTTCCTCGCGAAGGAGCTGATTCCCTTCATCGAATCGAAGTACCGGGCCGATCCGAAGATGCGCATGCTCACGGGCCTGTCGACGAGCGGCAACCTCGCGGCCTCGGCATTGTTCCTGGAAGCGCCCGACAACCTGGTCTTCTCGCATTTCATCTCGATCGAGGCCGCCTTCTGGCAGCAGCAGTCGCATCTCTACCAGCTGGAGCAGAAGATGTTCGACGCCTTGGCCGGAAGGCCGCTTCCCGTCACATTGATCCTGGCGCACTGCGACAGAAACTGCAACGGGCCGCATGTGAAGGCCATGTACCAGCGCATTTCAGACCGCCACTATCCAGGGCTGCAGCTCATCGAGACCGAGTTCGGCGCGAGCCATGTGGGCGCGGACGTTCTCGCGTTCGAAGACGCGATGGTGCGGATCTTCGAGTAGGCCGAAGAAGCCGCGTCACGCGCCGTGCCGCGCGCGTCAGGTGCCATGCACCAGCCGCTCGAACACGTCCTGCGCGCCCATCTGTCCGCCCTTGAGCATGATCTCCATCCCGTCGAGCGCCGCATCGTCGCTGTGCATGCGGCACAGCGAGGCGCCGGCGCCCAGGTCGGCGATGTAGGAAAGCCCCCAGGCATCGAGCGCCTGCACACCGTGGCTCGAGGTGTCGCCGCCTGCGATGCCGATGCGACGCAGCGGCGCCATCGCGAGCACGCGGGCCAGCAACTCGCCGCCGGCGCGCGCGAGTGCCTGGGCGTTGACTTCTGCCGGCGGCATGTCCGCAGCGGGCGCGCGGGTGCATGCCAGCACATGGCGGCCGTGCGCGAGGCACTGCGTGATCTCCTCTGCATGGCGCGCGAGCGTGGCGGCATCGCGCTGCGCGAGGGCGGGCGTATCGAGCCAGACGATGTCGAAGGAGCGCGCCGCGGCGACCTGCCGCGCGGTCACCGGCGACAGGCTTCCCGCCAGCACCAGCACGGGCCCGTGCGCCGGCGCCACCGTGGGCCGCTCTAACACGCGCGCGCCGGCGTCATCACGCGGCGCCATCGCGCTTCCGAGCGCATCCACCACGCTGCTCGGTCCCACGGCCAGCAGGGTAGCGCTGCGCGCACGCGCCCAGAGCACCTGGCCGATGGCAGCGAGCTGCTCCGCGTCGGCCACGTCGAACAGTACCGCGTCCGCGGGCGGCGCATCGAGCGCCTGCTGCAATGCGCTGTCGAGCGCCTCGGCGCCCTGCGACGCCGCGGTGAACGGCATCGAACACACATCGGCCAGCCCCTGCTTCGCAAGGTGCAGCCGCAGGTCAGATTCGTCCATCGGCGTCACCGGATGCCGGCGCATCGTCGGATGCCGGTCGATGCGAAAGACCTCGCCGCCGCTGCCCGCGGCCGCGAACAGGTGGCCGAACAGGCAGTAGCGGCCCAGGTTCGGCTGCCCGCCCACCACCGCGGTCCACGGCGTCTCGACCGCCGCGCGCAGCACGCGCACCGCGGCACCGATCGAGCCGATGTGCGGTGCGCTGTCGAAGGTGGAGCAGGTCTTGTAGTGCAGCACGCGCGCGCCTTTCAGCGAGCGGAACAGTGCGGCCACGGGCCGGAGCTCGGCCTGCATCTCCTCGGGCGACATCGCGCGCGCCGCGCCGGCGATGCCGAGCACATCGAGCGGGCCCGCCGCGTCGAGCCGCGCCGCATCGGGCGTCTTCAGGAACAGCAGCGCGCGCAGGCCCGCGCGCGCGGCGGTGCCGAGCGTGTCGGTGGCACCGGTGAAATCGTCGCCGTAGTAGACGACGGCCGGAGGCGGCGTCATGGCTTGCCGAAGAAGGCGAGGGCGCGCGCGAGTTCGGGCGCGTGCTTCGCGGCGTCTTGCAACGCCGTGCCCGCGCGCGCGGCCGCCCAGGCCTGGCGGATGCTCGTGACACCCGCTGCCGCGCCATCGGGATGCGCGAGGATGCCGCCGCCCGCCATGAAGAGCAGGTCGTCGCTGCCGATCGCGGCCCAGGTCGCGGGCACCGTTCCGGCCCATTGCCCCGACGAGAACGCCGGCATCACGCGGTCGTCGATGCCTTCGGCCAGCGGCGTGAAGCAGTCGCGCGCCGATTCGACGACCTCGCTGTCGGGCTGCGAGAACTTGCCCTGCAGGCCGTGCACATGCATGTGGTCGACGCCGGCCAGCCGCCAGAGCGTCTGGTAGGCCTGGAACGAAATGCCCAGCAGCGGATGGCGCGACAGCGCGCCGTAGCCATTGCGGTGGCCGTGCAGCGCCAGGCCGGTGTGGCGGCGCAGGGTCTGGATGCCCGAATGGCCGCACCAGTTGAGGCTGGCCATCACGCACGACCCGCCTTCGCGCTCGACGAGGTCGGCATGCCGCTTCATCGCATCGGTCTCGTCGGTGATGTTGAACGCCACCATCACATGCTTGCCGGTGCGCTCATGGTGTGCGCGCACCACGGCCATCACCGCGGGCACGCGCTCGGCGAGCGGCGCATGCGCAGGGTCGGCGCAGACCTCGTCGTCCTTGATGAAGTCGACGCCGGCAGCGCAGAGCCTGGCGACCAGCGCCGCGGTCTCGTCGGCGGAGAGCCCCACGTTCGGCTTGAGGATCGTGCCGACCAGCGCACCGCTCGCCACGCCCGTGGCGCGCCGCGTGCCCGCGATGCCGGCGCGCGGAAACTCGAAGCGCGCGCGGTAGGCGGCGGGGAGCTGCAGCGATTCGAGCCGTAGGCCGGTCACTTCGCCCAGGTCGTACAGGTTGCCCGACACCGTGGCTGAGAGCGTCGGCAGGTTGGCGCCGATGTTCGCCACCGGAAACGAAATGTCGACGTGCGCGCGCCGCCACGGCCCGCGCATGCCCTTGCGTTCGAGCAGCGCATTCGGCAGGCTCGGCGCCTCGGCGGGTGCCAGCTCGGTGATGGCTTCGACCGTGGCGCGCGCGCGTTCGCGCAGCGCATCGGTCTCGCCCTCGACCCGCGTGAAGGTGCCGCACGACTGCTCGCCGGCCATCACCTCGGCCACGGCGGCCGGCGCGAGCGGCGTCTCGATCAGGTAGCGCGCGCGGACGCGATCGGGCGCCATCGTCACAGCGTGCTCAGGTCGGGAAAGGGCCGCACCGGCGTGCTGCCGTCCCAGCCCTCGGAGGCGCTGCGGATCAGGTCGAACATCTTGCCCTTGGGCCCCGCCACTTCGGAGAGCTCGATCACCGTGCCCGGGTGGTACTCGGTGTCGAAGTAGATGAAGCGGCCGCGCTCGCCCACTTCACCGCTCATCACGGGCTTGAAGCCCTGCGCGGTCAGGCGCGCCAGGTCGGCGTCGTAGTCGGCCGTCCAGTAGGCCACGTGCTGCAGCCCCGTGCGCCCGGCCTGCAAGAAGTCGCGGTACATCGAGGGCACGTCGTTGCGCGTCTGGATCAGCTCGACCTGCACATAGCCCGAGTTGGCCAGCGCCACCGAGTTGTGGGGCTCGTGCGCCTCGCCGTTGTAGCGGTAGTTCTTGATGGGCACGCGCGGGTTGTAGAACCACGGGCCAACGCCCAGCGTGGTGCTCCAGTAGTCCATGGCGGCCTCGATGTCGTGCACGACATAGCCCAGCTGGCGAATCTCGCCGAGGAATCGACTCATTGCGGTTGGCTCCGGTGATGTGAGTGTGTTGTTGTGTGGAAATCAGAACTTGAGGAAGCCGGTCGAGAACCACGGGAACGCGGCCACGATCACCAGGCCCACCAGCAGCGCGGCCATGTAGCCCCAGATGTGCCGGATGCCTTCGTCGGGGTTGACCTTGCTGACCGCGCAGGCGCCGTAGTAGCCCACGCCGAAGGGCGGCGCGAACAGGCCGATGCCCATCGCGAAGATCACGACCATCGCGTAGTGCACCTCGTGCACGCCCGCGGCCTTGGCAATCGGAAACAGGAGCGGGCCGAACAGCACGATCGCCGGAATGCCCTCGAGCACGCTGCCCAGCACGATGAACGCGACGATCGACACGGCCAGGAAGCCATAGGTGCCGCCGGGCAGGGCGCCCATGATGCGTGCCAGGTCCTGCGAGAAGCCCGACTGCGTCAGGCCCCAGGCCATGGCCGTGGCGCAGCCGACGATGAAGATGATCGCGCCCGAGAGCGAGGCGGTGTCCACGAGCATCGGCTTGATCCGCTGCCAGTCGAACTGGCGGTACACGAAGAGCCCGACCAGTGCCGAGTAGACGATGCCGATGGTCGACACCTCGGTGGCCGTGGCCACGCCCTCGACCACGGCGGCGCGGATCACGAAGGGCAGCAGCACCGCGGGCAGCGCGACCAGCAGCAGCCGGCCGATCTCGCGCTTGCTGTGGCGCGCAACGCCGCTCAGGTCTTCATGGCGATAGCGCCACCACACCACCACGCACAGCGCGGCGCCCAGCACCACGGCCGGCAGCAGGCCGCCCGTGAACAGCGCGGCAATCGAGATGCCGGTGACCGAGCCGATGGTGATGAGCACGATGGACGGCGGAATGGTCTCGGTCTGTGCGCCTGTGGCCGACAGCAGCGCGACCAGGTCGCCGGGCTTGGCGCCGCGCTTGACCATCTCGGGGAACAGCACCGGCGCAATCGCGGCCATGTCCGCGATCTTGGAGCCCGAGATGCCCGACACCAGGTACATCGCGCCGATCAGCACATACGACAGGCCGCCGCGCACATGGCCCAGCAGGCTCGCGAGAAACTGGATCATTGCGCGCGCCATGCCCGTCATCTCGATCAGCGCACCCAGAAAGATGAAGAGCGGCACCGCCAGCAGGATCAGGTGCGACATGCCCTCGTCGAGCCGGCCCACCATCACCAGCAGCGGCGTGCGCGTGGTGAGCGCCAGGTAGCCGAAGGTGGCGAGCGCGAACGAGAACGCGATCGGCACGCCCGACAGCACCGTGGCCGCCACCACCACCACGAAGAAGATCACCAGGTTGAACTTGCCGAGCGACGCGAACAGCGGCGCAGCGAGCCAGAAGGCGCCTACCAGCGCGGCCATGCCGAGCACCGCGACCGCGATCTGCCGGCCCGTGCACATCCGCAGCAGGCGCAGCAGCGCCATCACGAGCATGATGCCGATGCCGGTCGGGATTGCGGCGGCGCGCCAGGCGTTGCTGATCTCCAGCGCGGGCGTGACGATGAACGACTCTTCATAGGCGTAGTCGACCGACGGCCAGACGATCAGCACCAGGAACGCGATGGAGGCCGCAATGGCGAAGGCATCGAGCAGGGCGCGCGTCGAAGGCCGCACCGTCTGCAGCAGCGCGGTCATGCGCATGTGCTCGCCGCGCCGCAGTGCCACCACCGCGCCGAGCATCGACAGCCACAGGAACAGGATGGACGCGAGCTCGTCCGACCACACCAGCGGCGCATGGAACACGTAGCGCGACACCACGCCCGCGAACAGCACGCCGATCTCGGTCAGCACCAGCAGCGCGGCCACGGCCTCGACCGCGCCGCCGAGCACGCGGTCGGCGCGCGCGGCCATGCGGCTCAGCGCGTTGGCCGGCAACCCGGCACCTGCGCCGCCACCGGGAAGGGGCACCGCGTCGAAAGTGGATTCATGCACCATGGCGGATCAGGCCAGCTTGCCGACGGTGCCTTCGAGCAGCGCCCACGCCTCGGCGCCGAAGCGGCCCTTCCACTCGCCGTAGAAGCCCGACTCGCGCAGCTTGGCGCGAAAGCTGTCGGCCGCGGGCCGGTTGATGGCGAGGCCCTTGGCCTGCAGGTCGCCGACCACCGATTCGTTGAGCTTCTTGATGTCGTCGCGCTGCTGCATGCCGGCGTCGTTGATGGCGCGCGCCACGATGGCCTTCAGGTCGTCGGGCAGGGCCTGCCAGGCGCGTCCGTTGGCAATGAACCAGTAGCCATCCCAGATGTGGTTGGTGAGCGAGCAGAACTTCTGCACCTCGAACAGCTTGGCCACCTGGATGATCGGCAGCGGGTTCTCCTGCGCATCGACGATCTTGGTCTGCAGCGCCGAATACACCTCGCTGAACTGCAGGCTCGCGGGCGCGGCGCCCAGGCCCTTGAACATCGAGATCGACAGCGGGCTCACCGGCACGCGGATCTTCAGCCCGTCCATGTCCTGCGCATTCGCGACCGCGGCCTTGCTGCTCGTGGTCTGGCGAAAGCCGTTGTCCCACATCTTCTCGAAGGCGTAGAGGCGCGACTTGGCGATGGCACCGCGCACGTGGGCGCCGAGCTTGCCGTCCATCGCGGCCCACACCTGGCTGTAGTCGTTGAAGGCGAAGCCCACCGCATTGATGGCCGCCACCGGCACCAGCGTCGCGATCACCAGTGCCGAGGGCGTGAAGAACTCGATGCCGCCCGAGCGCACCTGCGCCAGCATGTCGGTGTCGCCGCCCAGCTGGTTGTTGGGGAAGATCTTGATCTCGACCCGGCCCTTGGTTTCCTTGGCAATGCGTTCGGCCGCTTCCTGCGCGCGGACGTTCAGCGGATGGCTCAGCGGCAGGTTGTTGCCGTACTTGTACGAGAACTCGGCTGCGCGGGCGATGCGCGGCACGGCCGAGACGATGCCGGCGGCCGGCAGGGCGGAAAGCGTGCGCAAGGCACTGCGACGGGTCAGCGAGGTCATGTTTTGTCTCCAGGATCTTCGGAAATCGGTTGATGCAATCTGATGTATAGGATTGCTCGGGCCACGGCGAAGATAAAACCATGCATCATTCGGGTCAAACTCAAGTCTGATGGTTTTTGATGTATGCGGGATAACCCTTCAGCTCCTTCCGATGCGCGCCGCGCCCGCGTGGTTGACATCGCCCGTGCGGCCCAGGTGTCGACCGCCACCGTCGACCGCGTGCTCAACCGGCGCCCCGGCGTGCGCGACGCCACCGTGCAGCGCGTGCTCAAGGCAGCGGGCGAGCTCGACTACCTGCCCGGCCCCGCGCTCTATGCCGCACTCACGCCGCCGCCGCTGCGGCTGGTGTTCCTGCTACCGGCCGGTACGAACCGCTTCATCCGGATGCTGGGCGACATGGTGGGTTATTCGCAGGAGCACTGGGCGCCGTTCAACGTGCAGTGCCGCACCGTGTTCATCGAGAGCTTCAACCCACACGAACTGGCCGATGCGCTGCGGCGCCACGGCCAGCGCTGCGACGGCATCGCGATGATGGCGCTCGAGCATCCGGCGGTGCGCGAGGCCGTGGCCGCACTGGCGGCGCGCGGCCTGCCGGTGGTCACGCTGATCTCGGACCTGTCGAATTCGGAGCGGGCCGCGTTCGTGGGGCTCGACAACCGCGCGGCCGGCCGCACTGCGGGCTACCTCATCGGCCGCTTCATCGGCGCGCGTGCCGCCAAGGTGGCGCTCATTGCGGGCAGCCTGAGCTACAAGGCGCACGAGGAGCGCGAGGCGGGCTTCCTGCACGTGATCGACGAGATGTTTCCGAAGCTCGAGGTGGTCGGTTTGCGCGAAGGGCAGGACGACGCCGGCAAGAACTACCGCCAGACGCGCGCGCTGCTCGAGCAGCACCCCGACATGGGCGGCATCTACAACATCGGCGGCGCCTCCGACGGCGTGGCGCTCGCGCTGAAGGAAGCGGGGCGCGAGCAGAAGGTGGTCTTCATCGGACACGGGCTCACGCCCGACACGCGCACGCTGCTCATCGACGGCAGCATGGACGCCGTGATCACCCAGAGCCCGCACACCACGCTGATGAACTGCGTGCGCATCTTCGCCAACCTGCGCGACGGGCGCGAGGCGCTCGGCGGCGTGGAGACCACGCGCAGCCAGGTGATCTTCAGGGAGAACCTGCCGTAGCGCGGCGGGCTACGTGCGCAGGATCTTCTCCATCGGCTTGCCCTTGGCCAGTTCGTCGACCAGCTTGTCGAGGTAGCGGATCTTCTGCATCAACGGATCGTCGATCTCCTCGACGCGGACACCGCAGACCACGCCCTTGATCAGCGCAATGTTCGGATGCAGGGCCGGTGCCTCGCGGAAGAAGGTTTCGAAGTCGTTCTGTTGCGCGATCTGCTGCCGGAGCCCTGCCTGGTCGTAGCCGGTGAGCCAACGAATCACCTGGTCGACTTCTTCCTGCGTGCGGTTCTTGCGCTGCGCTTTCTGGACGTACATCGGGTACACCTTCGCGAACGGCGTCGTGAAAATTCGATGGGTTGCCATCGTGGGTCCTCCTGGATTCCAACCGTCGAGACGACATTCTCCGGCATCATCGGCGAACTCGAGTGCCGGGCGACGCCCGCCAGCCTGCTCCAAGTACTCTACAAAGCCGTCGAAGGCATTCAACAAGGGCTGGAACCGGGCCGCATCGCCTTCCAGTTGGCACAAGGCGTAGCAGGTCGCTTCCAGCGTGGACAGTTGGTCGGGCCGATGGGCTTTGCGGATACGGTAGTGCGAAGGCGGCAGGTTGTGCAGGGCCAAGCGGGGCAACTGTTGCAGTGGCGGGCTTTGGTAGAGCATCTTTCGGCTTTTGCGCCAGGTGCCGTCCAGCACGATCAGGCGCAGGCGCGACAGGGCGTGCGGCCACTCGGGCGGTAGCGCGGGTGGGACCGGCAGGTCCGGGGCGGTATCTTGCAGACTGTCCGGGTACAGCAGCAGCGTGTGCTTGCCGTCCACTGGCCAGACGGGCGCGGCAAATGCCTCGCCCACCACCACGCGGCAGTGCGCCAAGCTGAGGTGCAGCAGGCGGGCACTGCCTTTGGCCTGTTGTACCTCCAGCGGGTGTTGCAGCACCAGTACCTCCACTGCGTGGGCGGTGGGCGCGACCCAGCGGCAAATGCAGGCGCTGAGCGGGCGCAGGCAAGCGGTGCACTGGGGGCGTGGAACCAAAGCGGCGGACATGGCTGGATTTTATTGAGCGTGCCTGGCTTGAGAATGTGGGGCAGGAGATGTCTCTTGGCTTTTGCGCGATGACTGCAGCTTTGGAAAGTATCGGGAGACCGCAGCAGCGAGCCCAACTGAGACCCCTGGCGCAAAGTTTCGGTCCCTAAACTGCACAGGAGATCGACATGGACGCTTGCACAATCGCCGCACCGCGCTCCCCCTGGAACAAGGACAAACTCGTCGGGCAGAAGCGGCCATTCAAGCTAAAGGAAATCTGGGCGATCCGGACACGGCTCCAGTTGTCATGCCGGACCCGCGACCTTGCGCTCTTCAACCTCGGTATCGACAGCAAGCTTCGAGCATGCGATCTGGTCAAGCTACGAGTGCGCGACGTGGCCAATGGCGATAGGCCGGCGGCCCGCGCGAACGTGATCCAGCAGAAGACCGGACGACCGGTCCAGTTCGAACTCACCGAGCCAACCCGCACTGCGGTGTCGGGTTGGATTCATTCGGCGCATCTTCGTCCCGAAGACTTCCTTTTTCCTAGCCGGGTTCATGCGTCGCCACACCTCGGGACACGGCAGTACGCGCGCATCGTCGACCGTTGGGTGGAGGAGATCGGCCTTGACTCTTCCGACTACGGCACCCACTCGATGCGCAGGACCAAGGCTTCCTTGGTCTACCGCCGCACCAGGAACCTTCGCGCAGTGCAACTGTTGCTCGGGCACACCAAGCTTGAAAGTACCGTGCGCTACCTTGGGATCGAAGTTGAAGACGCCTTGGAAATAGCCGAACAGACGGAAGCCTGACCTCTCTGGCGCCCCGGAGCGACGGGGCGCTGGAGAGGGCAGAATGCGGCCAGAAGCAGTCATCTGAACTCCGCTCAAGCGACCAAAAAAACACCTCGACAGTGGGGGTAGAGTGAGGAGCACAGCGTTGCTTTGATGACCAGCATGAAAATCCCTTCTCACCAGCCTGCGGCATTGCGCCCTTCCCGCTGGGCCCATTGGCTCATAGCGGCATTTGCAGCCGTGCTTGTTCCATCCGTTGAAGCGTCCCAGTCCATGGGTTGCAACGGGGCACTCGTGAGCAAGGGTGACTCGCCCGTGTCGTTGCTTCAAAAGTGCGGCGAACCGGTCTATCGCCAGGGCGTTTGCGTCCCGATGCTGCAGCTAGGCTGGGTGGTGACGCCTTATCGCGCGGGAAGTCCTGGTGCGATTCTCGCGAATCAGTGCGTTCCCATGGAGGAGTGGACATACGACCGGGGACCAGGCACGTTCTTCGGAGTTGTTCGCATCTACAACGGCGCAATCGAATCCGTGCGCGACGGCGACCGCAACCGATGAGGGCCGCGGGGCGCCACGCTGGCGGCTGCAACCGGCCAGAACCGGACGTACGCGGTTCCAAACAAAATTGGGTCGAAAGCAGACGCTCAATGAAATCCTACGACCTTGAACTTTTCGCTGACTATTTCCAGTTCTATCTCCAGGACGAGGCTGCGGACGCAAACCTGGGAGAAGCTTGGGACGAGGCAGCAACGGAGCGGATGTTTGTAGTCGCGACCGGGATGATTGGCATTGGCACCGCTCGCAACATGGACGTCCCTGTCACGCTTGAGGTCCATGATGCAGAGCCTCCCCATAACCTCGCAGACTTCGACCATGTCGTTGAAGGGGCGTTGGTCGTCACCACAGGCCCTCTGGTGGTCGCCGGCTGCACCGATTATTTCCCCGATGCTGATCGCATTCCGCTGAAGCCGGGCATCTATCGAGTCAGGCTGTCATCTTCTGGGCTAAGTACGCTGTCGGCGGACGGTCTCGACGGCAACGATCATTACCTTGTTCAACTCTGGTTAGGTTCTCCTGGTGAGCCGACCGTGCTGAAGCAGCGTTCGGTCTGACCAAAGGGCAGGGAGCGGCCAGAAGCCGACGGTCGACTTCCCCCTCCAGTTCGCTAGTAGGTGAACTGGACCGAGTACTTCCGTCGCCGCCGTCCGTCTGGTTGACGCAGCACGACGCAGAGCGCCAAACGGTCCCACGCTCACGGAATAGGTCGGCGAGAGCGTAGAGGCTCGAATAGATTGCCTCGGTCGGGCTAACGGGCTCGGGCAGCCCGTCTGGCGACGTGATGACAATGGTCATCCGCTCCTTCGAGCCTTGCTGTTCCCGGTCGGCGACAAGGCTCGCCGACTTGCACCATTCCGGGGTCGCAGCAATGAGGGCATCGCTACCGTTGCGTCGAGCGGTGCTTGCTTTTTGAGCCATTCGTCCATCTATGATTCCAACGAGCCGTGTCCGCCTGAAAGGTAGCACGCCGCCGGCTCCAGCCGGCCCGAATCGGCCGGTCGTTGCGCCCTGCCAGTGGCTGAACCCAGACGTTCTCCAGCAAGTTATGGCCTCCCCTTGCGCACGGTCGCTGTGCAGTCTCCGAAACCGATCCGACGGCGTCCCGGGCGCTCGCAGTAGCCTCGCAGTGTCACCGTGTCGTCATCGTGCAGGAAGAGACGCTCCTCACCATTTGACAGTAGCAGTGGATGCCTTCCACCTTGTGTGATTTCCAGCAGACACGCCGCCTGACCGGCGCCCTCGCCGGACAGCGTCCCCGTTCCAAGCAGATCGCCCGACATCAGGTTGCAGCCGTTGACGGTGTGGTGTGTCACGAGTTGAGCCACCGTCCAATACGCCGCCTGGGCGAGGCCGGTGCGAACGATGCAGTCGCCGCTCTGACCCCGAGCCCGCATCTGCGGCGTTTGTAGCCAGACCTCGAGCGTCACATCGATTGCACCGATTTCACGGCCCGATTGGCTTTCCAGGTATGGCAGCGGCTGAGGCTCATCGGGTGACCGAACGAAAGGTGTGCGGAATGGCGCCAGAGCCTCCAGCGTCACGATCCATGGCGACAGTGTCGTGGCGAAACTCTTCGCGAGGAATGGCCCCAGCGGCTGCGCCTCCCAAGCCTGGAGATCACGTGCGCTCCAGTCGTTCAGGAGCGTCAGCCCTGCAATGTGCTCCTCGGCGTCGTCGATGGGGATCGCATCGCCTTGTTCATTGCCTCGGCCAATGACGATGCCCATCTCCAGTTCGAAATCCAAGCGGTCGCTCTGCTGCATCGAGGGCACCTCGGCACCTGCAGGCTTCACCTGCCCGTTGGGTCGCGCGAAACCGCGCCCGCTGACTTGTATGGAGGACGCACGTCCGTGATACCCGATGGGGACCCACCGGTAGTTGGGCAACAGCGGGGTGTCAGGTCGCGAAAGGCGGCCGGTGTTGGCCGCGTGATGGATGCCGATGAAGAAATCGCTGTAGTGGCGAATGTCGCAAGGCAGGCCCAGTTCGACATCACTGATCGGAGCCAGCCATGACGCGATGCGCGCGCGGTCGACGTTGCCGCGCAGAAGGGCCTTCGAGATCGCCTGCCGCAGCGTATGTCGCTGGGCGCTGGCCAATGTCAGCCAGTCGCCCATCTCCGAACTGTGGAAAAGCCCGGCGCCGTGCACGTCCAAGACTTGATCACCGATGGCTACGCCGATCGACCACGGATCGGATGCATCCCGTCGGAACCTGCCATAGGGCAAGTTCTGAATGGGAAATGGAGTGTCGGGCGCATTGGCGCTCTCAACCCAACTGACGAGGTCAGGCGAGTTCGTATTGAACGGGGCGGTCAAGGTGGTCCTTGGTGGTCGAGTGTGCTGTTTGCTCGCGAGCCGGCACCCGGGTCCGCCCCCGGCAACGGGGAGCGACCGGGAAAAGGGCTTCAGTGGTCGCGGGAGGGGATTAGCGGCAACATCAGGTGCGAGTCGTAGCGACCGCCAGTGAGGATGGTGTTCTCGCCGCCGAAGAGATCAGGCTTGCGATCCAGCGGGTCGGTATGCAGGAACGGCCCTGACCCTTTGCGCGGCTCCGTCGCGCCCTCGCGTTCGAAATCTTGCGCGTCAACGCGCACTGCAAGCCGATACCGTCGTGGTAGCACGATGGACGTGGGCCAGATTTCCACCTCCACCCGGTAATCTTCGCCTGGTGTTAACGGCTCGATTTCGGTATGCGTGTGAAACGGCTGCCCCGGCCTTGACCGCGCGGGGTCGGTCTTGCGGTGCGAAGCGCGCAGCCACCCTTGCGCGACAGGCACCTGTGGATCCGTCGCGCCTCGGAAGAGCACTTCGCCGCCATCTGGGTCATACGCTCGGACAGTGACGAAAAGATCCATGTCCTTGGTGCTTGAGCGAATCCACACGACCAGTGATAGCGGTCCGGTGAACTCTGTCGGTGCCTCCATCGGAGAGCTCACGAACTCGACACCGCGCCCTGGCGCAGAGTACGAAGCTGTAGCGATCAAACCGAAGGGCTCGGACGCCAGCTTGCCCGCCTGGGCATCAAGGTAAAGCTTGGTCCATTGCGTTCGAGCGATGGGCCATTCATGTTCAAAGCGCTGCTCGTACCGGTCCGGATGGCGCACCTCCAGCATGACAGGAGGTTGTTCGTCCCATCCGTTGGGCTCATCCTTCAAGAACCTGTCGAAAAAGCGCTTTTGCATCTGCACGTATTCCGGCAGATAGAAGGATTCCCAATGCGTGCCACCGTGCATCTGCAGCCACTTCTGCCGCGAACCTGCACCAAGGAAGCCCTGCACGTTGCCGCGAAGATGCAGCCCCATGCCGCCCCAGTTTCCTGCGGACAGGACCGGCACCTCGATGTCCGCGAGCTTCGATGATCTAGCGGCGTACCAGTCGTCGACGAGCGGATGCGACCTGAACTCATCGATGACATCCACCCGGTTCGAGCGCAGAGCGTCAGCGCCCAACGCCTCGCCGGTGCTCGTTGTACCCGTCTCCCGGTCGATGTAAGGACTGTCCGCGTTGCCGTTCTGCACTGAAAGGATCTGCTTGGGGAACCAGAGTTCGAAGAAGAAATTGCCGAAGATCCCGCCGTGATGACTGGCATCGCGGTACATGTCGCTGGCCCCTTCCCACGGGCAGATTGCCGCCAGATGAGCAGGACGACGTGCGGCGACCTGCCACTGATTCATCGCGTAGTACGAGATGCCAAGGAGGCCCACCTTGCCGCTCGACCATCCCTGCACGCCCGCCCATTCGATGCAGTCTGCGTAGTCGTCTACTTCCTGCGGCGACCACACCCACAGCTTGCCTGGCGACTCGCCAGCGCCCCGGCTGTCGACGACCACGATCGCATAGCCCCAAGGAACCCAGCGCTCTGGATCGGCCACCTCCCAGCGCAGGTACTTTCCGGAACTGCCTTCCGTGTCGATACCCGGGTACAAGCGTTTCAGTTCGTCCCACTGCGGCTTGAAGGCATCCTCGAAATGCGCGTCTTTGCCATAGGGGCCGTGCGTCATCAGGACCGGCACGGGTGTGTCCCCGTCCGGACGGAAAACGTTCGCCTTGAGGACCGCGCCGTCGCGCAGGCGGATCGGTACATTCTTTTCAAAGATCATGGGTCTTCCGATCTATGTCACTGAAACAGTGCGACTGCGCGCGTCCAGCCCGCCGAGCCGCCGCGGATCTTGGCCGGAAAGCAGGACAGGAAGAACCCGTTCGGCGGCAACACTTCCAGGTTGTGCAACTTCTCAAGGTGGCAGTAGCCGATGTCGCGGCCTGCCTTATGACCCTCCCAGATCACTGCCGGGTCTTTGTCTTGCTTGTAGCGCTCGGCGGTGTACACAAAGGGGGCGTCCCAACTCCAAGCGTCCGTACCGGTCACGCGGACACCACGCTCGAGCAGGTACATCGTTGCGCCATAACCCATGCCACACCCTGCCTGCACAAAATCCGGCTTGCCGTAGCGGCTGCCCGCGCGCGTGTTGATGACCACGATCTCCAGCGGCTTCAGCGTGTGGCCGATGCGCCTCAACTCTGCCGCGACGTCTTCTGCTTGCACTACATAGCCGTCCTCGAAATGACGGAAGTCAAGCTTCACCCCTGGTTGGAGGCACCATTCAAGAGGTACCTCGTCGATGGTGATCGCCGGCTCACCATGGTTCATCGTGGATGCAAAGTGCCACGGTGCATCGAGGTGCGTGCCGTTGTGGGTGCTGAGCTCCACTTTTTCCACCGCCCACGCTTCGCCGTCGGGCAGGTCTCCCGCCTTGAGCCCGGGGAAAAACTGCGCCAATCGGCTGAAGCTTTCCGTGTGGTTCATGTAGTGGATCTTCGGCGCAAACGCTGGTGGATCCGAAATCACTTCGTTCTCGAGAAAGATGGAAAGGTCGACGATTTTCTTGAACATCACGAATCCATTTCGATGCCGAGTGGAGGCAGGATGCGCTGGTAGCGAGCGAACTCCTTTTCGAGATAAGCCTTGAATCGGTCAGGCGGCATACCCGAGACCTTGTTGCCGAACGTGACCATTTTTTCCTTGAAGCCAGGGTCAGCCAGCGTCTTCGCGACGCCTTCGTAGAGTGAAGCCAGCACCTGGGGCGGCATCTTCGGCGGCGCAAGCATGCCGATCCACGCGGGAATGTCGATATCGGGCATACCCAACTCGGCGAACGTAGGCACGGTCGGCAGCGTCTCTGCGCGCTGCGCCCCCGTGATCGCGAGCGCCTTGATCTTCTCGGCCTCGATGTACTGCATCACCGACGATGGCGCGATGAACGAGACGTCCACGACACCACTGATCAGATCCGTGAGAGGCGTTCCTTTGTAGGGGACGTGGATCAGGTCGATGCCGGCCTGCTTGGCGAACAGGGCACCGACCACATGCGTCGTGTTTCCATTCCCCGCTGACGCGTAGCTCAGCTTGCCAGGTTGCTTCTTTGCTGCGGCTACGAACTCCGCGAGGGTATTGAAGGGTCCGTTCGCCCGGTGCAACAGCGCGAAGCCGTAGGTCGAGTACACCATCGACAAGGGGGTAAAGCCATCGATCGGGTTGTACGGCAGCTTCTTCATCAGCACCCCGTTCGTCAGGTGCCCCCCGGTGGTCCAGAGCACCACGGAGCCGTCGGGTTTCGCACGCGACACCTCCGACGCACCGATAGTGGTGGCCGCGCCCGGTTTGTTGTCAACGATGCACTGCCGACCGGTCACCTTTTGATAGGTGTCGGCGAAGATGCGCGTCATCCCGTCGAGGGCGCCGCCGGCAGGGAACGGCATCACGATCCTCATCATCTCGGGCAGATCCGTCGTCGCCGCTTTAGACGTGGGCGCTGCAAGCGCGACTGCAACGCCTGCAAGCGCCTCTCTTCGATTCAACATGGGCTTGTCTCCTATGGCACCGGCCGGCGCTGACTAGGCCGAAAGCCGGTAACGGGCGCATTCTAGACAAATAAAACATCTGTTTCAATCAAGTGTTTCTACGCATCTCCGAATCAGCTTGCGCGATTGAAACAAGTGATTGACTCGATGATGCAGAATGCCCATGACCATCGCGCGCCGCACTGCCGTGGCACGTATTGACCCAATTCCTTTGCCTCGCTTGGACATGCCAGGACGAACACCCCCTTCATCCGATCGCCTCACCCGGCAGAAGATCCTCGATTCCGCTTTGGCCCTCTACGCCGAAAAAGGCATAGACGGGGTGCCTGTGCGAACTCTGACCAGCCATGCGGGTGTCAACGTTGCGGCGATCCACTACCACTTCGGAAGCACCGAAGCGCTGGCTGAGGCCCTTTTTGATGAGCTTTCATCGCGCGTCAACAAGCGCCGGACCCTGGCCCTGAAAGAGATCACAGCTGCGGCAGGTACAGCGGGTACGCGCCCCGAAGTGACTGCGATCGTCAAGGCCTTTGTCGCTCCGTATGTCGGGGATAGCGCAGCAACTGAAGGTCAATTGCTTGCACAGTTGATCCTGAAGCATCGTCTTTCCCCTTCGGCGATGACGGAGCGGGTCATCAAGAAGCACTTTGACCCGATGGCCAAGCAGTTCGTAGCGGCGCTCCACGACGCAGTGCCTGAAATTCCGTTGAGCCTGATGTACCTGCGCTACATGCTGATGGTCAGTACCGTCGTGCTCTTCTTGACCGACAGGGGTCGACCGAGTCGGCTCCATCGCCTCTCCGGCACAAAGGCTGGGACAACGGACACGCAGGCCGTTGCGAATGCCCTTGTTGACTTCGTCGTTGGCGGAATCCGGGTGGCGGCTTCCTCGTAGGGGCACGCTTCCGGCAAGCTGCCCTTTGTCGAGCGGTCGCGGCGTGCAGCCCCGTTTCGCTGACCGTAAAAGAGGGCATGAGACGTTCTGGTCCCGATAACTTTGACAACTTCGCTGAAGCCGAGCACTGATGACCGCTTCCGTGGGAAACCGACTTCCGCTTGGGGGCCCGAAGCAGAAGTTTCTCCATCGAGAAAGCAGACATTCTGGCGATGCCAAAAGTCTGAAGCAGGGCTCCTATTGAATACGCTGGCCCGCCACCACTTTTGAAATTCCGACCGGCCCTTCGAGTCCCTTGTCGTATGCCTGCCTAGCCAGGATCACCTCCTTGATGTGATCTTGCGCCCAGACACACATTTGCTCCGAAATTTCCGAAACGCTGGTCCCTAAAGGCAGCAACGCGTATTCCACGCTGGGCGGCGTGGTGGCGTACACGGTGCGAGACACCAGACCATTGCGCTCCAACGAGCGGAGCGTCTGCGTCAACATCTTTTGAGTCACGCCGTCCAACCGACGACGAAGCTCACCGAAACGAAGGGGTTCGGGTGCGAGCGACCACAGAAGAAGCACCGCCCACTTGTCGGAAAGGATCTCGACGACGCTCCTCGACGGGCAGTTTGAATCGAACACGTTTCCAGGTGGCAACTTGCGAAGTTGACCGGATGTTAGATCGTCGAATCTAGTATCCATTGGGTACCTACCAATCGTTTGGGTGCCTAGTTTACAGTTCTTGTACAGATACCGATCATGCCCTACCGGCTGCTGAAACGGCCATCAACGTAGGAATCATCGACATGAAAAGCCTGATACAACACCGCTTCGGCGGCCCAGAAGTCCTCGTCCTGGAGGAGCGACCCCGCCCCGCGCGCAACTTCGGTGACGTGCTGGTACGCATCCATGCGGCCAGTCTCAACCCAATTGATCTCTTCACGCGCAGCGGCGTGATGCCCATCCTCGGCCCCGCGCCCATTGTTCCGGGCTGGGACATTTCCGGCGTGGTGGAGGAAGTGGAACTCGGCACGACATCCTTCAAGGTCGGCGACGAGGTGTTCGGCATGCCGCTGTTCCCGCGTGCGGCCAATGCCTATGCCGAGTACGCCGTGGCGCCGGCCGGCCAGCTCTGGCACAAACCTGCTGGCCTGAGCCACGCGCAGGCGGCCGCGCTCGCGATGTCGGGCCTGACGGCGTTGCAGGCGTTGCGCGACATCGCCCGCCTGCGCCCGTCGCAACGCGTCTTGATTCACGGCGCCGGCGGCGGCGTCGGTCACCTCGCGGTTCAGATCGCCAAGGCTCTGGGTGCGCATGTGATCGCGACGGCGAGCGTTGCCAAGGAGGCCTTCGTCCGTGGGCTCGGTGCGGATGAAACCATCGACTACACGTCGGTGGATTTCACGAGCCACGTGAAGAATGTGGACGTGGTGCTCGATCTGGTTGGCGGCGATTGCGCAGAACGCTCATTGAAGGTGTTGACGCCCGGCGGCATCGTTGTCACGGCGCTGGGACTGAGCCACGCGCACATGCCTGCGCTTGCCGCGGCGGCCGGCATGCGTTTTTCGAGCATTGCGGTGCAGCCGGATGGCGCCGGCCTGCAGCAGTTGGCCACCTGGGCGGAGAGCGGGCTCGTCATCCCGCATGTGAGCTTGAGCTTCCCGCTGGCGGAAGGCGCGAAGGCGCACCAGGCCTTAGAAGCCGGCGCGATGACCGGCAAGATCGCTCTGACCATGCTGTGAGGAATTGATGACCACTTTCGCTCTCGCACACATCAGGCAATCAACCTTCAACGACGAACTGGTCGAATACCTCCACCGCATTGACGCGACGCTCGCGCCTTACGAGGGACGATTCCGCGTTCACGGTGGCGCAATACAGCGGCTGGAAGGAGATTGGAACGGCCAGCTAGTTCTGATCGAATTCCCAGACAGGAACAGCGCGCAAAACTGGTACGGGTCCGATGCCTACCAAAAGATCGTGGCCCTGCGCACCGCGAACTCGGTGGCGGACGTCATCCTTGTAGACGGCGTCTCCATCGATCACCAAGCCACCGACATCCTGAACGCAGCCTAGCTGCCATGCGCTGCCGTGCCTCGCGGCAGGCAGGCGCTTTCAGTCGCCCCATCTCATTGCGCAACGCGCGCCGCGCGGCTTCTTGTCCGTCGGCGCGCAAAAGACAGCCATGCCCAACACCTTGAAACTTCTCATCGACGGACAACTCGTTTCGGGAAAACAGTCCCTTGACGTCATCAACCCGGCCACCGGAAAGACGTTCATCACCATCTCCCGCGCCGACGTATCCCAGGCCGTCCGCGCAATTGCCGCGGCCAAAAGTGCGTTTCCTGCCTGGTCCAAACTCAGCTATGCAGAACGCGCAAGCCATTTGCGCCGCTTCGCGGAGGGCATCAAATCAAGGTGTGAAGAGTTCTCGCAGATGCTGACGCGCGAACAAGGCAAGCCCATTGCCGAAGCGCGCTGGGAAGTGAACTGGACCATCGATCAGCTGCTGTACCACGCGTCTCTGGAGCTCAGACCTCAGATCATCCGCGAGAACGCAACGGAAAAAATCATCGAGCAGCGCCTCGCACGCGGCGTGGTCGCGGCCATCGCGCCGTGGAATTATCCGCTGCAGATCCTGATCGCCAAGGTTGGCGCGGCTTTGATCACTGGCAACACCGTGATCGCAAAGCCAGCGCCGACGACTTCGGCTACCACGCTGATGCTCGGGGAAGTCGCCGCCGGAATTTTTCCGGCCGGCGTGTTCCAGACACTGGTCGACCGCAACGATCTCGGCCCCATCCTGACCAGCCATCCCGACATCGCCTTCGTCAGTTTCACGGGCTCGACCGTTACGGGCAAGAAGGTGCTGGGCAGCACGGTCGACACGCTCAAGCGCACCTCGCTGGAACTTGGCGGCAACGATGCGGCAATCGTTCTCGATGATGTGGACGTCAAGGCGGCGGCCGCAAAGGTCTATTCCGCCGGCTTCCTGAACGCGGGCCAGATCTGCTTTTCGGCCAAGCGTGTCTATGTGCCGAACGCCATCATGGACGGCTTCGTCGCCGAACTTGTCGCGCTGGCAAACCAGGAGAAGGTCGGCGACGGGCTGGACCCCGCCACCACCATGGGGCCGTTGCAGAACAGGATGCAATACGACCGGGTTCGAGAGCTGATCGAGGACGCCAGGAAGTCCGGCTCCATAGTCGCGGGTGGCGAAGTCGTCGAAGGCGGCGGCTACTTCATCCCACCGACCATCATCACCGGACTCGCCGACGACCATCGCCTGGTCGTAGAGGAACAGTTTGGCCCTCTCATGCCCGTGCTGGGGTATGACGAGCTCGACGACGTCGTGCGTCGCGCGAACGACAGCAAGTTCGGCCTCGGCGCCACGATCTGGACGGGCGACCCCGAAAAAGGCATGGCCGTCGCATCGCGCATCGAGTCGGGCACCGTATGGGTCAATACGCACGTCTCGCTGCCATTTGATGTGCCGTTCGGCGGTGCCAAGGAATCGGGCATCGGCCAGCAAGGCGGACTGGAAGGGCTGAAGGATTTCACGCAGGTGCGAATCATCAATGTGGCGCTTGGTGGCGGCCTCGGAGGTACGACGCCCACAGAGCCAAATACTTCGGTGTCGGCCTCGCGCTTCCCTGCCAAGCTGCGCACAACGACGATAGACGGCCTGTCTGTTCGGTACGCGCGAGCGCCACGCCGGGGCGCGGAAACGCTGCTGCTGCTGAGTCCTTGGCCGGAGAGCCTCATGGCATACCTGCAGATGTGGGCCCCGCTCGCGGAGCGCTTCGATGTGCTGGCGCTGGACCTGCCGGGATTCGGTGGGTCGCAGGGGCGGCCCGACGTGATCGCGCCGGAAGCGATGGGGAACTTCATCGTCGAGGCGGTTCGCCGTCTCGGCCTGACACGTCCGCATGCGGTCGGCCCGGATGTCGGAACGTCCGCGTTACTGTTCGCCGCAGCCAACCATCCCCAGGCGTTCGCATCCATCACGGTCGGAAGTGGCGCTGCGTCATTTCCGCTCGAGGTCGGAACAGGCCTCCACGATCTGATCGAGTTGCCCTCCGAGAATCTTCGCGCCATCGTTGCGGAGGAGTTGATCAACAGTGTTCTCACCAACCTGGATCACTATGCCGTGCCCGAATTCGTGCGCCAGGACTACATCGAGTCCTACCGCGGAGAACGCTACGCCGAGTCCGCACGCTTCGTGCGCCGGTATCCCGAACAACTCGAGCGCCTGAAGGGGCGGCTTGACAGGATTCGGACTCCGGTGCTCGTGATCGCAGGGCGCGACGACCCATTCGTTCCGGTATCGAACGGCCAGTATCTGATCGAGCGGCTTCCAAACGCAAGACTCGAAGTTGTTCCCGCAGGCCATTTCGTCTGGGAAGACGCTCCGCAGACCTATGCAGAGCTCGTTCTCGACTGGGCAACTTCGCACATAGGCAACTGACAGCGATCCACACCGCGAAAGAACCCAACATGCATGCATTCGTTGCACATTCATTCACAGGCTTTGGAGGGCTCGAACGTCAGGACGTCGTGATGCCGAGACCAACGGGAGATCGCCTTCTAGTGCGAGTCGCCGCGGCTGGCGTCAACGTCGTCGATCACTCCATCCTGCACGGCAGGATGCCCATGGTGACCGCGCCTCTGATACTCGGAAACGAGGGTTCGGGCGTGGTCGAGCAGGGAGATGCCGACTTCCCTGCAGGAACACGTGTGGTGTTCGGCGGTCCGTTCGGCGTTCTGGAAGCGGGTGCCTACGCCGAGTTCGTGGCCGTGCCGAAATCCATGCTTTACCGGCTGCCGGACAACATCGATCTCATCGAGGCTGCAGGCCTGCCCGTCGCTTATATCTCGGCGTGGATAGCGCTGGAGATGGCCGGGTTCGAACCTGGACAAGTCGTTTTCAGCCCCGGGGTGTTCGGCGGCATCGGCAATGCAACGCTCCAACTAGCCCGCGCCCGAGATGCCGCCCTCGTGCTGTCGTCGACGAGCACCTCGGGCAAGGCCGAGCGCGCGCGGGAAGCAGGCTTCGAGCATGTCATCGATATGCAGAAGAGATCACTGGTCGAGGCCATCCGAGAATTGACCGATGGTCGCGGCGTCGACGTCGTGGTTGACGGCCTGAGCGGTGCGGTTCTGACCGCTGCGATGGAGGTTCTCGCTCCTCAAGGAACGATCGTCACCGTGGGCTATTCGGCTGGACGCGCCTCGGAGATTGACGTCACGAACCTGATCTGGAAGTCGGCACAGATTCGCGGCTTCAATTTTCTCTTGGAGAGCCCCGAAAGGCGGGCCCTGGCCTGGCAGGGTGTCAGCGCGCTTCTGGCGAACAAAAAGATCAGACCCATCGTTGCCAAGGTATTCCCGTTCGCACAAACAGCAGAAGCCTTGCGGTGCCTGGTTGAGGACCGCCCGTCCGGACGCGTGATCGTGTCCTTGTGATCGCTGAAGCGTCTAACGCCTTGCCTTAGGGCCAAGGTGTGCGCTCCGCCTGTTCAAGTTCACCAGACACTTCAGAAAGTTCAGCCATGAAGATTGCATTCATCGGGGGCGGTCAAATCGCCCAGTCAGTGGCCTCGCTGGCGATGGCCAAAGGTCATCGCGTGAGCCTGGGTGTGCGGAACCGCGCGGGCTCGCCGCCGTCCGGGATGCCCTACACAACGTTCGCCGAGGCGGTAGTCGGCGCTGACCTCGTCTTCATCGCCATACCGTTTGATGCCGTGAAAGCGGTGATGCTGCCCCTGGCCGATGCATTGATCGGCAAGATCGTCATAGACGCGACCAACCCGGTCGCGAAGGACTGGTCGCCGATCCTGATCGGTGAAGAGGACTCCGGCGCCGAGCAGGTCGCGCGAATGCTTCCCGAATCGCTCGTCGCCAAGGCCTTCAACACGATCTTTGCCGACGTGTTGAAGCCGGCCCGGCTCGACCGCGACGGGCAGCCCCTCACGCTCTTCGTTGCCAGCGACAACGAAGCGGCGGCGATAAGAATCATGGCGCTGGGCGCTCAAATGGGTCTTGCACCCGTCAACGCCGGGCCGCTGAAGTCTGCGCGATACCTGGAAGCAATCGCGCATTTGAACATCGAACTTGCTGTGCGGCAGGGTGGGGGAACGAACGCCGCGTTTGTCTACAGCCGCGCGCACTAAGCCAAGAGGTGGCGGACTGGTCCAATGGCTGCTGCTGCCACCGATTTCGGCCGCACAGGCGAACTTCCGCTTCTGGCCGATCGCAGTACTACGACAGAGCCGCCCGCAAGCTTAGCTGGGCCTGTCGCAAGATGCGCTCGGCCTCAAGAATCGGCTCATGACTGCGACTGAAAAGATAGCTTATTGCCCCGTCGTCGTCACCGCTGAGCGCCCTGAAGTCCCTTACCACTGGGCTGCACGAATTGCGGAGGTCGTACAGAACGATGACCTCTTCAAACCAGTGCCAGTTCTCCGCGGTTGCCGTGGACAGGTTTTCGTCACGCAAGGCGATGCGCTTCGCGAGCGTCAGACGGTCGGCGAAATCGTTCGCCGCAGCAGTCAACGTGGATACGGTGTTCATGAGCGTATTGGGTCTTGTGCTGGAGGTCCGCTTTTGGCCGATATCAGTCACCCTGCGGAGGTCCGGGGCTGCGGTTTGACGCCGAGCCAGTTTGTCCGGACCGCGACAGAGTGTGCAACCAGGAAAGGAATGGGCAACAAGTAGAGCGCCCATCCGCTGCGCACAAGAGACTGGAAGAAGGTGAGCTTGGCCATACCCGCGTTGACTGCACCCCAATCGATGGGAAGGGTATAGAAAAGGTAGCTGGTCAGAACTCGGACTGCGGCAAGCACTCCATTCACTCCCAAGATGTACGTCATGGGCAGAATGCGGTCGCCGGCGATGAGGCCAAACAAAACGCTATAGCCTGTATACAGGAGCAGAGCGACAGAAAGGCCTAGGGGCCACCATCCACGGGCATCGACGCTATGAGCGTAGCCGATAGCCGTCTCAGCGACTGCGACTACCGAGAGGATTCCCAGCAGCAGGGTGACGTTCTCGTTTCTCATGGTGAATTCGTTGGAAGATATTCTGCGCGTATCAGCTTACAAGTGTTCGATGCCGGCGAGGGCCGCTTCCGGCCGGATCCGGCTATTGGTTGCATTCTGCACGGGCCGGCCGTGCGACGCCTGGCCGCAGCGCCATCGGGCGACCCTTCGCGCCGACGGACGAAAGCGCGATCGCGCGTTGACGAAAGAACAGTGTCGTTCCGCAGTGCCATCCCAATTAAAAATCGACAGCACCCCTTCAGACAGACGCAGGAGCAGCAAAGATGTACGAAGAGAAATTCATGAAGCAGGCGCTGGCGCTTTCAGCGCGCGCGATCGCGGAGCCCGGCACCGAGCCCTTCGGCGCGGTGGTGGTGAAGGATGGGCAGGTGGTCGGCGAAGGCTTCAATCATTCGGTCGCCCATTTCGATCCCACTTCGCACGGAGAGGTCGAAGCGATCCGGGACGCATGCCGGCGGCTGCAGCGCGTCGACCTGGCAGGCTGCGAGATGTATTCCTCATGCGAGCCTTGCGCGATGTGCGTCGCCGCCATGCGGGTGGCGGGCATCCGCCGCTTGTTCTATGCGGCTTCGCTGGCGCAGTCCGGCGTGGTGTTCGAGGGCCTGCCGGTCGCGGACCGGCATCCCATCGACGTGGATGAACTGCGCCGCGTGGCAGGCGCACCGCTGGAGGCCGGGCTGACTCCTGCCGAGCAGCATTCGGCGCAGGACGCCATCGACATCCTCGAAGCGTGGGCCGGGCCGCGGAAGATCGCGGCGCTGGGTCGTCGTTAGGCCGACCGCTCCCTGCAGCGTGCTGCGTCGGCGATCCACGAAGGCGGGGCTCGATGCTCGCCCCCCTTGCAAAGGACGCGGATGGCGGCACAGTCGCCCGCCTTGGCACGGGCTTGCAGCATCTTGAGTTCCGCCATCAATACGGACATGTGAACTCGTCTTTTCGTCATGACGCGACTGTAAGCGGTTTCGTACAAAATGAGTTAGAAAGTTTACATTTCTGTCATTGAGTTTACCTATTGGGCTGGCGGAAGGCTCGCCCTGTGGCGGATGCGCGATACTTTCGCGACTTCACCCAGCCCGTGCCCATTCCGTCCCCCACCGATTTCCCCGTCTTCGACAGCTCCGACTTCAGCGGCGAGTCGGGCGCGTTCCATTTCGACCTGGTGCGGCTCGAATCGCGCCCGGACATCCCGCGCGGGTTTCCGCACCGCCACAACTACTACCACCTGCTCTGGATGAGCGAGGCGGCGGGCACGCACCTGCTCGACTTCGAGACCTTCGAGGTGCGCGCCAACACGGTGTTCTTCGTCTCGCCCGGCCAGCTGCATGCCTGGACCTCCGACGTGCCGCCGAAGGGCTTCGTCATCAACTTCAGCGCCGAGTTCTTCGTGCAGATGTTCCCGCGCGCCGACGACATCGCCAAGTACCCGTTCTTCCACATCGCCTCGGACGCGCCGGTGCTCTACCTCGAACAGGCGCAGCACGACGCGTTGCTCCCGCTGCTGCTCGAGATGGAGCAGGAGATGCTCGGCCGCCAGGAGGCGCGGCTGGACGTGGTGCGCTCCTACCTGCTGGTGCTGCTGACGCGGCTGCGGCGGCTCTACCCCGAACGCGCGGCCGAGGGCGCCTCGCCGCAGAGCTACGCACTGACGAAGCGCTTCCGGCTGCTGATCGACCGCCATTACCTGGAGTTCGGCCCGCTCGGCGACTATGCCGAGCGGCTGCATGTCACCGAGCGCCAGCTCAACGAGGCTGTGAAGCGCACGCTCGGCAAGACCGCCGGCGAACTGGTGCACGAGCGCCGCGTGCTCGAGGCCAAGCGGCTCTTGTGCAACACCGGCATGGGCGTGGCCGAGATCGCGTTCCACCTGCAGTTCGAGGACCATGCGTATTTCAGCCGCTTCTTCAAGAAGCGCACGCAGATGACGCCCGGCGAGTTCAAGAAGCGCTACGGCACCCCTGGGACCCCTGGCGTAAGCCCCTAGCCCGCGCCGTCGAAAAGTACAAGGCGAGCGACCAATCGTCCTACCCCCTTCGGCGCCCGGCTGCCTAAAGTCCTTCCATCTGAAACTCTGCCGCCGTCATGGGCGGCCCGATGGCTGGCGATGAACGAATCCACCCCACTGCGCACCGGCGGCGAGCTGATCGTCGACGCGCTGCTGGCGCAAGGCGCCGACACCGTGTTCTGCGTGCCGGGCGAGAGCTACCTCGACGTGCTGAATGCGTTGCATGCGCAGCAGGGCGCCATGCGCGTCGTCGCCTGCCGCCACGAAGGCGCGGCCGCCTTCATGGCCGAGGCCCAGGGCAAGCTCACCGGCCGCCCCGGCATCTGCATGGTCACGCGCGGGCCGGGTGCCACCAACGCGAGCATCGGCGTGCACACCGCGTTCCAGGACTCGACGCCGATGATCCTGCTGATCGGACAGGTCGGGCGCGACATGATCGAGCGCGAGGCCTTCCAGGAGATCGACTACCGCCGCATGTTCGGCCCCTTCACCAAGTGGGTGGCGCAGATCGACGACGCCGCGCGCGTGCCCGAATTCATGGCGCGCGCCTATTCGGTGGCCATGTCGGGGCGCCCCGGGCCGGTGGTGCTGGCGCTGCCCGAAGACATGCTGACCGATGCCGCCATGCCGCTGGCCGTGCCGCGCGTGGAGGTGCCCGAGGCGCATCCCGCCCCCGACGCCATGCAGCGCCTGCACGAGCACCTGGCCGCGGCCGAGCGGCCGCTGCTGCTGCTCGGCGGCCCCGGATGGCGCCCGCAGGCCCGCGCCGCGATCGAGCGCTTCGTGGTGCAGAACGCGCTGCCCGTGGCCTGCGCATTTCGCCGGCAGGATCTGTTCGACAACCGCCATCCGAACTACGTTGGAGAGGTCGGCATCGGCGTCAACCCCGAGCTGGCCCAGGCGGTGCGCGAGGCCGACCTGCTGATCGCCGTCGGCACGCGGCTCGGCGAGATCGTGACGAGCGGCTACACGCTGCTCGACGTGCCGCTGCCGCGCCAGCAGCTCGTGCATGTGCTGCCGTGCGCCGAGGAGCTCGGGCGCGTCTACCAGCCCGCCGTCAGCATCCTGAGCGCCGTGTCCCCGTTCGCCGAGGCGGCTGCCCTGCTGCCGGCGGTGGATGCGGCGGCCCCGCGGCAGGCCTGGCGCGACCGGCTGCGCGCCAACTACGCGCGCTACACCACGCCCGCGGCGCGCGAGGCCGCGCTCGACCCGGCGCGCGTCATCCAGGCGCTCGGCGACACGCTCGCGCCGGATGCGATCCTCACCAACGGCGCGGGCAACTACAGCGCCTGGGCGCACCGCTACTACCCGTTCTCGCAGCCGAACACCCAGCTTGCGCCGACCAGCGGCGCCATGGGCTACGGCGTGCCGGCCGCCATCGCGGCCAAGCTGCAGCATCCGTCGCGGCAGGTGGTGTGCCTGGCCGGCGACGGCTGCTTCCTGATGACTTCGCAGGAGCTCGCGACCGTGAAACGGCACGACCTCGCGATCGTCTTCATCGTCTTCAACAACGGCATGTACGGCACCATCCGCATGCACCAGGAGATGCACTACCCCGGCCGCCCCATCGGCACCGACCTGTGCAACCCCGACTTCGTGCGCTATGCGCAGTCGTTCGGGCTGCAGGCCGAGCGCGTGGCCCGCACCGAAGCGTTCGCGCCGGCGCTGCAGCGCGCGCTGGCCGCGGGCGGCGCGGCACTCATCGAACTCGCGATCGAGCCCGAGATCCTGACCCCGCGCGCCACGCTGAGCGAACTGCGCGAGAAGGCGCTGCTGCAGCAGAAGCAGAAGCAACAGCAGCGCGCCGCGGCCTGACACGATTCATCACCACCAAGGAGACAAAACACATGAACAAACTGCTGCGGGCTTCGGCCCTCGCGGCCCTGGGCGCCTGCGCGCTCACGCAGGCCCATGCACAACAGGCTGCCGCCGAGTTCCCGGTGCGCCCCATCCGCATCGTGGTGCCGTTTGCGCCCGGCGGCGCCACCGACGTGATCGCGCGCGTGGTCGGCCAGAAGATGTCGGACTCGCTCGGCCAGCCGGTCGTCGTCGACAACAAGGCCGGCGCCAACGGCAACATCGGCGCCGTCACCGTGGCGCGCGCCGCGCCCGACGGCTACACCATCCTCATGGCCACCTCGAGCCACGCGATCAACGCCACGCTCTACCGCAAGCTCGACTACAGCCTGACGAAGGACTTCGCCGCGCTCTCGAACCTGGCCTCGGTGCCGCTCGTGCTGGTGGTGAACCCCGGCGTGCCGGCGCGCAGCGCGGGCGAATTCGCCGCCCATGCCAAGGCCCAGGGCGACAAGCTCAACTTCGCCTCGGGCGGCACCGGCACGGCCGCGCACCTGGCGGGCGAGCAGTTCAATACGCTGGTCGGCGCCCGCATGATGCACGTGCCCTACAAGGGCGGCGCGCTCGCCCAGACCGACCTCATCGGCGGCCAGGTGCAGGCGATGTTCGCCAACCTGCCCGAAGTGCTCTCTCAGGTGCAGGCCGGCAAGCTGCGGCCGCTCGCGGTCACGGGCAAGGCGCGGCGCGCCAACATGCCCGAGGTGCCGACCTTCGCCGAAGCCGGCTATCCGCAGATGGACGCGCGCTCGTGGTTCGGCCTGTTCGCGCCGGCCGGCACGCCGGCACCGGTGGTGGCCAAGCTGTCGGCATCGATCGCCGCGGCCGTGGCCGATCCTGCGGTGCAGGCCCGCCTGAAGGAACTCGGCGCCGATCCCATCGGCGACCGGCATGAAGCCTTCCAGCCCTTCGTCGCGCAGGAGGTGAAGCGCTGGGGTGCGCTGGTCGAGCGTTCGGGCGCCACCGTGGACTGAACCCAGACCCCACACCCTTTCTTTTTTTCCAGCCTCAAGCCAAGGAACCCACAGCCCATGCTCTACGACGTACGCACCTACACCTGCCGCCCCGGCACCCTCAAGCGCCACCTGGCGCTCTATGCCGAGCACGGCTTCGACGTGCAGCGGCGCCACCTGGGCGAACCGCTGGCCTATCTGCAGACCGAGACCGGCAACGTCAACAGCTACACCCACATCTGGGTCTTCGCCGACGCGAAGGACCGCGCCGACAAGCGCGCCGCGATGCAGCGCGACCCGGCCTGGGCCGGCTACCTCGACAAGAGCGCCGAGGCCGCCTACCTCGTCTCCCAGGAGACGAAGCTCATGGTGCCGACCTCGTTCTTCAAGCCTTGAGGTGCTGAGCGCATCGGCCGCTCACTCGAGCGTGAGGCCGATGTCCTTCACCAGCGCGCCCCAGTCCTGCAGATCCTGCCGGATCGTGGCGGCGAACTGTTCGGGCGTGTTCTGCGGCAGGTCGTTGAAGTTCAGCTCGTGCATGCGGCGCACCACCGCCGGGTCGCGCAGCACCTGGTTCACGGCGTCGTTGAGCTTCTTCACGATGGCCGGCGGCGTCTTGGCCGGCGCCAGCAGGCCGTACCAGGCGTAGTTCTTGAACGGATAGCCGCTCTCGGTCATCGTCGGCACGTCGGGCAGCATGGGAATGCGCCCGGGGCCGCTGTTCGCCAGGGCGCGGATGCGGCCCGCGCGCACGATCTCCACGGTCGACGAGATGTCGGCGAACGCTGCATCCACCTGGCCGCCCACGAGGTCCTGCACGCAGGGGCCGCTGCCCTTGTAGGGCACGTGGGTCATCACGAGGCCGGCCTGCTTCTTGAGGCTCTCCATCGCAAGGTGGCCGCCCGAGCCGGCGCCCCACGAGCAGTAGTTGAGCTTGTCGGGGCGGGCCTTGGCGTAGGCGACGAACTCCTGGATCGTCTTCACCGGCAGGTCCTTGCGCACCAGCAGCAGGTTGCCGCCGCGGCCGATCTGCGCCACCGGCGCGAAGTCCTTTACCGGGTCGTACGAGAGCTTCTTGTAGAGGCTCGGGTTGACCACCATCGCCGCGGCGTAGGTGAACAGCAGCCGTTGGCCGTCGGGTGCCGCGCGCGCGACGAGTTCGGCGCCGAGGATGCCGTTGGCGCCGGGCCGGTTGTCGACGATGAAGGTCTGCCCGAGCGCCTTGCCGAGCGCCTCGGCGAAGATCCGCGCGATGGTGTCGGTGCCGCCCGCGGGGGCGGTCGGCACCACGAGCGTGACGGGCTTGTCGGGGTAGGCATCGGGGCCCTGCGCATGGGCGGCCGTGGCCACGCAGGCGGCTGCGAACGCGCCGCAGGCGAGTGCGCGAAGGGGTCGGTGAAGGAAATGCGGGCTCGTCATGGTTCTTGTCTCCTGGAAATCGGGTCGGTCGTTCAATCAATGGATGCCGAAGCGCGCCTGCGTGCCCTGCTCGATCATGTCCGCGCCCACGCGGTACAGGTTGCGCGAGACGTAACTGGGCACTTCGCGCGCGCGCTGGCGCAGCCATTCGGCCTTGAGCGCGCGCGCCTCGGCGATCTCTGGCGCCTCGCCCTCGGCGGTGGCCAGCAGGTCGATCACATGCAGCGCCAGCTGGCACTGGCCGTCGGCGGCCAGCGTGCGCGCGCGCTCGATCACGCCGCGCTTGTCGGTGATCGCGTCGGCCACCGCGCGGCCCACCGCCTCGGGCGCCGCCGGATGCAGCGAGGTCGGGTTGCGGTCCCACCAGCCGTTCTCCGAGCGGTAGATGTCGCGCACGATGTAGCTGGGGTCGCCATAGGTGGGCTTCATCCAGTCGACCGCGAACAGCTCGTCCGGAAAGCGGATGCGCGCCAGGATGCCGCGCTCGTTGAGGCCTTCGTTCATGAGCCGGACCACCTCGGCGCGCAGCCATCGCAGCGCGCGGGCCGTGTGCGTGAGCACGTGCCGCACCTGCGCCTCGCCCTCGAGCGTGGCGCCGAACTCGCGCACCGCCTTGCGCGCGCCCAGCGCCGCCAGCGCATCGAGCGTGTCGGCCCAGCGCACCGTGTCGCGCATCGTGCGGAACGGGGTGCCGATGTTGGGGATCGAATCGATCAGTGCCGCGCCGCCGTAGAGCACGCGCTGCGCCGGGCTCCAGAGCGCGATCGCGTCGTCGGTCTCCGAAGGTGCCCAGCGCAGTTCGATGCGCTGCTCGCCGCTGCCGATCTGCAGCAGGTCTTCGAAGGTTTCGGTCGGCGCGTGCGTCGCCAGCCGGCGGTCGAAGAAGCCCGCGGGGCGGTTGAACTGGATCTCGGCCATGCGGTGCTGCAGTGCCAGCGTCTCGCTGTAGCGCGCGAGCCGGCGCGGCACGTTGCGGTGCGCGATGATGCGCGGCGGCGCGTCGCCGCGCGCGGCGGCATGCGCCAGCCACATCGGCACGCCGGCGTTGTAGCCGATGTGGCCGTGGCTGAAGCACAGCGCATGCACCGGCGCTTCGCTGAGCCGGCGCACCGCGTCGATCATGCCCGCGGTCACCGAGCCGCCCGGGCCGGCATCGACCACGACGAGACCCGCATCGGTCTCGGCCACGAACGACTGGCCCTGCCCGCGCAGGATGTGAAGGCCTGGCGCCACGGTGTCGGTGCCGGTCCCGACGATGAGGAACGGCTTTTCTTCTTCTTCGGTCTTGTGGTCTGGCTTGGCAGCGATGGCGGTCATGCGGTGTCCTTGGTGGCGGTGAGCGGCGGCAGCAGGTAGCGGCCGTCGAGCAGTTCGGCGCGCGGCATGTAGGCGCGCAGACAGAGATAGAAGGGGCCTTCGGGTGCCGGCAGCCAGTTGGCCTCGGCGGCGGCGCCCTCGGGGCGCGCGTGCCGGATGTGCAGCGTGAGGCCGCCGTCCGCATCGCGCTGCAGGCCCGGCGTGCGGTCGCCGATGGCGTAGCGGTCGATCGGGTTGTCCACCAGCATGTAATCGCGCGCGTCGTACATCGTGAGCGACCAGAAGGCGTCGACCGGCGGCAGTGCGCCAGGCGCGAAGCGAAGCGTGTAGCGGCGTTCGCCGGTGAGCGCCTCGCCCGCCGCGTCGTGCCAGGCCATCGGATAGGTGGCTTCGCGGCTTTCGAGCATGCCGATGTACTTGAGTGCGACCAGTGCGCGCGCCAGGTGGTCGTCGCCGAAGCTGCCTTCGATCAGCGGCATCTGGACCCAGCCCGACGCCGTGGTGCGGCCCGACTGCGCCTCGCGCAGCCGCGGCAGCACGGTGTCGAGCGCGGCCTGCAGCGCGGCGCGGCGGCGCTCGTCGAGCGGCCCTGCGCCCGGGCCGAGGCCGAGCGCCGCATAGCGCGCGAGCTTTGCCGCGTCGCCGTGCGGTGGCGAGTTGTCGCGCAGTGCCGCGTTCACCTGCGCGGCGAAGTGCGCGGCCGTGAGCGGCGCCTTCGGGTCGCAGGCGGGGTCGAAGGCGCGCGGCGGCGAGTCGCGGCCGGCCTCCCAGTCGGCCAGCGTGCGCACCACGAACCGGTCCTGCAGCGCGTTGACCGCCGCCACGTCCTCCGGCCCGTCGACCAGCAGTCGCCCGATGATCCACAGCCAGCGCGTGGGCGCCTCGATGCGTGCGCCCGGGGCATCGAAGGCCGCGGGCAGCGTGCCGAGCCATCCCGGCGGCGTGACGACGAACGCGCGCGCCGCCGTGCCCGTGAGGCGCTGGCCGAGGTGCGCGAAGGGGTTGGTGAAGAAATCGAGCAGGCCCAGCACGTAGTAGCGGCCGGCGGTGTCGGGCACGTCGATCACGAGCGGGCCTTCGCCGAGGTCGAGCCAGGCGTTGGTGTAGAGCGTGTCGTTGTTCGGCGTCACGACGCGGCTCTTGCCCGCGCGCAGCAGCTGGCGTGCGTGCGTGAACACGTTGCACCAGCGCTGCGGCTCGGGCGCCTCGCCGTGGGCGTCGGTGCGCCGCGGCGAGGTGGCGGCGCGCATGCGGCGCATCTCGTAGAGCGGATAGGCGTAGACCACGGCCTCTTCGGCCAGGGCTTGCAGGTTGTCGGCGTGCGGCTGCATCGTGTTCAGTCCTGCTGCACCTGAAGAGCCGGAATGCGCCAGCTCTGCACGCCCTCGCGCGGGTGGTACATGCGCAGGATCAGGTAGAAGCGCCCGGCCGGCGCGGGCAGCCAGTTGGCCGTGTCGGCGGGGCGCGCGTGGCTCACCATCAGTTCGAGGCTGCCGTCGGCGCCGCGCTTGAGGCCCGGCGTGCGGTCGCCGATGGCATGGCGCCGCAGCGGGTTGGGGTAGAGGAAGCGGTCGCTGTCGTACAGCGTCACCGACCAGAAGGCGTCCGCGGGCGGCGCGTCGCCGGCCTCGAAGCGCATCGCATAGCAGCGCTGCCCATCGAGCGGTTCCTGGTTCGCGTCGTGGTGCGAGGCGGCGTACACCGCCTCGCTGGTGGCCAATGCACCGAGGCCCAGGTAGGCGGTGCGCGCGCGGCCGAGGTACGCGTTGCCGTAGCGTCCGGTGGCGGGCGTCATCGACCAGGGCCTGGGCCGCCGGTTGGCGCCCACGGCCGCGACCAACTGCACGCCCTCGGCGAAGCCCTCGATCAGGCCTTCGCGCAGCGGTGCGTCCACCGCCTCCCACGAGAACGCGGCGTTGGCCAGCAGCCCGGCCTGGCCGAACCATGCGACGAGGCCGCGGTCTTCGATGCGGCCCGGCGCCTCGGCCAGCGCATGGCAAAGGTTCGTGAAGAAGCGCGGCGCCACCTGCGCGGCCGGCTCGCCGTGCTCGAAGGCGGCGGCCATGGCGTCCACGTGCGGGCCGGCCCACTGCTCGACGGTGGCCGGGCGTCCCTGCTGCACCGTGCCGGGCGCGGGCGCGAGCCGGATCTCCGACTGCAGCGCGCGGGCGGCCGGCCAGTCGCTCTCGTCGCCCACCAGGATGCGGCCGATCAGCCAGACCAGGTCGGTCGGGCAGCGCACCACGCGGTGGCCGGCCAGCGCGTCGGGCACCGTGCCGCCGGGGCCCACGAGCACCACGGTCTCGCCCTCGGGGTTGCAGTTGCGCGGCCCCAGGTTCTCGAAGTTCTCGGTGTAGGCGTCGTAGAGCGGCAGCACGAAGTAGCGCCCCGGATGCCGCGCCGACGCCGGCACGGTGAGCAGCATCGGCCCGTCGGCGAGATGGACCCAGGCCATGGTGTAGAGCAGGTCGTTGGCGGGCGTGACCACGTCGCGGTCTTCGTCGGTGGAGGGCCGCGGCGCATGGTGCAGCGTGTTCAGCGGCGCACGCACGTCCGAACCGGCCGAGGTGCCGATGCGGCGTTCGGCGCGCGGCGCGGTCTGCATGGCGCAGGTGCGGTAGGTCTCGGTGAGCGGATAGCCATAGACGAAGGCGGCCAGGCCGATGGATCGGGCGGCGGCCTTGCGGGCGGCGGTTGCATCGGGCGCGGAGACGGAAGCGTTCATGGAAAGGACCTCGGACGGATGGGTGAAAGGGGAGGGATGCGGGGGCGATCGCTGCTCAATCGAGCTTCACGCCGGTGGCCTGCGTGAGCTTCAGCGTCACCGGCAGGAAGGCCTTGTAGGCCGCGGCGGCCTCGGCCGGGAGGTTGCCCACGGGCTCGGCGCCGAGTTCCTCGATGCGCCGGCTCACCTCGGGCTGCCGCACCACCGCGCTGACTTCCCGGCCCAGGCGCTCGATGACCGCATCGGGCGTCCTGGCGGGCGCCATCAGCGAGGTCGGGCCGGTCATCGTGTAGACCTCGTCGGCGTAGCCCTGCTCGGCGAAGGTCGGCACATCGGGCAGCGCGCGGGCGCGGCGCAGGCCGGCGACGGCCAGCGGGCGCAGCTTGCCGGCCTGGATGTACGGCTGCAGCGTGGTGACCGAGCCGATGGTCATCTGGATCACGCCGCCGATCAAATCGACCGCCATCGGGCTCTCGCCCTTGTAGGGCACGTGCAGCGTCTGCAGGCCATAGGCCCTGTCCATGTGGACCTGCACCTGGTGCGGCTGCGTGCCGGGGCCCCACGAGCCCATTGCGTACTTGCCCGGCGCGGCCTTCACGGTGGCGACGAGGCTCTTGAAGTCGGTGGCCTGAACCGAAGGGTGCACGGCCAGCACGGTGCGCATGGTGGCGATGTCCGAGACCATGCGCAGGTCGGTGCGCGGGTCGTACGGCAGCTTGCTGTAGAGCACCAGGTTCGCGGTGACGGGCCCCGGCACCGTCAGCAGCAGCGTGTGGCCGTCGGGCACGCTTTTGGCGACATGGTCGGTGCCGATGATCCCGCCCGCGCCGGTGCGGTTCTCGACGACCACCGGCTGGCCCAGCCGTTTCGAGAGGCCCTCGGCCAGCAGCCGCGCGAGGATGTCGGTCGAGCCGCCCGCCTGGTACTGCACGACGATGCGCACGGTCTTGGAGGGCAAGCCGTCATCCGCCCCCGCGGCCGCCGCGCCGCCGGCGGCGAAGGCCAGCGCTGCGGCGCTGCCGAGTGCGCGCCGCAGCGCGGCGGTCGATGTGGTCTTCCTCATGCGGTTTCTCCGGTGGTGTGCAGGGCGCAACCGACGACCAGCGCATCGACCGCGACGCAGCCGCCGTCGGCTTGCGGCCGGGCGATGAGCGGGTTGATCTCGGCGCTCGCGAGCGTGTCGCCCGCGCGCTCGGCAAAGGCCGCGAGCGCGCACAACGCGTCGGCGATCGACGCGAGGTCGATCGGCGGGCGGCCGCGCGCGCCGTCGAGGATCGCGAAGGCGCGCAGCTCGCGCACCATTGCCAGCGCGTCGTCGCGCGTGACCGGCAGCGCGCGCAGCGACACGTCGCCGAGCGTCTCGACGTGGATGCCGCCCAGGCCGAACATCAGCACCGGCCCGAACACCGGGTCGCGGTGCACGCCCGCGATGCACTCGACGCCGCCATGCAGCATGCGCGCCACCAGCGCGCCGCCGAGCCGCGCATCGGGCCGGGCGGTGAGCGCGTGGTCGCGCGTGCGCTCGAAGGCCGCGCGCGCCTGTGCCGCGCCGCGCACGCCGAGCGCCACGCCACCGACGTCGGACTTGTGCGGGATGTCGGCGCTGACGATCTTCACGACGACGGCATCGCCGAGTGCTTCCGCGGCCGCCGCGGCCTCGTCGGCGCTGTGCACCACGCGGTGTGCAACCACCGGCACGCCCGCCTCGGCGAGCAGGGCGAGCGCATCGGGCTCGGACATCGTGCCGGGGGCGAGCGCCAATGGCGCGGCGATCGGTGCGTCGGCTGCTGCAGCGGGCGCCGCGGGCTTCAGCCCCGCGAGCGCGGCGATCGTGCGGATGCCGTCCGACGGGTCGGCAAACACCAGGCAGCGCATCGCCTCGAGCTCGG
Organism: Variovorax sp. Soil_C_39; assembly: GCF_057656815.1. Taxonomy (NCBI): domain Bacteria; kingdom Pseudomonadati; phylum Pseudomonadota; class Betaproteobacteria; order Burkholderiales; family Comamonadaceae; genus Variovorax; species Variovorax sp. Soil_C_39. The sequence continues at coordinate 560,988 of NZ_JBDGJQ010000004.1, forward strand.
CGCGGCGCTCGGGCGACAGCAATGTGCTCACTGCCAGCAGCGTGTCGGGGTAGGCCGCGCGCAGCGACGTCACCAGCGCACGCAGCACCGGCCAGAACGCATCCGATGCGCCCGCGGCCGCGAGAAAGCCCATCCACGACGCGAAGCCGCGGTCGTCGAGCATCACGCGCGCCGTGCGCTCGATCAGCGTCAGGTCGTTGGTGACCTGCCCCGTGATGTCGACCGGGTTGCGTGGCGCCGCGAAAGGCACCCAGCTGCGCAGCGTGTCCTGCGCGGGCTCGCTCAGCGGCCGCACGTCCAGCCCCTGCGCCGAGGCCTCGTCGGCCATCAACGCGCCGACGCCGCCCGACAGCGTGAACAGGCCGATCGAGCGGTCGCGCGGGCGGCCCGCCACGGCCGCGCTGTGCGCGAGGTCGAAGAACTCCGTGAGGTTGCGCGCGCGCAGCACGCCGTACTGGCGGAACACCGCGTCGTACACCGCGTCGTCGCCCGCCAGCGCGGCGGTGTGCGAGGCCGCGGCCTCGGCGCCGAGCGCGGTGCGGCCGACCTTGACCATCACCACGGTCTTGCCGTTGGCCTGCGCCAGGGCCAGCGCCGCGCGCAGGCGCGGGCCGTCGCGGCAGCCTTCCATGTAGGCCATGACCACGTCGGTGCCGGGGTCCTGCGCGAGCCAGGCCAGGCAGTCGGCGACCTGCACGTCGGCCTCGTTGCCGGTGGTGGCCCACAGCGACAGGCCGACGCCGCGCGCGCGCGCCATCGCGTACGCATAGGCGCCGAACGCGCCCGACTGGCTCACCAGGCCGATGCGCCCCGGCGCCACGCGGCCCACGCCGGGGGCCGGCGAGAAGGTCGCATACACGTGGCGCGCGATGTTCATGAAGCCCAGGCAATTGGGGCCGATCAGCCGCACGCCCGCGGCACGCGCCTTGGCGCCGAGCCGCGCCTGCGCGGCCGCGCCCTCGGCGCCGATCTCGGCGAAGCCCGACGAGAACAGCACCACGCCTTTCACGCCCGAAGCGATGGCGTCGTCGAGCGCGCCCTCGACCAGCGCCGACGGCACCGCGAGGATCGCCAGGTCCACGGGCTGGCCGATGGCGCGCAGGCTCGGAAATGCGGGCAGGTCCTGGATGCGGTCGGCGTTCGGGTTGACCGGGTAGAGCGCACCGTCGAAGCCGAAGCGGCGCAGGTAGTCGACCGGAATGCCGCCGATCTTCTGCGGGTTGGACGAGGCGCCGACCACCGCGATGGCACGCGGCGCGAAGAGCGCCGACAGGGATTCGGCTTGCGAAGAGAAGAAGTCGATGGGCATGTCGAAGGTCAGAAGTTGTGGCGGATGCCGGTGGCGAGAACGCGCACGTCGTTGCCGCTGTGGGCCGCCACCGGCACGGTGGCGAGCGAGGCCGAGGCGCCGTGCCGGTTCGAGAGGCGCAGCCAGCGCGCATAGAGCACGGTGCGCTTGCTCAGGTAGTGGTCGTAGCCCAGCGTCCAGGCCAGCTGCGAGCGGTCGCTGCCGGCCACCTTGCGCTCGGTGGCGCCGAAGATCAGGTTCGAGGTTGGCGTCACGTTGTAGGTGGCGCCCAGGTTCAAGAGCTTCGCGGTCGGCACGCCGGGCAGGCTCGATGCGTTGCGCACGTAGCTCGCGTAGAGCTGCAGGCCGAGCGACGACCACTCGTACGAGCCGGTCAGCGCCTGGTAGGTGGTGGTGGCGGGCGAGGCCACCGGCGCCGCGGCCGAGCCCGAGCGTGCACGCTGGAAGGCGTAGGCGATGTAGTAGGGCTTGCGTGCCCAGCCGATGTTGCCGCCGTAGACGTTGCCGCTCTGGTGGCTCGGTGCGCTCGATTCGCCGGGCGCGTAGGCGATGTCCGCGAAGAACGCCATGCTCGCCGGCGTGCGGTAGCGAATCATGTTGCTGGCGCGGGCCGCAAAGGGCGTGATGCCCGTCTGCGCGTCGGTCGCGGCCACCAGGTTGATGGGCGAGAACACCGAATTGAGGCCGTAGGGATCGGCCTTGAACAGCGCGTAGAACATCGGCGTGTACATGCGGCCAGCGTCGATCTGCCCCCACGGCGCCGAGATCCCCACGAAGGACTGGCGGCTGAACGACATCGCCGGGCCGGGCAGGGTGCCGTTGCCGGTGTCGGGCGCAAAGCCGCTTTCGAGCGTGAAATGCGCGCGCATGCCGCCGCCCAGGTCTTCGGTGCCGCGAAAACCGATGCGTGAGGCTGTCTGGCCGCCGTCATCGAGCCGCGTCGACGATGTAGCGCCCGACCTGGCGTGCGCCACGTAGAGGTCGAGGGTGCCGTAGACGGTCACGGTGCTCTGCGCGAGCGCGAGCGTGGAGGCCGTCAGCGCGAGGCCTGCGGCAGCTGTCTTCTTCATGGGGTGTTGTCTCCGGGTGTGGCGTGCCGCCTGCGGGTGCAGGGCGGTGCCGCTTGTGTGCTTGTCGAGTTCCGGGGCTTACGATAGAAACGAAGGCCCCCCAAATCTGTCAACGCTTTGACAGATTCCTGAACATCAAGGCAGGGAGAACCCGCTGGCCCGATCCCCCGTTTCCACACCCAAGGACGCCGAAGAGAGCGCCGCACTGCTCGACCGCGCGCTGCGCTGGAACGAGCTGTTCTCGCACTGGCCCGACGCGCGCCGGGCCGAGCTGATGAAGTCCGCGCGGCTGGTGCGCTACCGCCGCCGCACGCAGGTGCTGGCGCATGACCGGCACAAGCGCGAGCTGCTGGCCGTGGTGTCGGGCTGCCTCGAGATCAGCAGCATGAGCCCGCAGGGGCGCAAGTACGTCAACGCGCTGCTCGGGCCCGGCCAGGTGGCGCCGCTGGTGCGGCTGCTCGAGGAGGTGCCGCTGCCCTACGACTACCACGCGCACGAAGACTCGGTGATCGTCCACCTGCCGAGCGACGCCGTGCTGGCGGTGCTCGATGCCGAGCCCGCGCTGTGGCGCGGCGTGGCCAGGCTGGCGCTGCAGCGCCAGCGGCAGAGCATCGTGCTGCTGCAGAACCAGATGCTGAACACGATCCGCGGGCGCGTGGCCGCCACGCTGACGAGCCTGATCTACTTCTACGGCGGGCAGCCGGAGGACGCCGCGAACCTGCCGGTGCGGCTGTCGCAGCACGACCTGGCCGCAATGCTCGGCCTGTCGCGCCAGACGATCAACAAGGAGCTCGGGCGGCTGGTCGACGAGGGGGTGATCGACATGCGCTACAAGCGCATCCGCATTGCAGACCCGGCGCAGCTCGCGCGCATCGCGGCGGGTGCCGAGGCTAAGGAAGAAGCTGGCAGCGCAGGAAGCCCGCCATCGCTTCCTCGACCGTGACGGGCCCGCGACGATCGCTGCGCGCCGGCGCCTCGGCCGGATAGAAATGGCCCGCGCCGGGCACTTCCACATGCTCGCAATGCAGGCCCGCGCTTCTCAGGCGCGCGACCATGCCCGGGGCCGCGGCGGCCACGTAGTCGAGGTCGTGCTCGGCGCTCACCACCAGCACGGCCGGGCCGCTGCCGTTGCAGCCGGCGAGATGGCGCGCGAGGTCCTCGTCGTCGATGTAGCCCGAGAGCGCCAGCACGGCCGCCACCGGCACCTGCTCGCCGAACGCGACATTGAGCGCGGTGCGCGCGCCCGCGGAGAAGCCGCCGATGGCGATGCGCGCCGGGTCGATCTGCCAAGCGTCCGCCTGTGCGCGCACGAACCGGGTCGCGGCGGCCATGTCGTCGCTGGCGGCCTCGATGCCGCGCCACAGCATGTCGGACGTGGCGGGCGGCAACTGCATCAGCTGCCGCACCAGCGACACGCGCGATGTCGGGATGCGGCCGGGCGAGCCGACCACCGGCGTATCGGCCGGTTCGGGGTCTTCGGGCACCAGGCGGTAGTCGATCGCGCACGCCACAAAACCGCGCCGCGCGAAGCGCAGGCAGTACTCGGCGACCGCCGTGTTGCGGCCCTCAGCCTCGAAGGCGTCGTCTTCCTTGGAGCCCCGATGGAAAGCGCCGCCGAACGCGAGGATCAAGGCGGGGCGACCGCGGCCTGCGGGTGGCGCACCGACGGGCCGGTAGAGGTCGAGCGCGAGCGCGCGTTCGACCGGCCCGCCGGGCCGGCCGCGCTGCACCAGGGCGCGGCCGTAGATCACGTCGCGCACGATCTCGACCTCCTGCACGGGCACGGCGGCAACGAGGGGCGGCGTCGTCACGGCGTGTTCCTTCAATCGACCGAGGCGCCGGATTCGCGCGCGATGCGGCCCCAGAGCTGCACGTCCTGGCCGAAGGCGGCCGCCCATTGGGCGGGCGTCTGCGCATCGACCGGCATCGAGCCGCCATCGAGGAGCAGCGTGCGCATGTCGGGCCGCGCCATCACCTTGTGCAGCGCGGTGTTGAGCCGCGTCGCGAGCGCCGGGTCCATGCCGGCGGGGCCGAACACCGCGTACCAGCCCACCGCGTCGAAGGGGATGCCGGCTTCGGCGAGCGTGGGCACCTCGGGCAGCGCCGGCGAACGCCGCGGCCCGGTGATGGCCAGCGGCCGCAGGCGGCCGGCCTTGATCAGCGGCGTCATCGAGACCACGTCCATGATGGCGACGCCGATCTGGCCCGAAAGGATGTCGGGCAGCGCGGCCTGGCCGCCCTTGTAGGGCACGTGCGTCATGCCGAAGCCGCCGAGCGACTTCATGCGCTCGCCGACCAGGTGCGGCGGCGCGCCGTTGCCGAAGGTCGCGTAGCTGATCGCGTTGGCGTCCTTCTTCGCGGCGGCGACCAGGTCGGCGATGGTCCTGAGCGGCGACTCGGCACGCGTCACGACCAGGAGCGGCACGCTCGCGACCTGGGCGATCGGCGTGAAGCTCGAAACGGGGTCGAAGGCCAGGTTCTTGAACACGGCCGGCGCGATGGCGAAGGGCGCGGCGGTGAGCAGCAGCGTGTAGCCGTCGGGCGCCGAGCGCGCGACGCTCTCGGCGCCGATGTTGCCGCTTGCGCCGGCCTTGTTCTCGACGATCACCGGCTGGCCGAGCTCCACGCGAAGTTGCTCGGCCATCCTGCGGGCCACGATGTCGGTGCCGCCGCCGGCGGGAAACGGCACCACCAGCTTGATGGGACGCGCGGGATAGGCGGTCTGCGCGTGGCTGGCGCCCAGTGCCAGCGCAAGCCCCAGTCCGAGCAACGCGCGCCGGGCGGTGGTGTGGTTCATCGCTGCAACTCCTGTGGTGATCGAGGGGTGATGGAGCGGATGATGGTTCAGGTGCCCATAATGATCCACCCGGAAATCCATCTGGGTCCATTGCCATTACTTATGCAAGAAGATGGACAGCAGCTTGCGCTGAACCTGCGCCGCCTGCGCCTGCGGCATCTCGAGGTGCTGCTGGCCGTCGAGCGGCATGGCAGCCTCACTGCGACGGCCGCGGCGCTCGAGGTGAGCCAACCCGCGGTCTCGCAATGGCTGGCCGAGATCGAGTCTGCACTGGGCGTTCCGCTCTTCGTGCGGGGGCGGCAGATCCAGCCCAGCCCCTACCTGCCGGTGGCGCTGCGGCATGCGCGGCGCATGGTGGCCGACTCGCGCCAGCTGGCCGACGAACTCGCGGCCGTGGCCGCCGGAACGCTCGGCGCGGTGCGTGTGGGCACCATGCTGGTCAGCAGCGCCGAGCTGTTGCCGCGTGCCGTGCGCGAGCTCGCGCGCGAGCCCGAGCCGGTGCGGCTCGAGGTGGTCGAAGACATCGCCGAGGGCCTCTGGGCGCGCTTCGCGCGGCGGGAGCTGGACCTGATCGTCGGCCGTTTCGACGAGCGGGCCTTCGGTGCGCAGGTGCACCACGAGGCGCTGTTCGACGATCCGCACTGCATCGTCGCGGGCCGCAGGCACCCGCTCAGAAGGTCCGCCCGCGTGACATGGGCCGATGCCGCGGCGTGTGCCTGGATCCTGCCGCCGCGCGGCTCGCCGCTGCGCCGGGCGGTCGATGCGACCTTCATCGCGCAGGGGCTGGCGCCGCCGCCGGCCTGGATCGAATCGACCTCGTCCACGCTCAACCAGGCGCTGATGCGCGAGAGCCGCTGCCTGGGCGTGACGTCGGGCGTCGCGGCGCGCCACTTCGAGCGGCTGGGCCTGCTGTCGATCCTGCCGCTGTCGCTCGCGTCCGACGTGGGCCCGGTCGGCATGGTGTGGGACCGGCAGGAGCCCAGCCCGGCGTTGACGCGCGTGCTGCTCGCGCTGCGCAGCGCGGCGGCCCTCGATCTCAATCCAGCCGCAGGCCTGCCTTGACGACCGTGCGCTCGACGCGCGCGCGCTCCTTGGCCAGGTGGGTCGCGAACGCCTCCGGGCCGGAAGCTGCGACCACGCTGCCGCGCTTCTCGAGCATCTGCACGTAGGCGGGCTCGCGCACCGCCTGCTCGACGGCCCGCACCAGGGTGCGCTGCACGTCCGCTGGCATGCCGGGCGGGCCGACCACGCCGAGCCAGGACGACACCTCGAGGCCCGGGTAGATGCTCGACAGGAGCGGTACATCGGGGAACTGCGAGAGCTTGCGGCCGCTCGCCACGGCCAGTACCTTGAGCTGGCCGGCCTGCAGCTGCGTCGCGACCGCGCCCACGCTGTCGATCATGAAGTCGATGCGGCCGGCCACCAGGTCGTTGGTCGACTGCGCACCGCCGCGGTACGGTATGTGCACGGCCTTCACGCCGGCCATGACCTGCAGCATCTCGCCCGCGATGTGCATCGTGGTGCCGAGCCCGGGCGAGGCGAAGCTGAGGCCGCCTTCATTGCTCTTGCCCCAGGCCACCATCTCGGCCACGCTCTTGAACTTGGAGTTCGCGGGCACGACCAGCACGAAGGGGCTCTCGTTGGCCAGGCTCACGAGCGTGAACTGGGTCTTGGGATCGAAGCCCGGCGACTTCTGCGTGAGCGGGTTTACCACGAGTTGCCCCGGCGAGGCCAGCATGAGGGTGTAGCCGTCGGGCTGCGCGCGCGCGAGCTCGGAGGTGGCGATGTTGCCGCCGGCGCCGGCGCGGTTCTCGACCACCACGGCCTGGCCGAGGGTGCGGCTCATGTTCTCGGCGATCTGGCGCGCCGTGATGTCGGTGATGCCGCCGGCCGCGAAGCCCACGAGCATCTTCACGGGCCGCTCCGGGAATGTCGCGGCCCAGGCCGGTGCCAGCGCGCTCGCGGCGAGCGCGAGCAGCAGTTTTGCAATGCGAATCTTCTTCATGTCTCTTGTCTCCTTTGAAAAAAATGAAAGGCCTCAGCGCATCGAGAAGCGCACGTTCTTCAACTGCGTGTTCTCCAGGATCGCGTCGAGTCCGCGCTCCTTGCCCAGGCCCGATTCCTTGAAGCCGCCGAACGGTGCATCGGCCGTGGCCTTGATCGGGTCGTTGATCGCGAGGTTGCCGATCTGCAGCGCCTTGCACAGGCGCATGGCGCGGCCGGTGTCGCGCGTGTAGACCACGCCCGCCAGTCCGAAGCGGCTGTCGTTGGCGATGCGCACGGCGTCGTCTTCATCGCGAAACCGGATCAGCACCTGCACCGGGCCGAAGATCTCTTCCTGCGCGACGCGCATCTCGCTGCGCCCCTGCAGGAACAGCGTGGGCGCGGCAAAGAAGCCGGCCTGCAGGTCGGCGCGGTGCGACAGGTCCTGCATCGTCTCGGGCTGCGCTTGTTCGTCGCGGCCGATGTCGATGTAGTGCTGCACGCGCTGCTGCTGCGCGCGGCTGACCAGCGGGCCCATCTGGGTCTGCGGGTCGTCGGGCAGGCCGATGCGGATGCGAGCGTAGGCCTCGCGCAGCTTCTCGGTGAAGGCATCGGCCACGCGCTCGTGCACCAGCAGGCGCGTGCAGGCCACGCAGATCTGGCCGGTGTTGCGGCTCACGTCCTGCAGCGCCACGGCGGCGGCCGCGTCGAGGTCGGCGTCGTCGAAGACGATCAGCGGCGACTTGCCGCCGAGCTCGAGCGTCACGCGCTTGATGCGCTCGGCGGCGCTGCGGTAGATGGCCTTGCCGGTTTCGGTGCCGCCGGTGAACGAGATCTTCTGCACCAGCGGGTGGTCCACCAGCGCCTGGCCGACCGTCGCGCCAGGGCCGTGCACGATGTTGACCACGCCGGGCGGAAAGCCGGCCTCGAGGATCGCGGCGCCGAGCTCGACCGACGACAGCGGCGTGATCTCCGACGCCTTGATGACCGCGGTGTTCCCCGCGGCCAGCACCGGCATCAGCTTGCTCAGCGTGAGGGTCAGCGGGTAGTTCCACGGCAGGATCAGCCCCACCACGCCGAAGGGCTCGCGCAGCGTGAAGTTGACGATGTGGGTGTCGGCCACGTTGAGCGTCTGCCCGCCGATGCCTTGCGAGACGCCCGCGATGTACTCGATGCCGTCGAGCATGGTCTGCAGCGAGCCGCGCGTGAGAGTGATGGGGCGACCCACGTTCCACGCTTCGAGCCATGCCATCTGTTCGCTGCGCTTCTCGAGCGCGTCGGCCAACTTGCGCAGCAGCCGGCTGCGCTGGCGCGCCGAGGTCTGGCGCCAGTGCGTGTCGAAGGCGTGCTGGGCGGCGCGCACGGCCGCATCGACGTCGCCGGCATCGGCCTCGGCGACCTGCGCGAGCGGGCGCCCCGTCGATGGGTTGCCGACTTCGAAATGGCGCCCTGCGGCGCCGGGGCGTTCTTCGCCGTCGATCAGCAGCGGATAGACGCCGGTCCGGAGAATGGAGGAGGGTGAGGGTGTCTGCATGTGGGAATACGCAAGGGGCAATGAAAACAGCGCGGCCTCAGGCCGGCTGCATGGCGCGATAGAGCGCGGCGATGTCTTCGCGCGTGGGTTGCCGCGCGTTGAGCCGCAGCGAGGCGTTGGCCATGGCCGTATCGATGGCCGGGCCGAGCGCGTCGGCGCGAAGGCCGAGTTCGGTCAGCGTGCACGGCAGGCCGGACCGTCGGCGCAGGCCGTCGATCGCGTCCACGAGCGCGCGGGCCAGTGCGTCGTCGCCATCGCCGGGGCTGCCGAGCCCGCAGGCCCGCGCGGCCTGCGCATAGCGCGGCGTGGCCGCGGGCAGCGTGAAGGCCATCAGCGGCACGCAGGTCACGGCCAGCACGTGCGCATGGGGAACGTCGACCAGCGCTTCGAGCGGCGTGCACAGGCCGTGGATGCCGTCGACGCCGCGCAGGCTCATCGCAACGCCGGCGAGGTAGCTGGCCAGCAGCATGTCGCTGCGCGCCTTCAGCGAGGCAGGCTCGGCCAGCACGGCGGGCAGCGCCCGCATTGACAATGCCAGTGCCTGCAAGGCCAGCGCCTCGCCGACCGGGTTGGTCGCGCGGTTGGTGGCCGCGCCGAGCGCGTGCATCACGGTGTCGAAGCCGGTGCTGGCGGTCACCGAAAGCGGCAGGCTCAGCGTGAGGCCGGGATCGAGCGCCAGCCATTGCGGACGGCTGCGCCGGCTGCGCAGCACGTGCTTGCGGCCCTGGTCGTCCTTCACGAGCGCGGCGGTGGTGCTCTCGCTGCCCGTGCCCGCCGTGGTCGGCACGGCGGCGAAGGGCGGCGCATCGCGCGTCAGCACGCGGTCGCCTTCGCGCAGCACCTCCTCGATGGGCGCGTCGGCGCAGAGTCCGGCGACCAGCACCTTGCCCACGTCGATCACACTGCCGCCGCCAATGGCCACGAGGCCGTCGCAACGCTGCGCCTCCCAGCAGGCGCGGGCCTGGCGCACGTTGTCGAGCGTGGGGTTCGCGGCCACACCGTCGAACAGCACGGGTGCGCATCCGGCAGCGCGCAGCGCATCGACCAGCGGCGCCACGATGTCGGCCTTCACGAGTCCGGCATCGCTGAGCACCAGCAGCCGCCGCACGCCCCGGCCCACGGCCCAGGCCGGCAGCTGCTGCTGCGCGCAGCCGTCGCCGAACACCGCATGGCCCGGCCATGCGAAGTCGAAGCGGTCGGGCTCGGTGCCGAAGAAGGCGGGGAGTGCCGTGATTGCCATGTCAGATGCGGCGGCCCGCGCGTTCCCAATGCGGCGCCCGCAACTGGTTCTTGAACACCTTGCCCATGCCTTCGCGCGGCAGCGCGTCGTGGAACTCCACATGGCGCGGCACCTTGTAGCCGGCCAGGCGCTGGCGCACCCAGTCGCGCACCTCGGCCTCGGTGATGCGGCTGCCCGGTGCGCGCACCACCGCGGCCGCCACGGCTTCGCCGTATTCCGCATCGGGAATGCCGAACACCGCACAGTCGGCGACCAGTGGATTCGTCACCAGCACATGCTCGATCTCGGCCGGGTAGATGTTCACGCCGCCCGAGATCACCATGTCGCGCTTGCGGTCGGTGACGTAGAGGTAGCCCTCGGCATCCAGGTAGCCGATGTCGCCGTTGGTCACATGGCCGTCGCGCTCGATGGCGCGCCGCGCGGCGTCGTTGTTGCGGTAGGTGAAGGGCAAGGCGTTGTCGCCCGGGTCGACGTAGATCTCGCCGACCTCGCCGGGCGGCAGCACGCGGCCCTCGGCGTCGAGGATGCGCAGCGACATGCCGTCGAACGCGCGCCCGGCGGTGCCCGGGCGGGCGAGCCATTCGGTGGCGCTCACCCAGGTGACGAGGCCGGTCTCGGTGGAGCCGTAGGTCTCGTTCACGATCGGCCCCCACCAGTCGATCATGGCGCGCCGCACCTCGGGCGCGCAGGGCGAGCCGCCATGCGTAACGTTCTCCAGCGACGAGACGTCGTAGCGCGCGCGCACCTCGGCCGGCAGCTTGAGCAGCCGCACCAGCATCACCGGCACCAGCGACAGGTGCGTGATGCGGTGCTCGGCGATGGCGCTGAGCAGCTGCTCGGCGTCGAAGCGCGGCAGCACGACGATGCGCTCGGCCAGGTCCAGCGCCACGCGTGCCGCGGCGTTGGGGCCGGCATGGTAGAGCGGCCCGACCACCGCGGTGCGCATGCCTTCGCGGGCCCGGCTCGCGAGTGCGCGCACGCGCTTGGAGCCCGCATGCTGTTGCGGCGTGCCGGGCAGGCGCATCACCGCCTTGGGGCGGCCGGTGGTGCCCGAGGTGTAGAGCATGCTGCCCACGGAGGGCACCGGCTCGCTGGTGCAGGGCGCAAAGGCATCGCGCCAGGTGGCCCAGTCCTGCGCGCCGGCGGGCATGGGCGTGGGTTCGAGCGCGTAGGCCTCGCGCACGTCCTGCGGCGTGGGCACGATCAGCACCGGCAGCCCGGCGGGCACCGCGTCGGCCAGGCGCGGCCACAGGTCGGCGTGGATCACCAGCGCGCGCGCGGCGCTGTCCTGGAACACGTAGGCGGCCTCGTCGGCCTGGAAGTGCCAGTTCACCGCCACCAGGTGCACGCCGAGGCGGCCCAGTGCCAGCATCAGTTCGAGGTAGGGCAGGTCGTTGCGCAGCATCACCGCGACGGTGTCGCCGGGCTTGAGGCCCAGCGACTGGAAGCCGCTGGCGGCGCGTGCGGCCTGCGCCTGCAGCGTGGTGCCCTGCAGGCTGCGGCTGCTGCAGTGGAGCGTGAGGTTCGGGTTCATGGGTGCGAGTGCAAGTTCGAAGGCGAAAGGGTGGAGGAGGGAGTCAGCGCGCGCAGGTGCGCGGCGCCGGTGGCGGCGTCGTCCATGAGGCGCTGCAGCACCGCCTGCACGGGCTCGATGCGGTCAGCAAAACCGATCGCCGGGCCCATCGAGAGCAGACCGGTGTTCCAGTCGCCGCCCGCGTAGGCGTTGTCGCGGCCGAGGCGGCCGGTGGCGAGCGCGCCGAAGTCGGGATAGCGGCAGACGCCCTCGGCCTCGAGTGCACGGGTGCGCTGCACGGTCTGGTTGTCGAGCACGCGCCAGGGGTGGCCCGTGCTGCGCAGCGCCAGCGTCGACGCCTCTGCCGGCTGGGCCGCGAGGTGGCGCTTGTAGTCGTCGTGGGCCCAGATCTCCTCGCACACCAGCAGGCGCGTGCCCATCACGACCGCATCGGCGCCCAGGGCCAGCGCCGCGGCGATCTGCCGCCCGCTGCCGATGCCGCCGCCCAGGGCCAGCGGAACGTGCAGGCGCTCCAGCGCGAGCGCGCCGAGCACGAAGGTCGGCAGCTCGTTGGTGCCCGGATGGCCGCCGGCTTCGCAGCCGACCAGGGCCACCGCATCGGCGCCGTCGTCCTGCGCCTTGAGCGCATGCGCGATGAAGGCGCACTTGTGCACCACACGCGCCCCGCCGGCGTGGATGCGCGCGAACAGGTGAGAGGGCGAGGGACCGACGGTCTCGAAGCAGCGCGCGCCTTCTTCCAGGCCGATGTCGATCCACGCGGGCACGAGCCGGTTCTCTTCGGCGCGCCTCGACTGCGTGATGTTGACGCCGAAGGGCTGCCCCGCGCTGGCTTCGCGGCAGGCGCGCACCGCGGCACGGAACTCTTCCGGCCCGTCGAAGGAGCGCGGCGTGAGAAAGCCCAGCGCGCCGGCGCGTGCCAGCGCGGCCACGTAGCGCGCGTCGGACAGCCACATCAAGCCGCCGCCCAGCACGGGCAGCCGCATGCCGAGGAGTTCCGTGAGACGGGTGCGGAACATCGTGCCGGTCACTGCATCACGAAGCCGCCGCTGATGCCGATGCTCTGCCCCGTGATGTAGGCGGCGCGGTCGGAAGCCAGCAGGCAGACCATGCCCGAGATGTCCTCGGGGCGGGCCAGGCGGCGCAGGCCGCGCGAGATCGGGTAGGCGTTGAGCATCTTGGCCAGACGCTCGTTGTTCTCGGGCGTGGATTCGGGGCTCAGCGCGCCTTCGCGGATACCCTCGTGCGACACCGCACCGAGCGCGATCACGTTGACGTTGATGCAGTCGGCGCCGTGCTCGCGCGCGATCGCCTTGGCAAAGCCGAGCATGGCGGCCTTGGCGCCCGAATACACGGCCAGCCGCGCCTCGCCCGCGCGCCCGGCCTCCGACATGATGTTGACGATCTTGCCGTGGCGCCTTTCTTTCATGCCGGGCAGCACGGCCTTGCAGCAGTACATCATCGCGAACACGTTGAGGTCGACGATGCGCTGCCAGCCCTCGGCCTCGGTCTCGAGGAAGAGCGGCGCGGCGCCGCCCTTCTCGCGCCGCTCGACCAGCACGCCGGCGTTGTTCACGAGGATGTCGACCGGGCCCAGCGCCTCCTGCGTCGCGGTGACGGCGGCCTCCACTTCATGCTGCGCGGTGATGTCGGCCACGGCCGCGAAGGCGCGCCCACCGGCCGCCGCGATCTCACGCACCACGGCTTGCGCGCGCTCTTCGAAGATGTCGTTCACGGCCACGGCAACGCCTTCGGCGGCCAGGTCCAGGCAGATGCGGCGGCCCACGCCCTGGCCGCCGCCGGTCACGAAGGCCACGCGGCCCTTGAGGTTCAGATCCATGTCGTTGCTTTCCTTGTTGCGATGTCGTTGTGGGGTGTGAAGGAAACCGCGGCGCTCACTGGCCGCGGAAGACCGGCTTGCGCTTCTCGACGAAGGCCTGCATGCCCTCGCGGCGGTCGTCGCTGGCGACCACCAGCGCGGCCGCATAGCGCTCGTATTCGAGGCCGGCGTCGATGCCCACCTGCAGGCCCGTGTCGACCGCGTGCTTGATGTGGCGCACCGCGAGCGGCGCATTGGCGGCGATGCGCGCGGCCATCGCCATGGCGGTGGCCATGAGCGCCTCGGGCGCCACGACCTGGTTCACCAGGCCGATCGCGAGCGCGCGCTCGGCGTCGATGTGGTCGCCCGTGAGCATCAGCTCCTTGGCGATGCCGGGGCCCACCAGGCGCGGCAGGCGCTGCGTGCCGCCGGCGGCGGGCAGGGCGCCGATGCGCGCTTCGGGCAGCGCCAGCTTCGCGCCGCGCGCCGCGATGCGCACGTCGCAGCACAGTGCGATCTCCAGTCCGCCGCCCATCGCCACGCCGTTGATGGCGGCGATGACCGGCTTCTCGAACTGCTCGATGGCGCGGAACAGCTCGTGCGTGGCCTTCTGCTGCAGGTGGTAGTGCGCCTGCGGCGTCGTGCTGCCGGCGCGCTCCTTGATGTCGGCGCCGGCGCAGAAGGCGCGATCGCCCGCGCCCGTGATGACCACGCAGCGCACCGCGTCGTCATGGCGCGCGCGTTCGAGCAGCGCGTCGCGCAGCTCGGCCTTCATGGCGCCGCCGATCGCGTTCATGCGCTCGGGGCGGTTGAGCCGGATCACGGCCACCGCGTCGGTGACCTCGTAGAGCAGGGTGTCGTAGTTCATGGCAGTGGTGTCTTCTTCTTCGCCTGCATCAGGCGCGTGCGAGTACGTGGGCCACGGCCACAGAGCCGAGGCCGATCATGTGGGCCAGCGCGAGGCGGGCATGGGGGTGCTGGCGGCCTTCGGCTTCGCCGCGCAGCTGCCGCGCGATCTCGGCCACCTGGCCGATGCCGGTGGGGCCGAGCGGATGGCCCATGCCGATCAGCCCGCCCGAGGGATTGATGGCGCAGCGCCCGCCGATGTCGGCGTCGCCGCGCGCGACGTAGGCCGCGCCTTCGCCGGTTTCGCAGACGCCCACGGCCTCGGTGTAGAGCAGCTCCTCGATCGTGAAGGCGTCGTGCAGTTCGACGATGTCCAGCTCGTTGGCGCCGATGCCGGCCTGCGCCAGCGCGGCCGCCGACGACGTGCGCACCAGGTCGACGAGCGCGGGCGCGTCGTCGGCCGGCAGCATCTCGCTCGTGGCCGTGGAGGCCAGCACGCGCACGGCGCGCTCGCGCGGCAGGCCGAGGCGCTGGAGCGCGGCTTCGGAGACCACGATCACCGCCGCGGCGCCTTCGCCGCGCGGACAGCACTGCATCGCGGTGAGGTCGCCCGCCACCGGCGCCGAGGCCAGCACCTGTTCGAGGGTGCGCGGCTTGCGGAACTGTGCGTACGGATTGCGCGCGGCATTGCCGTGGTTCTTGACCGCGACGCGGGCCATGTCTTCGCGCGTCAGGCCGCGTTCGCGCATGAAGCGCCGCGCCAGCAGCGCGAACTTCACCAGCGGCACATTCGACGTGGGGCTGAGCGGCGCCAGCCCGTCCTTCAGCACGGCGCGGCGGCCGTCGCCGAACTTGTCGACGCCCATGGCCAGCACCACGTCGTGCTCGCCGCTGGCCACCTGCAGGCAGGCGATGCGAAAGGCCGTCGAGCCGGAGGCCGAGGCGTTTTCCACCTGCATCACCTCGAGCCCGGTGGAGCCGAGGTGGCGCAGCATCACGCGGCCGGCGGCCATGCCGAGCGCGGCGGTGCCGACCACCGCCGAGCGGACCTGCGGCCACGCGAGCCCGGCGTCGGCCAGCGCCTCGCGCACGGCATGCAGGCCGAGCTGCACGTATGGCGTCTCGGAGGGAAAGGCGTAGGGGTGCAGCCCGATGCCGACGACATACACGGCGCGTTCGCGCAGCAGGGGAGTCGGGTTCGTCGTCATGCGTTCACCTCGGCATCGAGCGGACGGAACACCCAGTGGCCGGACGCGCCTTCGGCGCCGGTCTGCCAGCATGCGCTGAGCGCCATGCCGAGCGTGAGGACGCTTTCGTCCGCCACGTCGAGGAGGGCTTCCTCGACGAGATCCGGCGCGAGCGCCACTTCACCGATCACCGCGGGCACCTGGAGCCCGGGCGCCAGCGGCGCATGCACCGTGACGAAGTTGAGCAGGCGCGCGGGTTCGCCGCAGGCCTCGGCGCGCAATTGCGCCGGTGCCGCGCCGCAGTGGCGGCAGCCCGGCACCTGCGCCGGAAAGCTGGTGCCGCCGCACGCGGTACAGCGCGCGAGTTCGAGGACGGCGGCGCTCATTCGATCTTCATCCCGGTCTGCTGCACGAGCTGGCGCGCTTCCTTGCGCTCCTGTTCCATCGCGCGGCCGAAGGCTTCGGGCGTGCTGCCCATGGCATTGGTGCCGAGCTCGTCGAGGCGGGTCTTGATGGCCGGCTGTTTCAGCGTTTCGCTGAAGGCCTCGTGCAATCGCTTGATGACGGGCGGCGGTGTGCCGGCCGGCGCCACCACGCCGAGCCAGGTGGTGACCTTGAAGTCCGGCACGCCGGCTTCGGCCACGGTGGGCACGTCGGGCAGGTCCGCCACACGGCGCTCGCCCGTGACCGCCAGCGCGCGCAGGCGGCCATCGCGGATGAACGGCATCGTCGTCGAGCGGCTGTCGGGCATGAAGTCGAGCTGGCCGCCGAGCAGGTCGGTGATGGCCGGGCCGCTGCCCTTGTAGGGCACGTGCACGAGCGCGGCGCCGGTGCGCATTTGCAGCGTCGCGCCAGCCAAGTGCATCGAACTGCCGTTGCCGGCCGAGCCGTACGCAAGGCCCCCGGGCTTGGCCTTGGCCTGGGCGACGAGGTCGGCCACCGACTTGAGCGGCGACCTGGCGGGCACCACGATCACCATCGGGCTTTCGGTCAGTTGCGACACGGGCGCGAACGCCTTGGCCGGATCGACCGGCACCTGCTTGTAGAGAAAGGGGTTGAACACCAGCGGCCCCGGATTGCCCAAGAGCAGCGTGTAGCCGTCGGGTTCGGCGCGGGCGACCACCTCGTTGGCGATGTTGCCGTTGGCGCCGGGGCGCTTGTCGATGACGATCGGCTGCCCCAGCCGCTTCTGCAGCTCGGGCTGCAGCAGCCGCGCGACGATGTCGGAGGCGCCGCCGGGCGCGAAGCCCACGACGAGGTGGATCGGCTTGGCGGGAAAGTCGTTCGCCTGGGCACTGGCGCCGAAGGCCGCGAGGCCCAACGGCAGCGTGAGCAGGAGCGGGCGAAGCCACGAGGTTCGCATGGTGGTGATGTCTCCGTGAAGAAAAGAAAGAAGAAGAAGAGGGAAACGATGGGACGAGCCTGTCCCGTTCGCCGGGCGCGGGCCGGGCGAAAAGGTTCTGGGCGCGTCGAAGAAAAGGGTGCGGCGGGCCTAGCCGGTGGCGGGCTTCAGCCAGCGCGCGCGCAGGCCGTCCTTGAAGGCCTGGATCGCCGAGGCGATGTCGCTGGTCTGCGGATTGAGCATCGCCTGCGTGCGCAGGCCGCGCGCGGTGGCGATGAGCAGCTGCGCTTCGCGTTCGGGATCGATGTCGTCGCGGATCTGGCCGGCGCGCTGGCCGTTCTCGACCTGCCGCGCGAGCGCGCGGTGCCAGCGCGCGCTGATCGCCGCGAAGGTGGGCCGGATGTGCGGCGCCGGCCCGAGCGACTCTTGCATCAGCATGAAGAAGGCGCGCGAGCTGTCGCGCGCCGTGTCCATGCTTTCGAGGTAGCAGTCGATTTCGCAGAACAGCGCGTCCACGCCCGAGAGGCCGCGCAGCCGTGCCAGCAGGCGCTCGCGGTGGTCGGCGGCGATCTTCTTGATCAGCTCGTCGAGCAGGCGGTCCTTGTTGCCGAAGCGGTGCTGCACCAGGCCGCGGCTGTAGCCGGCCTCTACGCCAATGGCCTCGAGCGTGGTCTGGGTGTAGCCGTGCTTGGCGATCAGGTGCGTGGCCGCCTCGAACAGGCGGCGGTCCGATTCGGCCACGCGCTCGGCCTGCGTGCGCCGCGTGCGGCGCGGGGCATGGGTGGCGCTGTCGTTGGCGGACCGGGAGGAGGCCTCGTCGGGCGGCGAGGACAGCGACGGCGTCTCGGGACGGGCTTGTGTCATGCCGCGATGTTAAATACTTGCAATCACGATTGCAAGTAAGTTTCACGTATTTGCCTGGGCATCAGCACCCTGCGCGCTAAAATGTCCAAGCTAGCTACTTTGAAGGATCGAACATGATCACCATTACGTCCGTCGAGGCGCAAAACAAATTCGGGCAGCTCCTCGACACAGCGCAGCGCGAGCCCGTCATCATCACGCGTCACGGGCGGCCCGCTGCCTACATGATCTCGCCTCAAGACATGAAAGAGTTCCAAGAGGCGCGTGCACGGAGTGGTCAAGGCAAATCTGCGCGCGACTGGGCCACGACAAGCGCACAGGCCTGGAATGATTTCGACACCAGGTTCGGCGCGTTCGCGGACGAGCACTCAACGCTCTGAACCAGTGGCGCAATTCGACGTTCATCGCAACAAAGGGAGCCAGAAAGAGAGCATTCCCTTTGTGGTGGTCATCCAGTCTGCGCGCTTCGATGCCTATCGTCGCAGAGTGGTTGCTCCTTTGGTCTTGCGCCAGCACGCTCCCGGCGCATCAGTTTCTGGGTCCCGGATGAATCCCATCTTCCGGATTGGGGGTGTCGAAGTCGTTCTCAACCCTCTGCAGGTGGTATCCGTGGCTACCGATCAACTTGGTGCCGCATTTGATTCTCTTGCGGAATATGGGCAACAGATCATTGATGCGATGGACGAGTTGATGACCAGGGCCTGGGGATAGGGGAACAATGCGCGGGCTCAACTCGGGCCAACACCGGACGTTGACCAACTCGGTCAACCCCGCGTTCGAGAAAACTGGTTGCGAAAGCACCCGTGCCGAAGACGGCAGCATTCCAACGTCATGCGACATCCGCCCTGGTCGCACGAAGTTTCGACAACAGCGACAACCCGGTCGTTACCCGAATGGAGCCACCCGATGTGGAGCATCTTGGCCGATCTGTGCACCGGCTTCTTCGAACTCGTGACGGATGTCTTAGTGTTCAGGCGCCAGCGCAGCAAGCACGGTCGCAGTCCGCGCAGTGTTGGGAAAGACACGTTCGAGGTCGTGCGCTTCGACTTCGTCACGTCGATTTTCATTGGGCTGGTCTGTGTCGGGTTGATGCTGCTCCTGGCCTTCGGGTTGGGGTGGTCGGTCGGCCTGAGCGTCGGGATCGGCGTAACCGTTGGAGTGATCTGGGGAGGCTGGCGATACTCCAAACTGGTTCGTGAGCGATGAGCGCGTCACAGCGCTGACCACGAACCAAGATCGTCCTCCGGAAAAGGCCGCGCTACGTCGGCCGAGCAGCTCGGCAAACAGTGTGAGAGCGCGCTGCTCGAACACTCGTCCAGCCCTCACGGATGATCCAGAAATGCATCAATCTCGCTAGCGGTACTTCTTGCGGTACGCATTACCCCGATGAGCGTTGCCGAAGCCGGCCCAGTCCATTCTCCATATCCCACCAGCCATAGTCCGGGCACGTCGCGCGAGCGAGTTCCTGCTGCGACCGGGACTTTTCCGTCCTCGACGGCGTCGAGCGATATGAGATGGTCCAGGGCCGCGCGAAATCCTGTGCACCAGATCACCGCGTCGAATCGGCGAGCGGTGCCGTCGTCCCAGAGCGCGCCGTCGGGCGTCATCCGGCGGAAAGGTCTGACGGACGACAGCACCCCTCGAGCACGGGCGTCCATGACCGGCGGCACCATGACGATGTCTCCGAATCCGCCCGGAAGCTCGTCGATGCTTCGCCCTTCCTGCAGCGCACGCCATCGTGCGGTCGCACGCTCGAACAGCACACGGCCGTCCACGTCATCTGGCAGAAACCTGGGCTCGTCTTCCGTGACCCACACGGTTTCGTTCGCCGAGAGCGACACTTCGGACAGGATCTGTGCACCGGAGTTTCCGCCGCCCACGATCATGACGCGCTGACCTCGGAATTCCTCCGGACTTCGGTAGTGCGCCGAGTGGAGCTGGCGGCCGGCGAAATCCTGCATGCCCGGATAGACGGGCATGAATGGCTTGCGCCAGGTGCCCGTTGCGCTGACGACCGTTCGCGCTGTCCAATTCCTGTCGCCGGCCTGCAGTTGGAAGCCCTGTGTATCGGGCGTGACCGAGGACACGAATACCGCTCGCTCGATCGGGAGTGCGTAGCGCTTTTCGTAGTCCCGCAGGTAGCTCACCACATGGTCGCGAGCGGGATAGCTTGAGCCTGCGCTCGGCATTGGCCAACCCGCGATCGAACTCCACGCTGCCGGTGAAAACAGACGCAATGAATCCCACCCATGCTGCCAGGCGCCGCCGCCGAACTCTTCGGCGTCCAGAATCAGAAACGTGCGCTGCGTGCGGCGCAGGAAGTACGCCACCGAGAGCGCGGCCTGGCCACCGCCGATGATGATCGCGTCGTAAGTCATTCGACTGTCAGGCCGCCGATTTCCGCGCCTTCACGGCCTGCGGAGTCGCCCTGATGCTGGTGGTCATGAGCGCCAGCGCAAGGCAGGCGGACAGGCCGAGTGCGGCTGAAAACCACAGCGCACCGTCACCCCACCGCTCCACGGCCATGCCGAACAGGAACGGCGCGCCCGCCTGCACGAGGCGCGCCGGCACCATCAAGAAGCCTTGCCGCTGGCCATAGCCCTTGGCGCCGAAGATCAAGAGCGGAAGCGTCCCGATGGCGATGGTCAGAATGCCGTTGCCCAAGCCGTGGAGCACCGCGAAGGCCGCGGCGGCCGAGGTGCCGAACAGGCCCAGACAGAGCGCGCCCAGTGGATGTGCCAGCGTGGCCAGCCTGGCCGACAGCAAGGGGTGCGCGCGCTTCAAGAAAGTGAACTCGATCAGCCGTCCCGCCACCTGCGCCGGCCCGACCAGCGCGGCGATTCCCACCGCCGCGGCGAGCGTGGCACCGCTGGCCAGAAGCAGCGCGGGCAGGTGCGCCGCCATGGCCGTGCTGATGAACCAGGCCACTGCAAACACATAGGCCATCAGGACTGCGGCACGGCGCTGCTGCGCGGGCGTGAGGCCCGGTCCGGTGTCCTTCTCGGAGGTCGCGTTCTCCTTCGATGCCGAATCGGCGCGGGACGCGCGAGGCAGAAGGGCATTGAGCGGCAGGCCGAGGACCAGGTGCAACGCGGCCCATGCAAGACAGGCGCCGCGCCATCCCACCGTGCTTTCCAGATAGGCCGACAGTGGCCACCCCACGGTGCTTGCAAAGCCCGCGAACAAAGTGATGCCGGTGATTGCTCTGCGCGCGTTCTGGCCATGCAGGCGCACCACGGTGGCGAAGGCTGCTTCGTAAAGGCCGCTGCCCATTGCGAGGCCCATCAAGGCCCAGGCCGCAAAGACGAGATTGGAATGTGTGGCCTGGCTCAGAAGAGCGAGACCGCCCGCGAACACCAGGTTGCTGGCCATGAGAACCGGTCGCCCACCGAGGCGATCGATAAGCCGGCCCGCGTACGGCCCGATCGCGGCGGCAACAAGGAGCGCCACGGAGAATGCGCCGAAGACCGTGGAGGTCGACATGCCCACATCCCTGCCGATGGCGCCGGCCAGGACCGCAGGCAGGTAGTACGACGACGCCCATGCCAGGGTCTGCGCCACCCCCAGCATCACCGTCGTCGTGGTCCTGCTCTGCACCGTGGCTTGCCCCCTCAGATGCTCCGAAGGTTGACGCGTTTCGAAAGAGCTTCTGCGCTCTCGCGCCGTTCGCTGTAGCGGTCGACCAGGTAGTCTGCGCAGTCGCGTGTGAGCAGCGTGAACTTCACGAGCTCCTCCATGACGTCGACCACGCGTTCGTAGTAGGGCGAGGGCTTCATGCGCCCGTCTTCCTCGAACTCGAGAAAGGCCTTGGCAACCGACGACTGATTGGGGATGGTGATCATGCGCATCCAGCGGCCGAGCACGCGCAGCTGGTTCACGGCGTTGAACGACTGCGAGCCACCCGACACCTGCATGACCGCGAGCGTCTTGCCTTGGGTGGGACGCACGGAGCCAACGGACAGCGGGATCCAATCGATCTGCGCCTTCATGATCCCGGACATGGCGCCATGGCGTTCGGGCGAGCACCAGACCATGCCCTCGGACCACTGCGCCAGATCACGCAGCTCCTGGACCTTCGGGTGATCCTCCGGTGCGCCGTCCGGCAGGGGCAATCCGCGCGGGTCGAAGATGCGCGTCTCAGCGCCCATCTTGCGCAGCAGTCGAGCCGCTTCTTCCGTGACGAGCCGGCTGTAGGAGCGTTCACGCACCGAACCGTAGAGCAGCAGGATGCGCGGCGCATGCATAGCCCGCACGGTGGGAAGCAAGCGCTGCAGATCCGGCTCGTGAAAGGCCTCGGGATCGAGGTTGGGGAGTTCAGGGCTTGGCGACACGTTGGCCTTTCGCATCGATCACGGCTTCGCCATCTTCCTTGGAGAACGCGCCCAGTTGGGGACGCGGCAGGATGTCGAGCACTGCTTCGGAGGGGCGACACAGGCGCGTGCCCAGCGGCGTCACCACGATCGGCCGATTGATGAGTATCGGATGCTGCAGCATGAAATCGACCAATTGGTCGTCGGTCCACTTCGGATCATCGAGGCCAAGCTCGTCGTACGGCGTTCCCTTCCGGCGCAGGACGTCGCGCACCGGCGTGCCCATGGCGGAGATCAACTGCTTCAGCGTGGTTCGATCGGGCGGCGTCTTGAGGTACTCGATCACCGTGGGCTCTTCGCCCGTGTTGCGAATCAGCGCGAGTACGTTCCGGGACGTGCCGCAGGCGGGGTTGTGATAGATGGTGATGTCGCTCATGAGGTACCAAGCGTGTGTGGAGGGTGACTGGTTTGTTTCAGCCTGCGCTGAGGCGCAGCGCCAGCGCGGCCAGCGTGACGGCGAGCACGGGGATGGTCATCACGATGCCCACCTTGAAATAGTAGCCCCAGGCAATGACCATGCCCTTCTTCGCGAGCACATGCAGCCAGAGCAGCGTGGCCAGGCTGCCGATCGGCGTGATCTTCGGGCCCAGGTCGCAGCCGATCACATTGGCGTAGATCATCGCTTCCTTCACGATACCGCTCGCGTTCGAGGCATCGATGGAGAGTGCACCAATCAGCACCGTCGGCATGTTGTTCATCACCGACGACAGCGCCGCCGTGAGGAACCCGGTGCCCATCGCCGCACCCCAGACGCCACTTTGCGCAAAGACGTCCAGCAGCGAGGCGATCTGACCGGTCAACCCGGCGTTGCGCAGACCGTAGACCACCAGGTACATGCCCAGCGAGAAGATCACGATCTGCCAGGGCGCGCCATGCAGCACCTTGCGCGTGCTGATGACGTGCCCGCGCGCCGCGACGGCGAGCAGGATGGCCGCGCCCACGGCTGCCACCGCGCTGACCGGCACACCCAGGGGTTCGAGGCCGAAGAAGCCGATGAGCAGGAGCACCAGAACGATCCATCCGGCCCGGAAGGTGGCGGGGTCGCGGATCGCCTCCACCGGGGCCTTGAGCTGCCTCACGTCGTAGTTCGCCGGAATGCCACGGCGGAAGTAGAGCATCAGCACCAGCAGGCTGGCCGCCACGGCCGCGAGGTTCACCGGGATCATCACGGCGGCGTACTCGTTGAAGCCGATCTTGAAGAAGTCGGCCGAGACGATGTTCACCAGGTTCGAGACGATCAGCGGCAAGCTGGCCGTGTCGGCGATGAAGCCGGCTGCCATCACGAAGGCCAGCGTGGCCGCCGGCGTGAAGCCGAGTGCGACGAGCATCGCCATCACGATCGGCGTGAGGATCAGCGCCGCGCCGTCGTTCGCGAAGAGCGCCGAAACCGCGGCACCCAGCAGCACGATGAAGGCGAACAGCAGCCGGCCGCGCCCGTTGCCCCAGCGCGCCACGTGCAGCGCGGCCCATTCGAAGAAGCCGGCTTCGTCGAGCAGCAGGCTGATGATGATGACGGCCACGAAGGTTGCGGTGGCGTTCCAGACGATGCCCCAGACGACCGGGATGTCGGCGAGTTGCACGACGCCGAAGAGCAGCGCGATCACGGCGCCGAGCGAAGCGCTCCACCCAATGCCGAGGCCGCGCGGCTGCCAGATGACCAGCACGAGGGTGAAGATGAAGATCAGGATGGCCGCGAGCATTGGAGAGTTCTTCTTGGTTGGAATTGGCGATGCACGAGCAGGCACTGCCGGCCCGCTGCATGAGGTCGGAAGATCGAGCCGTTGTGGATCAGATGGCTTCGAGGGTTGCGCGCAGCTGCGTGTCGTCCAACGTATCGAAGGGCACCTGCACCAGCTTGCGCATCCGTTCGCCGATGGCCTGGCGGGTGGATTCGAACGCCTCCCGCTTCTCGTCCGCGTTCGTCCCGGCATTGGAAGGATCGGGGTACCCCCAATGAATCTTCACGGGCGAGCCGGGCCAATAGGGGCAGGTTTCCTGCGCCGCGCTATCACAGACAGTGATGACCACCCGCATGGTGGGCGCACCGGCCTCTGTGAACTCGTCCCAGCTCTTGCTGCGGCAGCTCGACGTGTCGATGCCCGCGTTCTGAAGCACCTCGATCGCCATCGGATTGATGCGGCCGCTGGGCGCGCTGCCGGCGCTGTAGGCCCGCGCGTCGACACCCAGTTCTTGCGCCCAGTGATTGAGCATGCCCTCCGCCAGCACGCTGCGCGCCGAGTTGTGCGTGCAGAGGATCAGGATATTCGTCGTCATGTCAGCGGGTTCCGATGTCGCGCACTTCACGCTGAATGGCCAGGGTCTCGAGCTTGGCGAGCGGCAACGAGAGCAGAAATTCGATCCGGCGTTTCAACGTGACGGCGGCGTCCATGAAGGCGCGATGCTTGACCTCGTCCGAGCCATCGACCGCCGCGGGATCCGGAAGACCCCAATGGGCGCTGATGGGTTGCCCCGGCCAGATCGGGCAGACCTCACCGGCTGCCTGGTCGCAGACGGTGATCACAAAGTCCATCTGAGGCGCATCGTCCTTGGCGTATTCGCCCCAGCTCTTGCTTCGGTAGCCGGTGTCGCGATAGCGCAGCTGACGCAACGTGGCCAGTGCCAATGGATGTACGGCGCCCTTGGGATGGCTGCCGGCCGAGTAGGCGGCAAATCGATCGGAGCTCAACTGCTCGAGGATGCCCTCGGCCAGGATCGAACGTGCGGAGTTGCCCGTGCAGATGAACAGGACGTTGTGTTTTCGGTCGGTCATGATGAGTGGATTGCAGGTTGATGGATGCACAGGCGCCGGCTGAGCGTCACCGGGTGCAGCAAGCGCTTTTCGAGAGACCCAGCTGTTCGGCCGCCTTCGAGGCCACGCCTTGAACCTGCTGGCTGACCTGGTCGCGGCCCTGGCCGAAGATCCTGGAGGCATCCATCGTTCGGTAGTGCTCCCATGCCACGCCCTGCGGATCGGTGACCCAGTGCTTCTCGCTCTTGGCATAGCAGCAGACCGTCGCCCCCTCATCGAAAAGTGCACGGTCGGCCGCCTGGGCGCGGACCTTGAGTTCGGCGAGCTCGCTCGCGTCTTCGGCCTGAATGCCGAGATGGTCGATCCCCGTGCCGTGGCCCCTCGTGGAAATCGCGAAGTTGACCCTGGGGTCCTCCAGCATCCACTTGGCATAGTCCTGCTCGACGCGCGCAGGTTCCGCCGCAAAAAGGTTGGAATAGAACGCGATGCTCTTGCTCAGGTCATCGACATGCAGGTGAACGTGGAAACGCTTCATGATGGCTCTCCTAGGTGGACGTTGACGGGGCGGCAAGATGAAGTGCGCGAGCGTCAGCAGGCACACGAAGCGTCGACCTGCTCCGTGGCGCATGCCTGCCCTTGGCAGCAGTTCTCGGTGAGGTACGCCAACAGCGCATTCATCTGATCGAACGACGCCCGATAGATGAGATGCCGCCCCTGCCGCTCTTGCGAAACGAGGCCGGCGTTCGTGAGCTCCTTGAGGTGAAACGACAGGCTCGTTGCCGGAATGTCCAGGGCTTCCGTGAGCGTGCCTGGCGTCATGCCCTCGGGGCCGGCGACTACCAAGGCGCGAAACACGCGAAGGCGCACCGGTTGCGCAAGTGCGGCCAAGGAACGTACGACTGTATTTTCTTCCATTATTCAATTATCATCGAACTATTGAAATCAAGCAAGCGGACAAGCGTTCGAACAACGGCAGCTTCTCCGAAGGCGCGCTCAGAACGTCGTCGGGTGGCCGGCGCTGTCGGTCTCCGAGACCTTGAACCGCGCCAGCTCATCGCGCAGCCAGCCCTCGGCCCTGCCGAGCGGGCGCGACCTGTTCCACAGCAGGTCGACGCCGACCAGCCAGTCGGTGTGCGGATAGGCCTGCAGGCGCAGCTCCACCAAGTCGCCGCTCTCGAGCTCGCGCAGCACCAGCTGACGGGGCAGCGTGGCCCAGCCGAGGCCGGCACGCGTCATCTCGAGCAGCGCCAGGTGGCTCTCGGCGCGCCAGCGCCGCGTCGACGCCAGGTATTCGCTGCTGGGCAGTCGATCGCCGTGGGCGCTGAAGACCAGGCGCCGGTGCCGATGCAGTTCGGTGAAGCTCACGCTGGCGAGCCGGGCGAGGGGATGGTCGCGTGCGGCCACGTGCGACATCACGAGCTTGCCCATCTGCACGAAGCCCAGCTCGCGCGGATAGTCGGGCTGCGAGAACGCCAGCCCGAGGTGCGCAGTGCCTTGCAGGACCAGCGCGCTGACGTCGCCTTCGAGCGGATGGCGCACGTCGATGTCCACCAGCGGGAACCGCTCCGCGAAAGCCGCGAGCGGGGGCACCACGGCCTTGTAGGGCACCTCGATCGCCAGCGTGAGCCGCGGCTCGACGGCTTCGCCGAGGCTGCGCGCGTGGCGGTCGAGCTCCAGGCAGCGGTCCAGCACCTCCGATGTTTCGCGAAGGAGGCGCTGGCCGGCTTCGGTCAGCGTCGGGACCTTGGTGCCGCGGTCGAACAGCACCACGCCGAAGTCGACCTCGAGGTTGCCGATCGCCGCGCTCACCGACGACTGGGTGCGGCCCAGCCGGCGCGCTGCGGCAGAGAACGAGCCGGCCTCGGCGATGGCCGCGAACACTTCGAGCTGGTCGAGGGAATAACGCATGGCGGGATTGTTCCATCGAAGAAGCCGATGGTTATCAGTTTGGACTTGGCGGATAGCGCCCCGAAGATCGCGACGCCAGAAAAACCAAGGAGACGCGTTCGATGGAGACTTCTTCCCCAGTGGCCGTTCACCCGGTCGACCAGATCCTCCCCGTCCGGCAGATGGCCGGCTACGGGCTGCAGCACGTGCTGGTGCTCTATGCGGGGGCGGTCGCGGTGCCGCTCATCCTCGGCAGCGCGCTTGGCCTTTCGGCTTCGCAGGTCGTGCTGCTGATCAATGCCAACCTGCTGACCTCCGGCGTCGCGACGCTGATCCAGACGATCGGGTTCAGGCGCTTCGGCGCCCGCTTGCCGCTGGTGCAGGCCTGCTCGTTCATCGCGCTCGCGCCGATGATCATGATCGGCAAGGAATACGGCCTGCCGGCCGTCTTCGGCGCCGTGATTGCGGGTGGTGCCGTCACCGTGCTGCTCGCGCCGGCGATCAGCCGGCTGCTGCGGTTCTTTCCGCCGGTGGTGATCGGCAGCCTCATCACCGTGATCGGCATCACGCTGATGCCCGCTGCGGCGATCTGGCTTGGCGGCGGCAACCCGGACGCGAGCGATTTCGGCAGCGCCGCTAACCTGGGCCTTGGGCTCGCGACGGTGGCGATCACGCTCTTCGTCTATGCGCGCTTCGGCGGCTACGTCGGCAATCTGGCGGTACTGATCGGCCTGGCCGGTGGCACTGCGCTGGCCGCGGCCTTCGGGCTCACGAGCTTCGCGCCGGTGGCGCAGGCGGCCTGGTTCGAGATCAGCGCGCCCTTTGCATTCGGTGCGCCCACTTTCGGCCTGGTGCCGACGTTGATCATGACGCTCGCGATGCTGGTGATCATGGCCGAGACCACGGGCAACTGCCTTGCGATCGGGCAGATCGTCGGGCGCCCCGCCACCCAGACCACGCTGGGCGATGCCTTTCGCGCCGACGGGCTGTCGACCATGATCGGCGGCATCTTCAACAGCTTTCCTTACAACGCCTTCACGCAGAACACCGGGCTGATCGCGCTGTCGGGCATCAAGAGCCGCTACGTGGTGGCGACCGCAGGGCTGATCATGGTCCTGATGGGGCTGTTCCCGAAGCTCGGCGCGCTCATCGCCTCGGTGCCGCGGCCGGTCCTCGGTGGCTGTGCGATCGTGATGTTCGGCATGACGACGGTCGCCGGCATCCAGGAGCTCGCGCGCGTGCGCTTCGAGGGAACACGCAACGCGATCGTGGTTGCGGTGTCGGTCAGCATCGGCGTGCTGCCGATGTCCTTTCCGGCGCTCTTCGCGCAGGCCAGCGGGCCCGCAAGGCTGGTGCTCGAGAGCGGCATCTTCCTTTGCGCGATCACGGCCGTGCTGCTCAACCTGCTCTTGAACCGCGGCCGCGACGCACACGCGGCATCATCCACTTCCGCATCCACTTCTCCCTTGCATACACCGACACCATGACCACGCCCGCCCCATCCATCCTTCAGCCGCGCGAACTCGAACTGCTGCGCCAGGCCATCGCCCTGTCGGAAGAATCGAAAGCGCAGGGCCGGCATCCCTTCGCGGCGCTGGTCGCCGACGAAAACGGCAACGTCGTCGCCGAGGCGGGCAACAACTCGATGCCGCCCGAAGGCGATCCGACCCAACATGCCGAACTGGTGGCGGCGGCGCGGGCCGCACGGAAGCTCACGCCCGAGCAGCTGCTGCGCTGCACCCTCTACACCAGCGCCGAACCCTGCTGCATGTGCGCGGGCGCGGTCTACTGGACCGGCATCGGCCGTGTGGTCTATGCGCTGTCGGAGCACACGCTGCTCGGGCTCACCGGCGATCATCCGGAGAACCCGACCTTCTCGCTGCCCTGCCGCGAAGTCTTCGCACGCGGCCAGCGCCGCGTCGAGGTGCTGGGGCCGCTGCTGGAAGACGAGGCTGCGGCGCCGCACCGCGGGTTCTGGCAGCAGGGCTGACGCGCCACGGGGCGGTGCGGTAAAACGGCACCTTTCCCTGACCCGGCGTCGCCCATTCCATGACTTTCCCCGTGCCATCCCCATTGCCCTTGTCCGGCGTTCGCGTCGTCGAGTTCTGTTCCACCGCCTCGGGCCCGTTCTCGACCATGCTGCTGTCCGACATGGGCGCGGACGTCGTCAAGGTCGAGCCGCCCGCGGGCGACGGCCTGCGCCAGTGGCCGCCGCTGAACGAGGGCTACAGCGAGAATTTCGCGGCGCTCAACCGCAACAAGCGTTCGGTGGCGCTCGACCTGAAGACACCGGCCGACCTGGCGCTGGCGCGCAAGCTCGTGCTCGAGGCCGACGTGCTGGTCGAGAACAACCGGCCCGGCGTGATGGACCGGCTGGGCCTGGGCTATGCGAGCTTCGCGGAGAGCCGGCCGCAGCTGCTGTACTGCTCGATCTCCGCCTACGGCCAGAGCGGCCCGCGCTCGGGGGAGGGTGGCTTCGACCTCACGGTTCAGGCCGCGGCCGGCGTGATGAGCGTTACCGGCGAGCCCGACGGTGCCCCGGTCAAGTGCGGCGTGCCGCTTTCGGACTTCGCCTCCGGCCTGTATGCCGCCTTCGCCATTGCCGCAGCCCTGGCGAACGTGCGCGCAGGCGGGCAGGGCGCGCACATCGACGTGCCAATGTTCGGCTGCACGCTGGGCATTGCGGCGCTGCAGACCAGCGAGTACTTCGGCAATGGCCGCAGTCCGGTGAAGCTGGGCTCGGCGCATCCGCGCAACGCGCCATACCAGGCGTTCCAGGCGGACGACGGCTTTTTTGCGATCGCGGCCGGCAACCACAAGCTCTGGCTCGAGGTCTGCCGCGTGGTCGGCATGCCCGAACTGGCGTCCGACCCGCGCTTCGTCAGCACCACCGACCGGGCGCGCAACCAGGGCACGCTCAAGGACATCCTGGAGGCCGTGTTCACGCAGCGGCCGGTGGCCCACTGGATCGATGCGTTCCATGCCGCGGGCGTGCCGCACGCGCGCATCAACGACTACGCCGCCGCGTTGGCCGATCCGCAGACCGCACACATGGAATGGGTGCAGCCGCTGACGCTCCCCAATGGCCGCCAGACGCAAACCTTCGCCTCGCCGATACGCTTCAACGGCAAGGGCTTTCCGATCCGGCGAACGCCGCCCGCGCTCGGCGAGCACACAGCCGAGATCCGCCAGCGCTTTGCGCAGGGAGACGCCTGATGGCCGCCCGGCTCCTCGAATTCGTCGCCGCGATGACGCGGCTCGTCAACGAAGGTCCGCGCAGCGAGGCACAGATGCTGGAACGCGCGGCACCGTTGATGCGTGCGCTCGTCGCCGAGGACGACTGGCTGCCCGAGCCAATGACGGCAAGCCATCCGCAGTACTACCAGCAGCACCTGCTGTATGGCGATCCGCTCGACCGCTTCTCGCTCGTGAGCTTCGTCTGGGGGCCGGGTCAGAAGACGCCGGTGCACGACCACACCGTGTGGGGAATCATCGGCATGCTGCGCGGCGCGGAGTGCGGCCAGCGCTACGCGCCAGGTGCCGAGGGCCGGCTGGTCGCGCAGGGCGACGAGGTCACGCTGCGCCCGGGCGAGCTCGACATCGTCTCGCCCGACCTCGGCGACATCCATGTGGTGCGCAACGCATTCGCCGACCGCGTGTCCATCAGCATCCACCTGTACGGCGGCAACATCGGGCGCATCGAGCGGCATGTGTTCGTGCCGGAAGCGGGCGAGCGCAAGAACTTCGTGTCCGGCTACTCGAATGCGTTGACGCCCAACCTCTGGGCACGGGAGCAGTCATGACGAGCGCCCCGCGACAGCTGCGCATCGATCAGCGCGAGGACGTGATGCACGTGGTGATGGCGCGTGCGGGCAAGGGCAACGCGCTGTCGGCCGAACTCGTGGCCGAACTGACGCAGGCCGTCGACGTGGCGCGCGAGGCGAATGTGCGCCTCTTCGTGCTGTCGGGCGAAGGGCGGCATTTCTGCACCGGCTTCGATCTCTCCGGGCTCGACGCCGAAACGGACGACAGCCTGCTGGCCCGCTTCACCCGCGTGGAGCTCCTGCTGCAGGCCCTGCATGCGGCACCGTTCACCACGCTCGCGGTCGCCCACGGCCGCACGATCGGCGCGGGTGCCGACATCTTCTGCGCCTGCGCCGAGCGTTGGGCCGTCGGCGACACCAGTTTCGCCTTCCCGGGCGCAGCCTTCGGGCTTGTGCTGGGCACGGCACGGCTTGCCGATACCGTGGGCGCTACCTGCACCCGCGCCTGGGTCGAGGGCGGCATGTCGATCGACGACGGCGCCGCGTTCGAAGCCGGCCTGGTCACGCGCCGGCTGGCGCCCGAAGCGCTCGACGAAGCGCTGGCGCAGCTGGCGGCCCGCTCACGCCGGCTCGACGCGCCCACCCAGCGCGGCGTCCAAGAGGCGATCGACGTCGCCCGCCGCCCGCGCGGCGACGCTGGCGATGCCGAGGACCTGGTGCGCCTTGTGCGCTCGGCCGCACGGCCCGGCCTGCGCGACCGCATCGCCGCCTACCGGGCGGGACACAAGCGCGGCTGAGGGCCGCGGCGTTACGTCACGGTACCCGTCGGCGTTACGTAACACGCAACGCCAGGCTGGTAGACGGCCGGCCCGGTCTGGCCAATCTTCCACGATGTTCGGCGGAGATAACGTCTTTTGCGCGCGCCCTCCGCGGCCAGTGCACCTGCGCAGGTTCGGCACACATGTTGCGCCTCGTGTGAATGAACATCGCTTTCACCACCGTCTGGAACGCCGCACTCGGCGCTTGGGTTGCAGCTTCGGAACTCGCGCGCGTGCGCGGAAAACGTAGCAGCAGTAGCACCCGCTCGCGCGTCGGCCGTGCAGTGGGCATGGCCGGACCGTTGCTCGCGGCCGCGGGCTTCGCCATGACGGCACCCGCCTGGGCCGCATGCACGTTGACCGGCTCCACGCTCGATTGCACCGGTTCCAACCCCGGC
This sequence comes from Variovorax sp. Soil_C_39, assembly GCF_057656815.1. Lineage (NCBI taxonomy): Bacteria > Pseudomonadati > Pseudomonadota > Betaproteobacteria > Burkholderiales > Comamonadaceae > Variovorax > Variovorax sp. Soil_C_39. The sequence goes on from NZ_JBDGJQ010000004.1 coordinate 592,493, forward strand.
TGGCGGGGCGTGGCCGACGGCGGGATCATCAACAACAGCGGCACCATCGGCACCTTCAACGACGGCACATGGGGTGTCTACGTCGGCGGCAACGTCACGGTCAACAACACCGGCACGGTCACCGGTACGTCGGGCGTGGTGGCCGGAGGCAATGCGGTAATCAACAACAACGGCGGCTCGATCGTTGCCAGCGATCGCGCGATCCAGGTCACCGGTGGACCGGTCACGCTGACCAACTCGAACGGCGGCGTGATCGAAGGCCTGGCCGGCGCCCTGCTGTACGGCGGCGGCACGATCGTGAATGCCGGCAACAGCCGCATCACCAGCACGGGCAACTACCTCGGGCTCGGCTTCGGAGGCGGCAGTGCAAACATCACCAATACCTTCGGCTCCACCATCGAGGGCCAATACAGCATCTACGGCCAAGCCACGTCGCTCACGATCGACAACGGGGGTCTGCTGCGAGGCCACATCGCCCTCGACCACGGTCTTGTGCAGCGCGTCACGCTTCGTACCGGCAGCCGGATCGTCGGCAACCTCAGCATCGGCGCCATGGCGGGGTCGACGCTGACGTTGGCGGGCGCGGGCACCCAGGTCTATTCACAGGCCGCGTCGGGGATCACCGACTTCGGCGGCGACCTGATCAAGGTCGACAGCGGCGACTGGTTGATCGACCGGTCGATCGGGCCCCGGACCGCTTCGATCGAGGCAGGTGCGCTGGGCTTCGGCGCCGGCGGTACGTTCGGCGGCAATGCCGCGGTGAGCCTGGCCGCAGGCTCGCAGCTCTACACGGTGACGGGCGCCACGCCGCTCATCGGCAACCTCCAGGGCGCGGCGGGCAGCACGGTGTCGCTGGGCGCCGGCTCCGCACTGCGCCTCAACGACAACCTCGATTCCAACGTCGCCAGCGACATCAGCGGCTCGGGCACGCTGATCAAGTTCGGCACGGGCCTGCTGGCGCTGAGCGGCAACAACAGCGGTTTCACGGGCGGCATCACGGCCTATGGGGGCACGCTGCAACTGACGGGCGCAGCGGCGCTGGGCGGCGCGGCGCTGGGCATCGGCGGACCGGTCACGCTCACCAGCGCGGCTCCCGCGTTGTCGCTGAACGCGGTGGACCTGTTCGCGGGCGGCGGCACGCTGGCGGTGCAGGCGCCCGGCAGCGTCACCTTCAACGGCCTGGTGTCCGGCGCGGGCGCGCTGGACCTGCGCGCAGTCGGCGGCGCGGTGTCACTGCTGGGCAACAACAGCTACGGCGGCGGCACGCGCCTGGGGGCCAACTCGGTGCTGGTCGGCAGCGACACCGCGCTGGGCGCCGGCACGGTGTCCATCGAAGGCAACGTGGCCCTGTCGGGCAACGCACCCCGTGCGCTGGCCAATGCCTTCTCGATCGACGCGGGCCGCACGCTCACGGTCACCGGCCCGGCGATGTCGATCGGCGGCACGGTGTCGGGCGACGGCGCCATCGTGAAGGTCGGCGGGAGCGAACTGGTGCTGGGCGGCGCCAACACCTACGCGGGCGGCACGCTCGTGGCGCAAGGCACGCTGCGCATCGCCAATGCGTCGGGCAGCGCCACCGGCCTGGGCGCCGTCACCGTGGGCAAGGGTGCCACCCTGGCCGGCAGCGGCGCCATGGCCGGCCCGGTGGTGGTGAATGCGGGCGGACGCCTGTCGGTGGGCGCGAGCGTGGGCACGATGAACACCGGAGCGCTGACGCTCGCGGCGGGCTCGTCGCTCGACATGGAACTCGGCCAGGCCGGTGTGGTCGGCGGCGCTTTCAACGACCTGCTGAACGTCAACGGCGACCTCGCGCTCGGCGGCACGCTCAACGTGAGCCAGTCGGCCGGCGGCAATTTCGGCGCGGGCCTTTACCGGCTCATCAACTACACCGGTGCACTCACCGCCAATGCGATGACCATCGGCAGCGCGCCCACGCCGCCGGGCTACCTCGCGCTGCAGACCAGCGTCGCGAACCAGATCAACCTGGTCAACACCGGCGGCCTCGCGCTCAACATGTGGGACGGCGCCAACCCTGCCAACTTCAATGACGGCAAGATCGCCGGCGGCGCGGGCACCTGGCGCGCGGGCAGCCCCGGCGACAACTGGACCGACGTGAACGGGGTGGTGAACGCAGGCTGGGTCCAGGACGGCTTCGCGATCTTCGGCGGCACGGGCGGCGCCGTCACGGTGGACAACAAGGGCACCGATGGCGCGGTGCGCATCGGCGGCGCGCAGTTCGCGGTCGACGGCTACAGCATCGACGGCGATGCGTTGACGATCAGCGCACCGTTGGGCGTGGTTCGCGTAGGCGACGGCTCGGCGGCCAGCGCGGGCATGACCGCGAGCATTGGCGCGGCGATCGGCGGCGCGGGCGGCCTCGTGAAGGAAGACGGCGGCACGCTGGTGCTGGGCGGCGCGAACACCTACGCGGGGGGCACCACGGTCAAGGGCGGCATCCTGCAGATCTCGGCGGACCACAACCTGGGCGTGGCCGGCACCGGGCTGGCGTTCGACGGGGGCACGCTGCGCGTGGCCACCGGGGTCAGCACGGTGGCCTCCACGCGCGCCATCACGCTGGGCGCGGGCGGCGGGACCTTCGAGATGGCGAGCGGCAGTTTCGACGCGAACGGGTCCATCGGCGGTGTCGGCGGCCTCACGGTCAGGGGCGCGGGCGGGGTGGGTGGTGCGCTGGTGCTGAATGCCGCGAACACCTACGACGGTGGCACGCTGCTGCGGGACGGAGGCTCGATCATCGCCAACGCGGACGGCGCCTTCGGCAGCGGCGACGTGCGGCAGGAAACCGATGGCACGCAGGTGGCGATCACGGGTTCGGCGAACGCCGGCAGCACCCACTTCACCGTGGGGCGTGCAGGCAGCGCCGACAGCGCGAACACGCTCGGGTTCGCGCAGACGGCCTCGGCCGGCGCGGCCCGCATCGACCTCCATGGCCAGGGTTTCTTCGGCGGCACCCTCAATGGCGTGGTGTTCGGCGATGCCAGCACCGCGGGCAGCGCGACCATCGACAACCAGGGCGGGACGGTCGTCTTCACCGACACGGCCAGCGCAGGCAACGCGGCCATAACGGTCGGTGCCAACAGCCTCCTGGGCTTCGCGTTCGATGCCTCCGCAGGCACGGCCAAGGTCCACAACCAGGCCGGCGGCGTGGTGTACTTCGCGGGCAATGGGTCCGCGGGCACGGCGACGATCACCAACGCGAGTAGCGGCAAGGTCGACGTGTCGGGCATCACGGCGCCGGCAGGCCTTTCGATCGGCTCGCTCGCGGGCGACGGCGCGGTGGTGCTTGGCGCCACGCAGTTGGCGCTGGGCGGCTTGAATGCCAACGACGCGATCTCGGGCGCCATCTCCGACACGGGCAGCCTCTTCCCGCAGCCCGGCACGGGCACCGGCGGCTCGATCGTCAAGGTGGGCAGCGGCACGCTCACGCTCACGGGCGCCAACAGCTACACCGGCGGCACCACCGTGGCGGCCGG